>JABFQZ010000018.1 GCA_013141435.1 Ferruginibacter sp.
TAATAATTTGAAGTTTGTAAGAAAAAACGGCACATAACAAGTGGTTTGGCAAAATACCGCCACAAGCCTTTGTACTATAATTCAACATTCTGCAAGGCGGTACTTCGCCAAGCCACCAAACGTTGGCAGCACCTCTATCGCCACGTACAAAAAGCATATAGCCCATATCGTTGGCTATTTTGGTAGTAGTGGTGTTGGTTAATTCTACCCAAGTATTGCTACTAGCATTGTAGTATTTCATAGAGCCACGCTGGGTATAATAATCTAACTCGGCATTTGGACCCGATGGACCTGTAATGGCAGTGCCATATCCGGTAGATGAAAGGGCACTAACGTTTTCTCTCCATGATTGTGCAACATAGGGAGAAGTAGATATAACCAATGGTGTAGCCAAAAAACGCCAAGACTTATACCCAGGTAAATAACGCTCTATTACAAATCGTCTATCGTTCCAACTGTAATTTATTGTTTGTGTTATAGGATTGCCCATATCTGCAATATGAGCAGTATTACTACTAGTAGATCGTAAAATTATATCAGTACTATAATGAAAAAATAAATTGGAATTGCTATTTAATTTTAATTCGTTTAAAATAGCTATATTTTTGTTGCCATTTTCAGAATTTATTGTTAACCCACTTGAAAATGTATTATTATTGGTTAGGTTATAAAAATCAGACCTTACAGCAGCATCTACAGAATAGTCTTCAAAATAAGCTTGAGCTTTTGTTGAAGAAGAAAACACAACTCTACCATTTTGTGCATCAAAGGTTGCATTTTTTCTAATAAAATCACCGTTTAAAACTAAATCACCATCAGCAGCATTAGGTAATGTTTTTAAAGGGCTACCACTTACTCCATCATTATTAAATCGAGCAATACCAATATTGTTGTATGTACGTCCTCTAATAGTTTGAGCTCCATCGCCATCAAAAGCAATATACCCACCTGTAATATTATAAGTAGTATTTGTAAATTCGGGTACTATTACTCCTGTTTTGCCCAAATACAAATTGCCTCCACTAATATTTAATAGTGTTGAAGCAGTTGTACTTTTTAATGAATTTGCAATAGTTGGATATGATTGTGTGGTTTGCCAATCACCTGCACTCATATTATATTCGTTGGCTACACGTATTTCGCATATTTGGGTTAAATACCCAGTGTTGGACTTATACAATTTATAAAAATCTTCACCACCGCCACCAGCTACTTTAATTGCTGGATATCCAGTTCCCCAAAAATGTACTTTAGATGTACCTTCATCAAAATTAGCTGTTGTACCTAAATTATTCCATACATTCCAAATACTTGCTGTATAATTTAGTAATTTAAAAACTGTTGTGCTAGCACCTATAGTTATATCACCATCTACACCACTTGTAGCAGGTGAGCTTACTCCTGTACTAAAATTACCAGTTGCAATTTTATTGCCTGGTTTAAAAAATTCTACATTGCCATAAGGTACAGCCATTACATATTGGTCTGATGAAGTAGGTATAGCATAAGAAGGGTCATTTTTTTGATAAGATACAGTGCCTCCAAGTAAATGAGTAGTTGAAGGAGCAATAAAATTTTGATAATGATTTGTAAAAAAACCACCATCTTTCAAAACAATATCATCTCTTACACTAATATTGCCTACACAATCTAAAACTCTAAATGTAGTATATACTTTATTTTGTACTATTACTGTACTAAATTTTAAGCCTGTAGCATGTGTAGTGTATAAATATGTTTCTACATTAGCAGAGTAAAGGCTTGTATTGCCATTTAAAGTTAAGGCAATAGGATCGCCAGCAGCAGTATGTATTTGAGAATTGCCATTTGTAAATAGCTTTGCCCATGGGTAAGTATAATTTGCAGGGTAACCATTTGCAGGTATATAGCCTGCTTGTGAGCCCGAAGTTTCTAAAGTAATAAAAGAACTTGTGTTGGCAGCTTGTAAATTTGTGCCAGCAAGAATTAAATCGCCTCTATTTATAATGATGCTACTAAATGTAATTGTTGAAGATGGGAAACTAAAGTTTCTATAATATTCTTTATCTATAATAACATTGTATAAGTTTACATTATTACCTGCATTATTAATTGTTCTATTATCTAAACCTGATGTATAAATGGCATCTACAAAAAGTTTAAAAATAATTTTTGCTGTACCTCCACCCCAGTTTTGAAATGGTATTGTATTTGTACCATTACAATCTATATTACCATAAATGGATAATACTTGATTGGCAGAAACAGTTACATTATCTGAAGCATTATTATCTTCAAAAATTAAATTAAAACAAGCAGCTGTAGCCACATCTACTGTAATTACCGAGCCTGATTTTATATAAACACTAGGTACAGTAGTATAGCCACCACTAAGAGTTACAAAAGGGGTTTGCCCACTTGTAGCAGCTACCCAAGTACCACCACTATATATGTTCCAAGAATTGTAGTCACTCCAGTTTCCGGTGCTATTTTTTGTTTGAAAATCGCCAGCTACTTGGGCTATTGAGCTACTACCAAAAAACAAAATTGTGCATACAAGTAGTGTTATTTTTAGTACTGCAAAAATTTCTTTTTTCACTATTAATTGTTTTATTTATTGCAAAAAAATTAAAATTCTTTTTATTGTTTAACGAATTTTTGTACCATTTTGTTTTCGTTATTTATCATTATTACAAAATAAATACCTTTAGCTAAGTTAGAAATATCAATTACTTTACTATTATTAGATGTAAATTGATAAACCGTTTTGCCATTTTCGTTTACAATTTTAAATGCAGAATTATTTGCAAAAGTATTAATATTTATTTTTATACTATTTTGTGCAAATGCTGGTGTAATGGTAAAATAGTTGTTATTTTTTGTTTCGCAATTATTTAAAGAAATGATTTTAGAAAAATAGAAGCTACCATCTTTATCGGTTTGTTTAATTCTATAAAAAGATAATCCGTTTAGTTTTTCATTATCATTAAATGTATAAGTTTTATTTGCCGAAAAAACTTTTCCAATTTTTTTCCAAATATTACCGTCTTCACTTTTTTCAACTTCAAAATAATCGTTGTTTATTTCAGAAGTTGTTTTCCAATTTAATTGTGCATATTGGTTATTGCAAATGGCAGTAAAACTTTCAAATTTTACGGGCAATACAGTACTCAAACTACCTATTTTCATACCATTGCCAAAGCTTGTAACCCACATTTTATCGGTATCAAAAGGGTTAAAAAATACCTTTAAAGGGTTTTTAAATTCATAGCCCAAAACTCTTGTAAAACTTGGCGCAGCTGTACCTCTAGCGTTTATGTTACTACTCATCCAAAGTCCTAACCCTTCGGTTGTAAAGTACAATTCGTTGGGGTTTGTAGGGTTAAATGTGCAAGATTCTACTCTATCAATTATAGGGTCGGTAAGTCTTATCCAAGTAGAGCCTCTATTTATGGTTTTATATAAACCTCCTGTACCTGCTGGTGCACCACCCCAGCCACTTGCTACACAGGCATACCAAGTGTTTTGAGTAGCATCGTTGGGGTCTATTACTACTTCTTTTGTCCAATAAATCATATTCACAGGGTCCGATACATCTGCCCAAGTATTGGTAGTAGGGTTATATGTAAATACACCAGAGCTTGAAGCAAAAACTGGCACGCCAGATGTATTTCTACGTCCAGAAAAAGCAGCAACTACAGTACCATCGTTAAGTACCTCTAACGACGCAGGGTGTTTTTGAGTACGAGGAGGGTCAGCCAAAAGTGTCCATGTAGAAGTGGCAAGATTACTTAAATCATCACATCTATAAACGCCACCAACACCAGCGCCTGCTGCATAATGTATTACACTTGCATAAGCTCTATTGGTATTGTTTGGGTCTAAAGCTATCCAATATACTGGGTGTCCAAAAAGTTTTAATAAATTCCAAGTTTGCCCATTATTGGTAGAGTAAATTAATTTACCGTTTGGGTCTGCATTATCTAAAGGTATATCTTTTAGCCTAGTACTTTGGTACATATCATGAACGTTAGACGTAGCCGCAATTAATGTGCCACTTGAAGTTTTTACAGTACGATAAGCTGTATTTGCTAAATGTCCAGTGTAATTAAAAGACCATTTGTTGCCAGCATCTGTACTTCTCATTCCTCTCACATCGGAATAAGAAGCCCATAAATTTGTAGCATTAGCCCAAGTTACTTGCCAGCAGGTTGTATTTTCTAAACCAATGCTTTTGTAGCTTTGAAACTGTGGGGTAGCTGCATTCATTGAGTTTTGTTCTGCTACATCTACATATCCTTGGCTCCATGAAGAGCCACCATTGGTTGTTTTATGCGGAAACCCAAAATCGGTGATTATTACTTTATTGGCATCTGTAGCACAAACATCGAACCCTAAAGCACATTCACCATAACTCCATTGTCTATCTCCCAAATGACCAGCCCAACCAGTAAATACATTTTGGTTATTATTTACAATTAAAGAATTTGTCCATGTGCTACCTGCATTAACAGATTTGAGAACCATAGGCTCTCCCCAAGAGCCTCCAGATGCTTTTATACTACTGCCAGCCACATATACAGTATTAATATCATTTTCGGCACAATCTATATACATTGGATATTCACCATTTGTAATATCAATCCCAGTTGCAATTGATGTCCAATTATTAGTACCACCATGTATATAATCTACGGTATAAACTCCTTTTGTAAAACCCCAATAATCTAATCCTTTTACACCTACATAGGTATTACCAGCTGCACCAGTAATACAATAAAACCTAGTGGTAGAGCCAACTTTTGCAATAGCAAAGCTCCAAATACGTTCGTTTATTGGCAAACCTCCAATAGGTGTTATAGCCCAAGTATAACCACCATTTGTAGATACCAATACACCATCGTTGGTAGCAATGTACACCCTATTGCTAGTATTATCGAAGAAAAAGCCACTCAAAATACAACCAGATCCACCATCTAAAGCAGTATGTTCCAAATCTACAGTTGCACCACCATCATGAGTAACAAATACTTGGCCATAATTAGAAAATACAACCAAATCGGGGTCGCTTGTACTTGAATATATTGATACAAAATTTTCGCCAGAGGCAGAAACAGGCAATACAAATGGTACCCATGTAAGTCCATTATCGATACTTTTTACTGGTACATTATTACCAGCTACGGGGTCTAAAATTGTTAAAGAGTATAGTAACCCTGGAGTGCTTGTAAAACAAACTTTTGCATCTGCATTGCCATTAATATTAGCCGAGTTTAATTGTGTATATGAATTTCCAAAATTGGTGGTGTGAAATTGCTCTCCCATATCGCATGCCACAAAATACTCATTGGTGTTAAAAGGATTTATAGTAGGATAAAATAATGCACCACCACCACCAATACCTCTGGCTTGCCAAGATATTGGTTGAGAAAAAGAAACAATTGAAAGTGTAGCGAAAATGAAATTAAGTACCAGTTTTTTCATTATTATTAATTAAGATTACTTGAATATATAAGACGATATCACCTCTTTAACGGTTTTATTATTTATACAACGAATTTGTTAATTTTTTATTGTGTTAATTTTTTGTAACTATTCAGTTCCAAAAGTAGCTATAGTATTAGCTACCCAAGTAAGGTTATTTGTAATGAGCTCTATTACTTGCTTGTTTTTATTATCCCCTATAGATACTTTTCGTAATTGTTTTGGGTACTTATTTTTTGAACCTTCTTTTTTTAGAGGTACACTTAAATTTAGAAACAGTTTTATAAATTTTGAAATCAGAGCAATCGGTATTAATTTACAACATTCTCCATTTTTGCACTTATCGTTTTATTTGTTGTATCAATAAATGGTGCTTTAATTTATGGAATCAATGTTTAACCAATGCCATCTTTTACATCTACAGCATCTCTTAAAGCAGTACCCAACAAATTAAAAGCCAATACCAACAGCATAATTGCAAAGCCAGGTATTAGTGCTTGCATGGCATTATTAGTAATTATTAAATTGTAGTTTTCTTTTATCATTAATCCCCAGCTTGGTTGTGGCGGTTGCACACCAATACCTAAAAAGCTAAGTCCTGCCTCTACAATAATGGCAGTAGCAAAATTGCCTGCTGCTATTACCAATACAGGGCCAATAATGTTGGGCAAAATATGTTTAAAAATTATTCTGAAATCTTTAAAACCCAATGCCTTTGCAGCTTGTACATACTCTAATTCTTTTACAGCCATTACTTGCCCACGTACAAGGCGTGCTACACTTACCCATAGAGTAAGCCCTACTGCAATAAATATTTGCCAAAAGCCTTTGCCCAAAGCAAGGGTTATTGCAAATACTAATAAAAGTGTAGGAATACTCCATGTTACATTTATAAACCACATAATAAATGTATCAGTCTTGCCTTTATAATAACCAGCAAAAGCACCCAACAAAACACCTATACTCAACGAAATTATAACAGCAACCAAACCCACCATCATACTTACCCTTGTGCCAATAATAAGCCTGCTCAATAAATCTCTACCGAAGGCATCTGTACCTAACCAATATTTTTTTGTAATAATTTGAGTCAATATTTTTTCTGGCTGCTTATTCGTTATTTCAACTATACTGTAATTTTGCACTACCGAAGTGTCATCATCTACATATTTATTTACACTAATGTTTTGGCCATTTATAGTAAAACTTTTTATTGGCAAAAATTTATGAGTAGTTGATCTCCCAAAAAATAAATTATAAAAAAAAGAAGATTGTGTTTTATTGTTTATAGGTATTTTTAAAAACAGTTGAGTGTAACCTAATGGTTTAGATTGTATTTCTATTGTTTGCAAATCAGCATCTGTACTATCATCTGGCGCAATAATGTATCCAAAAAAACTTACCAGTACTGCAAGCACAATAATGCACAAGCCTACTATTCCCGATTTTTTTCGGCAAAGTTTTTTCCATATAGTTTTTCCCGTATGTTTTGTATTATTCATTATTTATTACCACAAAATAGGCTAAAGTAACTAATATTTATAGCAATTTTTGCGCTCTTTGTTTACATTGTCACTTTTTATGAAACAAAATTTACAATTCCAATAATCTCGTAGTTCGTACTCTAACGGCATTACAAAGAGCTGCATCTTCCGATAATTTTTGCCCATAAGATGGTATCATATTTTTTAGTTTTGTTTGCCAGTCTTTACTTTCCATTTGCACAGCAAAACATTTTTTCAATACATCTATCATCACATATACAGATGTAGATGCACCTGGTGATGCACCTAGTAAAGCAGCAATTGATCCATCTTTGGAAGCTACTATTTCTGTACCAAATTCTAATACTCCACCTTTATCTTCATTTTTTTTTATTACTTGCACTCTTTGCCCTGCTATAGCAAGTTCCCAATCTTCTGCAATTGCTTTTGGTAAGTATTTTTTTAGTGCATCTATTCTGTCTTTATCAGATTGTGCTACTTGTTTTATTAAATATTTTGTGAGCTCCAAATTGTGCCAACCTGCCGATAGCATTGGGTAAATATTAGCAAACTCAATGCTTAAAGGCAAATCCATAAATGAACCTTGTTTTAAAAACTTAGTACTAAAGCCTGCAAAAGGGCCAAACAATAAAGCCTTTTTTTTATTTATTATACGAGTATCCAAATGTGGCACACTCATAGGTGGTGCACCTACACTTGCTTTGCCATATACTTTTGCTGCATGTTTTTCTATTATAGTTTTATTGTTGCACCTAAGCCACTGTCCACTTATTGGAAATCCACCATAGCCCTCAGCTTCCTCAATGTTCGATTTTTCTAACAACGGTAATGAGCCACCTCCAGCCCCTATAAAAACAAATGGAGATACAAAAGCTGTCTTTTCATCGTTCAATAAATCTTTTACTTTTATTTGCCATGTTCCATCGCTTTCTTTTTCTAAATCTCTCACTTCATGGTTGCAATAAAGTGTTACGTTTTCTTGCTCTTGCAAATGTTTTATCATAACCCTTGTAAGTGCCCCAAAATTTACATCGGTACCAATATCTATTTTTGTTGCAGCTACTTTTTCATTGGCGTTTCTGCCTTCCATTACAAGCGGAATCCATTCATTAATTTTTGTAGCATTATCCGAAAATTGCATACCAGCAAACAATGCATTTTGTGTAAGTGCCTCAAATCTTTTTTTAAGATATTGTACATTATCGGCTCCCCACACAAAACTAATATGTGGTATATTATTAATAAAATCTTGAGGGTTACTAAAATATTTTTGTTCAACCAAATAACTCCAAAACTGTTTGCTCATTTCAAAATGCGCAGCAATTTTTAATGCCTTAGAAATATCAATTGAGCCATCTTCATTTTCTGGAGTATAATTTAGTTCACAAAATGCCGAATGCCCAGTGCCTGCATTATTCCAAGCGTCGGAGCTTTCTAATGCCACACCATCTAATCTTTCAAAAATGGCAATAGAAATATTTGGCTCCAACTCTTTTAAAATTACGCCAAGTGTGGCACTCATTATGCCAGCACCTATCAAAACAACATCTGTTTTTTTAATATTTACCATTATTCATCGTATTATTCATTTTTTTTAACTTGGGGCTGTTAGCTAAATAAAATGTATGAACATTTGTACGCTGCCCGCCTACAATCTTTTTGTTAGCTAAAGCTATACAAAAAGGATTTTCGGCTAAGCATCGCAGCCCTTCGTCAGCATATCTTTTTTCAACTTTTATTATGCAATATATTAAGATACTCTGCTCTTTCTATCATTTCTGCACCCATGCTAATAAGGTGTTCGGTTCTTATTTGGCAATCTATTACTTTATAGTTATTTTCTTTGCAAAGCCATATCAGTGCAGCTTTTGATGCATTACTTACTTTGCTAAACATACTTTCGCCACAAAAAACATTATTTATTTCTAACCCATACAAACCGCCTACAAGTTCCTTATTTTGCCAAACCTCTACACTTTTTGCAATACCCATTTTGTGTAAATTTATGTATGCTTTTTGCATGTCATTTGTTATCCATGTTCCATCTTGGTCTTTGCGATTTGTATTGGCACAATATTGTATTACAGTTTCAAAAACAGTATTAAATGTAATTGTAAAACTTTTTTTATTTAAAATTTGTTGCATGCTTTTACTCACAAAAATCTTATTTGAAAATAATACACAACGTTCTGGCGGAGCATACCAGCATATGGGTTCATCATCGCTATACCAAGGGAAAATGCCGTTTTTATAAGCTAGCAAAAGCCGCTCTGAGCTTAAATCTCCGCCAATTGCAAGCAAGCCATCAGGCTCCGCCATTGCACTATCCGGAAAAGAAATATCAATATTGTGTAATTCAAAAATCATATTATTTTTTGCTAACATCAATAGCACTAAAATATTTTACTGCAGCTTCAGCCATTTTCATTTCACCAAAGCCAATAGAAGGGTTCTGTGCCTTTATTTCGGTCAATGTTTTTTCGCCTCTGTCTTTCATTATTAAAGCTACCATATTATACCGTTCTATGCTCATTACCTCTTCAATTTCTATTAACCCTTTTTCTACACAAGCAGCTATATGCCCTTCTATTGTGCTTACTGCTAGTTTTCTTTCAGTAGCTATTTCTTCTATGCTTTTTCCTTTTTTTAATAAATTGTATGAAGAGTCTTGCGTACTTTCTTTAGCCGGTTTTTTATTAACGTTTATTTTTTTTTCTTTTTTTGTAATTGGTTTTTTTTGCAATACTTCTACTACAATATCGTACTTGTCACAAAAATCATTCACAGCATTACAAATTTCATCTCCATATTTATCTATTTTGGCTTTCCCAAAACCACTAATAAGCAATAAATCTCTTTTCGTTTTTGGTAAATATGTACAAATATCTTTTAGCATAGTATGTGTTGCTACCATAAATATTGGAGAGTCATCTTCCTCACATACGCTATCTCTCCATAGCTTTAAGGAGTTGTATAGTTCAGCATTTGGAGAATCGGTATTATTATTTCTTTGGCTGCTAGCGTAGCAACTTATACCAAATTTTACTTGAGCATAATTTAATTTATGTTGTAAAAATGTAGTAACCGAAAAGTTTTTTTTGCAGTAAAACAAATTATAACCGGTTGCATGCAAAGCATTAGCTGCAGCCAATAATTGTTCGTTTACAGGGTCGGCAGCTTCTTTATGCTCCGTAATTATTGGCTGATCTTTTATGGCATCTAAAAAATATATAAACTTAGCTACAAAATGGTTTGCTGCGGCAATAATTCTATTTTGCAAGGCTTCGTTATGTTCAGCAATTGGCTCATTTTTTAGTAAGGTATAAATTTGCCTAATAAATTTAATACCATTCATTTTTTCTACAGTAAACTCCTGTACCAAATTTGCTATCCATTCTCTTGCACCATTATTAAGTTTACCACTATTAGCATCTATTACATATCTAAGCTGAGCCATAGCCTCATCAATTTCATAAAATGCAAAAGTTTCTTCTAACAATTGTTGTGTATATACTTGCCTAGCTCCTTCAAACCTTTCGGCAAGCGAGCCTTTGTGAGTAAGGTTTTGTTGCCCTTTATTAACTTGCTCATTATCTTTAATAGCATGTTGTGGAATTTTATTTAATAACACAATGCCAGCCAAACTTGTACAACGGCTAAGCGCTACATACACTTGCCCACTACTAAAAGCACTAGCAGCATCTATCATTACTTTATCAAAAGTTAGGCCTTGGCTTTTGTGTATTGTTATAGCCCAAGCCAATCGCAATGGAAACTGAGTAAAACTACCAACTACTTCTTGTTCCAATTTGCCATCGGTTCTATTCAATGTATATTTACTGTTTTCCCAGCTATCTTGCTTTACCTCAATTTCTACACCATCACTTTCTACTACAATTTTTTCATGATCCAAATATTTTACAACACCTATTTTACCGTTAAAATATTTTTTTTCTATAAGGTCGTTTTTCAAAAACATTACTTGTGCATCTTTTTTCAATAACAGCGATGCATCTACTGGGTACATACTTTCCGGAAAATCATTTTCAATTTCGGCTCTATATATAAAAGGAGTGGTTAATAGCTTTTCTATTTCGCTATTGTTTATAATATTTGCTTGGTTATTGTGGCTAGTTAAAGTTATATATTTTTCATCGTACGTTGGTCTAAAAGCCGCAATATATCTATCATTCAGCATGTCAAAATCCTCGGCTGTCATACTATTCGTTCGTACACTGTTTAATAAATCTACAAACGATTGTTCCTTTTGTCTGTATATTTTATTTAACTCTATAAGCACTGGCTGTTGTTCTTTTATAGCTATACTATCAAAGAAAAATGGCGATGCATAATACTCTTGCAAAATATTCCATTCATGATTTTGCGCTACAGGAGGCAACTGATGTAAATCGCCAATACACAACAATTGTACACCGCCAAATGGCGTATTAAAATTTTTACGTACACTTTTCAAAAGCGTATCTATAGCGTCCATAACATCGCAGCGCACCATACTTATTTCATCAATTACCAGCACTTCCATTTTGCGTAGCAATTGTAAGCGTTGCTTATTATATTTCATTTTTTTTAGCAACTCTTCTCTATTATTTGCTGTAGGCAAAAATGGGTAAAATGGTAATTGAAACAAACTGTGCAACGTAACGCCTCCAGCATTTATAGCCGCTACACCAGTAGGTGCTGCCACAATCATATTCTTGGTACAATGCTCTTTTAAATACTTCAAAAAAGTTGTTTTACCTGTACCAGCCTTGCCCGTCAAAAAAATATTTTCGCCGGTTTCTGTTACAAAGCGGTATGCCAATTCAAATACTTCGTTGCGTTCAATAGTAGGGTTCACATCTGCCATAAATAATTATAATATTGTAGATTTTTTATTTATGTACAATAAATAAAAAAATTGAATTGTAAAAATACCGATTCCATTTTTTAGGAGCATCAACATTTTTATTTTAATTTGCATTTGTTATCTTGCTATATGTTACATTCTTTTCTTTATTCCTCAAAAAAAGATTTTCACTCCTATCAAGGCTAGTTTCCACATCAGGTTTTCAATCATTATATATTAAAGCATATCCAGCCATTGAGTACAATTTTAAAAATTAAAAAATGATAAGCATTTGAATTTCTCAAAACTACAAAGTACTTCCTCATTAGTAACCTCAATTTAAACTTGTGAGTACTAAACAAGCAGCAACCACTAGTACATAAATTACAAAAACCAACAATGCGATGAGGGTACATATTGCACACCTCATCACACATTTATTACGCCACCATACTTCCAGTAGCCCTTCCAAGCATCAATAATTCGTTTACTTGTATTTCGGTTATATATTTTTTATTGCCCTCTTTATCCATATAGTTTCTGTTTACCAATTTTCCTTCTATTGCTACTTCAGCACCTTTTACCAAAAATTTTTCGGCAATGTCAGCAATTTTTCCCCAGGCAATTAAGTTGTGCCACTGTGTTTCAGTTACTTTTTCGCCACTAGCATTTTTATATTGTTCGTTTGTAGCTACCGAAAATCGTACAAGTTTTTTACCACTTTCAGTGTTTCTTACTTCTGGTGCGTTACCCAAATTACCAATTAATTGAACTTTGTTTTTTAATGCGTACATAATCTTTCGTTTTGTGCATTACCCAACTACAATTTTGAGTATGGGTAATGCGGTTTAAAAATTTATTTATTTCAGTAAACCATTGTTTTTGGTTAGACAATGCAAAGATGTAGCTACAAAAAAACAATACCTGTATTTTAAACTTTTACTTACCTTTATAGCCGTATGTAAACGGTTATACTTAGTAAATAATGTATATTTTATTTTTACAAAAGCTAATACAGTATTATGTTACAAAAAAATGAAAGTAAAAATTGTCTTGCTTGCAGCAAAATTGTAAGAGGTCGTTCAGATAAAAAATTTTGTGATGATTACTGCCGTGTTGCTTATAATAATGAACTAAAAAGCCCTGCAAATAATTTTATTCGCAATGTAAATAATGCCTTAAGCAAAAACCGACGTATATTAGAAAGCCTAATACCTTCAGGGCAAGATACAGCAAAAGCAAGTGGCGAAAAGCTATTAGCAAAAGGGTTTCAATTCAAATATGGCACACACAGTTATACCAACAAAAAAGGCGATGTATACTTCTTTTGTTACGATATGGGATTTTTACCCTTAGAAAACGATTGGTATTTATTGGTAAAACGAAGAGAAGATTAAGATAATACAATTGTTGTACGTCACCCTATCGGAAAAGCTACACAATTCAAAATTTTCTGACAATATGCACAAAGACTGCCTACCCTTCGCAAAATTAAAAGAGCTGTAAAGCCAACACACAAAAGCCGAAACACAATTTGCAGCACATTTAATTTTGACCCAACGCACCCATGCCCACCCAACACACCAAAAACATTAATCCATTATACATTAATCAAAATATTTTATCTTGCTTTAAAACTACTTGCTAATGAGACAACTTATTTTAATCGCATTGATTTCTCCGTTATATCTTTTTGCTCAACCTCAAAAAATTGACAGCTTAAAATTAATTTTAAAATCAAATCCCAAAAATGTAGAAACCTTGTCTGCTATTGGATTAGAATATTCAAAAAACAATAAAGATTCGTTTAAATTTTATGCTAATTATGCAAATCAATTGGCGAAAACAGATTGCGAAAAATCATATTCACTAAACGCCATTGGAGGCTATTTAATTACAAATAGCAAAATAGACTCTGCAATTTTTTCCTATAAAGAAGCTATAGAAAATGCTAAGAAATGTGGAAATAAGCAACAACAAGCACAAATACTAATAAACTTATCGTTTGTGTATATTTTAAAAGGCGAAAACGATACTACAATTGAATTAACCACAAATGCTATTAAAATATTAGAAACCATAAAATTAAATGAAGCCATACAATTGCTAATTTGTAAAGCATTAAAATATAAAGGTGACGCCTATAGCAGATTGGGGCAGTACGATAAAGCAACCGAAAATTTATTTGAGGCAAAAAAGCAGAACAACAATAGCAATTTAGATATGGAAGCTTCCATTAATGGGAGCTTAGGTAGTTTATACACAAATAAGTTGGAGCTAGACAAAGCCATTACATATACAAAGCTGTCAGCCGAAAAGTTTGAAAAATTAAATAATATTGTAAATGCAGAGATGCAGTTTTCTAACCTTGCAAACGAGTATATTGAATATAAAAAATATGATAGTGCAGCTTACTATTTAAAAAAATGCGAACCACTATTGCAGCATATTAATAACCCAACTAAACAAGCATATGTTAATAAAAGTTGGGCAAGATTATTTTTAGCTAAAAAAAATTTAGGGCAAGCACTTGTATATTATGATAAAGCTATTTCTAATTACACCGAAGCGGGCGAAGATGTTTTACTTGCCGATTGTTTTTATGGGAAAGCTGAAACCTATGCCAAACAAAATAACTATACATTGGCCAAAATATTCTTTTTGAAAACAGAAACACTATACATAGAAAATGAAATGCCCAATGAACTATCTGGCTTATACTACGATTTAGCAAAGCTCGAAAGTAAAAAAGGCGCATATAATAATGCGTATAATTATTTAAGTAAGTCGTACGATATTGAAGATTCATTAAGAAGCGAAAAAATAATTGAAGCCGAAAAAAATGCAGAGCAGAAATATGAAGCATCTTTAAAAGAAGCAACTATTACTAAGCAAAACGTTGAAATAAAAACACAAAAACAAAAAAACTTTTGGCTTATTACAGGTTCAGTTATTGCTGCATTAGTAGCTTTTATTTTAGGTTTGTTGTACAAAAGAATTAGAGGGCAAAAGAAACAAATTGAAGTTCAAAAACAAGAAATTCTACACAATAATAGAAATAATATTCAACAGTTAATTAGCATTTTTAATAGGCAATCGGAAACTGAAGGGCTAAAAGAAAATTCTTTAGCTAATCAAGAAAGGCTTTATACATTGAACCTCCTTAACAAATTGTTATATGAAAGCGGAGAAAATAATAAAGCCGATATAAAAGAATATCTTACGCAACTTTCGTCTGCTAAAGAAATAGGAAGTGGCAAATTAGTAAAAATAAAATTAGACACTCCCAACATAAAATTAAAAAGCAATCTATTAAAAGATATTGGGCTAATTGTAAATGAATTAACTACAAACGCAATTAAATATGCTTTTAAAAATAATGAAAATCCTTTAATTGCAATAAAAGTCAATTATGACGATGCCCAAAATATTAATTTGCACATAGCTGATAATGGAAATGGTTTACCAGAGGGCTTTAATTTACTTCAAGAAAGAAAATCATTTGGGTTGGAATTTGTAAACGATTTGGTTACACAACATCATGGCACAATTAAAGCATACAATAACAACGGGACTTGTTTTGACATTAGCCTTAAAGTCAGATAGGTACTTATTAACTACAAATGGGTACATAATTATGTTGATTTAAAATTCATGTTTTAATTTACGCATTATGCTTAAAATACTCATTGTAGATGATAATTTAATTTTTGCGAAAGACTTAGCCAAAGGTGTTCAAAAATATAATTGTGAGGTTGTAGGCATAGCTGCATCTGCAGAAAAAGCTATTGAATTGTTTGAAAGTAAAGAACCAAACCTTGTTTTTATTGACCTTGAATTAGAAGGAGAAAAAGATGGTATTTATGTTGCCGAACACATCAATAAAACATGCCGAGTACCTTTTATTTTTCTTACAGATAATTTTGGCTCATCTAATAAATATTTTAAAAAAGCTACCAATACACTTCCTGCAAACTATTTACCTAAAGGCACTTTTTTACCAAATCAGCTTTGGCATTTTGTAGAAGCAGCCATGAGCAATTACTCAAAAGCAGGTGGACTTTTAATTAATGAAGATGAACCAAGTGCATTTATTCGCAATCAATTTTTTGTAAAAAGCAAAGGCGTTTGGGAAAAACTTACCGCAGAAGATATTACGCATATAACTGTAAATAAACCTTACTGCGAAATACATACTACCAAAAGTCTTAAAAAATATTTAGTTCGTAAACCACTTGACTTTACAGTTTTACAATTCAATTCAGTAAAATTAATTCGTATTCACCAGAGCCATGCTGTAAATATTAATTTTATTTGCAAGTACGATTATACAAAAAGTAAAATTATCCTAACCACAAAAAATGAATTGGAAGTTGGTAGAACTTACAAAAAATCACTCCCAAGCCAAGTGTTGTTTTTAGATTAAGGTACAAATAGATACACTATTTTACCAAATAGTAACATACTTAAATTTTAATAAATAGTTGTTAATTATTTTGTGAAGAATAATTAGCACAACTAATTAAAGAAAGGAGGCACTCTTTTAGAGGTGTAAAATATATATATGCAAAACGGCATATAGAAATTTAAAAATATTTGTAATGAAAATGAAAATGAAAATTAAAAAACTTAAAATCTTGAGAAAAATTGCTAATACAATTTTACTGTTATTTATTTTTATTTTGCACAGTTTTGCACAAAAAAATATTAAATTTATAGAAAAAACTAGAGTAGAAGCTGCGTTATACACTACTCCATTAAAAGAGAAAGAAATTCAAAAAGCTTTGCAAAATTACATTAGTGCTGGTGTATTATCTTGCAAATACTTAGGGCAAGTAGCAAAGGATTCAATAAAAGCTCAGCTTAAAAGAAACGAATTGCATGGCATGGTAAGGGTAATGCCATACAAAACACCAGGATTAATGGGTATTCCATTTCCGTCAATAATATTAAATTATAAAATACAGATTACTATTGTAGAAAATGAAGTAAAAGTAGCATTTAGCGATTTTAGTATGCAAAATTTTAATTTGTTTGAAATATATAACGATTCAAAAGATTTTAAAATTAAAATAAAATTACGAGAGTTAGATGAAAAAAATTATGATAGTGTATACAACAGAAACGATTTAAGTTCAACAGAATATTACGAAGGAATTCAAAAACTTATTAATCAAAATAGAGGAGGTTATTTGATGCCAGAACAAGAAAGCTTGGCTAGAAGAAATTCATCTACTGGTATTCAAAAAAGCTTTGATAAAATTGGTCAAAAGAGCGAAGCAAATTTTCAGAGTAATTTTCTCACGGTTAACGAAAAATGGTGGGATGCAAATGCTTATGATGTAATAAAAATGGAGTTTAAAAAAATAGCAGAATTGCTAAAAGCAAAAATAACTGCAGTAGCTACTAATGGTGAAGTAAAGTACAAAGTTGAAAATGAAAAATTACTTCCGATTGATGAAAAGGAAAAGGCAAAATGGTTAAAGAAAAGTATCAATTTTTAATGAAAAAGATAATATTTTTAATTTTTTGTATTTTGTTTTGTATGAGAATAATTTTTGCTCAAAATAAATTATTATCATTTGAAGAAGATAAAAAAACTGTTGCCTCTTATAAAAAAGTAAAAGGCATAAATTTAGATGAGTATTTAAGTAACGAAAAACTGTTATCATTTAAAGAAAAAGTAATTAAGGAACCTTCGTTAAGCAATTCAGTGGCTACATTTACCTATGAGCCACCATTTGAGCCAAGTCAAAAAATAGAAGCTCCAATTTTAATAGACGCTATAGATAAATACTTTAATAACAATTTATCAATAGAATTCATTGATATTCTTTTGGCAAATGGTGCAGATGCTTTTGCAACAGGCTTTAAAATACCACCACTATATCTTATAAATTCTTATGCAATAAACAATGTAGAAAAATCAATTTCATTGTACGAATTGTTTTTAAAAAATAAGACAAATTTCGAGCAAATTTCAAAAAATAGGATTAGCATATTTTCAGATTATATTACTAAAACTGAAGAAATATTGCGAAGTAAAAAAATTGTTTCTTTCTTTTTAAATGCAGGGTGTTATGTAAATACTCCCAACGAATACGGCACTCCATTAATAATAAGTGCTATTGAAAATAATGATATTGCAATAGTAGAGTTATTGTTGCAAAATAGTGCTGATGTAAATATGAGAGCTTCTAATAATTTATTACCTATTGTTGCAGCTATTGATAATAACAACGAAGTAATATTTAATTTGCTTGTAGGAAAAAATGCTATACTGAACAAAGCTATTTTGGAAGAAACTAATTTTGCCATTAAAAACTTAAATTGTACAGTTTCATTTTCGCAAAAATTAGCAAATCTATATTTAATAGAAGTAAGTAATATTTCAGATGCAAAAAGGTTCACAATTTTATTTACTAATTATTCTAATAAAATTTTTGTGAAGGTTTGTAATTTGGTAAATAATTATTCCGATTTAAAATATTTTGTACAGAACTGTACTGGATTCAAATGCACATCTAAAAATTATATTATAGAAAATGAGTTAGATAAGTTATATATTGATGAGTTGGTATGGGTGGCTAATACATTTAAAAGTGAAGACATAGGTAAAAAAGCTGCCATAAGATATGTTGGTTTTTCTAATACAGTAGAAGAGTTTATAAAAAATATAAATAGTGGAGTAATAGCTGGTGCGCCTCATATTTCGTATGCAAATTTTGATAATGAGCAATCTGTTTATAATACTGCCGAAGAAATCAAACATTTATCCAAATATTTTGCACAAGAAAAACTAAACAAATTTGCAGATCAAATTATTGGAAAATATTTGCAAACAAGAATAATATTTACCGATAAGCCAGAGTACTGGGTAGCTGATGGAGATAGAGGTTGGCTCGATGATTTTGCTGAGCAAAACAGACAATATTTTTCTGGTGGAAATAAGTTTAATATTTTTTCGGTAGGATTAGTAAAAAATACTACAAGTAAAAACCTAAAACTAAAATTGAATATTGAATTTAATCTTTTAGTAACAACTAACATTTCTATTTTAACAAGTACAGATTCAAAAAAAATTGTTGAACCATTTTATGTAGAAATTGCTGCAGGACAAACCGTTCCTTTTATAAGTTTATTTAGAAATGTATCGGATGGTTTTAATGTTGGTAATAGTGTTCTAATGAGTATGGGTAGCAATGTAAATATTGATACAAAAGAGCCTGTTACATTAAGTGTAGAAAATGTATCTACTGAATTTCCTTTAGATAAATTACAATGGCAAAAAAAATTGATAGAGCTTTTTTTGAGTGGTAAATCTAATATAGAAACCAGTAAAAGCAGTAAGGATAAAATGGATATTTTTTCTAAAAAATTGGCTGAAAAATTAACAGGTACAAAAATAGGAGAAAACACAGGTGTGTATGTTCATTTTAATAATCCAAACAAAGCATGTGTTATCAATTTATTAGATGCTAACAATAATGCTATTGAAAGCAAATCTTTTTCTAATGAGGGAGAATGCACATATTATTACTCTGCACAATCTAACAAACAATACAAAATTTATTTGAGTTATTGTAATAAGCCAGTAATTTTAACTCCCAAAGGCAAATTGATAAGTGTAATGATAAGTAAAGATTGTAAGAGCAGAATAGATTTGGAAGATAGGTAACAAATGTGTTTAGTTAATTACAAAGTAAAATATCAAATTTTGATGTTTTAATGTTTTGAGAATATAAAATTGAATTTTGCTAATTTAAAATTTATAAAAATCAGTTACCAGGTAAAATAACAGTTTCATATCAAGAAACGTATGACAGCCCAATAAATATCGTAGAATTGGTAATCAAAAAAGGAGGCTATTATACCATGAATATTTGATAGTAAAACATTTATAGTACTATATTTTTTTATAAAAATTACAAATAGATACATTATATAACTGTATAGATACAACTCACAAATAATCCATGTAAATATTTATTACTTGCAGTTATTAAAATAACTGTTATGAATAAATATTTACTCTCTTTCTTTTTTGTAATTTCCTTTTCAATCTGTGCCTACAGTCAAAATGAAGTAACAACTCTTCAATTTGAAAAAACAACTTTTACCGATGTGAAACTTACTACTAAGTTTCACAAGTTCGATTTATGGAAGTTAATATCAAATACCAGCGTTGCTAATAAAAGCAATGAATTAAAATTAAAATTTGGAGATAGTATTATCTCATTTACCGTAGAACATAATAATAATTTAATCAAATCCGATTTTGTGATAACAGCAAATGGTAAACACTTTTCAAAAGATGCTTCGCTAGTACATTTAAACACAAAAAAGGGTGCAGAAAATGAATGCCGAATTTCATTAGCAAAAGATTTTATTTTAGGAAGTTTTACTATTGGCAAAGAAAAATATATTATTGAACAAGCAAGAAATTTCATAAAAGATACAGAAAAAGATTTTGTAATTATTTATAATGAAAAAGATGAAATAAAGGTGGATGTAAAATGTGGAACAGAAACAGTAAGTAATGCTAAAAATGTAAATAATTTATCGAGTAATTCTAATCAAGTATTGAATGGTATTTGTAGAGTAATTGATTATGCCATTGCTGTCGATTATTCAAGTTTTCAGAATCACGGAAGTAGTATTAACCAAACTTCAAATTATATTCTTTCTATAATGAATATGGTAGAGGGTAATTATGTGGGTGTTTTTACAGACGACTTATTTTATAAAATTTCAGAAATTGTAATTTTTACAAGCCCACAAGTTAATCCATGGTTGTTCACACATGACATAAATACAAACCTAAGTTCGTTTACGGGATGGGCTACTACAGGTTTTACCAAACCGTTTGACGATGCTTCATACTGGTTCAATTCTGGATCCTGGTCGGGAACTGTTGGGTTAGCTTGGCTAAATACAACTTGTCAAGCCAATGGCTATAATACTAATGCAATCCGGGAATTTGGGGTTGGCGTAAATACAATGCGTTGTTTAATTTCACATGAAATTGGACATAATTTTGGGTGTGCACACACAACTGGATTTATTATGAACCCCTCAGTTAATAATGCTACTACATGGGCTCCAGAATCGATTACAACTGTTAATAATAGAATAGCAGGGACAGGCGGCACTTGTATTACTCCTTGTAGTTATATTCCTTGTGAAAAATTACAGGCTGAAAATGTAGCCGTTGCTGATAATGGTTCGCAACTTATTGTAAGTTGGAATGCAAATACAAACCCAGTAAAAGTAGAATATCGTCAATCGACTTCAGGACCTTTTTCGTTAGTTGGCACATTCAACTCTCCAATCAACTCAACTTCAATAACACATAATTCAAACTGCGGGGTTACAGAGTATTTTCAAGTTAGGGTAACTCCTATTTGCCCTAATACAAATACAGGAGTTCCTTTAATTATTGTTAAACAGTCTATAGGTGGTATTCCCCCAACTCCAACAATTTCAATAACAGCCAATAGTACTATTTTTTGCGGTGGTACAAATGCTACTTTTAATGCAGCAATAACAAGTGGCGGTACTTCGCCAATTTATCAATGGAAGGTTAATGGTATAAACGTTAGTACTAATGTGAGTTCTTATTCTACAACTACTTTGAACCATAATGACATTGTTACTTGTGTTTTAACTTCATCCATTAGTTGTGTTACATCTAATAATATTGTAAGTAATGCTATAACAATAGCCCTTAATCCTCCAATTTCTAATTTTAATTTTACAAAAGTAGGTTTAGCCGTCAATTTTTCAAATTCAAGCACTTGTGCTGCAAGTTATAGTTGGAATTTCGGAGATGGCTCAACTTCTACTTCTGCTAATCCAACACATACATACGCTACTAACGGTATTTACAATGTTTGTTTAACTGTTACCAATGTAAATGGTTCTAATCAAAAGTGCTTACAAATTCCTGTATTTAATGCTTGGGTTGATAACATGAATGATGCAACGAACGGAATAGGGCAAGCCATTACTTTTCAAAACAGTTTATGTGACAGAGCCTCAGAATTTAAAATAAACAGTACTTCAAACCCACAGTTAAATCCGAGTATTGAATATCCTTTTGATTTATGGATACCCAAAAAGGGAACAATAGAATTTCTTTGTAGAATTACAGGAGGATACGGTAGTTTTGGAATTAGTCCAAATAGTGGTACTTTATTTCAAATAGGTAGTGGTTTTTTAGGAGGACAAGTAATTAGAAAACTTGAAGTAACATCAGGTGGAACTATTAATTTTTTAGGAACAGTTGGTGGTAATTATTCAAATCTACAAGCATTGGGTACACCATTTAGATTTAACGAATGGCATGTAGTTTCTATTTCGTATGGTACACAAGGTTATAAAATTGCTGTAAATGGTATAATAAGAGCTAGTAATACAGTGCAAATCACAGGCCTAGATAGCGCCAGAGTACAATTAGGTGAAATTTGGTATCCTTCAAATACAAGATGGGAAGGCATTACAGGACTTGTAGATAAAGTGAGATTTTCCTACGCAGAATCTGATTTTGTACTTTCATTGCCGACTTTACCACCCACTGCAACTATTTTGACATCAACAAATAATATATGCTTTGGTACACCCGTAACTTTTACAGCTACTACAAATGCACCAACTGCCAATTATCAATGGAAAAAAAATGGAGTAAATGTAGGTGGCAATAGCCCAACCTATGTTGACAATGGTTTGCTAAATGGTAATTTAATTAACTGTGTTGTAACCGCAACAAGTGGCTGTTTTGGTACTCCAACAAATACAAGTAATACAATAAATATGGTTGTAAATACTCCTGTTGCACCAGTATCTACAATTACAGCTTCTGCAAATAATATTTGCCCAGGTACTTCTGTAACATTTACCGCTACCACAAATGCGTCTATAGCCAATTATCAATGGAAAAAGAACGGTGTTAATGTAGGAACGAACACTAATACTTTTACAGATAACACACTATTAAATAACGACCAAATAACTTGTTTTGTTTCAGCAACATCAGGTTGTTTTAGTACAACAGCAACAGCAGCAAATACCATCACAATAAGTGTTGTAGTTCCAGTAACACCGTCAATTAGTATAACAGCAAGCAGAACAAATCCATGTGTTGGCGAAAATGTAATCTTTACAGCTACTTCAACAAACAGTGGTGCAACACCAACTTATCAATGGAAAAGAAATGGCATAAATGTTGGCAATGGCATTACTTACTCCACAACAACATTGGTGAATAGTGATATTATTTCTTGTGTACTTACAAGCTCATTAATTTGTGTAACCTCAACAACTGCTAACAGCAATAGTATTAATATAACTGTAAGACCAATAATTACTCCAGCAGCAAGTATAGCAACTATAGCAACTACAATTTGCCAAAATTCTAATATAACTTTTACTGCTTTAACCAATATAATAAACCCTATTTATCAATGGAAAGTTAATAATATAAATACAGCTACAAATAATGATACATTTACAAGTAGCAGCCTAAACAATAATGATGTGGTAAGCTGTACAATTACTGCACCAGCATTAGATTGCTATTCAACATATATAACAAACAGTAATAATATTTCTATTACTGTTAGACCATTACTAACACCCACAATTACGATTATAAGTAATGATGTTGATAATATTTTATGCGAAGGACAATTAATTACTTTTATAGCTACATCAACAAATGGTGGCTCAGCTCCAGTTTATCAATGGAAGAAAAATGGTTTAAATGTTGGCTCAAATTCTGCAACTTTTAACTTAGCAACTCCTTCAAATAATGATGAAGTATCTTGTATAATTACAAGTAATGAAAATTGCCTTACATCAAATAATATTGAAAGTAACAAAGTGAAAATTGAAGTTGTGCAGGTAAACCCAACGATAACAAAAAATGGCTTTACGATTACAGTAACCCCACAAAGAATTGGAGCAGCATGGCAATGGTATAAAGATGGACAAATAATTGCAGGTGCAACGAATGCCACATTTGATGCTTCAATATTTGGCAATTACACAGTAAAAGAAACATTTAAAACTTGCACTAAATATAGTACTGCTGTAGCAATACTTCCTTTTACAAACAATAATGAAGATGATATAAAAATATACCCTAACCCAGCAAATGAACTTTTATTTGCCCAGAGTAGAACGACAGATATAACCATAAAATCTGTAACTATTTTTGATGAGACGGGTAAACGTATATTAAGCCAGTCACTTCCGAATACAAATCTAGTAAAAGTAAATCTTTCCACTCTTTCAAATTCAGTTTACATAGCAGTTTTTGAAACAAATGGTAAAACAGTTAGAACAAAATTTATTAAACAATAGTAAAATTAAATCTATGTCAGCTTCAGAAAAAAAATTAATAATAGCAGAAATTAAGAGACTTCAAGAATTAATAGACGAATGTTATGACCCCAATAATCCTGACCTAGAAAGGTGGAAACAATCCATAAAAAATTTAAGGGCTAGTTTAGCAACGTATGACGAATAATACCACTATATTTATTCCAAATACTAGACATTCTGAACATAGCCAACGCACCAAGTCAGGCACATTTGCAAGGTACACAAAGCCAACACACAAAAGCTAACCTTGCAAAAGAGCCTGCCTTGTGCCAACGCTGCATGGATACTCTCTGCTTCGTTGAACAGAGAACAAAATACAGCAGTCCGAGAAGAAGGGTGAACGTACAACAGGGGGTTTGGCAAAATTTGGGCAGAATAAAGTCCAATGAGCATTAGTAATTCTATCAGAATTCGTTCGGCGATGTATACTTTTTTTGTTACGATATGGGATTTTTACCCTTAGAAAACGATTGGTATTTATTGGTAAAACGAAGAGAAGATTAAGATAATACCATAATTATTTCACATCTTCATAATCAATATAATCTCCTTTAGATACAGTAGAAGATTTCTTGCTTGGCTCAGCAGTAGTATTAGCATGAGCCCTTTGCTGTTCTTGCATTTTAGCATTAAAATCAGTCATTTTACCCTTCATTTGCTTGGTTGTGTTATATAATGGTATTACAAAGTCAAAAATTACTTTATATAGAATGTACACAAATACTAACTCACCTATTATTTTAAACATTTTATTTATTTTTATTCTTCAAAGAATCAAACCTACTTAAAATACAAAGTTATTGCACCATCGTAAATATTCATGTTAAATTTTACGAAAGGTAAAAATATCAATATTTTGGCTATTAAAATAATGATATGTATATTTGCATCAGATAAAGAAACAGTGAAGAAGGGAACCAATGGTTCCCTTCTTCTTTTATCAACAAATTATGAGTACAGAAAAAAACATAGAACTGGTAAAACAAATATTACTATCTAAGTTATACGACGATATTTTTTTGGTAGAAATGAAAGTAAAACCAATAAATAATTTCAAAATATATTTAGATGCAGATAGTGGGTTGGGTATAGAAAAATGCATTAAAATAAATAGAGCTTTATACAAGCAGTTAGAAGAAATGGGTATGTACCCCGAAGGCGATTTTTCTTTAGAAGTATCAAGCCCAGGTATAGATGAACCATTAAAAATGATAAGGCAATATGTAAAAAACATTGGCAGATTTGTAGAAATAACTTTGAACGATGATACAATAAAAGAAGGTAAGTTGTTAGATGCTACCGAAATAGAAATAACAATAGAATACACCGAAGGAAAAGGAAAAAAAGCGCTTACTACAAAACTTATAATACCATTTTTAGATATAAAACAAACAATAGTACAAATAAAATTTTAAATAAAAACCCTAGCCAATAGGGCAATAATTACAAAAGACAAGTAATATGGCAAGTATTAATTTAATAGATTCATTCCAAGAGTTTAAAGAAGCAGAAAACATTGATAGGCCTACGCTTATGAAAGTAATGGAAGATGTTTTTAAAACATTGATTCGTAAAAAATATGGTAGCGACGAAAATTTTGATGTAATCGTAAATGACCAAAAAGGTGATTTGGAAATTTTTCGCCGTCGTACAATTGTAGATAACGACGATTTGTACAGCACACTTTCCGAAATAGAATTAAAAGACGCCATACTTATAGAACCTGATTATACAGTTGGCGAAGAATTGTACGAAGAAGTAGATATTCAAAAAGAATTTGGTCGTAGAGCAATACTAGCAGGTAAGCAAACACTTGCAGCCCGTATTGGCGATCTTAAAAAGAATATTCTTATTAAAAAATACGAAGAGCGTATAGGCGAAATAGTAAGTGGCGAAGTACACCAAGTATGGAAAAAAGAAGTATTGGTATTAGACGAAGATGGAAACGAAATGTTGTTGCCAAAATCTGAGCAAATAGCAGCAGATTACTTTAAAAAAGGCGACACAGTAAGAGCAGTAGTAAAAAAAGTAGAGCTAAAAAATAGCCAAGCTATTATTATTTTGTCTCGTACTAGCCCAATGTTTTTAGAAAAATTATTAGAAATTGAAGTTCCTGAAATTTTTGATGGCTTAATAGTGGTTAAAAAAATTGTACGTGACCCTGGAGAAAGAGCAAAAGTAGCTGTAGAAAGTTTTGATGATCGTATAGACCCTGTTGGAGCTTGTGTGGGTATGAAAGGTAGCAGAATACACGGAATTGTAAGAGAGCTTAAAAACGAAAATATAGATGTAATAAATTGGACAGCCAATACACAATTACTTATACAACGTTCACTAACACCAGCAAAAATTACCAGCATGGAATTGGATAATGAAACCATGCATGCAAAAGTATTTTTAAAAGCCGATCAAGTATCGCTTGCAATTGGTCGCCGTGGTGTAAATATTAAATTGGCTTGTGAGCTTACTGGCTACAATATTGATGTATTTAGAGATGCCGAAGGCGATGAAGATGATTTTGATATTGATTTAGAAGAATTCTCAGATGAAATTGAACCATGGGTAATCGAAATTTTGAAAAAAGTAGGTTGCGATACTGCACGTTCGGTTTTAGACCTTACAAACGAAGAAATAGAAAGAAGAACAGATCTTGAAAAAGAAACAATAGCCGATGTGAAAAAAGTTTTAAGCGATGAATTTGAAAAAGAATAAAACCATACGCTTATGATTTAAAGAAATAATTAAAAAATAGGTTTCAATAAATAGTTGAAACTATAAAAACTACGAATGTCAGAATTAAATACACCAAGGTTGATGGCAGCCGCCAAAGAATTTAACATAGGAGCACATACTCTTATAGAATTTCTTGTGTCAAAAAAATTAAGCGGTACCGACGATCTAAAACCAACTTCTAAGCTGTCTGGCGAAATGTATCAAGTACTTCAAAACGAGTACCAAGGCGACAAAACTGCAAAAGAAAAGGCCGATAAAGTTGAACTAATAAAATCTGTAGCTGGAGATCCTAAAAAGAAAAAAGATGAACAAGATTTATCTTTTAAAAAGAAAGAAGAAAAGGTAAAAGAAGAGCCAAAACCAGTTGTAGAAGAAAAAGTAGAAATACTTGCTGTGGAAATACCTGTAGTAAAACTTACTGTTGTTGAGCAGCCAGTAATTGAAGAACCTGTGATAGTAAAAGCAGAAAAAAAGGTAAAACCGCCAGCTCCAAAAGCCGTAGCTCCATTGCCTGTAAAAGAAGTAATTACTAAAATAGAAGCTCCCGAATTAGAAGGACCAAAAATTTTAGACAAAATAGATTTATCAAGCATAGATTCATCTACAAGGCCTAAAAAAGGTGCACCTAAAAAGGAAGAACCTAAAAAAGAAGAAGTAGCACCTAAAAGAACAAGTGCCGAAATAAAAGAAACCATTTCGATAGCTACCAAAATTGAAGAACCCCAAAAGGTAGAACCAAAAAAAGAAGAGCCTAAAGAAGTAATCCCTGTGATTGAAAATATACAATCGGAAAAACTTACTGGGCCAAAAATTCTTGGAAAAATTGAATTACCAGTAGAAAACGATACAAGGCCAAAAAGAGACGATGCCAATAAGCGGAAACGGATTCCAATGCAAAAGAAACCAGGCGCACCTAATACACCTGCCCCAAGTTTTCCAAGGCCAATAATTGGAGATGGGGGCGCTAATAGAGGTGCTGGAGGCCAAAATAGAGGACCACAACAAGGTGGTGGAAATAGAGTACCACAGCAGGGAAGTGGCGGCAATCGTTTTCAACGACCAGGCCAAGGAGGTGCAGCGCCACGTAGAGAGGATAAAATAATAGATGCTAAAGAAATAGCTGAAAAACTAAAACAAACACAAGCAAAACTTGCTGGCGCTGGTGGTCGTGGAAAAAGCTCAAAAGCTAAATATAGAAAAGAAAAAAGAGATTTATTTAACGAAGCTCAAAGTAATAGACCCGAAGAAGGAAACAAACTTCAAGTTACCGAATTTATTTCGGTAAGTGAGCTTGCAGGTTTAATGGATGTAAGCTTTGCTGATATAATAGGAAAGTGTATGAACCTTGGTATAATGGTATCCATAAACCAACGTTTAGAAGCCGATGTAATAGAATTGGTAGCAAGCGAATTTGATTACGAAGTAGAATTTATAGGAGTAGACGATGCAGCAGAGTTGGCTTTGGAAGAAGAAATAGACGACCCAGCTTTACTAAAAGATAGAGCTCCAATTGTAACCATAATGGGACATGTGGATCATGGTAAAACATCATTGCTAGATTATATAAGAAACACCAATGTAATAGCAGGCGAAGCTGGCGGAATTACCCAACATATTGGTGCCTACGAAGTTACTTTACCAAGTGGCAGAGCCATTACTTTTTTAGATACTCCAGGGCATGAGGCATTTACTGCCATGCGTGCCCGTGGTGCAAAAGTAACCGATATAGCGGTAATAGTAGTAGCTGCCGACGATGCTGTAATGCCACAAACAAAAGAAGCAATATCTCATGCTCAAGCAGCTAATGTGCCCATGATATTTGCAATAAATAAAGTAGATAAAGACGGTGCCGACCCAGAAAGAATAAAACAACAACTTTCTTCTATGAATATATTAGTAGAAAGTTGGGGAGGTAAATTTCAAAGCCAAGAAATAAGTGCCAAAAAAGGTGAAAATATAGATTTACTTTTAGAGAAAATATTGTTAGAAACCGATATTTTAGAACTTAAAGCCAATCCAGATAAAGGAGCAAGCGGTACAGTGATAGAAGCATCATTAGATAAAGGGCGTGGATATGTAGCAACCATACTTGTACAAAATGGCACTTTAAAGCAAGGGGATATGATTGTATCTGGTCAGTTTTTTGGTAAAGTAAAAGCAATGTATAATGAGCGTAACCAGCGTTCCAATGCTGCACCACCATCTACACCAGTATTAATATTAGGCTTAAATGGCGCCCCGCAAGCAGGCGAAACCTTTAAAGTATTTGCTAACGAAAGCGATGCAAGAGAAAATGCTTACAAGCGTGGGCAAATATTACGTGAGCAAGGTATGCGTGCAAGAAAACATATTACATTAGAAGAAATAGGGCGCCGTTTGGCATTAGGCAACTTTAAAGAGTTGAACGTAATTTTAAAAGGAGATGTGGATGGATCTGTAGAAGCATTGAGCGATTCTTTACAAAAACTAAGTACCGAAGAAATTGTAGTAAAAGTAATACATAAAGCAGTAGGTGCCATTACCGAAAATGATGTAAACTTGGCCGCAGGTTCTGATGCTATTATTATTGGATTTAATGTACGCCCAAGTATTCAGGCAGCTCGTTTGGCCGAAAACGAAGCAATAGAAATAAAAATGTACTCTATTATTTACAACGCTATAGAAGAAATTAAGAGTGCCATGGAAGGTATGCTTGAACCTACAGTAGAAGAAAAAATACTAGGTAATGTAGAAATTAAAGAAACATACCGTTTTGATAAAGCCACAGTGGCAGGTTGTATGGTGTTAGATGGTAAAATGGCTCGTAACAATCGCATACGATTAGTAAGAGAAGGTATAGTAATACACACTGGTGAGCTTAGTAGCCTAAAACGTTATAGAGACGATGCTAAAGAAGTAACCAATGGTATGGAGTGTGGTTTAGTTATAAAAAACTACAACGATATAAAAATGGGCGATATTGTAGAAGCATTTGAAGAAGTAGAAGTAAAAAGAACATTGTAATTAAAAGAATAATATTTTTTGATTACCAGCATTAGTTCCCTGATTAAACTTCGGTGGCGACGCTCCGTTCAAAAATTGTACTACTATTTAGCTTTTATTATAGCTAAGTTTTACATTACAAAAAAAAATAAATCTTTAAGGGGTAACTTTTTTTGTAATACAAAATATTAGAACTAAAAAATTGCAGCATATTTTCTTTGCTGCAATTTTTTGTTAAATAATAATCAAAGAAACCGTACAATTGTTTGTACACTTAACTTTGAAAAATATACAACCCATATTTAAAAAATGTAAACTTTACACACTATATAATTAAAAAAGCATTAAAAAACTCTTTGTAAATATTGCAGCCGTTGTTGTAGTGTGCAAAACTAAAAATAAACTAATGAAGAAAAAACTTTTACTACTATCAAGCTTTGTAGCAATATGCATAATATCATTTGCACAACCCAATAAAGTAACCGCCGATAAAATAATAGGCGTAATAGGCAATAAACTAATTTTAAAAAGCGATGTTGAAGATAGATTGCTCGACATTAAGCGCCAAGGTGGCGAAGTGCCAGAAAATGGCAAATGCTTTATAATGCAAGAATTAATGGGCACAAAAACATTAGTACTGCAAGCCGAAAAAGATTCTTTACCAGTAACCGACGAAGATGTAGAAAGCGATGTAGATAATAGAATACGACAATACTTAAACCAATTTGGAGGAAAAGAGGAATTAGAAAAAATAGCAGGCAAAACAGTATATCAATTAAAAGAAGATATGCGTGACCCTATAAAAGACCAAAAATTAGCAGCAGCAATGCGAAATAAAATTGTAGGAGATATACGCATAACCCCATTTGAAGTAAAAAAATATTTTTCAAAAATACCAACCGATAGTTTACCACTTTACGAATCGGAGGTAGAAATAGGACAACTTATAAACTACCCAAGAGCCAGCAGAGATGCCGAAGATTATTGTAAAGAACAACTTGCAGGGTACAAAGTATCTATAGAAACAGGTAAACTAGATTTTAAAAGAGGTGCAGCTTTATACTCCGATGAGCCAGGTGCCAAAGAACGTTTTGGGCAAATGGAAATAAATAGAGAACAAAGAGATATAGATCCTACATTTATGGCAAAAGCCTTTACGCTAAAAGAAGGCCAAATATCTAACCCATTTAAAAGTAAATTTGGTTACCATATAATACAACTTGTAAGCCGAAATGGTAACGATGCAGTAGTAAGACATATAATAAAAATACCACAAGTAACAGCATTTGAACTAAAAGATGGCTTTGAAAAATTAGATACTGCCAGAGCTAAACTAATAGCAGGTACAATAGATTTTGGGGGAGCCATTGCTAAATATAGCAATGACGAAAACAGCAAGTTTACTGCAGGTATGATGCAAAGCCCAAGTGGTGGCACTTTTCTTACAATAGACCAATTAGATAAAGATGTATTACCAATATTAAACACTCTAAAACCAGGTGGTTACTCTCAACCTTTAGAGTTTACAGATGCGCAGGGCAAAAGAGGTGTAAGAATAATATACCTAAAAACAAAAACCGAGCCACACAGAGAAAACCTAAAAGACGATTACAGCAAAATTTCGGAAAAAGCTTTAGCAGAAAAAAAAGAAGATGCTTTAGGAAAATGGTTTAGCACAAAACTAGGTGCATATTATATAATGTTAGATCCAGAATATAGCAATTGCGAATCCCTAAAAGTATGGACTGATGCAATGGGTAACAAAAAATAGATATTTTTTGGCATTGTATCAAAAAGTAGGCAAGTAAAAAATATTTGATTGAAAAATTGAGTCTTTTAAAATTTAATCAAAAATTTCAACGTTGTGTAATTTATACCAGACTCAGGTTTAGAGTAAAAATGTTTAGGATTGCTACCTAAATATTTTTTTTGAAACAAATAGTCCAATTTTTATTTTATTCTACTAGGATTGTTGGCAACAAAACTTTTCCAATCGTTTTTTGCTGCACTTGAGCCAAGTAGTACATTGCTCTGTTGGTAATGGTGGCATAATGCTACAGCCAAAGCATCTGAAGCATCAAAAGTATTTTTTTCGGCCTCAAATTTTAAAATTGTTTGCAGCATTTTTAAAACTTGCAATTTATCGGCATTACCATTGCCTGTAACCGATTGCTTTACTTTTTTGGGAGAGTATTCAGTTACACTCAAGCCAGCTTGCATAGCAGCAGCAATAGCTACACCCTGTGCTCTACCTAGCTTTAACATACTTTGTACATTTTTGCCAAAAAAAGGTGCTTCAATAGCAAAGCTAGTAGGTTTGTGTTGTTTTATTATATCTACCACTTTTTGATGTATGGTTTGAAGTCGCTCATAAGCATCTTGCTTTGCCAATAATTTAAGCACCCCCATATCTAATAACGATACTACATTATTTTTTACAAGTATAACCCCATAGCCCATTATTATGGTACCAGGATCTATGCCTAAAATTATTTTTGTTGTCTTTTGCAATAGGGAACTTATTTTTACAAAAAAAAATATTTGAGCAAAAGTATCAAAATATTATTCAATTGGTTTTTAGGTCCAGTTTTTTTTATAATTCTTTCGTGGAGTTTGTATAAACAAATTATGGCACAGCCCGATTTAGAAAGCAGGTGGCTACAAATAAAGGACAGTGTGCAAGCGCCAGCATTGTGGCTTTCGTGTGTGCTTATGTTGCTAAACTGGGGTATAGAAGCTCTAAAATGGCAAATACAATTAGCACCCTTACAAAAGCTGTCGTTTGCAAATGCTTACAAAAGTGTACTTGCAGGTTGTAGCATAACTATGCTTACTCCAAATAGGGTAGGAGAGTATGGTGGAAGAATATTGTATGTAAGTGAAAATAACAGAATAGATGCTATACCACTTACAATTTTGGGTAGTATAAGCCAATTGTTTGTTACGTTATTTATTGGCATGTTAGCTTTATTATCTTTTGTTTGCAATAGTACCAATACCTTGCATTTTAAATTTATGCCAACTTATTCAATAGAGATATTGTTATACGTAAGTATAAGTGCTACTGTTTTTTTTATGTTGTTATATTTTAGAGTAGGCTTACTCGTAAATTTTTTAAGTAAAATTTCTTTTCTAAAAAAATACGCATCACATTTTCAGTTATTACATTCGTTTTCACGTAAACAATTGTTAAGAATTTTATTTTTGTCTTTTTTAAGGTATTCAGTATTTATTTTGCAATATATATTGTTATTGCAGGTAATGAATGTACAATTAAGTTTTTTTTTAGGGTTTAAGTTGTTGGCAATATTTTACTTACTAATGGCTGTAGCTCCTACAATAGGTATTACCGAATTGCCAACAAGGGCAATAATAGGAGTAGAAATATTGCAATTATACAGTAGTAATATTATTGGCATACAAGTAGCATTTTTTGCTATATTTATTATAAATTTAGTAATACCAGCTATTGCAGGTAGTTTACTTATTATTGGAGTTAAAATTTTAAAAGAAAAATGATAAAAACAACCAAACCACTTTTACTTTTTGTATTTTTTATAATTTTTACAAATAATTTAATTGCTCAAAAAGGGGAGTTTTGTAATATAAAAAATACTGTTTTTCAAGCAGGCGAAAAACTAGTAATGAAAGTTTTTTATAATGCTTTAGGCTCATATATAGGAGCTGGTGAAGCTGTTTTTACAACAGCTATAGATAGGTTTAATGGTAAGCCAGTTTACCACTGTGTAGGCGAAGGTAAAACCTATCCATTTTTTGATAAAATTTTTAAAGTAAGAGATAGGTACGAAAGTTATATAGATATGGAAACCATGTCGCCATATAAATTTATAAGAAATGTAGATGAAGGTGGGTATAAAATATACAACAACGTAACCTTTAACCAAGCAGCAAACACAGCTGTAAGCAATAATGGTGTTTTTAAAATTACTGATTGTATGCAAGATGTGGTAAGCTCCATGTATTATGCTCGTAATATAGATTGGAATAAATATAAAGTAGGCGATAAAGTGCCATTTGACATGTTTTTAGACGACGAAATTTATCATTTATACATACGCTATTTAGGCAAAGAAAAAATAAAAACCCAGTACGGAAAATTTAATGCCATCAAATTTAAACCTCTGCTTATTAAAGGCACTATTTTTGAAGGAGGCGAAAAAATGAATGTATGGGTAAGCGACGATCCTAATCATATTATTTTGAGAGTAGAAAGCCCAATATCGGTAGGTACAATAAAAGTAGATATGATGGGATATAGTGGGTTGCGATATCCACTAACATCTTTAATTTCGTTTAGGTAAAATAATAGCCCTTGCTTTTATTTACTCAAATGCATACTCCTTTCTTTATATAGTTGTCTAAAATATGGGTCACGCAGGTCTTTTATAAAACGAATGGCTTCGCCAGTGCTTTTCATTTCGGGCCCAAGTTCTTTATTTACTCCCGGAAATTTATTGAAAGAAAATACAGGCTCTTTTATGGCAAATCCATTTAAGTTTTTTTCAAAAGTAAAGTCTTTTAATTTAGCTACTCCAAGCATTACTTTTGTGGCAATATTCAAATAAGGAATACCATAAGCTTTTGCTATAAAAGGTGTAGTGCGGCTGGCTCGTGGGTTTGCTTCTATTACATATACTTTGCCATCTTTTATGGCAAACTGAATGTTTATTAGCCCTTTTATATTTAACGTTCTAGCAATTTTTTCTGCATATTCTTCCATGGCATGTACTACCAAAGGTGTAAGATTAAATTGAGGTAATACCGCATTGCTATCTCCACTATGAATACCTGCAGGTTCTATATGCTCCATTAATCCCATTACATGAAAATCTTCGCCATCAAAAATGGCATCTATTTCTGCTTCTTGACAACGATCTAAAAAATGGTCAATCAAAATTTTATTGCCAGGCAAATGTTTTAGTAGGCTCAATACACCACTTTCTAATTCATCATCGTTGAGTACAATACGCATACGCTGCCCACCAAGCACATAGCTAGGGCGAAGCAGTACTGGATAGCCTACTTCTTTGGCAACCTCAATAGCTTCGTCGGTATCATAAGCAGTACCATAGTTTGGATAAGGAATTTCTAACTCTTTTAAAATATCGCTAAATCGTCCTCTATCTTCTGCTATATCCATGCTATCGAAAGATGTGCCAATAATTTTTATTCCTTTTTCGGTCAATTTTTTTGCAAGCTTTAAAGCTGTTTGTCCACCCAGTTGTACAATAACACCTTCGGGTTTTTCATGCTCTATTATTTCCCAAATATGCTCCCAATACACAGGTTCAAAATATAATTTATCCGCCATGTCAAAATCGGTACTCACTGTTTCAGGATTACAGTTTACCATTATGGCTTCCATGCCAGCTTCTTTTATAGCAAGCAAACCATGCACACAGCAGTAATCAAACTCTATACCTTGCCCAATACGGTTTGGTCCACTACCTAGTACAATTATTTTTTTCTTATCCGTTACCATCGATTCATTCGACAATAAATTTGAAATGGTATCATTGTTTTCAAAAGTGGAATAGAAATACGGCGTTTTCGCCTCAAACTCAGCACTACAAGTATCCACCATTTTAAATACTCTAGTTATGCCTAAAGATTTTCTGCGTTCATACATAGCATCGGCATCTCCATCTTGCATTATTCGTACCATTTGTTCATCGCTAAAGCCAAGCATTTTTGCCTCTCTTAATAATGCTTCGGGCAGCGATGCAAAATTGTATTTAACAATCTCTTTTTCACAATCTGCTATTTTTTGTATTTGATAAATAAACCATCTGTCTATTTTTGTGCTTTCACAAATACGCTTTACACTTACACCCGCCATTAGTGCATCTTTTATGCGAAACACTCTATCCCATTTAGGAATTTTGATGTACTCAATTAATTCTTCGCTATGCATTACACTCTTGCCGTAATAACCCAAACCAACTGCTTCGTTTTCTAAACTCACACAAGCTTTTTGTATGGCTTCGGCAAAGCTTCTGCCAATAGCCATTACTTCGCCCACACTTTTCATTTGAAAACCAAGTGTATCATTAGCACCTTTAAATTTATCAAAATTCCAACGAGGGATTTTTACAATTACATAATCCAACGCAGGCTCAAAGTATGCCGAAGTAGATTGTGTAATTTGATTTTTCAATTCGTCTAAATTGTAACCTATTGCTAATTTAGCAGCAATTTTTGCAATAGGGTAACCAGTAGCTTTGCTTGCTAGCGCTGAGCTGCGGCTTACTCTAGGGTTTATTTCTACTACAATTATTTCTTCGGTATGTGGGTTAAGTGCAAACTGTACATTACAACCACCGGCAAAATTCCCCAAATTGCGCATCATAGAAATGGCAGTATTTCGCATTAATTGATATGCTGTATCACTCAATGTCATAGCAGGCGCTACCGTTATGCTATCTCCTGTATGTATGCCCATTGGGTCAAAATTTTCTACGGTGCAAATAATGGCAACATTGTCTGCATTATCTCTCAATAATTCCAATTCAAATTCTTTCCAACCTATAATGGCTTTTTCTACAAGTACCTCATGTATTGGGCTAGCAGTAAGTGCATTGTTAAGTGCTTCATCTAATTCTTCTTTTTTAAAAACAATACCACCACCGCTACCACCAAGTGTAAATGATGGACGAAGCACTAGCGGAAAACCAATTTCTTGTGCAAATTCTTTACCCTCTAAAAATGAATTTGCAATATGTGCTTGGCATACTGGAATGCCCATTTCTATCATCCACAATCTAAACTTTTCTCTATCTTCAGCTTTGTCTATTGCTTTAATATCTACACCTATTAAGGCTACATTATTTTTTTTCCAAATACCCAATTCATCTACCTCTTTACACAAATTTAAAGCTGTTTGTCCGCCCATAGTTGGGAGTACGGCATCTATTTGGTTTTCTTCTAAAATTTGCTCTATGCTTTCTACAGTAAGTGGCAGTAAGTAAACCCTATCAGCCATCATAGGGTCGGTCATAATGGTAGCAGGATTACTATTAATTAAAATAACCTTTACACCTTCTTCACGCAGGCTACGAGCGGCTTGAGTACCACTATAATCAAATTCGCAGGCTTGTCCAATTACAATAGGCCCGCTTCCAATAATTAAAACTGATTGTATTTTTTCGTTCTTTGGCATGTAAAAATTGCCTTTTGTGTGGCGTGCAAAAGTAATGGGAATCTAAGAAAAAATCAAATACTATGTTTTTAATAAATTAAGGTACTATAAAAATGCTTTTGAAACTACTTAAGTTGTTTAATTTTGTAATATGAATAAACAACTTTACTTAAATATAAAATTTAACGATAAACTTTTGTGGCTAATAAGCTACTTTATAATTTCATTATCATTTATATTTTTTGCAAACGATAATTCGTTACCTGTTTTAGTAAAAATGCCATTGTTTTATGCAGATATATTATTTGCAGTAAGTGTAACTTTTACAACTGGGTTTTATTTAAAAAAATTAAATGAAAAATTAAATAAAACAATTTCATGGCAGCATTCTTTTAAAGGTAGATTATTAAAGCAATTTTTATACGGTGTGTTAATTCCTCTATTTGTTGCAATGGCTTTAGAAGTTTTTTATTTGTATTGTATAAATATTTCAATTGCAAAAAGTGCTATTCTTAATTTAGAGCTGCCTTTGGCTTTTATATTTTTGGTGCTTATTAACTTAGTATATTTAGTTACATATCTTCTTAAAAACAAACAAAAGGAAACAGTAACCGAAAAAGTATTTGTAAAATCTATCGAAAAATTAGAATTTATAAAAGTGCAAAAAGGTTATGTAGAAGAAAAAATAGAAATTAATAAATGTGCCTATATAAAAAGTGCAAACAAATTATTATGGTTGCAAACTTTTGATGGCGAAAAATATCGTTTGCAAGGCACTTTAGAGGAATGGGAACTTAAATTATCGACCTCTAATTTTTATAGAATTAATAGACAATATCTTGCAGCCTCTAAAGCAATTAAATCTGTAGAACAAACGGCAACTAGAAAACTGAAAGTAAATTTTATATTACCTAGCGAAGAAGTGTACATTTCGAAGCCTAATGTTGCCAGCTTTAGACAATGGTGGAAACAATAATGGTCAACTGAATTGGTTTATTGTCCACTTCGGTATTAAATGTAGGTTTTAAAATAGTTTTAGAATAAAATTATTTCATTTTTGCTAAATATATTATCAAAAGTATTTCGCAAAATGATTAATAAACTATTGCTATTTTTATTACTTAGCACTTCATTGTGGTGTAGTGCACAAACAAAATCTTATCCAATTACAATTTCTCTTTTTAATGAAAGCACAGCAATTCCTTTTACAAAATTTGTAACAACTCCTTTACACCCAGGTTTGCAAATTGGCACCGAATTTAATTATAAAAGCAAAACTCATGCTCGTATTTTTCAAACAGTAAATGCATCTTATTTTTATCATCGATATTTAGCACATGGCATTGGCTTAACTACCGAATTAGGGTATGAATATCGTTTAAAAAATGGATTAGCATTTTCATCGCTTTTGGGTGTAGGCTATCTGCATACTTTTGCAACTGCAGAAGAATTTATTTTTCAAAATGGAGAGTATGTAAAAAAAGCTGATAGAGGAAATGCAAGAATAAATCCTTCATTATCTTTTGATGTAGGCTACTATTTAAACCCCAAAAGCAAAAAAAGTAATAAAATATTTTTACGATACCAATCTTGGGCTGAGTACCCGTATTCGCCAAATTTTATTCCAGTAATGGCTCATATAAATTTACATATTGGGGCTAAATTTTTTATCTCAAAAAACATAAAAAAACAATGAAAAAACTAATCGTCTTTTTAATAATAATTTTAATATTTCTGTCTTGCAAAAAAGGGAAAGAATTACCTACTACATTTTATAATTGCAATTTGAATTATGTAGATAGTAGTTTTAAAAACAGTAATAATTTAAAATATCAAAATTTATTGAATAGCATTACTGCCGATGGTGTAGTAGGAATTACTTTATCGGTATATAAACCTAATGCTGGTATGTGGCTTGGCGCAAGTGGTAAAGCCGATTTGCATAATGATATAGCTATGAAAGCCTGTAATATAACAAGAGTTGGCTCTACTGTAAAAACTTTTGTAGCCACAATTATACTAAAACTGCAAGAAGAAGGAAAACTAAATATCGATGACAAAATTTCTAAATATTTGCAAGGAAATAATATTAGTAAAATAAAAAATGCCCATATTGCTACTATCAGACAATTGATGCAACACAGCAGTGGTATCAATAATTATATACAAGATTTAAAATTTCAAACAGCATCTTTAAACAATTGGATAAAAGAATGGAATGCAGATGAGTTATTAAAATACTCATACAACAAAGCGCCATATTTTAGCCCAGATGAAGATGTACGCTATTCAAATACTTGCTACATATTACTGGGTTTATTAATTGAAAAAATAGAAGGCAAACAATTGTACAAAGTTTTTGAAGAAAAAATTATTACTCCACTTGGTTTAGCGAATACGCAATTTGCTGGAAAAAACCCTGTGCCAGATGGTATTGTAAGAGGTTATATAGATATGTACAGTAACTTTAACGTAATAGAAAGTACATACTTTAGTGGTTGGGATTATTACACTGCCGATGGAAGTTTAATTTCTAATGTTTATGATATGAATGTATTTATTAGGGCTTTAATACAAGGGAAAATAATAAATGCAAGCTCCTTAAATAAAATGCTAAGTTGGAAAACACCAAATGAAGTTGCTGTAGATTTTTTTTCGATAAGTTATGGACTTGGTATTTTTAAAATAGAAACCTCTAAAGGTATTGCTTATATGCACAGTGGGGATGCTGTTGGCTACCATGCAGATATGTTTTATTTTCCAAACGATAGCACAACAATTGTAAGTACTTTTAATAGCAATTATGGTAAAATTGAGCCATTAGTTTCTAGTAAAAACTCTATGGAAAAAATTATAAATTCTATTAAATAATTTTTAATTTTACAAATATGGAAAATACAACTCAAAATTTATTTATTGCTGAGCAAAAAGCGAAGGACTTGTTTAGTATTGTAGAACAAAGAGGCTTAATACAATCTGGCAAAACAGAGCAACAACTTTGCAATGAAATATTGCAAATTGCACAAACCGAATTTAATGTAGCAAATCATTGGGGCAAAAAAATAGTACGCACAGGTGTAAATACATTGCAGCCTTATATTGCTAATGCGCCAGACTTAATTATTAAAGAAGATGATATTTTGTTTTTTGATTTTCACCCAATATTTGATGGTTGGGAAGCTGACCTGGGTAGAACTTATGTGCTAGGGAATGATGCATTGAAATTAAAAATAAAACAAGATGTAGAAGCTGCTTGGTACGAAGGAAATAATTGGTACCACAAGCAAACAAACCTTACTGGTGAAGCATTCTTTAATTATGCCTGCGAACTTGCAAAAAAATATGGCTACGAATTTGGCAATGCAATATCTGGGCATATTATAGGAAAATACCCACACGAACAGCCTGATGATCCTAATGATTTATGTTTAGATGTACACCCTGATAACCATACAGATATTTTACAATTAGATAAAAATGGCAATAAAAGACATTGGATGTTAGAATTGCATTTTATAGATAAAGAAAATAATATTGGTGCTTTTTTTGAACAATTACTTAATAAAGATTTGTGTTAATTTTTAAAAATAAATATTATGTTAGCGTTAAAACCAATTTGCGAAAACTGTGCAAAATCATTACCAAACGAAAGCAATGAGGCTATGATTTGCACCTATGAATGTACTTTTTGTAAAGATTGTGTAAGCAATGTTCTTGATAATGTATGCCCAAACTGTGGAGGTGGTTTTGAAAAAAGACCTACTAGACCAAAACAACTTTTAGCAAAAGACCCTGCAAGCACAAAAGAACATCACAAACCTGTTGTGCAAGAAATATTTATAAAGATGATAGATAAATATAAAAACATTGAACCAAGAAACCGATGAATTTTTTTTTAGATGAAACAAAAAAGCATTAATTTATTTTTAATTATTAGTTCTCTTTTAGGTTATTTAGAATGGAGTGGTGGTAACAATATTTTTTTATTAAAAGCAGAGATAGAAATATTTTCAAAATTATTTAGTAATCCTTTATCTGTATTGCACCCATTGATACTAATACCTGTGATTGGGCAAGTATTTTTAACAATTACTTTGTTTCAAAATAAGCCAAGCAAAGGTTTAACATATATTGGCATTGGGTGTATAATTTTATTATTTTTATTGATGTTATTTATAGGGATCTCTACCAAAAATTATAAGATATTACTATCCACTATTCCTTTTTTATTTTTTTCTGTAATGGCTTTCCTTCAATTTAAAAAAACACCATAAAAAAAACATGAAAAAAATTGGATTAGTTGGTGGAATAAGTTGGACATCAACAATAGATTATTACAAATACATAAATGAAAAAGTAAATACTAAATTAGGCGGATTTAACTTTGCCGAGTGTATAATTTACTCTTTAAATTTTGGCGATATACAACGGCAGGGTTGGGAAAATTCGTTCGATTTATTACTAGCAGCTTGTACAAGTTTAAAAAAAAGTGGAGCAAATTGTATTGTACTATGTGCCAATACTGCACATATTTTTGCAGACCAGCTCAAAGCAAAAATTGATTTACCTTTTATACATATTGTAGAAGAAACTGCTAAAGAAATAACGAAACTAAAATTAAAAAAAGTAGGGTTAATTGGTACAAAAGTTACAATGGAAAATGATTTTTACAAAAAAAAATTAAATGAGTATGGGTTAGAGGTTGTAATACCTCAAAAACAAAGCACCAGAGATTATATACAGCAAACACTAAAAGAAGAATTAGGAATTGGTACTATTAATGCAAGCACAAAAACTAATTATATTTCTATAATAAATGAAATGATAACCCAAGGTGCAGAGTGCATTGTTTTTGGGTGTACAGAAATCCCAATGCTTTTAAGCCAAAATGATTTTAATATACCAGTTTTTGATACAACAAAAATTCATTCTGATGCTATTGTAGCCTTTGCTTTAGCCTAATAAAATTTTTTTAAGATACAGTACTGTTTCCTTCTGCTTTTTTATCAAATAGTTCACCCATCATTTTTTCGGCATCGGCCAAGTGCTCTTTAAGTGTGGCAGTACCTTTTGTTTTCAATTCGTCAAAATAGTCTTTAGCCTTATCTGCAAAATTTTCGGCTTCTGTTTTTAATTCGTTTGCTTTATCTTTTAATGTATCTGCTAGTTTTTCTTTTTCTTCGGGGCTCATGTTCATATATTTATTTGCAGCAAGTGCAGCAGCAGCTCCTAGCAAAAATGTAGCAATGTGTTTTGAATTTACACTCATATTTTTTGTTTTTTAAGGGTTTAATAAATTAGTTTTGCAACCATAATTAAAGATATGAATTTTTTAAAGTTTTGGTTAAGTATTTTTTTTAGTGTTGCAATAGGTTTTATACAAGCACAAAATTTTTCTATAAAAGGCTATCCTCAAAATTATTTTATATGGCCAGTAGGTGCAAAAGCTAGCATAGTAGCAAATTTTGGTGAGCTTAGGCCAAACCATTACCACATGGGTTTAGATTGCCGTACCGACCAGCACGAAAATGCCCCAATATACGCTGCAGCAAGTGGCTACGTTGCAAAGGTAAAAATAGAACCTTATGGCTTTGGTAGATGCATTTACATAAACCATCCTAATGGGTTAACCACCGTATATGCACACTTAAATACATTTGAGCCTGATTTAGAAAAATATGTAAAAGAACAACAATATAAGTTGCAACAATGGAAAGTTTTTTTAGATATACCTGCCAATTTATTTAAAGTAAACCAAGGCGAATATATTGCTGCAAGTGGCAATACTGGCGGCTCACAAGGCCCACACTTGCACTTTGAGGTAAGAGATACAAAATCGGATAAATGTCTGAATGGCTTAATGTTTGGCCTGCCTATAGAAGATAATATAGCTCCCAATATTATACGACTTGCTTTGTACGACCGCACAAAAAGCACCTACAACCAAACACCAAAAATATACATGCTCAAAAACAACAATGGTGTGTACACAGTAGTTGGTGGCAAAATAATTGCACCATCGGGCAAGGTTAGTTTTGCCATTACTTCGTTTGATAGATATACAGGCAGTAGCAACCAAAATGGTATATATGCGGCAGCTGTATTGGATAATGAAACTCAAATTAGCAAATTTGAAATAGATAGTATTAGCTATGCCGAAACCCGATACCTCAATGCACATATAGATCACAAAGTACGAAGCAATGGTGGTCCGTGGTTGCAACATTTATCTCCATTGCCAGGTTACGAAAATTATATTTACAAAACCGACAATAATAATGGTGTTGTTATGTTAAAAGATAGCGAAACACATCATATTAAAATTGTAGTTTCTGATGCAAATAAAAATGTAGCAACCATAAAATTTGATTTAGCAAATGGTATTTCATTCGCAAAAAGTGAAATAAAATCTACACAAAAATTTATTCCTAATTATGTAAATATTTTTGAAAACAGTAAAGTGCATTTTTATTTGCCCGAAAATGCATTGTACGATACTGTAAATTTTGAATATCAAGAAATAAAAGCAACCGATGGAAAAACCATTTACCAATTGCACCATGCCGATGTGCCTGTACAAAGTATGTACCCAATAAGCATTAAAGAAAATTTTGCCATAGAAGATTCGGGAAAGATAGTAATGGAACGATTTTACGGAAGTAAAAAAGATTTTGCAAAAGCAATTTATAATAAAGGTTGGTACACAGCATCATTTAGAGAGTTTGGTAATTTTAGATTATTAATAGACAAAGAACCACCGACCATTGTACCTATTGGCTTTAAAGATGGAATGAATACAGCAGCATTAAAAAGAATATTATTTAAAGTAAAAGATAACACAGAAGATATAGTAAATTTTACAGCATTGCTTGATGGGAATTGGTTAAGATTTAGCAACGATAAAGGCATTAATTTTATTTATAATTTTGATGAACGATGCCAGCCTGGAGAGCATGAATTAAAAATTTATGCAACAGACCAAGTAGGAAATGTAGCGGAGAGAGTTTATAAATTTAGTAGGTAAAAAAATACAATAATTGTTAACTAAATTTCTTTGTACTTATTGCAAACAAACTTTACGTTCTTTGCAGTAAATTAATAAAATGAAAACCGATACTCCACCTTTTGGCAATTTAAAAATTGGTAAGCTTGCACCTGCATTTTATGGAATAGATCAAAATGGTGAAACTATTGCCCTAAAAGACTTTGAAGGTAAAAAAACTATAATTTATTTTTACCCAAAAGATGATACACCTGGTTGTACAGCCCAAGCTTGCAATCTTAGAGATAATTATACAAACCTTTTGCAAGATGGATTTGAAATAATAGGCATAAGTCCTGATCCAGTAAAAAAACATAAAAAATTTGAAGAGAAATATGAATTGCCTTTTGCACTTATTGCCGATGAAGACCATTCTATTGCCGAAAAATACGGAGTGTGGGGTACAAAACAATTTATGGGCAAAACCTATGATGGCATACACCGTACTACATTTTTAATAAACGAAGATGGTAAAATAAAAAATATAATTACCAAGCCCGATACCAAAAACCATACCGACGAAATTTTGGCAGCATGGTATGAATAAATTGAGTAAAAAGAAAAGTTATTCTACTATTTTTTTTTGAAAACGGGTACAGTGCTACAAGGCTCGCCATACATTATACTTTTTACAATTGGCCTCAATTTTTTTGTAATGGCTATATAGGCTACTTCTGCTATTGGCAATTCGCCACAGCCTTTTATTACAATACGAGCATCTAGATAAGGTGTAGTATCTATAGCTTCTATATTTTTAAGTAAAATAGTTTCTTTAGTATATGCAACTGTGCCAAATATAATTTCTTTTGCAATTGGTTGCAATAAACTAGACACCAGCATATATGCCCACATAGGTATTACAGCATCGGCGCTACATGTAAGCGCTACAATTTTATTTTCAAAAATATTAGTGTCCAATATTTTTAATGCTTCTCTAAAATCTTTTTCTTTTAATATTAATCCCATAAAAAGATGGTCTTTCATATCAAAAAGTAAAATATCTTCTTTAGGAAAATAATTTTCTAAATTTATTGTTATAATACCACTTTCTGCAACTTTATTTACAAACGTATTTTCCATAAAGCAAAAGTAGTACTTTTAGTTGGGCTTATAAATGTATCTAAATTTGAAGATTAAAATTTACTTTAAATTATAAAATTACTTATTAGGCACCTATATTTTCCTGTTTAGCATCAAAATTTGCTTATTCAGCAAATTTATAATTGCAAAAAAATAGAAATTAGTTATTTTTAAAACTAATTGTTAAAAATGAGCAAAATGAAAAAAACTTTAATAATTCTAGCAGCAATTTTTTGTAGTATTATTTTAACTAATTCGTGCAAACACGAAGAACCAATTGCAATAATAGATACAACACCAATTGCCGGATCTGTTGTAAATAATGGCGTATGTTTTGAAAGTGAAATTTTACCTATTTTTCAAAGCAATTGTGCAAAATCAGGCTGTCATAATATTGGTACTCATGCCAGCGATTTGGTTTTAGATAATTTTTCTAACATTACTAGAAAATATATAACTCCTTACAATGCAAATTTGAGTAAAATGTATAAAGTTTTATTTGAAACAGGTAGCGATAAAATGCCACAAATTCCAAATCCTGATTTAACATCTTCACAAAAAACATTAATAGGCAAATGGATAAATGAAGGTGCAAAAAACACTGTAAACTGCAACTCAAATTGCGATAGCTCACAATTTAAATTTGCTGCAAATATTACACCTCTTTTAAATACTTATTGCGTGGGTTGCCATGGTGGCACTAGTCCATCTGCTAATATTAATTTGAGCATTTATAATGGTGTAAAGCAGCAAGCAGTAAATGGAAGATTAGTAGGTGCTATTACCCATGCGCCTGGTTTTAGCCCAATGCCTCAGGCTATTAGTAAGCTTAGCGATTGTCAGATTGCTCAAGTAAAAAAATGGGTAGCTGCTGGTGCTTTAAACAATTAAAATTAGAGATAATGACAAGTTTAATTTTTAATAAAAAAATAATAAATACTATTACAATTATTGTATTGGTGGTTTTTGTATCTATTTCAAGCAGTTGTTATAACGATGCTGAAGAATTATTATATCCTCAAGCTGCTTGTGATACAAGCAATGTAACCTATAACCGAATTGTTTTACCAATATTAAGTTCTAATTGTTTAAGTTGCCATGGCGGTAACACTCCTTCATCTAGCATAAGGCTCGATGATTATTTAAGTTTAAAAACCTATGTAGATAATGGCAGGTTATGGGGCTCAGTTTCGCATGCTGCTAGTTATTCTCCCATGCCCAAAAATGCAACAAAATTAAGCACATGCAATTTAAGAAAAATAAAAATATGGATAGATTCAGGAGCTCCAAACAATTAAAAATATAAAAATGAATTCAAAATATTATTTACCAATATGCTGTGGTTTTATATTGTTAGCCAATGTTGCCTTTGGGCAAAGTATTTTTACGAAGAATGGAAAAACCTTATTTTTTTCTACTACAAGTGTTGAAGATATTAAGGCTACTAATAATCAAACAATATGTTTGCTCAATTTGCAAACTGGTGAGCTTCAATTCTCAATTTTAAATAAAGGTTTTCGATTTAGAAAAGCGTTAATGGAAGAGCATTTTAATGAAAATTATATAGAAAGCAACAAATACCCAAAATCCACTTTCAAAGGTACTTTACTAGATATTGATAAAATTAATTTTACAAAAGATGGAGTATATGCAGTAACTGCAATTGGAGATCTTTTTATACATGGAATAACGCAAAAAGTTTCTGCCGTTGGAAACATGAATATAAGTAAAGGGCTTGTAACAATTATATCTAAATTTAAAATAGTGCTTTCCGACTATAACATATCAATACCTAAAACCGTTTTAAAAAATATTTCACCAAATATTGAAATTTCAATAAACTGTAACTTAGACCAAAAAAGATAGCTCACTTTTTATACCAAAATAACCATGCGTTTCAAAAAAACATTACTTATTACTATACATTTTTTTCTAATGATTTTAAAAATATCTGCACAAGATACTTCGGATATTATGAAAGAATTGGAAAAAGAAATACAACAAAAAAAAGAATTTGTAACTGCTACATTTAAAACTACTCGGCTTATTAATGGACATACAGTAGAAAACGTTGGTAAAGGAGTTTTGGATATTAAAATATCGCACAGATTTGGACAAATAAACGAAGGCAGTTATGAACTTTTTGGATTAGACGAAGCTACAATACGTATTGGTGGCGATTTTGGCATTACAAATAATTTAATGGTTGGAATAGGTAGAAGTACTTTTCAAAAAACTTATGATGCCTTTTTTAAATTAAAATTATTACGCCAATCAAGTGGTAATAATAGTGTGCCTATTACTTTAAGTTATATACCAACAATTGCTTTAAAAACATTAAAATTTGAAGACCCTAGTAGAAAAAATTACTTTAGTTCTCGTATTTCATACACACATCAATTAATTATTGCTCGCAAGTTTTCAAAAAACACTTCATTGCAACTGATGCCTACCTATATTCATAAAAACTTAGTGCTACTAGCAGCCGATCCAAATAATTTATTTGCTTTAGGTATTGGAGGAAGGCAAAAACTCACCAAAAGAGTAAGTATAAATGTGGAGTATTATTATCAATTACCAAAATATAAAATGCCAAATACAACTAATTCACTTTCGATAGGATTTGATATAGAAACTGGTGGCCATGTTTTTCAACTACATTTTACTAACTCAAAAGGCATGACAGAAAAAAACTTAATTACCGAAACTGCTGGAGATTGGGCTAAAGGAGATATATTATTTGGCTTTAATATATCTAGGGTATTTACTATTGGAAATAGAAGTAAATAAATACGTATGCAAAAGTGTATTGTATCATAAACACATTGTTATAAATTTGCCTTATGCTAAAAAAAAATACTACTTTATTTTTAATTTTAATAACACTATTTGTAAGCAACACTTTTGCACAGCAAAATGATTATAAAGTAAAATCAGGTACAATATCTTTTAAATCGGAAGCATTGCTAGAGTTAATAAAAGCCCAGAGTAAAGAGTTAAAAGGTATTGTACTTGCAAGTAAAAAGCAATTCGCATTTATTGTTAGTATTAGCTCTTTTAAGGGGTTTAATAGCCCATTACAGCAAGAGCATTTTAACGAAAATTATTTAGAAAGTAATAAATATAGTACAGCCTCCTTTGAAGGGAAAATTATAGAGGATATAGACTTTAGTAAAGATGGTGTTTATTCTATAAGAGCTAAAGGTAATTTAACAGTACATGGTGTAGTACAAGAAAGGATTATAAAAAGTGATGTTATCGTTAAACACAATACTATAAGTTTAAAATCTAATTTTACAGTTTTACTTGCAGATCATAATATATCTATACCAAAGGTAGTGCATGAAAAATTAGCATCGGAAATAAATGTAGAAATAAAAGCAGATTTAATAGTTAAATAAACAAAAGTTTTTATGAGGCTAAATAAATATTGCATTCTATTTTTAATGTTAAATTTCTTTCAAAAAAATTATGCACAAAATAAAATACAAGCTAGTTTTTCGCTAATTGACAATAATCAAGCAGTTAAAATAAATACTTTATACAAAGCAAAAGATGGTTACATTTTTGCTGGCACCACCAATGGGCTTTATACTTTTGATGGCGTAAAATTTGAAAAAATTAACTTTGTAAATTCTACAATAAAAGATACAGTAACTGCAATATTTGAAGATGTTGATTTAACGATTTGGGTAGGCTTTAAAAATGGCAAAATTGCTACTTTAATACACAACAAATTACAATATTTAACAATAGAAGAAGGTTTTTCTAAAGTGCCTATTACTGCTTTTTTGCAAGACAAGCAAAAAAATATATGGTTTGCTACAAATGGCGAAGGTGTGTATTTTTTTAAAAACAAACATTTGTATTTGTTTAATGAAACCGAAGGTCTAAGCGATACTTATGTGCATGCATTAGCGCTTGCAAAAAATGGAGATGTACTAGCAGCAACCGATCAAGGATTAAATATTTGCAAACTAGTAGGCAATAAAAAAATAGTGGAAGTAATAGGGCAAAAAAATGGATTGCCCGATTATTACATAACCACAATAGCACCTTTACAAAATAATACTTTTTTATTAGGTACACAAGAAAAAGGATATTGCATATTTGATTGCAATACAAAATTAATTACAATACCCAATGCTAGTACTAATTGGAAGTATGGTCAAATAAATACATTATTACCTACACAAAATAATTTGTGGATAAGCACACAAGAAAATGGACTATTAAAAAAATCAGCTATTACTGAAATTATAGCTCAAGAAAACTTTAGCAAAGATGAAAAAAATATAAACGCTATTGTGCAAGACGACGAAGGTAATATTTGGAGCACTTGTGCAAATAAATTAAGTGTTAGTAATGCAAATAAAATACAATTATTACCATTGTATAGTAATGAAATGTATGAAACTATACATGCCATAGTTTCCGATAATAAAAATAATATATGGACAGGTACTGATGGTGGAATAATAAAATATACAGCCAATGATGAGTATAAAACAAAGCAATTTTATAAAATAGCAGGCCTTACAAAAAGCACCGATATTACTGGATTGTATCAAGATGCATATACAAATATTTGGATTACAACCATGGGTGAAGGTGTTTTTGTATTAAACCCTTTTAATGGAGCTTATAGAAATATTAATGAAAATGTATTATTAAAAAATGCCAGTATTTTATCTGTAACGGGTACAGATAATACGGTTTGTATTGGAGGTTTAGAGGGTGTTGCAACCATCTTCGAATTAACAGAAAAAAATAAAAATATTTCAGAAAAATATTCATTCATTAACTACAACAATATTCCTAATATTGGCAATAACTATATTCATATTGTATATAAAGATAAACAAGGTAGGGTTTGGTTTGGTACAGATGGAAAGGGAATTACTGTTTTGCAAAATGATAAATTTATTACTTACAATAAAAAGAACGGATTAGAAGATGAACATATTTACTCAATTGTAGAAGATAAAAAAGGGCGTATTTGGTTTAATACAAAAGATGCTGGCATTTATAGTTTTGAAAATAAAAAATTTAAAAACTATTCATTGCAAGATGGTATAAGTAATTTAAAAATAAATAAACTTATTACTGATAAATTTGGCAATATTGTTATTGTAAATGAAACAGGAGTAGATATACTAAACCCAGAAACTGGCTATATTTCTTACCAAAATTCTGCTCAAGGGATTAATAATATTAATACAGGAATAGGCAGTGTGGTAAACAATAAAGAAGGAGATGTATTATTAACAACACAGCAAGGCATTATTGTTTACTCGGCTCTTAATAGAACAAGCCAACAACCCAAAACAATTATTAACTCTATACAATTATTTTTACAAACAATTGATAAAGACAGTAGCACTTTTTTTAAGTATTACGAAAACGGATTTACTTTTAATTTTACAGGTTTATATTACTCAAATCCAAGTAGCGTAAACTACCAATATAAATTAGAAGGTTTTAATGCAAATTGGATAACAACAAAAGATCAAAGAATTTACTTCCCTAATTTAAGACCAGGAAAATATAATTTTAAAGTTCGATCTGCCCTTAGCAATGTATTTGAAAATGCCAGTGAAGCTAATTATAGTTTTACAATTACCTTGCCATTTTGGAAACGATATTGGTTTATTGCTTTGTGTACCTTATTAGGTGCAGCAATACTTTACTGGTATATAAAATTAAGGGAAGCTCATGTAAAAAAATTGCAAAAATTAGAAAATGAAAAAATTCAATTTCAATTTGAAGTTTTACGAAACCAAGTAAACCCTCATTTTTTGTTTAACAGTTTTAATACTTTAATTTCTACAATAGAAGATGACCCAAAAGTAGCAGTCGATTATGTAGAGCACCTCTCTAACTTTTTTAGAAATATTGTAAATTACAGAGATGTTGATGTTATAACATTAAAAGAAGAAGTGAAATTATTGCAAACATTTTATTATTTGCAACATAAAAGATATGGCGATAGTTTAAAACTTAAAATAAACATAGCAGAAGCTGATCAAGATGCTATTTATATTGCACCATTAACTTTACAATTGCTTTTGGAAAATGCTATAAAGCATAATGCAGTTTCAAAAGAAGCTATATTATTGGTAGAATTAATATTGGAAGATAAAAATAATTTATTGGTTCGCAATAATATCAATTCAAAGATATCGAATGAAATTAGCACTGGCATGGGTTTACAAAACATAACACAACGGTACAAAATCTTGAGTAAACAAGCCGTTAAAATACATAATGATGGCAAATATTTTAGCGTAATAATTCCAACTTTAAAAAATTTATAAATGAAAGTATTAATTATTGAAGACGAAGAGCCAGCAGCAAAAAGATTACAAAAAATGATTGTAGAAATTGCACCTAATGCTGAAATATTAGATACTATTGTAAGCGTAACTTCGGCAATAAGGTGGTTTAACGAAAACAAAATGCCTGATTTAATATTGTCGGACATTCAATTATCGGATGGTATTAGTTTCGATATTTTTAAATCTATTGAAGTTACATGCCCAGTAATTTTTACAACTGCTTTTGATCAGTATGCTATAGATGCATTTAAAATAAATACCATTGATTATTTATTAAAACCAATAAAAAAAGAAGCCTTACAAGAGGCTTTAGTAAAGCATAATAAATTATCTACAAAAAATACTGCCATTGATTTTAAACAATTTTTGGAAACATATAATAGCCCAACTATAACTTATAAAAAAAGATTTGTAGTGCGCTATGGAGAGCATATTAAAACCATAAATATTGATGAGGTAGCCTTTTTTTTTACAGAAGACAAAGTGAATTTTTTAACTACAACAGAAGGACGTAGATATACAATTGAGTACAATTTAGATTCGTTAGAAACTATCATAGATCCTAAAACATATTTTAGAATAAACCGCCAATATATAATTGGCATACATGCTATAACAGAAATGTTTGCATACACAAAAAGTAGGGTATTAATAAAATTAAACCCACCAGCAAAGCATGAAACCATAGTTAGTACCGAGCGTTCAGCCGAATTTAAACTTTGGCTTGGCGATGAAAAGTAGCCAATAAACTTATTCAGTACCAAAAAATACCTGCTCAGTAATATAGAGTTTTATACAAATCATATTTGTTGCATTTTTACATTATAAATTTTAACACTGTAAAAATTACAATTATGACACACTCAAAAAAAAACAGAAGCCTTTCTTTTACGTTAGTAATTGTTATGCTAACAATTTTCACTTCTCTACAATCATCTACCTGCTCTAAAAGTGATGATATTGCTACCATAAATGCCGCTCCAATTGCTGGAAGCTGGCGTGTAAGTTATTATTGGGATAAAAAAGATGAAACCAACAATTTTGCTGGTTACAACTTTTCGTTTAATGCTAATGGTCAAATTTCGGCTACCAATGGAACGAATACAATAACTGGCGCTTGGAGCCAAACAAGCTCAAGGTTTGTTGTAAATTTTGGCAATACACTTATTTTTAGCGATATTAATGGCGATTGGCAAATTGTAGAAAAAACTGCAAACAGCATTAAATTAAAAGATGATAATCCTTTGCAAGATGATCAAATAACTTTTACAAAAAATTAAGCTAAAGCCTGTATCAATCCAAATCCAAATATCCAATTCCAATATCCGATTAGAGCTTTTAAAATAAAGTAATGCAAACACAAAAACCTTGCATTACTTTTTAAACCTCTCACAAAATCTTTAAAAATTAACCGATGAAAAGCCTAATAATAACAACATTTCTTTTTATTCTTTGCGCAGAAACTTTTGCACAACCCTATGTTCAAAAAACTGCTTTTGATAACGAATCTATTTTAGCACAAGTAGATAGTTTAAAAACAGAATTTGCGAAACAAAATTTTGTTGCAGTAAAAGAAGCATCAATGGTAATGGATAGCGAATATGAAATTCCAGTAATTGTTCCATTAAAGGAAGGTACTTGGTATCGCATTATTTTTATTGGTGATATTACTTCAAGATTATATGAAGTACGTATGTTTGATTGGAACGAAAAGCAAGTAGTATATCAAAAAAAAATGTGGGGAGATGTAGATGGTAATATTATTAACTATGACTACATACCTAGATTTTCGGAATACCACATGATAAAACCTGTGCAAATAAACAAAAAGAAAGAACAAATTGGTGGTTATTTTATCATTTTTAAAAAGATTATAAAACCATAATTTAATTCGTATTTCATTTTCTTTTATTTTCTTAACTCTTCTTTTTTAATCCTATATAATTTTAAAACCAATGATAGAAAATTTACCTACTAACGATAGCCAATTAATTAATAAATATTTGAATGGCGAACAATATGCATTTGAAATAATTGTAAATAAGTATAAAGATCGAATTTTTACTTCAATACAATTTATGGTAAAAGATATATATTTAGCTGAGGATATTTTTCAAGAAACTTTTATAAAAATTATTGATTCAATTAAAAAAGGTGGATATATCGATTCTGGAAAATTTTTGCCTTGGGCAATAAGTATTGCTAGAAATCTTTGCTTAGATTATTTTAGAACTGTAAAAAGGAAAACTGTAATAACAACGATTAACGGTACAAGTATTTTTGATACACTTTCTTTTTCTGAAGAAAATATAGAGTTGCAATTAATGAAAACTCAATCAGCGGAAAAAGTCAGAATTTTGATAGATAAATTACCACAAGATTTAAGAGAAGTTGTAATACTTAGGCATTATGCCAACCTAAGTTTTAAAGAGATAGCACAAATTACAAATACAACAATAAGTACAAGTATTGGCAGAATGCGTTATGCGCTACAAAATACACGAAAACTCATTGCCGAAAAACAAATATCGCTATAGTTTTATGATTGATTGATGAAAAAAACCTTACTAAAATTGTAAGGTTTTTTATTGCTATTTAATAAATTTCCCTATAATTATATTGTTATTTTTTTCTTGTATTCTTATAAAATAATATCCAGAAGCAAGCATGTGTACATCAATTATTTCTGAATTTAATACGCCAGCTAAAACAGTATTGCCAAAATTATTTACTATGAAATATTTATTTCCTTTAGATACAATAAATTTCTTTAAAATAATTTTATCCTTAACTGGATTTGGGAAAACATTAAAAAAAGATGAATTGATTTTGTTTGAAAGAGTAATTATTGAGGAGTAATTTATTCTGCCATCAAAATCTGTTTGTGCTAAGCGATAAAAGTTTTTTTCTTCTAAAACATTTTTGTGCAAAAAAGAATAAGTGTGCCTTACTGTTGTGCTTCCGTTAGCAATAATTTTTCCTATAGGCAAAAAGTTAACACCATCTAAACTATGCTCTATTACAAAAAATGCATTGTTTATTTCTTGTGCTGTTACCCAAAATAATTTATTACCATTTTTAGTATGCTCACCTTCAAACGAAGATAACGTTACTGGTAAAGTGCTATAAGTTACAGTTAGTGTTGGCCTGTTTGCTATTGTAGCATTTTCTCTAGATGCAAATCTATTGGCAGATCCGGTAGCTACTTCATCGCCAATTACAATCCATCCAAAGTTAGAAGCAGGTGTGTTGTGCCAATTTTGAACATCAGATTTTATTTGGGTAGACGTCCAAGTATAATTTCCTATCGATGGACCTACTATTGTGGAAGCAGAAGCTGTTGATGTGTAGTCTCCGCCAGATACTGTCCAAGCTGTAGTACAACCACCTACACCATCTGCAAAACTACAAGGCCATGTAGCATCAGATACTAAGGCACTTATTCCAGCACCATCACTAGATGTTCCTGCATTCGATGCTCCTTCTCCCCAATTCGATAACAATTTATGAACTTTTACGGTTGTAGCGGAGCCTCTACTTTTATTCATATTTAAAGTAAGTGTTGCACTACTAAATACTGCACCCGCAGGTATTACAGATAAATCAAATTTAAGTAAAGCTCTTCGAGGGCTTGGAGGAGCAAAATTTGTAGTGCCAGTAAAAAGATTTTGGCCTTTGCCATTACTATTAGTTGGCGCATCTTCATATATAGAATTATCAGCTTGGGCAGTAATTACAACAGTTTGCGCATTTAATGTTAAAATAGAAAAAAAGGTAAAAAATAAAAAGTAAAAAGATTTCATAAGTAATGATTTTTTTATTAATTAAAGTTACAACTTTAATTAAATACATCATATCAAAGAATAGTAGCTTTTGGAAAATATTATGCTAAAAAGGTAAAATCTTTATTTCACTTTTTTCTTTTTAAGTACAGTTTTATTAAACCCATTATTTTAAAGCATGTTTATAATACATTCACCATTCTTTTTATAAGATAAAAGTAAACGACTATCATTTTTGTGCTATTTTGGGCATTTTAGGTATAAAACAGATGTTCATTAAATAAAATACTTGCCTCTGTTAAATTTATTTACATTATTTCCTAATATTTTATTACTTTTGCAGTCCTTTCACAAGCGGTAGAGATGGTGCTCTGCATGCGATAATGAATTTAACAATATTTGTAAAAGGAAAAAAACATAAAAAATGCCAGGAAAAAAAAGAACCTACCAACCCCACAAACGTCGTAGAAAATCTGTTCACGGATTTCGTGAGCGTATGAGCACTGCAAATGGCCGTAAGGTATTAGCAAGCCGTAGAGCTAAGGGTCGTCATAAACTTACAGTTTCTGATGAGCATGGTTCAAAAAAATAAACACAGATAATTTAGCCTTTGTGCCAAAATATTTACAAGCCCTACATTTTTGTAGGGCTTTTTTTATAAAGCAAATTTGTAAGGCTACTAAAAGTGTTATGATTTTTAATTCTTTACAATGAAAAAGTTGCTTAAAACTATCCCACAATCATCAATTTTGCATAGTTCAACATTATTTTCTTTTCGCCATTTATTTCAAAGTTAATGGTAGCAATAGGGTTGTGTGCCGCTCCTTCCATTTTTTCGATAACACCAAAGCCAAATTTTTGGTGTTCAATTTTTTGCCCTTCGGCTAATTCGGCCGTTTTGTTTGGGGTAAAATTAGATGATATACTGTGCTCTTTTGTTTGAGGTTTTACTGGTATAGCATACGAAGGTTTGCTTGCTTCTTTTTTGGCAAACATACTTCCTTGGTTGCCACCAGTATTTTCAAAGCCTCTACCCATGCGCTCAAAGGCAGTACCACGGCTACCTGTTGTAGTAGCATTGTTTCGAGCAGCTGCACCTGCATAGCTTTTATCAATGTTTTCTTCTGGCATTTCGTCAATAAAACGACTTGGCTCATTTTGTTGCAATTGTCCAAACCTATAACGAGCATTACTGTAACTTAAATACAGCTTCGCTTTTGCCCTTGTTATTGCTACATAAAATAAACGCCTTTCTTCTTCCAATTCTTCCCTTGTATTTATAGCCATTGCATTCGGAAAAAGAGTTTCTTCTAATCCTCCTACAAAAACTACCGGAAATTCTAATCCCTTTGCAGCATGTATTGTCATTAGTTTTACCACATCTTGGTTTGTATCATCGCCGTCTTTATCGGCATCGGTAAGTAATACAATTTGTTGTAAATATCCTCCAAGGCTTTTATCACCTACTTCTCCATCTTCTTCATTTTGTGGGGTTTCGGTAAATTCTTTTATTGAGTTTAGCAACTCTTGTACGTTTTCGTACCTTGCTAAACCTTCAGTGGTTTTATCATTAAACAATTCTTTTACCAATCCACAATTTTTACCTACCAAAAATGCCAAATCGTAAGCGTTCTTTTTTGGCATTTCGCTTTGAAACATTTTTATCATTGTTACAAAGTTGTCAATGGCTTCTAATGTGCCGCTCTTAAAGCCATACATAGCGGCGTTACAAGCAATATCCCACATACTAAGGTTTTGCTCATTTGCAAACAAAACCAATTTATCAATTGTAGTTTTTCCTATTGCACGTACTGGGTAATTTATGATTCTTTTTAAAGCCTCTTCATCTCTTGGGTTTACCACTATTCTCAAATAACTAATTAAATCTTTTACTTCTTTGCGTTGGTAAAAACTTAAGCCTCCGTATATGCGATATGCAATACCCATGCGCCTTAAAGCTTCCTCAAAGCTTCTACTTTGTGCATTGGTACGGTACAAAATAGCAAAGTCTTGATTAAAATAATGGTTTCGTAATTTATTTTCTTGTATTGCATCTGCCACCATTTTACCCTCGTCGTTATCAGTCATGGTACGCACAAGTTTTATTTTTTCGCCTTGGCTATTATCAGTAAATAAGTTTTTTTCTATTTGTCCTTTATTATTTCCAATAATTTGGTTTGCTACACTAATTATATTTTTTGTACTCCTATAATTTTGTTCCAACTTTACCACTTTCACATCATCATAATCTTTTTCAAACTGCAAAATATTTTCAATAGTTGCTCCTCTAAAGCTATAAATACTTTGAGCATCATCGCCTACTACACATACGTTTTCGTGCATGGCACCAAGTAATTTTATTATTTCGTATTGTGCAGTGTTGGTATCCTGATATTCATCTATCATTAAGTATTTAAACTTGTGTTGGTATTTGCTTAAACTTTGGGGTACATTTTTTAAAAGTATATAAAATTTAAAAAGTAAATCATCAAAATCCATAGCGCCGTTTTTGTAACAACGCTTGGCGTATGCATCGTAAATTTGCCCTTGCATTGGTCGGTTTGCTCTAGCATCTTCTTGCTGTAAGGTGTAATCATTAGCATATTCTGCAGGGCCTACTAATGCATTTTTTGCTGATGATATTCTGTTGTAAACAACATTCGGTTTATATTGTTTATCATCTAACTCTAATTCTTTAATTACTGTTTTTACTACACTTTTTGCATCATCAGTGTCGTATATTGTAAAGTTGCTTGGGTAACCAATGTTTGGGGCTTCGGTGCGAAGGATACGAGCAAAAACGCTGTGAAAAGTGCCAATATATAAATTTCTAGCTTCGTTATTTCCCAATATCCTTTCTACCCTTTCTTTCATTTCTTTGGCAGCTTTATTGGTAAATGTAAGTGCCAAAATATTAAAAGCATCTACCCCATAATGGCTCATCAAATGGGTAATACGAGTAGTAAGCACTTTTGTTTTTCCACTTCCGGCACCTGCTATTATCATTATTGGACCATCTTTGTGCAATACGGCTTCTTTTTGTGGAGCATTTAATTCTTCTAAATATTTGGGCATGTTGCAAAGGTAATTTTTTAAATGCAAAATATTATTTTGAAAAAGAATATCTCTAAAATTGCAGCATTCAAATTTCTATATTCCCTCATCTACCCTTATCTTTGCGCCAAAATTGAGGGTGTATATGTTACAAAAGAGCATCAAATATATATTGGCATTGGCTTTTAGCCTTTTTTTAACCACTTTTGGCACTGCAAGTTTTGCGCAAGAAACTGAGCATAACGGTGGGCATGAGCCTAAGGAAGAAAAGTTAGATCCAGCTAAAATAATAATGGATCATATTAAAGATGCCCATGAGTTTCATTTTTTTACAGCCGGTAATTTTCATGCTACCATACCATTACCAATAATTTTATATTCCCCTTCAAAAGGTATATCGCTATTTTCTTCTAGCCGTTTTGGCCATGAGGGAGAAGAAACTTATAATGGCTTTAAATTAAATGAGCATAAAGAAATTGTAGCTGAAGATGGAGCAAAAGTTTACGATTTATCTATTACTAAAAATGTAGTACAGCTTTTATTAGCGCTATCGGTTTTAGTGTTTTTAATGATAAGTATTGCAAAAAAATATGCAAAAGGAGTAGGGGTTACAAGTGCGCCAAAGGGCTGGCAAAACGCTGTAGAGCCTGTAATTACATTTGTAAGAGATGAAGTGGCAAAGCCAAACCTAGGTAAAAAATGGACAAAGTACATGCCATATTTACTTACGGTTTTCTTTTTTATACTTATCAATAATTTATTTGGTTTATTGCCAGGGTCGGCTAATGTTACTGGTAATACTGCATTTACAGCTGTATTAGGTATTTTATCATTGGTAGTAATATTATTTAGCACCAATTCGCATTTTTGGGCTCATATATTTTGGCCTCCAGGAGTTCCTATTTTTGTAAAAATTATTTTAATACCAATAGAGCTTTTGGGTGTATTAGTAATTAAACCTGCGGCACTTATTATTCGTTTGTTTGCCAATATGGTAGCTGGGCATATTATAATTTTAAGCTTTATATCGTTAATATTTATATTTGGTGCAATGGCTAAAGGAGCAGGCTGGGGTTTTTCGCCAATATCAATTTTATTTACGGTATTTATTTATTTTATAGAGTTACTTGTAGCATTTATACAGGCTTTTATATTTACTAACCTTACAGCAGTATTTATTGGGCAAGCATTTGAAGGTGGGCATGATGATGTAGATGGGCATACAGATGCAGTAATAATATAAAGTATTGAGATACTAGTATTGAGTATTGAGATAACTCGGTTTAATGTTTTTCTCTTTACTAAAATCTCAATAATATAAGAAATTTTTAAATTTAGTTATCTTGATACTAATATCTCAATACTAGTATCTCTTTTTTCACATATAAAAACACAAGTATCATGAATTTAATGACAACTTTGTTAGACGTTCAATTAGGCTATTCACACTTTGGTGGTGCAATAGGCGCAGGATTAGCTGCAATTGGTGCAGGTATTGGCATTGGTCAAATTGGTAAAGGAGCTGTAGAATCTATTGCTCGCCAGCCAGAAGCCTCTAATGACATTCGTGCAAACATGATTTTGACAGCTGCTTTTGTTGAGGGTGTTGCCCTTTTTGCAGTTATCGCAGGTTTATTGGCTGTACTTAAGTAAGCCATGCACAAAAAACATTACTGCACCTAAAGCATAGGGCTGAGGGTGCAGTATTTTTAGCATTTAGATAAATACTAGTATTGAGATATGAGATTGCTCAATTTATAGTTTTTCAAATTATTAACATCTAAATACTAAATACAATAACCCAAATACAATAATCTAAATACTATTATATTAATACTCAATACTAACATCTAAATACATATTAAAATGGATTTATTACTTCCACATCTTGGTCTTTTTATTTGGGTTTTACTAGCCTTTATTATAGTTTTTTTAATATTAAAAAAATACGCTTGGGGTCCAATTTTGAAAGGTCTTAACGATAGAGAAACAAATATTGCAGAGTCAATAGCATCTGCCGAAAAAGTGAAGCAAGAAATGGCACAACTAAAAGGTGAAAATGAAGCATTACTAGCATCTGCCCGTGATGAAAGAGCTACTATGATAAAAGAAGCTAAAGCTACCAAAGATAAAATGATAGCCGAAGCTAAAGAAGAAGCAAAAATACAAGCTGCAAAAATTTTAACTGATGCACATGCTGCAATACAACAACAAAAAATGGCAGCAATTACCGATATTAAAAACCAAGTGGGTAAATTGGTAATAGAAGTAAGCGAAAAAGTTTTAAGAAAAGAATTAGCCAATAAGCCAGAGCAAGAAAATTTCATAAATCAATTGGCGCAAGAAATTAAACTGAATTAGATATTAATATAGAGATATTAGTATCAAGATATGAGTATCAAGATATGAGTATTAAGATAACTAAACCCAAACCTTTTTTATATTATAGAAATATAAGTAAAGAAAAAAAGTTCAAACTTGGTTATCTCAATACTCAATACTAATATCTCAATACTCAATACTTGTTTTATAAATAAATTACATTATGCAAAACCCACGTTTAGCTGCACGATACGCAAAAAGTTTATTGGATTTAGCCATAGAGCAAAATCAATTAGATGCAGTATATGCTGATATGAAATGGTTGCAACAAGTAAACAAATCAAATCCTGATTTTGTAGCTTTATTGCGTAGCCCAATTATAACATCCGATAAAAAAGACAAAATAATTGAAGCTATTATTGGCAGCAAAGTAAGCAAGCTTACCATGCTTTTTACCAATTTACTTACTACCAAAACAAGAGAGAGTAATATGCCCGAAATTGTAACTGCTTTTATAGAGCAGTACAATAAATTAAAAAATATACAAACTGTAAAACTAACTACCGCTGTTGCAATAAGCGAAGAGCTAAAACAAAATATAGTAGCTAAAGTAAGAACGAACACAAGTACTGCGGTAGAAATAGAAACTTTGGTAAAAGAAGAATTAATAGGTGGTTTTAAACTTGAGGTTGGCGGCACATTAATAGACGCATCTATTTTACGTGACTTAAACGATATAAAAAAACAATTTTTAAATAACGAATACATTCATAGTATTCGCTAATTTTTTCCAAAAAAGGTTTTACAAACTAAAAAGAGGCTAACTTAAAAATATGAGTTAGCCTCTTTTTAGTTTCCAATTATTTTTTAAAATGCGGCACTCTTTGGGTATCTAGGAAAAGGTATTACATCTCTAATATTTGTCATGCCTGTAACAAATAAAATTAAACGCTCAAACCCAAGCCCAAAGCCAGCATGCGGACAAGCTCCAAACCTACGAGTATCCAAATAAAAACTCATTTCGTCGGTAGGTATATGCATTTCGTTCATACGCTGTGTAAGCTTATCTAATCGTTCTTCTCTTTGGCTACCACCTACCATTTCGCCAATGCCTGGCACCAATATATCCATAGCAGCTACTGTTTTGCCATCGTCGTTTTGGCGCATATAAAAAGCCTTAATATCTTTTGGGTAATTGGTAAGTATTACTGGTTTTTTAAAATGTTTTTCTACTAAATAACGCTCATGTTCGCTTTGCAAATCTATTCCCCAGCCATCTATTAAGTACTGAAATTTTTTCTTTTTATTGTGGTTACTCTCTCTCAAAATATCAATAGCCTCGGTATATGTTACCCTTTCAAAATCATTATTTACTACAAAATTTAATTTTTCTAACAAGCCCATTTCGCTACGCTCATTAGTAGGTTTTTGTTTTTCCTCTTCCTCCAATCGTTGTGCCAAAAAAGCCAAATCATCGGCATTGTGCTCCATTGCATAAGTAATTATGTATTTTATAAAATCTTCGGCAAGGTTCATATTATCTTCCAAATCGTTAAAAGCTACTTCTGGCTCTATCATCCAAAACTCAGCCAAATGCCTTGTGGTATTACTATTTTCGGCTCTAAAAGTAGGGCCAAAAGTATATACTTCGCTAAAAGCCATTGCAGCAAGCTCACCTTCCAATTGTCCACTCACAGTAAGGTTGGTGCTTTTTCCAAAAAAATCTTCTTTAAAATTTATGCTACCATCATCATTTTTAGCAGCAGTACCATCAAGCGGTAGCGTAGTTACTTTAAACATTTCGCCAGCACCTTCAGCATCGCTGCCTGTAATAATGGGCGTATGCATGTACACAAAACCTCTATCGTTATAAAATTTATGAATAGCATATGCCAAACTATGGCGCACCCTAAATATGGCACCAAACGTATTGGTACGCATACGTAAATGAGCTATTTCTCTCAAAAATTCGAGGCTATGTTTTTTGGGCTGCAGAGGAAATTTTTCAGCATCGCTATCGCCTAATATTTCTATTGCAGTAGCCTTCAATTCGTATTTTTGCCCTTTGCCCAACGAGGCTACTATTTGCCCAGTAGCTTTTACACAAGCCCCAGTGGTAATGCGTTTTATGGTTTCATCGGTTAATAAACCAAGCTCTACCATTACTTGTATATTGCTATTTGTACTACCATCGTTTAGGGCAATAAACTGGTTGTTTCTAAATGTACGTACCCAACCCATTACTGTGGCTTCGTAGTTTGCATTTTCGCTTTGTAAAATTGCTTTTATTTTTGTTCTTATATTAAACATACTTTGCTTTTGTGGCTGCAAATATAACCATTAATAAAGTAGGGTGTAGTTTTGGCGGTCAATATTAATTCATTTGGCAGCAGTAGTTCGGGCTAATCGCTTCAATCTTTTTTGCTTCAAAGGCAATCAAAAAAGTATTTCCGCTACTATCCCGCCGCTTTTTGGCATTTTGCTTTTGGCAACATTTATAAAAGCAAAAAGAAAATCGTAATTTTAACTATGCAGCAAAATAATTTAAAAGAACAATTTTTATTACGAAACGATATTACATTTTTAAACTTTGGTTCATTTGGTGCTTGTGTAAAACCAGTTTTTGAAAAATACCAGCAATTTCAATTAGAATTAGAGCAAGAGCCTGTAGAATTTATTGCAAACAAAAGTTTAGAATATTTAAAACTATCGAGGCAAACTTTGGGTAATTATATACATTGTCACCAAGATGATTTGGTATTTATACCAAACCCATCGTATGCGGTAAATATTATAGCCAAAAGTTTAAAACTACAAGTAGGCGACGAAATTTTAACAACTAATTTGGAGTATGGCGCATGCGATAAAACTTGGAAATACTATTGCCAACAAAGTGGCGCAAAATATGTACAGCAACCTATAATACTGCCACTGCAAAGCAAAGAAGATTTTGTAACACAATTTTTTAAAGGACTTACCAATAAAACAAAACTCATTTTTATAAGCCACATTACAAGCACTACAGGCTTGCTTTTGCCGGTAGAAGAAATTTGTAAAATTGCTAAAGAAAAAGGCATTTTAACTTTTATAGATGGCGCACATGCACCTGGGCAAGTGCCACTTAATGTAAGCACTTTGCAAGCCGATATTTATACAGGTGCTTGCCATAAATGGATGATGACACCAAAAGGAAGTTCGTTTTTATATGTAAAAAAAGAATTGCAACATTTGTTTGATCCATTGGTTGTAAGCTGGGGTTATGATTCGGCAACTCCATCGCATTCGCAATTTTTAGATTACCATCAAACTCAAGGCACAAGAGATGTATCTGCATTTTTGTGTATACCAGCTGCTATACAATTTATGCAGCAAAATAATTGGTGGCTAGTAAGTGACAAATGCCAACAACTTACACAAGCCAATGCAAATGAATTTTGCAGCATTTTAAATGCCGAAAAAATAGCACCAATTAATAACGACTTTATTGTACAATTATATAGTGCTCCCATAAAAACCAAAGAGCCACTAAAACTAAAACAATATTTGTACGAAAATTACAAAATACAAATACCAGTAATGCCGCACAACGATAAAGTATATTTGCGCTATTCAATACAGGCATTTAATAGCCAATCAGATTTAGATAAACTTTTTTGTGCAATAAAAGATATAAAAGCAAAAACAAATTTATTGGAAAACTAATAGAAAAAATTATGAACCCATCTAAATACCTAGGTTATATATTAAACCCAATGGATTTGCTGCGTACAAAAAAAGTATTACATATAAACCCTACTGCGGCTCCTAGCAGGCAAGAGCCTGAAAAATCTATTGTAACAGTGTTTGATTATAATAAAGAAAAAGTAGATTGTTACTCTATAGAAAAAGTAGAAGATATTTATAAATACATAGATACAGAAACTAATACCTGGATAAATATTGATGGACTTAGAAAAGATGATGTAGAAAAAGTATGTGAGCATTTTGGAATACATACACTTATTGCCGAAGATATTTTGAGCTTAGGGCAAAGGCCAAAAGCCGATGAAATAAATGGATTGGTTTTTTGCTTGCTCAACATGCTTTCGTACGATGAAAAAAACGACAGCATAGATGCCGAACAAGTAAGCATAATACTTGGTAAAAATTTTGTAATTAGTTTTCAGGAAGATCCTGCCAAAGATCCTTTTAATTTACTTAGAGATAAATTGCATATTGCAAATAGTAAAGTGCGTCAAAACGGTGCCGACTTTTTATTTTATTCGTTGTTGGATTATATAGTAGATCATTATTTTATAACCATGGAAAAAATGGGTGATAAAATAGAAATACTGGAAGAAGATATTGTAAGAAACTCCAACAACCGTAGCTTAATAAAAATAAATATGCTACGCAAAGAAATGATAATACTTAAAAGAAATATTGCTCCTGTACGTGAAGTAATAAGTAGCCTTATGCGAAGCGATAGCGAATTGATAGAAGATAAAACCGAAAAATATTTTAAAGATGTGTACGACCATACCATACAAGCTTACGAAATTTCGGAAAATTATAGAGATATGATTATGACCATACAAGACCTTTATTTGAGTAATGTAAACCTACGTATGAATGAGGTAATGAAAGTAATGGCAATTGTAACTTGCTTGCTTGCACCTGCAACTGTTATTGGCGGCATATTTGGTATGAATTTTGAAAACGTAGCATGGTTGCATAATAACGGAACCTTTACTATTGCTGCTGTTGCTATGGTTGGTATTCCGATAGTAATGATACGAATATTTAAAAAGAGAGGGTGGTTTTAGAAAGTTAAACATTGGCAAAATTTTTTGTTGGCAATTTGTATAACTTTAATTTTTGTGCATAATTTTAGTTCGACAAAACATTTGTGTACGTTGCTCTCTTTGTTTCATTGTACGAAATATTAAATTGCATTTAGATTAAATGAAAAATGAATTGTAAAATTTATGAATGTTAATTACCAAATAAAAGAACACTCTTGGATTGCTAAAATTGCAGCAAAGAAGCTAAAAGCAACTGCTGTAGCCATGGTGCTTGGTAAAACCATACATTTATTTGGAAGTAGTAAAGCCGATTTTTTGGCAGATGACAATTGGGTAAAACATGAGCTATGCCATGTAAAACAATTTAAAGAGCATGGTTATTTTATTTTTATTGTAAAATATTTATGGGAAAGTTTACGTGTAGGATATTACAATAATAAGTATGAGGTAGAAGCTAGGGCTGCGGAGTGCTAATACTTTTTAAAAAATATCGGCTAATAAAAAATTTAACTCAGGAAATAAAATACTTTTAATGTTATCATCTTCTATAAAAGGTTTAAGACCTATGTATTTGTTACTTTGTAGGCTATAAATTAAAATTGATTTTTCGGTAGGGTTTACAATCCAATATTCTTTCACTTCATTTTCTTCATATAAATCAAATTTTATTCCCATTTCTTTTTTTGAATTTCCGGGGCTCAAAATTTCTATAACTAAATCGGGTGCTCCAATACAACCTTTGTCGTCTAATTTATTTTTATCGCATATTACACACAAATCTGGTTGTACAACTGTAATTACTTTTTCATCGTGGGCTTGGGTTTTTACTAATCTTACATCAAAAGGGGCAGCATAAAGATTACAAGATGTTTTGCTAAAAAAATTCCACATAATGCCGTGCAAATTTCCTCCAATTTCTTGATGATACCTACTAGGTGCAGGACTCATCTTAAATATTTTTCCCCTAAACAACTCTAACCTTTCTTTAAATTGCCATTTTAAATAATCGGCATAGGTGTAAGACCCATTTAAGTCTAACTCATTAAAGTCGGTTACTATTGCCATGTTATTTCTTTTATGTAAAATTAAATTAAATATTTTAAATAAGAGAAAGATAAAATAGTGAAACTTACGTTTTAAAAATACACTTAATCAGCTTGTTTTTATGCATTCATAAAATTAATAATAATTTTATTTATTTTTTCTCCTTCTGTCAAAAAACCATCATGGCCGTAAGGAGAATTTATTAATTCTAATTTAGAATTTTTAATATTATCATACAAAAATATTTGCTCTTTTATTGGAAATAAAATATCTGTTGCAATGCCAATTACTAATGTACTTGCAGCTATTGTAGCAAGTGCTGTTGTTATACTTTGCCTGCCTCTACCCACATCATGACTATCCATAGCTTTGCTTAAAATATAGTAACAATCTGCATCAAAACGCTTGGCCAATTTTTGACCTTGGTATCGTTGGTAACTTGCTGCACCGTAGTTGTCTATTGTATCGTTTTCTTTTGCTGTACGTTCATACATTTCGTAGTTTCTATAACTAAGCATGGCAATTGCTCTAGCTACTTGAAGCCCTTTTTTGCTAGTTTCTAAGGCCATTCGTTGGGCTTCGTTAAATGCAATACCCCAAGCCGAATGTTTGGCATTGGTAGCTAATAAAACCAATTTTTTTATGCTTAATGGTTGTTGTATTGCCCATTCCATTGCTTGTTGCCCTCCCATAGAACCGCCAATTAACAAAAATATTTCATCAATATCTAAATGGGTTTTTAGCATAATATTTGCTGCTACCAAATCTCTAATTGTTATTAATGGAAATTTTTTGCTGTACTTTTTATTGTTGCTTGGGTTTATAGAAATTGGAGAAGTAGAGCCATAGCTAGAGCCAATAATATTAGCACATACAATAAAATATTTTGTGGGATCTAATGTTTTATTTTGGCCAAAAATATTTGCCCACCAATCTGCTACATCGGAGCTGGCTGTAAGTGCATGGCAAACCCATATAACTGGTGTAATGTTTTTTTTATAATTGCCATAGGTATGGTATGCAATGCTAACATTTTTTAATTTTTTACCAGTTTCTAAAGTTATTGTTTTGTTGCTTTCAAATTTTTGTATGCTCATAGTAATGTGTATAAAAAAGCCTTGCTATTTTGTAGCAAGGCTTTTAATAAGGTAAAAGTATTTATGATAAATTATTTCATACTATTACGTAAGCCTTGCTGTGTGCATACACAAGCAACACATACAACACAACATAATAATATTTAAAAAGTTTTTGTTCATTTTAACTGTAAGAAACAAATGTAATATTGTATATTTTAATAAACAATATTATTTTTTGAAAATTTACGGTTTTCAAATTGGGTTTTAATAAATTTTAGTGTAGTATAAGTGATAATTGTAACTTTTTTTGAAAGCATTGTTTTATTATATATTGCTTCTTTTTTATAACTCGTATGCTTGCTTCAATAAAAGTTGATTAAAGATATGTAGATGAAATGTGCGACGCCAATACTGCTGCCCAATGCTATAATTGCTGGGCTAATAAAAAAGCGAAGCTTATTTTATTAGCCAAAAATGTTACTTTATATTTGCAACTATGGCAAATGAAACAAATAATTTCGCAGAGATAATTTCTCACTGTAAGGAGTATGGGTATATTTTTCAGAGTAGTGAGCTGTACGATGGGCTGGCAGCGGTGTACGACTACGGGCAAATGGGTGCACAACTCAAAAAAAACCTTAGAGATGCTTGGTGGAAAAGCATGACTCAGCTTAATGAAAATAGTATTGTAGGTATTGATGCTGCCATTTTTATGCACCCTACTGTATGGAAAGCAAGTGGGCATGTGGATAGTTTTAGCGACCCTATGATTGACAACAAAGACAGCAATAAAAGGTATAGAGTAGATCATTTGATTGAAGGATTTGCTGAGGAGCTACTGGCAATAAGCAAAGAGCAGTTGGCTATTGGCAATGTACAATTAGCAGAGGAAAAAGAAAAGTTGGCAAATGATGTGTTGGCAAAAATGGATTTGCTTATTGCTGCTACAGATTATGCTGGCTTAAAAATGCTGATTGAAGAAAATAAAATAAAATGCGGTATTAGTAAAACCTGCAATTGGACTGAGATACGTGAGTTTAACCTCATGTTTAACACAAAAATTGGTGCATTGGCCGAAGAAGCGGATACTATATACTTGCGCCCCGAAACTGCACAAGGTATTTTTGTAAACTTTTTGAATGTGCAAAAAAGTGGTCGTATGAAAATACCTTTTGGTATTGCACAAACGGGTAAGGCTTTTAGAAATGAAATTGTGGCTCGTCAGTTTATTTTTAGAATGAGAGAATTTGAACAAATGGAAATGCAATTTTTTATACGCCCTGGCACACAAAAAGAGTGGTACAATTATTGGAAAGATGAACGTAAAAAATGGCATGAAAGTATTGGAATACCTGCTGAAAAATTGCGTTTTCACGACCATGTAAAACTAGCCCATTATGCCGATGCTGCTTTGGATATTGAGTTTGAATTTCCATTTGGTTGGAAAGAGCTAGAAGGCATTCATAGCCGAACAGATTTTGACCTTACACAACATGCTACTTTTAGCAAAAAGAAAATACAATATTTTGATAATGATTTGAACGAAGAAGGCAAGCCTTATGGAAACTACACACCTTATGTGTTGGAAACTTCGGTTGGTTTGGATAGATTGTTTTTAACTGTACTTAGTTTGGCTTACCAAAATGAAAATTGGAAAAAAGAAGATGGCACTGATGATAGCAGAGTAGTTTTAAAAATACCTGCAAAACTTGCGCCTACAAAACTTGCCATTTTGCCATTGCTTAAAAAAGATGGCTTACCCGAAATTGCAAAAGAATTATTGGAAAGTTGTAAACAAAGTTTTCATTGTTTTTACGAAGAAAAAGATGCTATTGGAAAACGCTATCGCCGTATGGATGCTATTGGCACTCCATTTTGTGTAACAATAGATCATCAAACCAAAGAAGACAACACAGTAACGATAAGGTATAGAGACGATATGAGGCAGGAAAGGATAGCTTTGAATGATGTGAAATCGTTGGTGGATAGTTTGGTAAACTAGAAAAGAATTTTACTATAAAGCCGATAGCAAATGCTTTCGGCTTTTTTTATTTTTAGAATTAACAATAATAAAACATTTTATTTTATCTACTTAAAGTTGTATGTGATTATTAGGCATATATTTAGTTTTATAATATTTTTATGACTCCATTTCAAAATAATTTAGCCGAAGTAAAATTTAATTTCGATAACAACAACGACAACCTTGGCTTTAGAATGTTGGTAGATGTTGTTTTAGACACCAATAAAATTACCAACTTTAATGAAATTATTTTCATTGCTAATTGGTATGAGCAAAATGGAAATGAGCAATTAGCTTTTAAAGAAAAATGCTTGGCACTTATTTGCAAACTAGAAAAGCAAACGCTAAAAACTAGCGACACAACCAAACTTTTAGTGTCAGCCAAGAATATTAAAAAACGATATGGCAAAAATAATTTTGAGCTTGGTACAGTAAATTTTGAAATACATGTAGGGCAACTTATTGGGCTTGTAGGCGAAAATGGAAACGGTAAAACTACATTGCTTCGTATGCTAGCAAAAGAATTAGCAATATCAGAAGGAGAAATAATTTATTCTTTTGCAGATAAAAGTATAGATGATTACACACTCCGCACAAAGTTAACCTACATACCGCAGCGTACACCAAAATGGTTTGGCAATGTAAAAGATAATTTAAAACTTACTTGTACACATTATGGTATTGCACCTTTAGAAAATGAACAGTGGGTAAGTATGCTTATGATAAGATTTGGATTGTGGAAATATAGAAACCACAACTGGGAAGAGCTTTCGTCGGGCTATAAAATGCGCTTTGAGCTGGCACGTACATTTTTGCGAAAGCCTAAGCTACTACTGCTTGATGAGCCTTTGGCAAATTTGGATATACTATCGCAACAATTGATATTGGAAGACTTAAAAATGTTAGGTAAAAGTTTGAGCAATCCTTTGGGTATTATTTTAAGTTCACAACAACTATATGAAGTAGAAAAAGTATCGGACGAAGTTGTTTTTTTACAAAACGGAAAAGCATCTAGTTTTAATAATTTGAAAAATGAAACTCAAGAAAATAATTTAGTAGTAGAAGTGGAAATAGAAAATAGTAAGGCAGCGCTATTGCAAGCCCTTGCAGCATTTACTGTAAACGATATTAAATTATTGGGGAGTAATTATTATGTAGATTTAAAAGATTGTAATCAAAAGCAATTTTTGCAATCCCTTTTGCAACATGATATTGCTATGAAATATTACAGAGATATTTCACAATCTACACGCCGTTTTTTCAACAACTAATAATCTTACAATGAACTTATATAAAAAAACAAATACTTACTTGCTTGAAAATTTTCCTACTTTTTGGAACACAAGGTTTGTATGGATGATACTTATTGGATTGTGTACACATATACTTTTTTTTGGTATTGGGTATGTTAGCTTAAATTTTGAAGTATTAAAAGAATACGGCATTGGAAACTTTTTTTTTAAAAAGGGATTTGCTGTTTTTTATATAATTATTGGTTTGGTGTCGATAATATATTTTGCATTAAAATATTTTGCTCACAATCCATTTAAAAACTTTTACCCCTTACCTCATAATTATTTTTGGAGAATATTTGCACAATTATTTTCGATGTTTTTTTTATATTTTACTGTATTTATTTCTTTTGAAAATGGGATAAGATTAAAAGCAAATAAAATTGCACCTCTAAATATTGTTAAAAACGAAAACTATAAAATAAACTTGGCTAAGCCTTTTTTATTTACAAATATAAACGACTATCATATTGTAAATAGGCATTATCCTGCACCATTTCCATGCGAAGATATTACAGGGTTTAAAGTTGGATACGATACTATAAACGATGTGCAAATTAGTCATGGTATTGATACCAAAATGCCGTACTTAAATTTTAATGGTACACTTTATCAATATGGCAAATTGGGTAGTAAACAAATAGATGAATGCCTTACAGAATCTACTCTTGATACCATTTATGATTTAAACAATGTGTATGGCATTGATGAATATTCGTTGTATAATTATAGCAATTTTGAAAATGCACATTCAGATATTGATAGATATGAAATTTTAAGGCATGTTCACAATTTGTATCAAAATAAAGATTCGATCGCAATTGTAAAAATATTGCAAGATTTAAAAAGCATTTGCAAAAAGTACAATATATCGGAGCAATTATACCCAAGCAAAATTACAAATGCTATTTTAAAACAAAATTTGAATAAACAGCAGCTTGTAAGCGTAGGTTTTTACGATTATAAAAAAAATGAAAGGATACCATCTGCTTCAGATGCTGTTGTTGAAGCTCCTGTGGATTACTCAAAACCTGCTTTACCTAATCCTAATGAAATTAAGAAAAACATCGAATACAATTATTCTATAGATATAAATTCGTTTTCTACAATTACAGAAAATGTTGAAAAAATAAATGAAGAATTAGGTACAAATCAAATTTTTAAATCAAACTTTTGGGCTATTGTTTTTTTATCTTTAGGCTTTTCATTGTTTTTTGTATTGGTAAAATATATACAATTAAAAAATCTTATTATTGGTATTGTAATTGCTGCCATCTTAATGGCTATTATTGGCCTATTTGGCATTGTAAATAATATAAGTAAAGAAAAAAGCATTTTAGCTTTGGGCGTATTTTATTGTACCATTATTATTTGTGTAGGTTTGTATGTTTTATATTCGAATAATGTAAAAAAGGCAATAGCAAGTAAATGGATGGTTTCGTTGTACACTTCTATTTTGTGTATTTTACCAGTTTCTATTATTTTGGTAAGAGAAATTACATCTTCAGAAATTACTGTAAAATGTCAGAGTTATACATCTACAATTTATTTGTACGAATTTAATCCTTGGCAATTTTTATTGTCAGAATTAATTGCTGTATTTTTTATTTTTATGTGGATGAGAAAAATACATGCGAAGGTGGAGTAATGGCTATTGATACCCTTTTGCTTTATTTAAAAACTTAAATAAATCATTCATACACTTTATATCTTGCACTACCAGTATGCCGTTTTTGCCTACTTGTTTTAGTTGTGCTTTATTAGTACCTGTTTGTAAAAAAAGTAATACTTTATTAAAAGTTTCGCTCTGGAAATATGGCGAATCGGGGTTAGAAACAAAGAAACATTTGAGAGAATCATTTTTTAAAAACATACGCTCAAAGCCAAGCTGCACAGCCATTTTTCTACAACGTACAGTCGTAAATAAATCTTCAACTGTAGCTGGTATTGGGCCAAATCTGTCTTGCATTTCGTTATGAAAAGCAACTAAGTCTTCCTCTGTATCACAATTGTCTAATCGGCTATATAGCGATAATCTTTCGGTTATACTTTCTACATAACTATCGGGTATTAGTATTTCTAAATCTGTATCTATAGTACAATCTTTTACAAAATCATCTTGCTGTTGTATTTCTTCTTTGTACAAATCTCTAAACTCTGTACGTTTTAATTCCCTTATGGCTTCGTCTAATATTTTCTGATACATTTCAAAACCTATTTCGGCTATAAAACCACTTTGCTCTCCTCCAAGCATATTGCCTGCTCCTCTTATATCAAGGTCACGCATGGCTATCTGAAAACCGCTACCAAGGTCACTATATTGCTCAAGTGTACTTAATCTTTTTCGACTATCTGTTGGTAAAGTACTCATTTGTGGAGCTAGCAAATAACAAAATGCTTTTTTATTGCTACGCCCAACTCTGCCTCTAAGTTGGTGCAAATCGCTCAAGCCAAATTGATGTGCATTGTTTACAATTATTGTATTTACATTTGGAATATCTACACCACTTTCTACAATATTTGTACATACCAATACATCATATTTTTTATCCATAAAATCTAAAATGGTATCTTCTAATTTATCGCCTTCCATTTGGCCATGCGCAAATGCAATACTAATATCCGGACACAATCCCTGTATCAAACTTTTCATATTTGCCAAGTCTTTTACTCGGTTATGTATAAAAAAAACTTGTCCACCTCTTTCTACTTCATAATAAATAATGTCTCTAATATTATCTTCGTTAAATACAGCTACTTCTGTTTGTATGGGTTGCCTATTTGGTGGTGGAGTGTTAATAATACTTAAATCTCTTGCGCCCATCAAACTAAACTGTAAAGTACGTGGAATGGGTGTTGCAGTAAGCGTTAATGAATCTACAGTTGTTCTTAAAGTTTTTAATTTTTCTTTCGCAGCTACACCAAATTTTTGCTCTTCATCAATAATCATTATACCAAGGTTTTTGAAGCTTACATCTTTTCCAAGTAAACCATGTGTACCAATAATGATGTCTATTTTACCTTCTTTTAATTTTGCAAAAGTTTCTTTTTTTTGTTTGGCAGTTTTAAAACGATTTATAAAATCCACTGTAACAGGAAAATCTTTTAACCTATCACTAATTGTTTTGTAATGCTGATATGCCAATATTGTAGTTGGCACTAGTATGGCAGCTTGCTTGCCATCGCATACGGTTTTAAATGCTGCACGTATAGCTATTTCTGTTTTGCCAAAACCCACATCGCCACACACCAATCTATCCATGGGTTGTGACTTTTCCATATCTCTTTTTACATCTTCGCTAGCCTTGGCCTGGTCGGGTGTATCTTCATAAATAAAACTTGCTTCCAATTCGGTTTGCATATAATTATCTGGACTATGGGCAAACCCTTCTAGGCTTTTTCGTTGTGCATATAATTTTATAAGATCGGTAGCTATATCTTTTACTTGCTTTTTTGTTTTGTCTTTTAGCTTAGCCCACACATCGCTTCCCAATTTATTCATTTTGGGTATGCTACCTTCTTTGCCACTGTACTTACTTATTTTATGTAGCGATGAAATATTTACATACAACAAATCGCCATCTTTATATTGTATGCGTACTGCTTCCTGCATTTTGCCATTAGCATCAATTTTCTGTAATCCACTATATACGCCCACTCCATGGTCTATATGACTCACATAATCTCCAGGTTGTAGCTCTCTTAATGTTTTTAAAGTAAGGGCTTTGTTTTTACTAAAAGCTTGTTTAACCTTATATTTATGGTAGCGTTGAAAAATTTGATGATCGGTATAGCATACAATTTTTAAATCATCGTCTATAAATCCTTCGTGTATCGAAAAAGGAATGGGGGTTATTTGTATTTCTGCTTTAAGATCTGTAAAAATACTGTGTAATCTTTCTAATTGCTTTGCATTATCGGCAAAAATAAAAATGTTATAATCTTGCTTTTCGTAGGCTTGTAAATCTTTTATTAGTAAATCAAATTGCCTATTAAAAGATGGTTGTGGTTTTGTAATGAATTTAAAAGTTGTTTGGCTAACATCACTACCATTACTATCATCAATTACATTTCCAAAATAGGCATGCTTCCCAAACTCTATAATATGTCTTTTTGCTATCTCATTTTCTAATATTTCTCCATTCACAAAATCTTTTGCATTCAAATCTTTTATGAATAAAGAATCATTGGTATTTTCATCAATTTCTTTAAAGGTAAATATGTTTACACCTTCGGTTTCATCTTCTATTTTTTCTTTAATAAATTCCCAATCATTTATCCACATAATAGTATTTTCGGGCAAAAATTCTATCAAAGAAACCTTTTCTCCTGTTTCAAATTGTGTTTCTACATTTGGAATAATATTTACTTGCAATAATTTTCTTTCACTTAATTGTGTTTCGGGGTCAAAAATCCGAATACTATCCACATCATTTCCAAATAACTCAATACGGTAAGGTTTTTCGTTGCCAAAACTATAAATATCTATAATGCCTCCACGTATGGCAAATTGCCCAGGCTCATATACAAAATCTGTTTTGGTAAAGCCATGCTCAATAAATTTTTGCAACATGGTAGTTACATCTAATACATCGGCTTGTTTTATGCTAATAATATTTTCAGAAAGTGTTTTTGACAAAACAACTTTTTCAAAAATTGCTTCGGGGTAAGTAACTATTATCTTTTTAGCTTGATTTAAAGATTTTGCTTGAGTTAATTTTGTAAGAGCCTCTGTACGCAACATAACATGGCTGCTATTTAAAAGCTGGTAATTTTTTTTGTTTTTAAAAGAAGAAGGAAAATAAAAAATATCTAAAGCATTGGTAATATTTTCTAATGAGTTGTGAAAATAAGCAGCCTCTTCTGCGTCTCTTAAAATAACCAAATGGTTTGTTTGTGAAGCAATAATAAGCCCATGTAAGGCAGCTAAAACAAATTGAGATGCACTGCCGTTAAGCCCTTTTAAATGTATTTTTTGCGAAGTAGGCAATACAATTGTATCCGCAATTGTAATAATGCGGGGGTCGTTTTTGTACATACTCATCAATACATCTGCGTTCATTCTGGTGCAAATATAGCAATCATAAATTTGTTGAAGAGTGTAATTCCATTTCTAATTATGTTTTTCGATGAGAAATTATTGCCTATTTTAGCTTAAATATTTTTTAATTATTAAAAAAGAATTATGGCATTACAACCATGGCGTATTGGTAAGGTTATAAATATTGAAGATCAAACCAGCAGTACCAAACGTTTTTTTATACAAGTACCCGAATTAGAAATATTCGATTTTAAACCTGGGCAGTTTGTAACACTCGATTTACCAATACACGAAAAGCCAAACAAACGTTGGCGTAGTTATTCTATAGCAAGTATGCCAAATGGTACAAATATTTTTGAACTTTGTATTGTACTCTTAGATAATGGTGCTGGTACCAATTATTTATTTAACGAAGTAAAAGTTGGTTCAGAAATTAGTTTCCGTGGGGCTGCTGGTATTTTTACATTGCCAGATAAAATAGAAAACGATCTTTTTTTAATTTGTACAGGTACAGGTATTGCACCTTTTAGAAGTATGGTTAATCATATAATTTATCAAAATATTTCGCACAAAAAAATACATTTAATTTTTGGTTGTCGTAAATTTGGTGATGCTTTGTATGCAAACGAGTTGAAAGAGCTAATGAGAAAAGATGCCGATTTTCATTTTTATACAGCATACTCCAGAGAAGAAGCTGGCAATAACGACCATTTGGTACGAATAGGTTATGTACACCAAGTGTATGAAGAAATTTGTAAAGAAAATTTGATTGGTGATGAGAATAATACTGAGCAAAAAGTTGTAAACCCTGCCAATTTTTATTTATGTGGTTGGAGAGGAATGGTAGATGAAGCAAAAAAAAGAATTACAGATTTAGGATATGATAAAAAGGCTATACATGTAGAAATATATGGCTAATTGTATTGTAAGTATTAAAAATTTCAATGCAATAACTTTTTTATATTTGAAATTTAAAAAAATATTTTTTTGTTTAGATTAATTTATAAAAAAATATTTATTATCTTGTACCTACAGTAATTAAACTGTACTATAAATATTTTTTATGGGTGCATCTTCTATGCTTGTATTAATACTTGCAGCATTATTTTTTTCTTCAATTGCAATCCTCGTATCTAAATTAATAACAAAATCTACCAAAAATCCTCAAAAAGGACAACCTTATGAATGTGGTGTACCTACAACTGGAAAAACTTGGATACAATTAAATGTAGGGTATTATTTATTTGCTTTAATTTTTTTAATTTTTGATGTGGAATTGGTTTTTCTTTTTCCATGGGCAGTTGTAGCCAAAAGTGTAGGTTGGTTTGCATTTATAGAAATAGTAATTTTCTTTTTTATTTTATTTATAGGTTTTTTATATGCCCATAAAAAAGGAGCTTTGAAGTGGGTATAAAAGCTTTACATATCCTTTGCAAAATGGTAAATAATGAAATGTAGAAGTTAAAAGTGAACAATAAAAATGTTTTACTAATATGAGTGATGCTTTAAATGATATACGTACATCTACAACTACTCCACTCACCAATAGCTTGGAGAGCTCATTTCCTGGAGAGGTGCACCAAACTTTTGGTGGAGGTATTATGCTTAGCAAGTTAGATGATGTAATTAACTGGGCAAGGTCTAATTCCTTGTGGCCATTAACTTTTGCTACAAGCTGTTGTGGTATAGAGTATATGTCGGTTGCAGGAGCAAAATATGATTTTTCTCGGTTTGGTTTTGAAGTAGCAAGAGCATCTCCAAGGCAAGCAGATGTAATTATTATTGCTGGCACAATTGTAAATAAAATGGCACCAGTTTTAAAAAGATTATACGACCAAATGGCCGATCCTAAGTATGTGATTGCAATGGGCGCTTGTGCCATAAGTGGTGGTCCGTTTTTTTACAATACTTACTCAGTTGTAAAAGGAGCCGATCATGTAATTCCAGTAGATGTATATGTAGCAGGTTGCCCTCCAAGGCCAGAAGCATTGATACATGCATTGCTAAGTTTACAACAAAAAATAAAAGCAGGACTTACAAGAGAACAAATAAAGGAAGGAAAATAAAAAATTATTTGAACAAGTTGTTATACTATAATTGATAATGGATAAAGAAGAATTGAAAATAAAAATATCTAAGCTTTTGCCAACTGCTGTTTATGAAGATGGTGGAGATTGGTTGAATATTATTGTAGATTCCAACAAATGGTTATCTTATGCTGCTATACTTAAAAACGATGGCTCATTGTTATTCGATTATTTGTTTTGCCTTACTTGTATAGATTGGAAAACTCATCTAACCATGGTTTACCACCTAAGCTCAACTAAGTATCGCTACAACATTGTAGTAAAATCAAACTTGGATATTAATACGCCAAAAATAGAAACCGTAAGCCAAATTTGGCAAACGGCTAATTTTCATGAGAGAGAAGTGTATGAAATGTTTGGTGTAAATTTTTTAAATCATAAAGACTTAAGGTTATTAATTTTACCAGATGGTTGGGAAGGCAAAAACCCTTTGCGAAAAGATTTTGAAGACCTTATAAATATGATAAAACTATAAATCATTAATAATTATTTTTGGTTGATACTATACAAATATGACTGAAGAAATAGGAACAACGGCAGATGGTGATTTAATCATAAATGTAGGACCACAACATCCTGCAACGCATGGCGTATTGCATTTGGTAATTACATTAAATGGCGAAACCATCAAAAAAGTGGAGCCTCACCTTGGCTATATACATCGGTCTATAGAAAAAATGTGTGAGAGTTTAACCTACAGGCAATTTAGTTATGTAACCAGTAGAATGGATTATTTATCGTCGCACATTAATAATCATGCCTGTGCACTGATTGTAGAAAAAGGCTTGCAAGTAGAAGTGCCTGCTAGAGCAAAATATGTAAGGGTGATTTTAGATGAACTTACCCGAATAGCTTCGCACGAATTGTGGTGGGGCGCCATGGCAATGGATTTGGGAGCTTTTACGCCATTCTTTCATGCCTTTAGAGAAAGAGAATCCATCAACGATATCATGGAAGAAACTTGTGGAGCAAGGCTTACCATGAATTACATTGTGCCAGGTGGTTTAATGCAAGATATTCATCCAAATTTTCAAAAAAGAGTAAAAGATTTTATCAGTTTATATAAATCGAAAATAGATGAGTATGATGAATTGGTAACTGGCAATATTATTTTTCAAAATAGAATGAAGGGTGTTGGCTTTATTTCTGCCGAAGATGCCATTTCATTTGGTATGAGTGGGCCAGCAGCAAGAGGAAGCGGAGTGAATTGTGATATCAGAAAATTATACCCGTATGGTATTTACAACCAAGTACAATTTGACCAAGTATTGGAAACTGCAGGCGATTCGTTTGCAAGGTACATGGTACGCATAAGGGAGATGAAACAATCTGTAAGCATCATCGAACAATTGATTGATAATATTCCTGAAGGCGAATTTTTGGCAAAAACAAAAGTGGTATTAAAATTACCAAAGGGGGAGTTTTATACAAGGGTAGAAACCGCAAGAGGTGAATTGGGGGTATATATTGTAAGTGAAGGTGCTACTACACCATATCGAATTAAATTTCGATCTCCAGGTTTTTCAAACCTATCGGCATTAGATACAATGGCAAGAGGTAGTAAACTAGGAGATTTGGTGGCAATGATGGGAACACTGGATTTGGTGATACCGGATATAGATAGATAAAATAATAAAAAAAATACAAGCATTCATTATTCATTACTCATTATAAATAACACTTTATAATAAATGTGGAGTTTTTCAAATATATCAAGTTCAATTCATCATTGGTTAAATGAATCATTTAGCCCAACATGGGCAATGATTATAGAAATGGTAATTGCAGGTGTATGTATTATTGGTTTGTTTGCTACTCTAGGTTTGGTACTTGTACTTATGGAAAGGCGTGTAGCAGCATGGATGCAAATACGCCTTGGGCCAAATAGAGTAGGGCCAAAAGGTTTACTACAATCGGCAGCAGATACATTAAAATTATTGGTAAAAGAAGGATTAACACCAAATGGTGCCGATAAGTTTTTATTTAACTTTGCACCTTTTATTGCAATGATGGTAGCCATGTTGCTAATGGCTCCAATTGCTTTTGCAAAAGATTTTCAATTGTGGGATTTGAATATTGGTGTGCTGTACATTTCTGCAGTATCATCTATAATGGTTATTAGTATTTTAATGGCTGGATGGGCAAGCAACAATAAATATTCTTTAATGGGAGCCATGCGTAGCGGTGCACAAATTGTAAGTTACGAATTATCAGCAGGGTTTTCTATACTCACTATTGTAGTGTTTACTGGCAGTTTAAATTTTAATGAAATCATACTTTCGCAAACAAATGGCTGGTGGATTTTTAAAGGACATTTGCCTGCAATCATTTCTTTTGTAATTTTTATTATAGCAGTTACCGCAGAAACTAATAGAGCACCTTTTGATTTGGCAGAAGCAGAATCGGAATTAACAGCAGGCTTTCATACCGAATATTCTGGAATGAAATTCGCCTTGTTTTTTTTGGCAGAATATATCAATGTATTTATAGTTTGTGCCATAGGCGCTACATTGTTTTTAGGAGGTTGGATGCCATTTCAGATTGGTAATTGGCAAGCCTTTAATCATGCAATGGATTATATACCTTCGAGCATTTGGTTTTTTGGAAAAACATTTTTTCTTATATTTTTAATCATGTGGTTTAGGTGGACTTTCCCCAGGTTGAGAATAGATCAATTGTTAAATTTAGAATGGAAATATTTATTGCCCATAAGTATGCTTAATTTATTATTGGCAACAGCTTTGGCAATTTTGGGTTGGCATTTTTAAGGCTGAACATGGATAACACAGATTAGAAGGATGAGCACAGATTTATAAATAGATTGTAAAATAAAAATTAGAACACTAACGATAAGGATTAGAAAGATAAACACAGGTAAATAAATATGTTTATAGTAAAATACATAAAAGAAGTATACAGTGCCATCAAATCGTTGTTGGTGGGCATGAAGCGCACTGGATATTATTTTACACATCACAAAGAAATTATTACAGAAGAGTACCCGGACAATAGGCATACCATGGTACTGCCAGATCGGTTTAAAGGAGAAGTGGTAATGCCGCACAATGAAAAAAATGAACACCGATGTACTGGTTGTACCGCATGCGAACTTGCTTGCCCTAATGGTACTATTAAAGTGATTACAAAATTTGACATCACAGCAGAAGGTAAAAAGAAAAAAGCCATTGATAAATTGGTGTATCATTTAGAATTGTGCACTATGTGTAATTTATGTATTATTGCTTGCCCATCTGATGCAATTGTAATGGCGCAAACATTTGAACACAGTGTATTTGATAGGAGTAAATTGACAAAAGTTTTAAATAACCCCGATTCTAAAATAATGGAGGGAATAGAGTAATGAACGGATCAACCATCATATTTTATTTGCTTGCATCATTTACTTTGGTAAGTGCTGTACTTGCAGTAACCACTAGGCAGATATTTCGTGCCGCCATATTTTTATTATTCACTTTAATAGGTGTAGCGGGTTTGTATTTTTGGATGCAATACGATTTTATTGCAGCAGTACAAATTGTGGTGTATGTTGGTGGCATAACAGTGCTAATTATTTTCTCCATTTTTCTTACACAGCAAGCAGGAGATTTATTGCCCAAGCAAAAAATGAGCAGGCAGTTGTTCGCAGCTTTGGCATCGTTTTGTGGTTTTGCATTGATAATGCTACAAGTGTATCAACATACTTTTATTGGTAATGCAACGCAGGCTTTGCCGCCAACAGTTGCCAATATAGGTAATAAAATGCTAGGAGTAGATGATGATGGATATGCATTGCCTTTTGAAGTGGTGAGTATTTTGTTGTTAGCAGCCTTGGTAGGTTGTATTGTAATAGCTATGCGTAGTAAACCAGAAGAAAACATTATTAAACAATAAGTAATGAACCACAAAGGCACGAAGAAGAAACAAGGAGCACAAAGGTGTTTTTATGAAATTTGTAACTTTAAATTATTACGCTCAGTGTCGTTGTGATCTTTCTATCATTATTTGAATCAAATAACATTACGTAGCATACCAGAAAAGAATATTATTAAACAAAAAATAAACTTTGCGCCTTTGCTCCTTTGCGAACTTTGCGTGAAATAAAAATATACAATGCCAGAACCAGGATTATATCATTTATTATTTATCAGTGCGGCTTTGTTCTTCATTGGTATGTTTGGTTTCTTCACCAGAAGAAATTTGGTAACCATGTTGATGAGTATCGAACTTATTTTAAACAGTGTAAATATCAATTTCATTGCTTTCAACAAATATCTATGGCCTAATAAAATGGACGGGTTGTTTTTTGTGATTTTTGTAATTGCCATTGCTGCTGCTGAAGCCGCTGTAGCCATTGCTATCATAATTAATTTATATCGTAGCCATGGCTCCATCGATGTAGAGAAAGCAGAGGAATTAAAATATTAGGCCCCTCTATCTCTCCGCTTTTAGCGGAAGAAAATGGAGAAGATTGACCTGAAGTTAATAGTATATAAATGAAAAAATTTAGATTTAAACTAATATGCCACATGTAATTTCCATAGCACTTATTCCATTGCTACCACTGGTAGGGTTCATTCTATTGGGTTTATTTGGAAGAAAATATTTCAATAAATCTGCTGGCTTTATAGGAACTTTTTTATTATTGGTTTCTACAGCACTTGCTTTATACACGGCTTACCAATATTTTTTCGATATTGGTAAAGTAAATGGCATTTACCAAAAACTTGTTCCTTTTAAATTTACTTGGCTCGAATTTTCAAAAGGGGTTTCAATAGATATGGGCATTATGCTGGATCCTATTTCGGTGATGATGCTAGTGGTGGTTACTATTGTTTCATTGATGGTACACATCTATAGCCTTGCATACATGAAAGGCGAAGCAAGATTTGCAACTTATTATGCCTTCCTTGGTTTATTTACTTTCTCAATGTTGGGTTTGGTTATTTCTTCCAATATTTTTCAGATGTATATTTTCTGGGAATTGGTTGGTGTATCTTCTTTCTTGTTGATTGGTTATTATTATGACAAACCAAGTGCCGTTGCTGCCTGTAAAAAAGCTTTTATTGTAACCCGATTTGCCGACCTTGGGTTTTTAATCGGCATTTTAGTTCTATCATTCTATGCTCATACACTCGATTTTAATACACTGATAGAAAGGCTCACATCGCCAGCATCCAATGAATTTAAAGCGGCTGTTGGCGCATCATTTATCGGGATAACTGCATTAACTTGGGGCTTGGTATTGGTATTTATTGGTGGTGCAGGTAAGAGTGCCATGCTACCTTTGCATATTTGGTTGCCAGATGCAATGGAAGGGCCAACTCCCGTGTCCGCATTGATACATGCTGCAACCATGGTAGTAGCAGGTGTATTTTTAGTAGCAAGATTATTTCCTGTATTTAGCATGAGTGCACCGGCATTGTATGTGGTTACTTTTGTAGGTGTTACGTCGGCTTTGTTTGCAGCCATCATTGCATGCACACAAACAGATATTAAAAGAGTGTTGGCATATTCCACCATGTCGCAAATTGGTTTTATGATGTTTGCGTTGGGTATATCAGGTTTGGGCGGAGAGAATGGCTTAGGATATACTGCATCTATGTTTCACCTGTTTACACATGCAATGTTCAAAGCATTGTTGTTTCTTGGAGCAGGTGCTGTTATACATTATATACATAGCAACGAAATGAAAGATATGGGTGGGCTGCGAAAATATTTACCCATAACGCATATTAGTTTTTTAATTGCTTGCTTGGCCATCTCGGGTGTTCCACCATTCGCAGGTTTTTTTAGCAAAGAAGAAATTTTATTAGCAGCTTACCATCATAATCCAGCCGTTTATTGGATAGCATTGCTTACATCTGGCCTTACTGCATTTTATATGTTCCGATTATACTTTAGTATTTTTTGGGGCAAGCAAGCGCATCTTCATGGAGAACATCATGGAGAAGGTGGCTTTGCCATGATGTTGCCGTTGTTGCTATTAGCTGTAGGTGCTGTGCTGGCAGGCTTTATTCCTTTTGGTCATTTTGTAAGTTCCGATGGTGCTGCATTAGAAAGTCATTTTCATTGGCAGTTTTCTGTAGCACCAGTGTTAATTGGATTGCTAGGCATTTTTGTAGCCATGTGGTTGTACAAAAAAGAAAATGATAAGCCAGCTAAAATGGCTGCTTCATTAAATGGCATTTACCAAACCATTTACCATAAATTTTATTTTGATGAATTGTATATTTTCATAACAAAAAAAATCCTGTTTAATTTAATTGGAAGACCAGCAGCTTGGTTCGATAAGAATGTGGTGGACGGTGTGATGAACCTAACAGGCAATACAACACAACTGATTTCAGAAAAAATAAAAGGATATCAATCGGGTAAGGTGCAGCAATATGCACTTTACTTTTTATTGGGTATAATTGGTATTGCTGCTTTATTTATTTATGTGTGGAAATAATTTATTGAATTTATTATAAGATGAATCTAACGTTATTGATATTACTGCCTTTGATTACAGCAATAGCCATTTTGCTGGTAAAAAATGCAACACAAGTAAAATGGGTGGCATTGGCTGGGGCTTCAGCTCAATTCATATTGGCCATTGTATTGTTGTTTGCATTTAACAAAGAAAGGGCCAACGGAAATGTTTCGCAAATGTTATTTGAGTTGCAATACAAATGGTTTCCTGCATGGAATATTAGTTTTCATATCGGCATAGATGGCATATCAGTGGCCATGATTTTACTTACTGCATTTGTAGTAGTGGCAGGTGTTTTGGTTTCTTGGAATATTACCGATAAAACCAAAGAGTTTTATTTCTTGCTTATTTTATTAAGCCTTGGTGCTTATGGTTTTTTCATTTCATTGGATTTGTTTATCCTTTTCTTCTTTTTAGAAATAGCGGTAATACCAAAATATTTATTGATAGGTATTTGGGGAAGTGGCAAAAAAGAATACGCAGCCAATAAACTTGCTTTGATGCTCATGGGTGGTTCGGCATTGGTATTGGTAGGTATGCTCGGTTTGTATTTTTCCAGTTCTTTAAAAAGTTTTGATTTAATGGTTTTATCAAAATTGCATATTCCAACAGAAGTACAAAAAATTTGTTTTCCATTGTTGTTTGTAGGCTTTGGTGTATTTGGAGCTTTGTTTCCTTTTCATACATGGGTACCCGATGGGCATTCATCAGCCCCCACAGCAGGATCTATGTTTTTGGCAGGTATTTCCATGAAGCTTGGCTCCTACGGATGCTTGCGTGTGGCTATCAGTCTTATGCCTGAGGGCGCCATGCAGTATGCCAATATCATCATAGTACTTTCTTCCATTGCAATATTATACGGCGCCTTTGCCACCATGATGCAAAAGGATTTGAAATACATTAACGCATACTCATCTGTAAGTCATTGCGGTTTGATTTTTCTGGGCCTGGGTATGCTTACCAAAACGGCTATGACGGGGGCAGTAATGCAAATGGTATCGCATGGATTAATGACCGCACTTTTCTTTGCTGTAATAGGAATGATTTATGAACGTACACATACCAAGCAAGTAAACGAAATGGGTGGCTTACTAAAAGTAATGCCGTTTATTACAACAGTTTTATTTATTGCAGGCTTGTGTTCCTTGGGTTTGCCAGGGTTGAGTGGCTTCGTTTCCGAAATGACCATATTTGTAGGCTCTTGGGAACATACAGATACTTTTCATAGAATAGCAACCATTGCCGCTTGTATGAGCATTGTGGTTACAGCAGTGTATATTTTAAGGGCTATTGGCCAAACAGCCATGGGCCCTTTAAAAGCAGGTTACGAAAACCTGCAAGATGCAAGGTGGAACGAAAAGTTGGCTGCAATTGTTTTATTAATCGGTATTGTCGCTATAGGCTTTGCTCCATTTTGGTTGACAGATTTAATAAACCCTGCTACAGAATTGATCATGCAAAAAATATCAATCATAAAATAAACGGCTTTTGAATGAATGATCTTTTTACTTTAATGAAATCGGAATTGTTGGTTACAGCCATCATCTTTATCCTATTGTTTTTGAAAATAGGTAAGGGGATACAAAATGATAAATTGCTTACCATCATCCAATTTTTATTGTTACTCAATTTGGTTTTTGGATTTTTCTTTAATGAAGAAGGAAGCTTGTTTGGCGGAATGTTTTATACAAATGCATTGATTGTTTTTCAAAAAAATGTATTAAACCTTGGCGTCTTACTTATTTCCATGTTGTTTGCCAATTGGTTTAAAAAGAGCGAACACATGCCAGAATTTTTTATGCTTATGTTGTCTGCATTGCTGGGCATGTTCTTGATGATTTCCAGTGGTAACTTTTTATTGTTTTATTTATCATTGGAATTGGCAACCATTCCTGTTGCTGCCATGGTGAATTTCGATTTAGAAAAAAGAATATCATCAGAAGCTGCTATGAAAATGATTTTATCTTCGGCTTTTTCATCTGGTATTTTGTTGTTTGGCATTTCACTCATTTACGGTATTACAGGTACCATCAGTTTTACAGAAATGCCCGCATTGCTGCACCAGAGCCCCTTGATGATAATCGTATTTGTATTTTTATTTGCCGCTTTTGCTTTTAAATTATCAATTGTGCCATTTCATTTATGGACAGCCGATGTGTATGAAGGCGCACCTTTTGCAGCTACATCTTTTTTGTCGGTTATATCCAAAGGTTCGGTAGCTTTTATTTTTATGGCTACCCTGTACAAAGTTTTTCAACCAATGTTAGGATTGTGGTACAATATGATGATGCTATTATCGATTGCTACTATGATAATTGGAAATCTTTTTGCTTTGCGACAACAGAGCATAAAAAGATTTCTCGCTTTTTCTTCAATAGCACAAGTGGGTTTTATATTGGTAGGTATGAGCAGCAATTCAACATCGGGTACTGCAGCAGTTGTGTATTTTATATTGATTTATACTTTCTCTAATCTTGCAGCATTTGGTGTAGCGGCAGCAATAGCATATCAAACGGGCAAGGAAAAAATTGATGATTACAAAGGACTGTATCAAACCAATCCATTTTTGAGTTGGGTGATGGCATTGGCTTTATTTTCACTAGCAGGTATTCCCCCAACTGCAGGTTTTTTTGGAAAATTATTTTTAATTACTTCCGGAGCATCTAAGGCTAATTATTTTTTTATTACAATTGCTGCATTAAATATGATTGTGTCTTTATACTATTATTTAAAAGTAGTAAGAGCAATTTTTATGGATAAGAACGAACAAGCTATCGAAAAAATAAACATACACCCAACAACTAAATTTGCTTTATTATTATGTGCAGCAGGCGTTATTTTTGTTGGTATATTCAGTTGGATATACGATTACATTCAATCCCTTGCATAGCCTACTTACAACTTAAAACATATAACTTTTAACTCCCAACCCAATGGCCATAAATAAAAATCACGAATTTGAAGAACTAGATGGAGTAAAATGCGCAGTGGTAGAAAAAAATGTTTCTGCCGCTAGGGTAGCGTTTTTGCAAAAAATATTGGAGCATAATAAATTTACCGTTATAGTTGTTGCATCACCACCGCCAAAGGCAAAACCTGCAACAGTAGCTACTACCATAGATGATGAAACAGCAGCAGCTGAACCTGCACCCGAATTATTACCAACAGTTGAAACTTTTATTGTAGGTGTTACCGATTATACTTTTAACAGTACGAACGCTATTTTTGGAAGAGCTTTACGTACTACCAATGGCCAAGTGGTAACATTAGCATATTGGAATCAGCAAGAAGAAATTTGTAATGACGAAGTGCCGTATTTCTCTTAATAAATTGACCGTATTTCTTAATCAACTATCTACTATAATTGTATAAAATAGAATTGGTATTACCACCTCTCTTCTTCAACAAAATCCGAATTATTCATTTTATTCTCCTTCCTCGATTTTATTTTTTCTAATTGGCGCTGTATAAATAAGGCTGCAATTATTTTGCTCGCATCATCTTTTTTATTTTCGTATAGTAGCTTGTTTAATTTTACTTCATCAATATCTGCTCGGTATAAAATATAAATAAGTTTATTAAAATCATTTAGTATAAGGTAATTAATACGGTCTGTTAAATACTGAACAAAATTACTTTCGGTAGTTTCTAATTCAAAAGCAGTATTTACAATATGAACAATTTCGTTTTCCATAGTCTAAAATTTTTCTAATACACCTAAAGCAAATAATGCAAAATCGTATTTTGTAGGGTCGTTATTATCAAGCTGTTTCATAACATTAGTAAGCTCTACGGCTGTTTGCCAATCTGTAGCTTTGCGTTCTATCAATTTAAAATATCTTGCTACTCTTGCTACATGCACATCTAAAGGTACAATTAATTGAGATGGTTTTATTGTTTTCCAAAGCCCAAAATCAACACCATTTTTATCTTTACGCACCATCCAACGGAGGTACATGCTTAGACGCTTGCAAGTGGCATTTTTAGCTGGCGATGCTATGTGTTTCATTGTACGTTTTGGTACATTTTCCAACGAAAAAAAATATTGGTAAAATTCATTCAATCCATTTTCTATATTAGCATCAGACTTTTGCATTCCTTTTGTAAATGCAGTTTCTAACGAAATATTTTTTGTATAATGATGTTTTAAAAACGCTACAAAATACAATACATCAGTAGGGTTAAAAGTGCGATGCTTAAAATGTAATAATTTTTTTAAATCATTATCGGTGTGCTCTATGCAAAAATGGTGTGGAGCATTATCCATTAATGCCATTAGTTCTCTACTTTTTTTAATAATGGTAGTACGATTGCCCCAAGCAAATATAGCAGCAAAAAAACCTGCAATTTCAATATCTTGCTTTTTGGAAAACGAGTGTGGAATGCATATAGGATCAGCTTCTATAAAAAAAGGTTGATTATATTCATCAACCTTTTTATTTAAGAAATGTATGAGCTTTTTATCCATGTAATTATACTACTTAATCCTCTACTTACCCCTCATTTGGGAGATTGTAGGGCATTTATCCAATCGCCACCCTTAAATCTTCTACCAAATCTTCGGCATCTTCTATACCTACACTTAGTCTTATTAATCCATCAGCTAACCCATTGGCTATTCTTTTTTCTCTTGGTATGCTTGCGTGGGTCATACTGGCTGGGTGGTTTATGAGAGATTCTACTCCACCTAAACTTTCGGCTAGTGCAAATAATTTTGTGGTTGTTAATACTTTTGTAGCTGCTTCTATGCTATCATCTTTTAATGTAAAACTTATCATGCCACCAAAATCTTTCATTTGCTTTTTTGCAATAGTGTAGCCAACATTGTCTTCAAAACCACACCAATATACTTTTTCTACTTTTACATTATTGCGCAAAAAATTCGCAATTATTTGTCCGTTTTCGCAATGTTGTTTCATACGTACTGCCAATGTTTTAATACCTCTTAGTACTAAAAAACAATCCATTGGTCCTGGCACGGCACCACAACTTTTTTGTATAAAATACAATTGCTCTCTCAAACTATCATCGTTCATCATTAATGCTCCTTGTATTACATCGCTATGCCCACCAAGGTATTTTGTAGCACTATGCATTACAATATCGGCACCTAAGTTTAATGGGTTTTGAAGATAAGGTGATGCAAATGTATTATCTACACAAAGCCATGCTCCTGCAGCTTTTGATATATGCGATACGGCTTCAATATCTGTGATGTTCATTAATGGGTTTGTTGGTGTTTCTATCCAAATTAGTTTTGTATTGGCAGATACAGCTGCCTCTATATTTTTTACATTTGTGGTATCTACATAAATAAATTTTATGCCATATTTTTCAAATATTTTGGTAAATAAACGGTATGTGCCACCATACATATCATTAGCACAAATAACTTCATCGCCAGGGTTTAATAGTTTTATTACAGCATCGGTAGCTGCTACTCCACTACTAAAGGCAAGTCCATATTTTGCGTTTTCTATAATGGCAAAAGCATCTTCTAATGCCTTACGAGTAGGGTTTTGGCTTCGAGCATATTCGTAGCCTTGATTTACACCTGGTGCAGCTTGTACGTATGTGCTTGTTTGATAAATGGGAGTCATTATTGCACCTGTACTTGGGTCGGGCACAGTGCCTGCGTGTATAAATTTTGTAGCGGCTTTGTGTGTATTATTACTCATTTTATTTTTTATTTTAGTAGTGCAAAATTATAGTTTTTTTACTTTGTTTTCTCTGCGTTATTCTTTGTTTTCTTTTGGGTTTATTTTTTATTATATCATTGATGGCGTTTTTCTTTTCGATTAATTCTTTAATATAGTGTTTTTTGCATAATAAATGTTGAGAAAAGATTTACAGTAGAGTAAATAGCCCAGATTGTAGCGAAAATACTTTTTGAGAGCTTGTCCGCCTATTGGCGAAAACGAAAAAAGATTGTAGTGTAAAGCTGGAAACCAATGTTGATACATACTTTGCTGTAGATGCTTCTAAAAAAAAATACCTATCGGATATGATAGGTATTTTACTTTGTTGTGTTTATGCTTTTTCTAACCTTTCGGCTACTTTATCCCAATTTACTACGTTCCAAAAAGCTTCTAAATATGCTGGCCTTTTGTTTTGGTATTTTAAATAGTATGCATGCTCCCACACATCGCAGCCCAGTATTGGTGTGCCTTTAACTTCGGCAATATCCATTAATGGATTATCTTGATTTGGGGTAGAGCAAATAACCAACTTACCATCTTGCACTATAAGCCAAGACCAACCACTTCCAAAACGAGTAGTGCCAGCAGCATTAAATTTTTCTTTGAAAGCATCAAAAGAACCAAAGGCTGCATCAATAGCTTCACTTAATTTACTTGTAGGTTTTGTACCATTATTATTTTTTAGAGAATCCCAAAAAAATGTATGGTTCCAATGCCCACCTCCATTATTGCGTACTGCAGGGCTTATGCTGCCTGCGTTTGCTACTAATTCTTCTATGCTTTTATTTTCGTTATCGGTGCCAGCTATTGCTTTATTTACATTATCTACATAGGCTTGGTGGTGCTTATCATGATGTATGTGCATGGTTTCGGTATCTATATGTGGTTCCAATGCGTCGTATGCATAAGGTAATGGTGCTAATGTAAATGCCATGGTATATTTTTTATTTTGGTTATAAAATTGTTATACAAAAGTAACTTGTTAATAGTGAATTTGTATTTTTATTCTAGTAAAATCTGAATTTATATCTTCTTCTAAAAAAAATCATATATTGTGTAATTAATTTTGAGGTTAAGGTAACTTATTTTCAAAGTAATATTTCAATTTAAACTTTTATTAAAACTAAATTAACATGAGTGAAACAGTAAAAACAGGTCACCCAAAGGGTTTGTGGTATTTATTTGGCACCGAAATGTGGGAAAGATTTGGCTATTATTTAATGCTTGGTATATTTTCGTTGTATATGTTAGATGGCTGGAACAATGGGGGTATGGGTTTTGCGCCTGCACAAAAATCTGATATATATGGTACTTATTTAGGATTGGTTTACTTAACTCCTTTTATTGGTGGTTTGTTGGCTGATAGAATATTAGGATACAGAAGATCGATTGTAATAGGCGGTTTAATGATGTCTGCTGGTTACTTTTTACTTTCCATTCATAGTGTAACAACGTTTTATATTGCATTATTGTTTATCATTTTAGGCAATGGTTTTTTTAAGCCAAACATTTCTACCCTTGTTGGCAACTTGTATAGCGGAGAAGAGATGAAAGACAAAAAAGATGCTGGTTATAACATCTTTTATATGGGTATTAATATTGGCGCATTTATTTGCAACTTTGTAGCGGCCTATATGCGCATAAATTATGGTTGGGGACATGCATTTGCAGCTGCTGGTGTGGGTATGTTAATAGGTGTTGTAGTTTTTTTACTTGGCACAAAACACATCAAACATGTAGATGTTGTAAAACCTGTTCAAGCTGGCGATATGTCAACAGGTAAAATATTGGGATTAACTGTGTTACCCATGTTTATTTTTGGAGTTATTGGCTATATGATACCAGGCAATTTTTTAGGTTCTGACACTAATGATGCCTTTATCATTGGATGTTTGCCCGTAATTGGTTTCTTTATTTACCTTGCATTTACCGCTGAAGCTAAAGAGAGTAGAGCTATTAAAGCGTTATTAGCTGTGTTTACTTGTGTAATATTATTTTTTGCCATCTTTCATCAAAATGGAGATGCGTTAACGGTTTGGGCTGAGGATCATACCGATCGTAGTATGCCTACTTCAGTTTCTACTGTAGCAGATAAAGTTGGGATGGCTCAAGTAGTAGTAAATAATGATGTAGTATCTGCCGACAAAGTTACCTTTGATTCAGCTATTGCAGACATGCGTGCAAAAGAAAATGCCATGCCATCAGTTACTGCTGCAGATCTTAAGGCAAAAGGGAATTATGCAAATGAAATTGGCACTTTAGAAAAATCGAGAAGTTATTTTTCAACTTTACCGGGTGATCAAGTGCCAGCAAAAGGTACAAATTTAAAATTATATTCTACTGAGTTGTATCAATCTATTAACCCATTTTGGGTGGTAGCATTAACACCTATTATCGTTGGTATTTTTGGTTGGATGAGAAGAAGAAAACAAGAACCAAGTACACCGACCAAAATATTTTTGGGCTTGGTTATTACTGCACTCTCTGCTTTAGTAATGGTTGGTGCTGTATTTGCAACAAATGATATGTCTATCAAAGCAAGTTCGTGGTGGTTAATTGCATCATATGGTGTAATTACAATTGGTGAATTGTGTTTATCGCCAATGGGCTTATCACTTGTTTCAAAATTATCGCCGCCACGTATTACCGCTTTAATGATGGGTGGGTTTTTCTTAGCCATATCTGTAGGCAATAAATTATCGGGGATGCTATCATCTCTGTGGGAATCGATGCCAGCCAAACAAAATTTCTTTTACCTAAACTTTGGTTTGGTAATGGCTGCAGCAGTTGTGCTATTTTTAATGCTTAAATGGCTAAACGGTGTTATGAAAGAAAATAATGTTCAATAAAAAATAATTTTAAAAACCTCTGGCAATTGTTAGAGGTTTTTTTACATTAAACTATAATGCCATAAACTATTCAATTACAATTATGCAAAATCAGATAACATTAGAGCAAATTCAAAATTTTAAAGGCAAATACCCAAAGCAACTTTGGTATTTATTTACTGTAGAAATGTGGGAGCGTTTTTGCTTTTATGGCATGCGTGGAGTATTGGTAATTTTTATGGTGGACAAACTGTTATTGAAAGATGATGCGGCTAGCCTACAGTATGGAGCCATACAGGCTTTCGTATATGCATTTACTTTTATAGGAGGCATTTTTGCCGATAAAATATTAGGGTTTAAAAAGTCTTTGTTGTTTGGAGGAATTGTAATGATATTGGGCAACTTACTCATTGCCTTTGCACCAGAGCAATTGTTTTATTATGGCATTGCTTTTTCCATTATTGGTACTGGGTTTTTCAAACCAAATATTTCGAGCATGGTGGGAGAGCTGTATCATGAAAAAGATAATAGAAGAGATGCAGGATACGGCATGTTTTATGCAGGTATAAATGTGGGTGGTTTACTTGGCGGTGCATTGTGTGTTTATTTGGGCAAATACCATTCGTGGAATTTATGTTTTTTGGCAGCTGCAATTGTAATGGCAGCAGGATTAATTACTTTTTTGGCAACAAAAAAACACCTTGGTCCTATTGGCGATTCGCCACTAAAAGCAATGCCTACACAAAAAAGAAATATAAGGGAAATAGCTGTGTATATAGGCTCTTTGCTTAGCATTCCGCTAATATTTATTATGGTAAAAAACACTGCTTACACCGATTATTTTATGTACACAATTGGTGCAATAGCAGTTTCTTATTTTATTTATGAAACCATAAAACTTGGCGAAATAAGTTTGCAGAAAAAACTAATTGCAGCTTTTGCATTTATATTTTTCTACTTTTTATTTAATGCTATTTATGAGCAAAGTGGTGGCTCTTTATCGCTTTTTGCAAAAGATAATTTAAATCATAATTTATTGGGTTTTTCAATAGATCCTAATATTGTAAATAATAGCTCAAATACACTTTTTGTAATAATTTTAAGCCCAGTTATAGGCTTGCTTTGGCTCTGGTTTGCAAAGAAAAAATTAGAACCTAATACGCTCATAAAATTTGGTATAGGTTTCTTGTTTTTAGCTGCATCATTTTATATTTTTTATTATACAAAGTTTTTTGCAAATGCAGAAGGTATTACTTCTTTAAACATATTTACATTTGCCTATTTTATTACAACAATAGGAGAACTTTGTTTAGGACCAATTGGTATGTCTATCATCACAAAATTATCGCCAAAAAAATTATTTGGAATGATGATGGGTTTGTGGTTTTTAGCAAGTGCATTTGGACAATTAGCAGCAGGCAAATTAGGTGCCGAAATGTCAAAATCAAATGAAGGGGCAACATTGTTAGCGAAGTTACATTCTTATACAGATGGGTATTACAAACTTGCTATTTATTCATTAATAGCTGGGGTAATTTTAATTTTACTTTCGCCGGTTTTAAAAAAGTTATTGCAAGATGTAAAGTAACAGTTGGCAGTATAATATTTTGGAGAACTAAGCTTCAAAAAAAAAATAAAATTCCGAATAACAATTAACGAATAACAATTAACGAACTACACAAAATGAACATACTTGTTTTAGGCTCTGGTGGTAGAGAGCATGCTTTTGTTTGGAAATTAAAGCAAAGCCCTTTGTGTACAAATCTTTTTGTAGCACCTGGTAATGCTGGCACTGCAAATATTTGCACAAATTTGGATATTGCGGTTTCCAATTTTGAAAGTATTGCAGAAGCTTCTTTAATTAATAATATAGACTTAATACTAGTTGGGCCCGAAGAGCCTTTGGTAAAAGGTATTGTAGATTTTTTTAAAGCTAACGAAAACACAAAGCATATTAAAATTATTGGACCAAGCAAAGAAGCTGCACAACTAGAAGGTAGTAAAGCATACTCCAAAAATTTTATGCAAAGGCATGGTGTGCCTACTGCTACATATAAAGAATTTACCAATAATAATTTTGATGAAGGAATTGAATATTTAAAAAACCATACGTTACCCATTGTATTAAAAGCCGATGGCTTAGCTGCAGGAAAAGGTGTTTTAATTTGCGAAACAACTGAAGACGCTATAGCTGAATTTGAATTAATGTTGAAACATTCAAAATTTGGAGAGGCAAGTAATAAAGTAGTAGTAGAGGCTTTTTTAGAAGGTATTGAAATGAGTGTTTTTGTACTTACCGATGGAAAAAACTTTGTACTATTGCCAGAGGCAAAGGATTACAAACGAATAGGAGAGGGAGATACAGGTTTAAACACTGGTGGCATGGGAGCTATAAGTCCGGTACCTCTCATGACAAAAAGTTTGAAACAAAAAATAATAAAAACCATTATTGAACCAACCATAAATGGATTACAAAAAGATAAATTAGATTATAAAGGATTTGTGTTTATTGGCTTAATGATAAATAATGATGAACCTTTTGTAATAGAATATAATTGCCGTATGGGCGACCCCGAAACCGAAGTGGTAATACCAAGGTTAGAAAATGATTTGGTAGAAATGTTAAGTGCTACAGCAACAGAAAACCTAGATAAAATTTCAGTAAAAGAGATTACAGATGCTGCTGTGGCTATTGTAGCTGTTAGCGGTGGCTATCCGGGTCAATATAAAACTGGCGAAATAATTGATGATACAAATTTAGAGCCCTTAGTAGAAAGTATTTTATTTCATTCTAGTACTAAACTAATAGGCAATAATGTTGTAACCAATGGTGGTAGAGTATTTGTAGCCGTATCTTATGGGGTAAATATAAAAGATGCTGTAAAAAAATCGAATAAATTGTTGCAACAAATAAAATTTAATGGTATGAATTTTAGGAAAGATATTGGATACGAATTTGTATAAATTCTTAAAATATCAACCTTATTTTTTCTTCAAAAAACAATATGCTAAATAAATTAGCAACAAGCTTTGCAGGAAAGGTTTTCAGCGAAAAATAAAACTAAAAAAATATTTAAGAAAAAATGATTTTGTGTGTTGTTAAATGAAATATTTATACCAACTTCGCAAAAATAATTTTTAATATTTATCCCCCCGCATAAAATGGGCCTTTTTAATTTTTTCACACAAGAAATTGCAATAGATTTAGGTACTGCAAATACCCTCATAATTCATAATGACGAAGTAGTTGTAAACGAGCCATCAATAGTAGCTTTGGATAGAAACAATCCAAAACTTTTATTGGCCGTTGGAAAAAAAGCATTGATGATGCATGAAAAAACCCACGAAAGTATTAGAACAGTTAGACCATTGAGAGATGGAGTGATAGCTGACTTTAATGCAGCCGAGCTTATGATTCGAGAATTTATAAAAATGGTTTATCCTAAAAAACCATTTTTAGCACCAAGCTGGCGTATGATGATTTGCATACCAAGTAGCATAACAGAGGTAGAAAAAAGGGCAGTTAGAGATAGTGCTGAGCAAGCAGGAGCAAAAGAAGTTTATTTAATACATGAGCCTATGGCAGCTGCTTTGGGTATTGGTATAGATGTAGAAGAACCTGTGGGAAATATGATAATTGATATTGGCGGTGGTACTACAGGTATTACTGTTATAGCATTGGCAGGTATTGTTTGCGATCAAAGCATAAGAGTAGCTGGTGATGAATTTACCGCTGATATTATGGAAGCGCTTCGTCGCTACCATTCGTTGCTAATTGGCGAACGTACTGCCGAGCAAATAAAAATACAAGTTGGAGCTGCTATGAAAGATTTAGATAACCCACCAGATGATATACCTGTAAACGGAAGAGATTTAGTAACTGGTATTCCTAAACAAGTAATGGTAAGTTATCAAGAAGTAGCCGAAGCATTAGATAAAAGTGTATTTAAAATTGAAGAAGCAATTTTAAAAGCTTTAGAAACTACACCACCTGAGCTAGCATCGGATATTTATAGAAGAGGGCTTTATCTAACTGGCGGTGGTGCATTGCTTAGAGGGCTTGATAAAAGAATTTCGGCAAAAATAAAATTACCTGTACATGTAGCTGACGATCCGCTAAAGAGTGTTGTAAGAGGTACTGGGCTTGCATTAAAAAATTACGATAGATATCCTTTTGTAATGCGTTAAAAAAAGCGTATTTTTTGTTACAAAAAAACATGGCTAAGAAATTACTTAATTATTGAATGTTAAATTCTGAATTGTCTGTTTTGCAGCACCCCATTATTTATAATTCTTAATTTAAAAATTCAAAATACATTTTCTTCTGTGCGTAATATTTTTATTTTTTTAAGACATTATTCTCATCTATTACTACTGCTGTTTTTACAAGCAATATGTATTTATTTTATTGTAAGCTATAGCAAAACCCACCAAGCTGCATTTAGCAATACCATGAACAATTTTACTGGTAAAATAAATGGGCAATATAATAAAGTAGAATATTATTTTAATCTTTCTCGTACCAATGATTCGCTTGTAAAAGCAAATGAAATTTTATACAATAAACTTCGTAATAATTTCAATATACCCGACTCTGCAAATAAATTGGTTGTGGATAGTGTACGGATAGATTCATTAATAAGATACCGTAAATTTAATTATTTGAGTGCAAAAGTTGTATCCAACAGTGTTTCGTTGCAAAGTAATTTTATAGTAATTACTGGCGAAAATGTAAAGTTATTTAAAAAAGGAATGGGCGTAGTGGGTGTAAATAACGATGTAGTAGGGGTAATTACAGAAGTAGATGGTGACTATGCAGTTGTAATGAGCTTACTACACAAGGATAATAGTAAAATAAGTGGTAAATTATTTAAAGGAACAGAAACAGGCACAATAATTTGGAATGGTGTACAACCCAATATTTTATCGCTTACCAATATTCCAAAAAGTGCTAAAGTAGCCAAAGGCGATTCTATAATTACTAGTGGTTATAGTGCATTTTTTCCAAAAGGTATTTTAATTGGCAGAGTAATTGATGTAAAGCCCGAAACAGCAAATAATAATTTTAAAATTACTTTTAAATCCGCTGCAGATTTTTATAATTTAGAATATGTGTACGCCATACAAAGTATAGATGCTGAGCCTATAAATAACATTTTAGAAAAAAATAAAGCGGCTACAAATTAATGAGTGTTTTAGTAAAAAATATATTGAGAGCAATTTTATTTATGCTAGTGCAAGTATTTGTATTAGATAAAATAGTGTTACACCAAATGGTAACACCATATATTTATTTTTTGTTTGTACTTTGGTTGCCATTTAAAATGAGCCGTGCTTGGCTTATGATTATTGCATTTGTATATGGTTTTATTTTAGATAGTTTTCAGCACAACCCTGGATTTCATGCAGCAGCTTGTGTACTCATTGCATACATAAGGCCGTTTTTAGTAAACATTTTTATACCGCAAGAAGGTGCCGACACTAACTTTGCAGAACCTTCAATAAAAAGTATGGGTGGCATATTACCGTATGCATTTTTTATGACTGTGCTTAGTTTGTTTCATAATGCTTGGCTTTTTTTATTGGAAGCTTGGCAATTTGGCAATTTTTGGTATTTTTTATTTAAAACAATTCTTTCTACTGTAATAAGTATTTTGCTAATTATCATTACCGAATTAATTTTTGTGCGAAAACAAAAATTTAGAACAAATACTGTTTAAAATTATTTACCTTTTATGAAAACAAATTTCAGAAAAGTTGTGATTAACAAAATGGAAAATGCTGATAAAGATTTTGAGATGAAGGGCTGCGACGCTTAGACGAAAATCCTTTTTTTTTTGAAAAAGATTGAAGGCGGGCGACGAACAAATACTTGGTATGATAATATGCTCAGAGCCCACATGGAAAATGCTTTTAATAAAAGTATAAATTTTTAATTTTATAAAATGTCTGTCTTTAACCAAAGTAGAAAAAATGTAGTGATACTTGTTTTTATAACAATGTTCATAATTATTATTGGCCAACTTGCCAACTTACAACTTTTCTCTAGTGGCTTAAGCGAAGCTGCATTGGCGCAAGGCACTTTTCGTAAAGTTATATATCCCGAAAGAGGCATTGTTTTTGATAGAAATAAAAATGCAATACTTGAAAATACCACTACCTACGATTTAATGCTTACGCCAAACAAATTAAAAGGTATAGACACATTTGGTATTTGCAAAATATTAGGTATAGATACTGCACAGTTTAAGAAAAAAGTAGTAGAACTTATTATAAAAAATGGAAGAGCAAGAGCATCAGTATTTGAAGGATTGTTGAGCCCCGATAAAATGGCTATGCTTAATGAAAGCATGTATTTATTTGCCCCAGCATTTTTTATGCAAGAGCGTAGCATGCGTACCTATCCTTACGATGCTGCTGCAAATGTACTTGGTTATACATCGGAGGTAGATACAAGTTTTATACGAAAACATAAAGATGAAGGTTACGCACCAGGCGATTATGCAGGCTTAACAGGTATTGAAAGAAGCTACGAAAAAGTACTTATGGGGCAGCGTGGAATAGAGTACTGGAAAAGAGATAACAAAAACCGCCTTACCGAAAAATTAGAAAACGGCAAGTATGATACTACACAAGTTGCAGGGCAAAATTTGCACACATCGTTAGATATAAAATTGCAAGAGCTTGGCGAAAAACTAATGCAAAATAAGCTTGGCTCTATAGTGGCAATAGACCCAAAAACTGGCGGAATATTAGCCATGGTAAGTGCGCCTACTTACCAACCAAAATATTTAACCGGTGCCGAACGTAAAAAACATTTTTCGGAATTGTATTCAAATCCGGCTTTGCCATTGCTTAATAGAACGGTAAATGCAGAGTATTCGCCAGGTTCTACTTTTAAAACCCTACAAGCCTTAGTAGGGCTGCATGAAGGAGTTATTGCACCAAGCTTTAGTGTAAGCTGTGGTGGTGCTTTTTATGGTTGTGGTGGTGGTAAGCCAATGAAATGTTTGGACTATGGAACCTTTAATTTGCGTAATGCCATTACTGTATCAGACAATACCTATTTTGCTACAGTAATGCAAAGAGTAATTAATAATCCTAAATATTCCAATGCAGATAGTTCTTTAAATTTAGATTCGAGCCTTGCAGTATGGAATAGATATATGTATGCATTTGGGCTTGGTCATAAATTGGGTGTAGATGTGCCAACTGAAAGAAAAGGATTTATACCAACTCCAGCATATTTTAATAAAATATATGGTTCGCATAAATGGAATTATTGCAGCTTCCGATCTTGCAGTATTGGACAAGGAGAGGTAACTACCACACCGCTGCAAGTAGCAAACGAAATGGCATACATAGCAAATAAAGGTTGGTACTATACTCCGCATGTAGTGGACTCTATAGATGGCGGAGATAAATTCGAATTGCTAAAAAAATATAAAATAAAAAACCACCCGATAGATATAGCTGATAGTGTTTTTGATGTAGTACATGATGGTATGCAAGGAGTGCTAGAAAGAGGCACAGGTGGTAATGCAAGAGTAAAAGGTATAAATATTTGCGGAAAAACGGGCACAGTAGAAAACTACTACCGTGGAAAAAAACAAGAAAACCACTCATTTTTTTGTGCCTTTGCTCCTAGAGAAAACCCAAAAATTGCTATTATGTGTGTGGTAGAAAACAGTGGTAGATTTGGTGGAACATATGCTGCACCTATTGTTGGGCTTATGATAGAAAAATATTTAAAAGATTCTATAACCGATAAAGGAAGGTTAGCAAAAATTGAAAGTTTAGCAAAATTGAGTTTAATACCAAAAAAGATTTATGCCGAAATGCGAATACAAGATTCTGTAAGGCATGCAGGAGACTCGGCTTATTTAATTGCAAAAGGGTTTATCAAAATAATTAAAGATACCACAGGTATAGATGATGATAGTGAAGAAGAACAAGCAATAAATAAACTGGTAAAAGAAAAACAAGAAAAAGAAAAAAAAGATAAAGAGGAAGAGAAAAAGAAAATAATAAAGCCAGAAGCAATTTTGCCAAACGAAAAAAAGAAAACAATAGAAACAGATTCTTTAGCAAAAAAAGACGAAGAACAACCACAATAATAAAATGTATCAACAACGCAATTCAAGTTTAGTAAAAGGAAACGATAAAGTAACTATATGGTTATATGCCATTATTATTTTAATAGGGTTGGTATGCATATATTCGGTAGAGTATAAAAGCACCGATAATTTTATACAAACGCTTATTGGTTTCAAAAAAAATTACAGCAAACAATTTTTCTTTTTTTTAGCTTGTTGTGTTATTGGCATATTTATTTTATTGATCGATAGTAAATTGTTTACTGCCACCGCTAACCTAAGTTACCTCATAGGTATTGTACTAATTTTAGCCACATTTGTTTTAGGAAAAGAAATAAAGGGCTCTAAAAGCTGGATTCCGCTTGGCTTTATGAACTTGCAACCAGTAGAGCTTTGTAAAATATTTACAGCATTGGCATTGGCCAAATTTATTTCGCTACAAGAAACCGATTTTACAAAACCCAAATCGCAAGCTATAGCTGCTGCTATTGCATTTTCCCCTGCGGTACTTTCTATACTGCAAGGCGAAACAGGTTTGGCTTTAGTTTATTTTTCTTTTTTAATACCAATGTATAGAGAAGGGTTGCCACCAGGTTATTTAATTGCAGGGTTTTCTATGGGAGTATTATTGGTTGTATCATTATTATTTCCTACAAAAACTTTGGTTATTGCATTTACCATTATTGCCGCATTGCTTATTTGGCTTAATAAAAAGCAATTTAGAAGAAATAAGAGCTTACTTACTATCATACTTAGCGCTTGGCTTTTTTGTACAGTATTTGTTTGGGTATTAGTGCCATTGGTATTTACAAAAGTTTTAAAAGGTTATCAGGCCGATAGAATTTTTAGCATGGTAGGTAAAGAAAATCCTTTTTTAAATAAAAACAATACAGTTGCTTTAACCGATGCACAAGAAAAAGAAAAAAAGAAAAAAAGTGAAGGGCAAGATTATAATGTAAAACAATCAAAAATAGCCATAGGCTCTGGTGGTTTTTTGGGCAAAGGTTTTTTAAAAGGTACGCAAACACAAGGCGATTTTGTGCCCGAGCAGCATACCGATTTTATATTTACATCTGTAGGCGAAAACTTTGGTTTTTGGGGTACTACAATACTTATGCTTTTATATTTAGCTTTATTGCTACGCATAGTATTTATAGCCGAAAGGCAACGAAGCACCTTTAGCAGAGTATATGCATACAGCGTTGCAGCAATTTTATTTTTTCATATTGTTGTAAATGTATGTGTAACAATTGGGCTTGCACCAGTTATCGGCATTACGCTTCCGCTAATGAGTTACGGAGGCTCATCATTAATTACATTTACAATTTTAATTTTTATTTTAATAAAATTAGATGCCGATAGACAGATGGTGCTCAGATAATGAATAATTGAGTAATGAATAATTTTTTTACTCAATCTATTTTATTTTCAAAAATCTCAATACTCAATACTAACATCTCAATACTTCCTCATGAAAATAATACCACTAAGCGAAGGTGCATTTACGATAGATACTACAAAAGTATTTGTGCCTTTTGATGTAGAAAAAGACGAATTGCAAAAAAGACCATTGGGCAGCTTATTAGTAGAAGTACAACCATTTTGTATTGTTACAAAAAACGATATATTACTTATAGATACTGGGCTTGGGTATAGCAATAAAGATGGAGTTTTACAAATACATCAAAACCTTATCAATAATGGTATTGACCCTATGGGTATTACAAAAGTATTGCTAAGTCATTTGCATAAAGACCATTCAGGTGGAGTAAGCAAAGAAGATAAAATACTTGGTCATACATTTTTAAGTTTTCCGCAAGCTATTTACTATGTAAATAAAAATGAATTTGAATATGCTACTCAAAAAGGTAGCCCATCATTTACGCCAGCCGAATTTCAAATATTAGCCAATGTAGATAATGTAATATTTACCGAAGGCAATGGCAAAATAGATGATTATATTACCTACGAAGTTACAGGCGCACACTCACCATACCACCAAACATTTATGATAGAAGAAGATGGCGAAAAAATATTTTTTGGGGCAGATGTGGCACCACAATTGCAACAAATGAAAAGCCGTTTTGTGGCCAAATACGATTACGATGGTAAACTTTGTATGGAGCTACGACAACAATGGTGGGAGCAAGGACAAAAAGAAAATTGGACATTTTTATTTTATCATGATATTAAAACACCTTACGTAAACTTCAATAATTATTGAATAATTCTACTAACCTGAGTTCGGTTTAAGCAGCTATTAATTTTTGTTGATTTATTTGCTCTATTAGCACAGGATTAGTTTCTTCAATATCCTTTTTAATAGAAGGTTTTTTAGAAAAAAAAGAATAAGCTGCAATTGCTCCCATGATGTTTAAAATAAAACCTGCAATACTTCTATGTCTTGTATGTTCTACTTGGCAAATATTTTTTAGTTCATTTACGGTAATGTACTGAAAAATAGTAATGATTTCGGAGTCTGTTAATGTAGCTTTTCTGTTACGCTTTTTTGTGCCTTAGGCAATTGATAAGACATGGTTTTTAAATTCTAATTCATTACAAAAATCCTCCACTTTTACGAAAATTTCTGTTACTTTGTCTGAGAAAAGAGGTGTATTCATAATTGATGTATTTTATTATTTATCAATTATACCAATTATAAATTAACTTTAGTCCAATTTGTTTGATTGGATTTTTTTTCTTATTTTTGGACTAAACTATAAATATAATGTCTAAACCAAAGTTAATAATCGTAAAAGAAAGTCATAAAGAAC
>JABFQZ010000016.1 GCA_013141435.1 Ferruginibacter sp.
ACTTTTAGCATACATAAATTTGCAAGATTTTTAAGCAAAAGTCAAATATCCTGCAATAATTTTATACCCATTATGTGATTTAATGCAATATTGATAATAGTTTTAGACTTTTTGAGGAACGACTAATATAGTTTTCCTGTTTTAGTTGCTTTTGAAATAGTTTCATTTACAATCCATTTTTTGTAAATTGCCCTCAAAATATTTTACATGCAACAATCTAAAATTGCAGGCATAGGAATGTATGTGCCCACCAATGTAGTTACCAATAAAGACCTTACAGAGTATATAGAAACCAGCGATGAGTGGATACAAGAACGTACTGGTATAAAAGAGCGTAGGTATGCACATCGTACGCAAGAAACCACCACCACTATGGGTATAAAGGCTGCCGAAATAGCTATACAACGGGCAGGCATAACCGCACAAGATGTAGATTTTATCGTATTTGCTACCCTATGCCCCGATTATTATTTTCCAGGCTGTGGGGTAATTTTACAACGAGAAATGAAGATGAAAGAAATAGGTGCCTTAGATATAAGAAACCAATGTAGTGGCTTTGTGTATGCACTTTCGGTGGCCGATCAATTTATAAAAACAGGTATGTATAAAAATATACTTGTGGTGGCTAGCGAAAAACATTCGTTTGGTTTAGATTTTAGCACCCGAGGCAGAAACGTATCGGTGATATTTGGCGATGGTGCTGGAGCTGTAGTTTTACAACCCACCCAAAACAAAGGTATATTAAGCACACACTTACATAGCGATGGCAATAGTGCCGAAATACTTGCCATGTACAACCCTGGCACACATGCCAACCATTGGGTAAAAGATCCTGTGGCAGAATTTGACAATGCTCCAAGAGGCGAAATGTTTATGAGTACCGCTATGGTAGATAAAGCACAAAATTTTCCTTATATGGATGGCCCTGCTGTGTTTAAAAAAGCAATTATAAAAATGCCCGAAGCTATTATGGAAGCCTTAGATAAAAACGGTTTAGCTATTTCGGATATTGATATGCTTATACCGCACCAAGCAAACTTGCGCATAGCACAGTTTGTACAACAAAAATTACAACTTACCGATGATAAAGTTTTTAATAACATAGATAAATACGGCAACACCACCGCAGCCTCTATACCAATAGCATTATGCGAAGCATGGGAGGCTGGCAAAATTAAAAAAGGCAATTTGGTTTGCCTTGCCGCTTTTGGTAGTGGTTTTACTTGGGGAAGCGCTTTGTTGGAGTGGGAGTTGTAAGGTTTTTAGTTTTCCAACATTTGTTTTTTAAGCAACATTTGTGGCGACGCTCCGTTCAACTTCATATCTTTAAGTAACTTTAATTATGTAATAAATATTCCACATAAATTATACAGGTTTTAGAGCGCAGCTTTTTTATGATACCCTTGTGTTCTTTTCGGTTAAATTTTTATTCACAAATTTTACTTTTATTGTTTTGAAAAAAAGAAGTTTTATTGTTTTCATAAATCCAATATCTGGTACAAAAAGCAAAGGATTTTTAGCAGCTCTTATAAAAACAGAGTTAGCCAAAAATAATTTTATTTTTGAAATATTACCAACCGAAAAATCGGGCAAATACGAATTTTTAAAACAAAAAATAGAAAACGAAAACATTACCGATATTATAATTTGTGGTGGCGATGGCTCTGTAAATCAAATAGCGTCGCATACGCTTGGTACAGTAGTAAATATTGGTATTATACCTATGGGCTCTGGCAATGGCTTAGCATTTTGCGCAGGCATTCCCAAAAACCCAAAAAAGGCTTTAGATATTATAATTGCTGGCAATGCTAGTTTTATAGATGCTTTTTGGGTAAACAAACAATTTAGTTGCCATTTAATTGGCCTTGGGTTTGATGCGCAAGTGGCGCATAGTTTTGCCAACCAGCCAAAGCGTGGACCAACTACATATATCAAAGAAGTGGTAAAAAATTATTTTAAAGCAAAACCTTTTTCTTTTCAAATAAATATAGATGGGCACACCATAAACACCGAAGCTTTTTTTGTATGTATAGCCAACAGTAACCAGTTTGGAAACAAAATTGTAATTGCTCCAAAAGCTAGCCTTAGCGATGGGTTATTGGATATTGTAATTGTAAACAAAACCAATAAATTTAATGTGCTTTTAAAAATAATTAAACAATTATTTACTGGTAAGGTTGTGGGTATCGATAATAAAAAAAGAATTGTACAATATTATCATACCAAAAAACTTTCTGTTTCAAATTTATCTATGGCACCATTACATATAGATGGAGAGCCCGAAAAAACAAAAAAATTTTTTGAAATTAATATTATAGAAAAAGCCTTTTTACTTTTACAACCTTAGTTATTTTATTAAGCTAATTATGTTTTTTACTGCCTGTTGGTTTTGCTTATTATTGTAAGCATTTATTACATCTTTTTTTTCGCCTGCCGATAAATGAAAATTTAAAGCTGCTCCTTTTTCTTCATTTTGCGATACATACATTATAGTTTGCTTATACATTTTAAAAGCGGTATTTGTAGATAAATAGTTAAACTGATCTGTTTGATAAATTTCTTGTATTTTAAAATAATTATGTTGCAGCATTGTAGCAGGTGTTACAATCATATCAGTTACCGATTTTGTTTCAAAGGGTTGTTGCCAATTATCTGTTGGTCTATCTCTTATTTGAATAAAAAGTACTCCTCCTGTATTTTCAGCTATCCAATCTTTAAAATTATCTACAAACCTTAGGGCTGTTTCTTGTCCAAAATTATCTCTTAGTCCAGCATCCATTACATCTATTACAGGGTTTGTGGGCAGCCATACATTTGGCAATACATACGGAAAGGTTGCATTCATACGCATAGCAGTAAGCAAGCGTAGGTCTTGCGGATTTTGATTTATAAATAAAGCACCAAAATCAACAGCATCGGGGCTTGCAGTTTTATCATTTTGCTGTGCAAAAGGTTTCATCATAAAGCTGATAGGCTGTGTGCTTATCATCATTTTTCTTGCATCCGATTTTATGGTGGAGTTAAAAATAATAAGTGGTACTTTAGCCGAGTGTTCGTCTGCTTTTAAATCTTTTAATTGCTTTGTAAGCTCACCTTCACAATTTTCATTTGCCTTTTTTTCAAAAGCATAGCCTCTATCTTTTATATATCTATTATTGCCTATCGAAAACTTTTGAGCTGGTGCTAGTACATCTCTTGCCATAAGAGATGTAAACACTGGATTTAAAATATCTTTTGCTATATTTTCTGTAAATCTATTATTATACAAATCAAAATCTGTGTTATCTACCTTTTTATTATACAACTCTCTATAATAAGTTGCAGCAAGCATTCCGCCGCTTGCGCCGGTTATTAAAAAAGTTTTCTTCATTAAATTTCCATTGCATAAGCTATCGGTTTTTTGCAAAGAGTTCATCGTAAAAACTGCACTTCGCAACCCTCCGCCGCTTACGTTTATAAAAACCATTATAGGTTTGTCTTCTTGTTGTTTTTGTTTCCATTTGTTTAAAATAGAAATCATATTTTTTTTATCGGTTTCTATTTTTGAGGGTGTACATAAATTTTGTAACGATTGTTTATTATAATCTGGCCTAAGTTTTATGTTGGTATATTTTAATCCATAGGCTTTATTGCGAGGGTCTATTATTTCTTTACTATACAAAAAATTTAATCCAAAAAATAAAATAATAACCGCAGGCAAACTCCAGCTTTGCAAAAAATAAGTGAGAGCCCCTATTGCTGC
>JABFQZ010000025.1 GCA_013141435.1 Ferruginibacter sp.
GTAATAGCATCAATTTTATTGCTTGCAAGTTGCTCTCCAGCAGAGCTTGCGTCCTCTTCAAATTGACAAAACAAATAAAAGGGTTTTTGAGTAAAAAATCACCAACTATTTTTCAGTACATTACCTATTTTAAAAGTTGTTTATAAACTTTTAGCTCATTATAGCCCTCTGATAGAAATGCTGGTTAATGTAATTTTGCTCATTCTCCCATTAAAAATTTATAACAACAAGAAATCAAAAATAAAACGATTAAAACAGCGGTTTCAATTGTTTTAATAAGACAAATTGTTTAAACATTAATTTCTCCTTGCTAATACAATTGTATTTTTAAACTTTTTTGTTTTGCCATTCAAATTAAATACTTCGGTATAAATTATATAAATGCCTATTGGTAATTTTTGTTGTTTTTCGCCAAGTCCATCCCAACGATAATAACCCTTAGTGCCGCAAAGTGTATTTCTTTCCAAAAATTTTACAGCCCTACCTGCAGCATCAAAAATGGTAATATTGGCAGTGTAGCCTGGCTCTGCAAAACTGTATTGAATGGTTGCAAAATCATCTTGGCCATCGTTATCGGGGCTTACAATAGCGGGGGTTACAGTTATATCGCCTTGTACACCAGCATCTATTCTGTTTTGCGAATTTTTGTAAGTAGGCGTACCATAGCCTACACTACTTGCCGCACTATGAAAATTACTTTGTATGCTTGCTGCATTTGCATTTATTCTTTCTAAAGATACAGCTTCTTCGTTATTTATAAGTGCAAAATGCCATTTTGAATTATATTTTACTTCATCAATAATATTGCCTTGTTCGTTTAATAAAACTACATCGCCATCGCTATCATTAAAAGAAGGCAATGTATTTAACTGCAAAATGGCTTTAGGGTCATTGGCTACGAAATCTCTTTTTGTAATATCGGCACTTTCGGTGAGTACAATATAATCGTCGGGAAAAAACAAATAATCTTCATTTGTAAATTGGTAAATGCTAGAAATAATGCCCAACGAATTTCTGTTAGCAATATTGGCATTTTTAAGGCTTAATATTTTTTTACTTCGGTTATAAAATTCTACATAATCAGTGCCATTTGGCTTTGGGTTAAATAAAATTTCGTTTACAACAATATCCAAACTATCGATATGTGCCACTAAACCCACTCTTGCAGTTTTATTTATTCCAATAACATTGCCACTACAATCTTTTACATTATTAGCAGTAACAGTATAAATTTTATTGGCTACAAGTGGTGTAGTAATTGTAAGCAAAACTTTATCGAACGAAACCGAAAGCGGCAAAGCGTTGGCTACATTAAGCCCATCGCTGATACTATAACTTGCAATTATAGATGCGTTTGTGCTATCTACAGGCTCATCAAACACAAGGGTAATATGTGTAGCATCTGGCGAAAAAGCTCGTAATAATTTAGGTGCAGTTGCGTCTACATTTATAGCATCTACACTGTTTTTTGCAGCAGGCGATCCGCCTCTCACATCTGTACTTGCTTTCCAATTAGTAATACCTGTGCATGGGTTTTTGGTGTCAATCATTTCCAAAGTCCACCCACCATCTTTTTTTAATTCGTTTTTATACCAAAAATCAGTATAGTTTACTGAGTGTATTATAGTGCCTTGTGGTGCACGCAAATATATTTTATCAATATCATTATTAAGCGATGGGAAGCTTATAACCGAAATTGTAGGACCATACACACTCATGGCAGATACAGCACTACCGGTACATACAATTACATAACCGCCAGCTGGCAATATGTACGAAGGCATTGGGCCACTTTCGCCTGTGGCTTTTCCAAGTTTATAATTTTGAAGGTTAATATCGAAACTGGTAGTATTTTTTAATTCCAACCACTCATTTGTAGGTAGTGAAACAATTGGTGTTGGGTCAGCCATAATTTCATCTATAACAATATCGTATTGATAAGGTGTGAAATAACTAAACGTTTTTGTACCCGCATTTAAAATATTATTAAACAAGTCTGCTACAGCATTTATAGTAAGTGTAACATTAATACGTGGAGGAATATTAGTAGCAAAAGTTAAATGCACCAACGAAGTGTTTGTGGCATCTCTTACAGCGCTTGTAGGTGCACCTACTCCGTTGCTTACTACATAATTTGCTGCAATTTGACTTGTGGTTAAATCTACAGCTTCATTAAATAATACATCAACCATTGTAGCAGAAAGTGCTGCGACTGACATAATGCTTGGTGGCATTACATCTGGTACATAGGTTTGTATTTGAATATCATCGAAAAAATGGCGTTGAAAAAAACTTGCTGTACTTTGTTTTATTAGTATGCCAAAAAATGCAGAGGTAGTAAATGTATTATCTATAACTGTTCCTTCGGTAAAATACGAGCTACCTGTTCCGCTTAAATCTCTGCTAAGTGTCCATGTATTTGAGGCATTTCGTACAACCCTTATTTTTAAAATATTATTGCTTGTATTGGTGCTTCCATCTACACCATCTATAATTTTTGTAATAACACCTGTAGCATCTTTTTTGTATAAACAAATTTCATCTAAAGTGCCGCCAATACGTACAAAATAGCCTGTCGTATTTGTAAGAGTTAAGTCGCTAGCAGATGCAGTGAGAAAAATATCGGCATAGTTGGTGCTAGATGTATTAAAAGTTAAGTTACAATAAAAATCCCATTGAGTTGTAGTGGCCATTATGCTTGCCGTACTTAAGTAGTAAGTACTATTTGCTACCAAGTTATTACTCTGAAGTTGAAAGGCTGGGTTTACAATCCAATCCGCTATACCGCCTAACCACAAAGGGCTTGCTGTAAAATCGCCATCTGCAAAAGTTTCGTTTATTTGAGCTTTTGTGTTATTAAAACAAGTTAGTGTAATTAAAAAAGCAAGTGTAATTTTTTTCATAAAATTATAGTTGATTATGAAGATAATGGATTTTAAGAATATTTATTTAAGATAATAGCTTAAAGTTAAATTGAAATTTTAAAAACCCACTATATTTGTTGCTACACTTTTGTAATTTTCTTTTTTATAAATTAGAAGATTGAGAAATTGCTGGTGTTTAAAATTAAGCCTATGAAATTTGTTTATTTATTATTTGCAAAACTATTTTTGGTATTTGCTCTAGTTTTTACTGAAACGCATTCGTTTGCACAAGTAAGCCCCGATGATGAAAGTGATGCAATAGCCTATTCAAAAAAGTATAAAGATGATGATGTATTGTGTATATCAGCAAATCGACTTTTTACTTTCGATAAAGGGGAAAACCCTTTGGGAGATAAGGTTGTAGAAATAGAAGAAGCTTCGGAGTATGAATTTATTTCATTAAAAAAATATTCAGCATTTACATTTACCGAATATTACAACCAGTTTATTAAAATTAAAAACTTTAAAAAAACCCTAAAGTATGGTAATAGACTTGTGGTGTCTGATAAAAATGGAATTGATAGATCTGTTACCGACGATGGTATTTTTTTTGACGATAGCAGGGTAAGGTATTTTCCAATACGGTTTAATAACCAGGGAGCTATTGCTAAAATAAATGTAAAAAAAACATATACAGATGGTAAATATTTAACCACATTATATTTTAACGACGATTACCCAATAAACGAACAAGTAATAGAATTTAAAGTACCAGATTGGCTATCGGTTGATTTTAAGCAAATGAATTTTGAAGGGAAAAATATAGATGTACAAGAAAAGAAAAAAGGAGGTTATACAACCTATTTGTTTATTTTAAAAAACACTGCAGCTTATAAATCGGAATACAAGCGCATTGGCAGAGCATTTACCGATGCTCATATTATAGTGCAAATAAAATCTTTTGAAAGCAAAGGCGAAACTCTAAAAGGATTTGATAAAGTAGATGATGTATATGCATGGAATAATAGGCTGTACCTAATGGCTAAAAATGATAAAACAAAATTGCAACCCTTAGTTACAAAACTTACTCAAAATAAAGCAAATGACTCCGAAAAAATTAAAGCTATTTATTATTGGGTACAAGATAATATAAGGTATATAGCATACGAAGATGGATACTCTGGTTATATACCATCTACAACCCAAGATGTGGTTACAAAAAAATATGGCGACTGTAAGGGAATGGCTAACCTGCTAACCGAAATGCTCAAACTTGCTGGCTATGATGCACATTTTACCTGGATAGGTACAAGGAGTATACCATACCCACAAACCTTACCAGCAATGTGTGTAAATAACCATGCCATTTGTAGTATAAATTTTGGTGGCAAAACATATTTTTTAGATGGAACCGAAAATTATGTTCCCTTTGGCGAAAATGCTTTTAGAATACAAGGCAAAGAAGTAATGATAGCTAATGGTAATACATTTGAAATAAAAAAAGTACCAACCACAGAGGCTAAGGATAACCTAGTAAGCACCAAAGCAGATTTCATTTTAACCGAAAATGGATTAAAAGGAAAAGCAAGAGTTATTCTTACAGGAAATCAAAGAACCGAATTTCAACAATCTTATCAAACCCTGCCAAGTACAAGTAAAAAGGAATATTTAAACGACTACCTAGAATTTGGTAACGATAATATGGTGGCTGCAAACATAAAAACTAGCGACCTCAATAATAGAGATATTCCCGTAACAATAGAAGGTGATGTAGATTTGAGCAACACAGTAAATAACATAAGCGGTAGTAAATATGTGGGTATAGATTTTTTCCCTAAATCGTTGGACAGATTATTGCCAGACGAAAAAAGAGTAGAAGGTTACGATTTAAACGATGTACTACAATTTGACGATGAAATATCTTTAACTATACCCGCAGGCAAAAAATTTATAGATAAACCAGACGATTTAGAATTAAAAACCGATGGCTATACATTTACAGGAAAATATATTTTAGCTGGCAATAAAATAACTTTAAGTAAAACACTTGCAATTAAAAAAAACATTATTGCTAAAGCCGATATTTTAGCATGGGCAAAATTTATAGAGAATATAAAAGAATTTAATAAATACTTTTTAAGCATTACAAATAAATAAATTAAGTAAAATGTGTTACAACATAAAAAATAAAATTGCATTTGTTTTTACCCTTTGCATATTAAGTATTTCTTCAAATGCACAATTTAGCGATGAAGATATGCTAGATAACTTAGCAATAAACGCAACGCCACTTTGGAAAGAATTGGAACCTGCATTTGTAAAAAATGATGTGCCCGAAAAATACAAAGAAGAATCGGCAATTGTATTTGGATACAAAAGAAATGTAACTATAGATAAAAAATCGAGATCGGGTTTTTTTACAAAAGGAGAACGTAGTTTATTGTTTTTTGAAAACGTACATTTTAAAATAAAACTAAACGATAAAAGTGCTGTACAAACATTTACCGAAATATATTTCAGGTACAGAACTGCCGAAGATGGCTTTAGTGCAAAAATAACCAAACCAGATGGCACAATTACAACAGTATTATTGAACGATGCAGTAGCAGCAAGTGCTACCGAAAATATACCGGAGTTTTATAAAAGTTTTTTTGATCAAGAAAATGGTGGACAAAGTTGGTATTTTAAAGTAGCAATACCCGATTTGGAACCAAATGACATTTTGGAATATGTAACAATTACAAAAAGTAAATTAGATGTATCGTATGCTGGGTATATAGAATTTTCGCCACAATACGAAGTTTGTAATAAGGCATACCCTGTACTTTTTAATCAAATAACTATTGAAACAGATGATAAATCTTTTTTTAAATCATTGGCATTAAATGGAGCTCCCGATTTTAAAAAGGAAGCTACAAACGATAGTGAATTTTATAGATACACTTTTACTGATACCGATAGAGGAGTAGAAAAAGATGTGAATTTTGTAAACACTTTACTTACAAACCCTGTTACTAAATTTCAGGTAATATATGCAAATAAAGCAAATACAAAAGGTGCATTAATAGGCGAAAAAGGAGAAATAAAAAAACGATTTACAAAAGAAGAATTAGCAAAAAAAGCATGGGAAGATTATGTGCAAGTAGGAGGCTATGCCTATAACCAATATGGTGTAACAGTAGGCGCTTTTGAAAAAGCTTTGTGGAAAGATATGGTAAAAATAGGGGCAAAAAAATGGGACGAAAACGAATTTATAGAAAAAGCATATTATCGGCTAAGAAACATAGTTGTGTACAGAGATACATACATGAATGATAAAATGTTTTCATATATTTTTAGAGCAATATTAAACGAAAAAGATATACCATCAGACTTGGTTATTAGTATTTCTAATACTGTAGGAAAACTAAAAGATATATTATTTGACCAAGAAATAAAATATTGCACAAAAGTAAACGGCAAACTTTATTTTAATGCTACCGATTACTCAAACCCAGGCGAATTGGTAGAAAATTTATTAGGCAATGAGGCTTATATAATACGAGAGCCCGAAAAAAATTCGCAAGAAATTATTGATTTTACATTTCCTAATGCAACTGCTTTAGAAAATAATTCTAATTATGAATTTACCAGTACGTTAAATAAAGATATGAGCACTTTAAGTGTTAGTCGCACATCTACCTACAAAGGAATAGCTAAAACAAGAAATATAAGCGATGCATTAAAATACACAACTTATATGCTCGACGATTATAAATATTATGGAGGCGACGACCCAAGAGAAAACATGAAGGAAAAGCAAGAAGATGAGTACTATAAATCGATAAATGCTGTAAAAGAAAGTTACAAAGAGCAAAAGCCAATATTAGTAAAAAATAATTTACAAGGCGAATACGATAACACTGTAAAATTTAAAAATTTTAGTGTAACAAACGATGGCAGGTCGTTAAAAAAGCAAGAATTAATATTTACAGAAGAGTTTGAACTTAGTGGAATGGTACGCAAAGCAGGAAAAAAATATTTAGTAAATGTAATAGGTTTGGTAGGTTCACAATTACAAATAAGAAAAGAAGAAAGAGTACGTAAATACGATATAAATGTAGGCATAGCTAAATCGTATTTTTGGACCATAAATTTTCAGATACCAGAAGGTTACACTGCCGAAGGAATAGCGGAGTTAGCTACTGAAGTTACAAACGAAACTGGTACGTATGCATCTACTGCCGTAGAAAAAAATGGCGTAATAACTATACGTATAAAAAAACTTTATAAATCGGCTAATGTAGCAAAAGAAAAATGGGCAGACATGTTGGCATTTTTAGATGCTGCTTATAACAATTCGTTTAAGTACATATTATTGAAGCCTAAAAACTAAACATACTTTTATTTAAACGGATCCGAAAATTTAGGGTCAGTTAAAATTGTATTATCAGTAAGTGTATTCATAAATGCTATTAGGTTTGCAGCATTTTGTGGGTTTGCAGCATGTGCAGGTATGGGTTGTGTGCCACTACCAGGTGCTCCAGCAGCAAACATACTTTGTAAATTTGTAACACTACCATTATGAAAAAGCGATGTACGATTAGCAATGTTTCTTAAAGAACCAGATTTGAATTTACTTAAATTGCTTATTCCTAAATCAACCAAATCAGGAAAACCAAATGGTGGTGCTGCGCTATTTATAAACATAGGAGCAGTATGGCACCCATTGCAAGAAGGAGGATTAGCACCACCACCTGGAGGCGGCGGAGGTGCCGTATTAAACAATAATTCGCCTTGCGCTTCTGCTGTAGTAAAATTTTCTTGACCTTGTTTTACTCTGTCGTATTTAGATTGATATGTAACTATACTACGTTCAAATTGAGATAATGCCCTAGCAATTTTTACAGAATCTATAATTGTACTACCAAAAGCATTTTGAAAAAGTGCAGTGTAATAACTCAATTCTTTTACTTTTGTTTCTAACTCAGCCAATGTTAATCCCATCTCTACATGGTTTTGTATGGGTTGTAGTGCTTGTTTTTCAACAGTGGTAGCCCTTTCATCCCAAAACATTTTACCACTTTTGTAAAAACGAATATTTAAAATTGCCATCGAATTTCTGTCAGTAAAACCACCTTCAAAACCTTTGCTAAGAGCAATGTTATCATCAAAAGAAAACTCTTGCTTGTGGCAACTACCACAGCTTACTGTATTATTTTTGCTAAGTTTTTTGTCGTAAAACAAAACCCTACCTAACGTAGCGCCATCGTTGGTTATTGGATTGTTAGCAGGAGTGTTATCATCAGCTATTAAAGCTGCTAGTATATGTGCAGGGAAATTAGTGTTGTAATTAAAAATTGTAGCTGGTAAAGTTGGTGTCAAAGCAGTGGTACTTGGTGGTGTAGTGACTATTACAGCATCTTTTTTGGAGCAAAACTGAAAAATAATAACAATAAAAAGAATAACTAAAACGGTAGTGGTTTTTTTCATATAATATGTTTAGTTGTATTTTGATAAACGAATTTAAATTATTAAGCCTTTGAATAAAATATTAAGCAATTATTAAAATAACCAACTTGAGCTTTATTTTAAATAAGTATTTTTATATGACTTGCATAACATTAAAAAGTTTAATAACAATAAAATTATTTTTTACAAAGTTGAAAACTGTAATTTATTAAATAAATAATTTACATTAATTGTCGGTTTATTATTTATTTTGTATCAAACTTAAAAAATGAAAATAGCAGTAGTAGGAGCCACAGGGTTGGTAGGTACAAAAATGTTGCAAGTATTGGCAGAGCGTAATTTTCCAATAACTGAATTAATACCCGTAGCATCAGAAAAATCGGTAGGCAAAGAAATAACATATAACGGTAAGCAATATAAAATTGTAAGTATGCAAACTGCTATTGATGCAAAACCAGCAATAGCATTGTTTTCGGCAGGAGGTGATACATCATTGGAATGGGCACCATTATTTGCAGCAGCGGGCATTACTGTAATAGATAACTCTAGCGCTTGGCGTATGGATGCCAGTAAAAAACTAGTAGTGCCCGAAGTAAATGGAAATATTTTGGAAGCTACAGATAAAATTATTGCAAACCCCAATTGCTCCACTATACAAATGGTAGTAGTGCTAAAGCCATTGCATGATAAATATAAAATAAAAAGAGTAGTTGTAAGCACTTACCAAAGTGTAACAGGTACTGGTGTAAAAGCTGTAGCACAGTTAATGAACGAACGTAAAGGAGTAGTTGGCGAAATGGCATATAAATACCCTATAGATATGAATGCCATACCGCATATAGATTCTTTTTTGGAAAACGGTTATACCAAAGAAGAAATGAAAATGGTGAATGAAACAAAAAAAATAATGGGAGATAATACCATAAATGTAACCGCTACTTGTGTGCGCATACCAACCATTGGTGGTCATAGCGAAAGTTTAAATATTGAGTTTGAAAACGATTTTGATTTACAAGAAGTAAAAAATATTTTAGGTAAGGCTGCAGGTGTAGTTTTACAAAATGATGATGAAAATTTTTTGTATCCAATGCCAATTTCTGCACATGATAAAGATGATACATTTGTAGGTAGATTGCGTAGAGACGAAACACAACCAAACACCCTTAATTGCTGGGTTGTGAGCGATAATTTGCGCAAAGGTGCTGCAACTAATGCCGTACAAATCGCAGAGGTATTATTGCAAAATGAGTTATTAAATTAGCCAAAAAATTTATAATAAAAAAGCTGTTCAAATTATTGAGCAGCTTTTTTTATGTTTATTTTTTATACTATTCTCTTCCATCTAATAAATTACCCAACCCACCCAACAAACTTCCTTCTTCTTTACGGCCACCCAAGCCATATTGCATAAGCCTACCAGCTAGCCTACTTATTGGTAAAGATTGTATCCACACTTTTCCTGGCCCACGCAAAGTTGCAAAGAAAAGTCCTTCGCCACCAAACATCCAGTTTTTTATACCTTTAATAAATTCTATATCAAAATCTATACCAGCTGTGTATGCTACAACACAACCTGTATCTATCTTTAACACTTCGCCTGGTTGCAATGTACGCTCAGTAACATAACCACCTGCATGTACAAAAGCCATACCATCACCTTCTAGCTTTTGCATAATAAAGCCTTCGCCACCAAAAATACCAGTACCCAACCTTCTTTGAAATTCTATACCCACACTCACGCCTTTAGCGGCACATAAAAAAGCATCTTTTTGTGCTATTACTTTACCATTTAATTGCGAAAGATCTAAGGCTACAATTTTGCCAGTATAAGGTGCAGCAAAACTCACTCTTTTTTTTCCTTGTCCAGTGTTGGTAAAAGCTGTCATAAAAAGATTTTCGCCAGTTATTAATCTTTTGCCTGCATTCATTAATTTACCTAAAAAGCCAGTATCGTCATTTTTAGAACCATCGCCAAAAATGGTATTCATTTGTATTCCATCATCCATCATCATAAAGCCACCAGGCTCTCCTACTACGGTTTCTTGAGGATCTAATTCTATCTCTACATATTGAAGCTCTTCTCCAAAAATTTTATAATCTATTTCGTGGTTGCTTATCATGTTAATTTTTTTTATAAATGTAATAAACTAAAATTTAATTTTTTAAAGCTATCTGTAAAATATAATATTAATAATTGCAAATAGAAAATTTTTTTTATTTCAACATTTCTTTAAATACAGCTTCATTTAATTTTACTGGGTATTTTTTTCTTAAAATTTGTATCCATTGCTGCTCTAGCTCATTTTGATAATCATTTATTACCAATCCTCTTGCCTCTACAAAACTTCGTTGCATATTGGTACTATATAAGTTTAAGTATTTTATAAAAGAAACTGTACCATCTGTACTTTTAGAAAAACTAGAAAATTCTCCAGCTTTTTGGATAGTATTGCTATTATTTAGTTGGGCAAGTTCATATCGGCCACTATCTGCTTGTATTTGGCCGTTACTTTTTTCAACCACAACATTCCAAGCAATGCCATTTTGTAATTGGGTTAATGCAGAAGTTGCAACAGAGTCGTTACTACAATTAAACACAAGCACATTGGCACTTGCAGCCCAAGTGTAATTTTGTTTATTAGCCTCATAGTGTTTTTTTAAACCCACAGTATCTGTAGATGCTTTGCTCCAAACATTACGCTCCATAATTTCAAAAAGCATATTGCCTTCTTTAAACTCCTGCATCTGGTACTTAAAATCGGGGTTATATTTCTCTAAATTTTTTTTGTAATAATCTAAAACATTTTCTTTTGTAAATAAACTCCAAAGCTCATTAGCGGACAATGGGTTTGTCTCTACTGGTTTATTGTTGGTTATAAATTTTAGCCACTCCGCACCCTTTATTTGTGTACCATCTTTAAAGCTAATAATACCTTTTTTATTTATTGGTAATAAATTTGTTTTTTTTGAATCCACATTTTTAAAAACACTATCAACTAATGCAAACAACTCTTTATCACTAATTGTAGCCACTTTTTTAAACCCTGTTTTTACAATTATATCTTTAGCAAACTTTTCTTTTTCTGTATTTATTCTGGCATCTTGCAGCACTTTTTGTTTTACTTCGTACAAAAAAGAGGCGTCTAATTTATCGGTAGGTATAGCAGTATGGCTAAGTCTTTTTACAATATGATACCCATACGATGTTGCAAATGGCTTTGTAATATCGTTATCATTTTTTATGCCAAAAACAGTATTTTCAAATTCGATATTATACTTACCAGTACCAAACTCTGGTAACTCTCCGCCCGATAGGTTTGTCATTCTATCGTCGCTATAAACTTTAGCAGCGTCTGCAAAATTTAATCCATGTTGTAATAACCCATATACCGAATCTGCTTTATGCAGTATTGTAAGCTTAGTAGCTTCATCTGCTTTTGGAGGAAAAGCAAAAAGTAATTGTGCTATCTTCCATTTTCCTACCGCTTGTCTCTGATCTATTACTTTAAAAATATTATAACCCTTTGCACTTTTTAAAGGAGCGCTTACTTCGTTTAATTTAGTATTGTAAATAATATTTTCAAATTGGTAAGGGATAGAAAAAGTGGTAACAAAACCCACATCAGAAAATTTACATAAAGAATATGTTGCACTAATGTTAGATACCAATTCGTTGTAAAGACCTTTTGTATCAGCCTTTAAATTTGTAAATAATTCCTTAGCTGCATTGTAAACTTTTAATGTATCTGCAGGTGTAGCGTTCGAGGCTAAAGGCACACTAAAATACAATACATGTATATCTTTTGTAGTTCTATCTGCAGCTTCTTTTACAAGTGTTTGCATAGCCTGCTCATCGCTCAAGTAATTTTCTATTACTTGGCTTCTAAAATTTTCTACATCATATTTAATTTGAGCAATGGTATCTAATCTTAAATCTTGAGCAGCATTTACTTTCAATTTAAAATTGCTGTACAATTCCAAATACTCTCTAAGAGATTTTTCAGTATTGCTAGTAGTAGGTTTATTTTTATTATATGCCCTAAAAAACTCTTGTTTGCTGGTTTGATTTTTACCATAAGTAAAAAGAGTTTGTGCAAAAGTTGAAAGAGTAGTTAAAAAAATGCTACAAAAAATTATAAGATGTTTCATTTGTTAGATTAATTATTTTTTATTAATTTTTACTTTAAGAAACTCATCTAATTGCTCTAAAGTTAATTTTTTAGCAATTATTCGTTTTTCTTTATCTAATAATATTATAGTAGGTGTGGTTACAATATCAAATAGTTGCCTGTACGATGGGCGGTTGTCTTTAGCTTCAGCATCTGCTGCTGCTTTGGTTTGATACACATTTACCCAATCGGTAATTTTATTAGCTCTAATAAAATCTAGCCATACTTCTTTTTGTTTTTCCGATTCGGAAAGTACAGCAAAAATTTTCACATTTTTTTGTTTCCAACTAGCCCTATAAATCGAATCTATTTTTGGTATTTCAGTTTTACAGTGCCCACAATTAGGATCCCAAAAAACCAACAACGTATAATCTGCATCTACATCATACAATGCTTTTGTTTTGCCCAAAGTGTCAGCAAATTCTACATTTGCAGCATTTACGCCTATTAAATTACTCATAAGCATAAATGCCCTACGGGTTATAACACTATCTTGTACTTTGTTTAACCATTTACTCAACCCTTTGCTATGGTACTTTTCATAAAGGTGTACAAAAACTGCATCTTGTCCCATATATTTTGGGTTAATATATTCATCGGTTACCCAGTTTAGCAAAAATTTGTACATTTCTGGGCTAGTACGTGCAAGTAATAATTTGTAGTCTATATCTTTTATTAAACTATCTGGCGCTTGGGGCATTATTTGCCTATAATAATTTTCTAACTTAGGTAAAAAAAATGGAGTACGAATAATTCTATCGTCCATAAAAGTAATACCATCCCAATAATGTGCTTTATAAAAGTTATAATTATCTACAGAGTCTTTTCGGGTAATGGGTACATTTGTTGGGTAAGCAGGCTCACGCATGGCATGCAGCAAAATAGCCATCATTGAATTTGGTTTTTGTTTTACCAAATTTTCTCTATACACATTTAGCTCTTTACTTAGTTTAGCATAAGCAGCCTCATGCTTTGCAGAATCTGCCTTGCTTTTAGAAGTATTGTAGGCGTTTTTTTCTTGCTGAAGAAACTTGCCTTTTGCATTTACAAAATTTTGGTATGCTTTAAAATCTACATTGGCTATAGAGCCAGTTATTTGTATATTTTCTGGTTTCAAAGAATCTACTAAAAGAGTAATATTTTGTTCTTTATCTATTAAAAAATCTGTTGTTAATCTTTTTCCGGGCATTACAAGAGAGTAAATACCAGGAGGTAATTTGGTTGCACCTTTAAATAATGCAACACCTTTATTGTTTACAGCTGCCGAATCCTGTAGCATTAAATCTTTACCCATGTAATAAGTAAGGTATGCCAAACCATATTTGTAATTAGATTTTAATGAAATGGTATAACCTTGTGCAAATAAATTGAAGCTTAAAGAGGTTAAAATAACAACAAGTATATTTTTTTTCATTTTACGATAAAAACAGGAGTAGATAAATATAGTTTATAATAATACAAAGAGTGTACAAATGTATTTAAAAATTACCTAAAAAATATTCAATAAAAGCAATTAAATATTTTTTTAACAATTGCAGCTTGCTTTAAGTTTAGCTATTTTTGCATAGTGAGAAAAATAAAAAAGCGAATAACAATAGAAGCAATAGAAATAACCGACTATGCAGCACAAGGCAAAGCTATAGCCCGCCACGAAGGTAAAGTGATATTTACCGAAGGCGCTATACCTGGCGATATAGTAGATTTGGTACTTACCAAAAATAAAAAAGATTATGCCGAAGCAAGGGTTTTAAAACTATTAGAACCTTCTAAAGACAGACAAAATCCTTTTTGTAAACATTTTGGTGTATGTGGCGGTTGTAAATGGCAAATGCTACCGTATAACAAACAATTGCAATTTAAACAACAAGAAGCAGAGCAAAACTTATTGCGAATTGGTAAAATTACCAATGCTATTATGTTGCCCATAGTAGGTGCTGATGAGCAAAGATTTTATAGAAACAAACTGGAGTTTACTTTTAGCAACAAACGATATTTAACAAACGATGAAATAGGAAACACCGAAATTATTAGTGAGCAAAACTCATTAGGCTATCATGCTCCAAGAGTTTTTGATAAAACTATAAATATTTTTGAGTGTTTTTTGATGGATGATGTAAATAACAAACTGCGAAATACCATTAGAGAAATTGCCGAACAAAATAATTTTTCTTTTTACGATATAAGGCTTCATACTGGTTGGCTTCGCAATTTAATTATACGCTACACTACTACAGGCGAGCTTATGGTAAATCTTTGTATAAATTATGAAGATATAGAAAACACAAAAATTGTGTTAGATAAACTCTTAGAAAAAGTACCCGAAATTACAACATTGCTTTTTACCATAAATCCTAAATGGAACGATACAATATATGACCTTACACCACAAGTATATTTTGGCAAAGGATTTGTAAAAGAAAAGTTAGAAAATTTTGAATTTATAATAAGCCCAAAATCGTTTTTTCAAACAAATACAAAGCAAGCCGAAAAACTATACAGTATTACAAGAGATTTTGCACAACTTACAGGAAGTGAAATAGTGTATGATTTGTATTGTGGAACAGGTAGTATTGGTATTTTTGTAAGCCCTATGGCAAAAAAAATAATAGGAGTAGAGCTTATTGAAGATGCAATAGAAGATGCAAAAAAAAATGCAGCTAATAATAAAATAGAGCATGCCCAATTTTTTGCAGGAGATGTAATAAAAATTTGTAACAACGAATTTTTTGAAACACATGGTCGGCCCGATGTAGTAATAACCGACCCTCCACGGGCTGGCATGCATGATAAATTGGTAACAAAATTATTAGAAATAGCTGCACCAGTAATAGTATATGTAAGTTGCAATACCGCTACAATGGCAAGAGATATTTTATTGCTAAGCGAAAAATATACAGTAGAAAAAACACAACCTGTAGATATGTTTCCGCAAACACATCATATAGAGTGTGTAGCAAGAATGGTTTTAAAAAACAACTAAAAATAAAAAATGGGATACAATAGTTATGGCAATAGTTTTAAAAACACATCGCCAATAGTTTTAAATTTAATAATAGCCAATGTGTTGGCTTTTTTAGCTCAAATGGTATTAGGCGGTACCGATAATGTAAATAACATTACTAATTTATTTGCACTACATCATTACAAATCCGAGTATTTTAAAATATGGCAATTACTTACACACATGTTTATGCATGGTGGTTTTATGCATTTACTGTTTAATATGTTTGCGCTTTATATGTTTGGTAGCACCATAGAAAAAATTTGGGGGCCAAAAAGATTTTTGTTTTTTTATATAGCCTGTGGTATTGGAGCAGCCATTATGCAAATGGGTTCGTATGCTTATGATTATAGCAATATCGACAAAATGGCTTTGGGTATAGAAGATTATACAAAATACCAACAAATACTTAGTGCAAATTTTACAGTAGGTGCATCTGGTGCTATAATGGGTGTAATAGCAGCATTTGGTTATTTATTTCCCAATACCGAAATGATAATAATGCCAATACCAATACCTATAAAAGCCAAATGGGCAGTACTTGGTTTTATAGCTATAGATTTATTTAGCGGTATAGCTGGCAGGCCAGGAGATAATGTTGCACATTTTGCTCATGTTGGCGGAGCTATTACGGGGTTCTTAATAGTATATTTTCAAAACAAAACGAATAAAAAATCGTTTTATTAATGCTTCTAGACAAGTTGTCAAGAAAATTATATTTTAATTACAAACTACAAAAATATTCATTCATATAAAAGCGAAGGGTTAAAAACAATTTGGTAAATAGCTTTCCAACAAGTTAATACATGAAAACAACAACATATTTTTCACTGCTATTTTTTCTTATTTCCTTTACTGGTTGTTTTGAAATAATAGAACAAGCTACCATAAAAGCAGATGGTTCAGGCAATTTTCAGTTGGTACTAAATTGTAGTAAAAGCAAAACAAAGCTTAACTCAATTATAAAAATGAAAACCATAAATGGACATGATGTGCCAACCCAAAATGAAATAAAGAGTAAATTAATAGATATAGAAAAAACAATAGCTAAAACACCAGGTATAAGCAATGTTAAAAGCAGTATTGATTTTGATAATTACATAGCAACCATAAGTTGCAACTTTGCAAAACCAACACAGTTAAATAGCATAGTAAAAAACATTACCGAAAAAGAAAAAACCAAGTACAACGAAAAAAGTTTCGACTATAATGCTACAACAAATACATTTTGGAGGTTAAACAAGCTTTCAGTAAAAAAAGATTATGACAAAATGAGTAATGCAGATAAAGAAATATTTGCAACTGCAAATTTTACAGCAGTATATAAATTTGAAAACACAGTAACTTCAGTGTCTAATAAAAATGCAAAAATAGCACCAAGCAACAAAGCTGTAATGCTGCAAGCAAATGTATTAGACATAATTACTGAAAAAAAATTGATAGAAAATAAAATAACTTTAACCAAATAAATATGAAAAAAATATTAATAGTATTTAGCCTTTGTGCCGTTTTTTTTAATGTATTGCATGCACAAAATTTATTAAGTAAAGTACCAGTAAATGCCACTATGGTTATAAAATACGGTAACGACAATTTTGCCAAAAGTGTACCTGTAAAAAAATTGGATAGCTATAAGTTTATTAAAGAAAACCTATTTAATATGCTTGGTGTAGATACGCTTACTTCTATACAAAATATTGGTATTAATTTAGAAGATGATAGTTATCAATATGTATCTGCCGAGGACTCTTCGTTAAGTTTTGTAACTTTAATGCATGTAAAAAATGCCACACAATTTGCACAATTTATAAAAGACTCATACGGTACAAAAAATAAAACCGAAGATAAAAATGGGTATCAATTTTTAAATATCTCAAACAATACATATATAGGCTGGAACCAAACTGTAGCTACAATTGTAAATACTACATACAAAAATAAAGAAAGTTATTATGAGTATAAAAACAGAACAGATACTGTAGTAGTTGCAACTGTAGCAACAACCGAAGCTATATCGGATAGTGCTGTATCTGAAGCTGCAAAAGCGGCAGCAGATGCTGCAGCAAAAACTGCTAAAACAAAAGTATATAAAGATGGATATAAAGCACCAAAAAAATTAGATAAAGGAAAAAAGAAACCAGCTGCTAAAAAAACTACATCTAAAAAAGTTACTCCAAAGAAAAAAACTACTCCTAAAAAGAAAGTGTATGATGAAGGTGCGGTTGTAGTAGAAGCTTCGCCTTATGTAGAAACTTATGAAGATAGTATTGAAAATAGAAAAAGAGATTTGTGGGAGCAACAACAAGAAATGATTGCAAATAAAATACAACAAACCAATGCAAACAAAATTATTGCAAACGTATTTACCGAAAGCCAAAATACTATTGGAAACTCAATTGGGTATAAAAAAGTGATAGAGCCAGAGGCTCATGTAAGCGTATGGCTCAATACCGATTATTTGATAAGCCAATACCAACGTTATTTTACTAGAGATGTGTATTCGATGATAAAATATGCAGAACCATCGCTTAAAAAAGATACAACCGATGGCTTTAAAACAGGCTTAAATATTTATTTTGAAAAAGATAAAATTCGGATGCAACAAAAAAGCTTTTCTGAAAATGCCGCAATGGAAAATTTAGGCAAGCAAATAATGCAAAGTAAGCAAAACTTAAGCCTCACTAATGTAGTAAACCCAGATAATATTGGCTATTTTTCTATGAGTATAAACACAGAGGCTATGCTAAATTATTATTATACAGCTATAAAAAAATACATGAATAGCATGTCGTATATGAGTGAATATAGCGACGCTATAAATGTGTATATAGATTTATTGCAGATAATGATAGACGAAAAAGGCATTGCCGAATTAATGCCAGGCAACTATATGTTTGTACTACACAATATGAAAACAAAAATGATTGATTATATAGATTATACTTACGATTCGGAGTATAAATCTACGGAAGTAAAAAAATCGAAAAAAGAATTATCTCCAAATTTTACATTTGTAATGGATACCCGTAGGGTAGATTTTATGGAAAAGTTGGCCAAACTGCCATTAAAATATGCCGAAAAACAACACTATAATTATAAAGATAAAGATGGCTATTATGAACTTGCTTTTGATAGTACTAAATACCCAGTAAGTAGTTTGTATTTTATAGTAAAAGATGGCAAAGCCTTAGTAACAACATCTAAAGAGGTAGTTACAAACACAATTACAAACAAAGGTTTTATTATAGATGAAGAAACCAAAACTTCTATTTTAAACAACAATTATTCTATGAAAATTGACAGTAAAAAACTTTTTGAAATATTAGAATCAGAAGCATCTACGACGGCAAATAAAAAATCGGCAGCATATATGAAAAACAATATGGGCAATATACAAACCGAAAGTGCTTTTAAAGATGGAATGATCCAAGGTACTACCACAATAAAAACAAATGGTACACATGCCAATAGTTTAGAGTTTATTTTTAATACAATAGAAACTTTAAATAAAATAAAAGACGATGAACAAATAGAAGAGTCTAAAAAAGTGGATTAATGAGCAAAAAAAATGTGATGTTATTTCTTTTGTGTAGCCTACTAATATTTGGCTACATAAAATTATTTTATAAAAACTACAATGAAAATACCGTAACAAAAAATGCAGATGGCATTGTAGTGGTAGATGTAAAACGAATTATTAATTCCATTATTTGGGAGTACATTACAACCCCAAGTTTATGGAAAAAACCTAGCTCCAAACCCAAAACCGATGCCATAATTTGGAAAGATATGGTAGTATTACCAGATTATATTTTTGCTTTTCATATACCTAACCAGCCAATAAATGCATGGTACAGTGTATTACAAATAAAGAACGAAATGCTTTTTAATAAAGGAATACAACAACAACAATTTATAAAAGTAGATAGTAATTTATATGTAAGCACAAAATTAGGATTGCAATATTATAAAAATGACAATAAAATATTGGTAGCCCCATTGCTTGTAGATATTAAAAATATATTAAGTGTAGCCAACGAGTTATTTTTAAAAAAGCAATATAAATCCAAAATGGATTTGGAAAACATTATTGCTAAAAAAAGTCATGTTGCAGCAGGGTTTTACAATAATATCTATTTTAAAGACGATGCTTTTTTTACTTTAAATTTTGATAAAACTAACGTAAAAATTGAAGGAGTAATTACACCAAATAAAGAATATTTACTGTCGGAAAAAAATTTCAATTACAATGCAAATAACTTATTAGCACTTGGGGTTACCCAACCTCATAATTCTATTTATGCTTTGCTTAGCAATAATTTAAAACAAAATATTACAAAGGCAATTAACTTAAATTTAGATTCGTTAATGCTACAAAGCAATAACAAATATGCAGTAAATATTGCTGGCATAACAACTAAAACCGACTCTGCCATTAGCTATACTTTTGACGATGATTTTAATAAAGTAGAAAAAGTTATAGTGAATAAAGTGGAAGAACCGTCTTTTAATATTTGTATTGTTGGCGATAGTATTAATAATATATACAATAATTGGGTTAACAATAAAAAGATAGAAAAAACAAATGCAGGCTTACTGTTTACACCAATACCATTTGCAAAAACATATTGTACTATTAAAAGTATAAATAAATTAGAATTAGCAGCAAATAATTATAAAGAAGTAGAAAAAAGTAGTGATATAAAATGTGTGTGTTTTGCAAATATATTATTCTCAAAAATTCCTCAATCTTATATAAACTATTTTCCAACAAATATTGCAGAAGTTATAAAAAAAACAGAACGAATGCATATTGTAGTACAAAAAAAAGATGAAGAAATAATTATAAAAGGTACAATAACAAAAAAGAAAGAGCAACTCCCTTTTTGGAAAATGTGATTTTTTGCAAAGCCTGCGTACCTTTACCTTATAAATAAATTTTATGGGAGAAACCGATCGCCGTCATAGAAACGAATATGCCGAGCCTACTAAAACATTTTTTTTTCTTGGAGCAAGTAATAATGCACTCACAGCATTATTTGCAATTAATGTAATATTTTTTTTAGTTATTATGACATTGCAAGTAGGCTTTTACGTAGGCAACCACACCGAGGAATATTTTTATACAAATATTTTGCAATGGTTTCAATTACCAGCAAGTTTTGCAAAGCTAATTCATAAACCTTGGACATTTTTTACCTACATGTTTACCGAAACTGGCAGTGCAATAATGAGAGGAGTTAGCAATATGATATGGCTTTGGGCATTTGGTTATATTTTGCAGCAAAAAGCAGGCAACGAAAAAATAATACCCATTTACATTTATGGTGGATTAGCAGGAGCATTGTTTTTTATAGGAGCACATTACACAATACCACCACTTGCCAACCAAAGAGAGGTAGCTGGCATTTTTGGAGCAAATGCTGCAGTAATGGCTGTAGCAGCAGCTACAACGATGATGGTTCCAAATCATAATTTTTTTACACAAATACGTGGAGGTATTCCTATTTGGGTTTTGCTTGGAGTGTATATTTTAATAGATTTTGCAGGTGTTGCAAGTGCAGGTTCTGCAATAGTTTTATCGCATATTGGTGGAGCTATTGCGGGTGTTTTATTTACAGTTTTTTTAAGACATGGTTTCGATGGAAGTATTTGGATGAATAAATTGTACCAAAATATGGCACATATTTTTGACCCCAAAGCAAGTAATGTAACTTTGCCAAAAGATAAAATTTTTTATAACAATGGAAAAATTGTACCATTTAGTAAAGAAGCAAATATTACCCAAAAAAAGTTAGATGAAATTTTAGATAAAATAAACGAAACAGGGTTCGAAAGTTTAACAAAAGAACAGAAAATATTTTTGCAAAATGCTTCAAAAGATGAAAACATTTAAGAAAATATAAATACTTTTTTTATAACAAATTACATTCTTAATGGCTTACCTTTAAAATATGGCAAAAGGTTTTTTTAGAAAATTTAGCAAGCAATTTTTTATACTTTGCAATATTATTGTAGCAATATTATTTTTGCTTGGTTGCTATGCCTATTTGTTTAATCCTACATATTTTTGGTTTGTTGGCTTTCTTACATTAGGCGCTCCGTACATACTTTTAGTACTTATAGGCTTTATATTATTTTGGTTATTTGCTAAAAAAAAATTGATGCTAATAAGTTTTATAACAATTTTGCTTGCTATAAAGCCAATAGCTAAAATAATTCCATTGCGCTTTTCAAAAGCTTTTGATATACAAAAAAGTGCAACTAATGTGCGCATAATGAGCTGGAACGTAGATAATTTTATGCTCTTGGAAAATAAAAAAAATCCGGAATTAAAAGCAGAAATGCTGAATTTAATAAATAAGTACAATCCTGATATTGCTTGCTTTCAAGAAATGGTAGCAGCAGATACTTTTGTAGATTTAAATAATGAATACTATCGAAAATATGCTTTTTACCCTTTATTGGGTTTTGATAGTGCTCTTAATTTTAAATATAATTTTTATAGTTATAATCCAAAAAATGATTTTGCAAGGCAACAGCATTTTGGTGTTATTATATTTTCTAAATATCCAATAATAAATAAAAAAACTATTAGCATTTACCCACACGATTATAACTCAATTTTTCAGTATGCCGATATTGTTAAAGAAAAAGATACCATTAGGGTTTTTAATATTCATTTACAATCATTACGATTTTCGGCCGAAAATTTAAAATTTATTGACGACGCAAAATCATCTGCTGAAATTGATATAGAAAAATCAAGAAACATTATATCTAAACTTAAAGTGGGTTTTTTAAAAAGGCAAAAGCAAAGCAATACTATAAAAAAAGAAATTGTACAAAGCCCTTACCCAGTAATAATTTGTGGCGATTTTAACGATGTGCCAAATAGTTATGCTTACAATTGTATAGGCACAAATTTGCAAAGTGCTTTTGAAGAAAAAGGAAGTGGTTTTGGACGAACTTTTTCGGGCATATCGCCTACATTGCGTATAGATAATATTTTTGTAAGCACAGCTTACAACGTAAACCAATATACTTGCATTCAAAAAAAAATAAGCGATCATTTTCCAATAATATCCGACATAGGTTTCAAAAATTAATTTATAAAATATATCGTTTTGCAAATGTGTTTTAGTTGAAATATATTTGCTTTAATAAAATTGCATAATAAAAGCTAAATAGATAGATGAAGATGAAATGTGCGACGCCACTAATGCTCAGCATTGTTTCTATAGCTGGCTAAAAAATAAAATATGGCATTAGAAATATACAATACACTTACCCGAAAAAAAGAATTATTTACTCCTTTAGAACCTGGTTACGTAGGTATGTACGTATGTGGTCCTACAGTGTATAGCGATGTACATTTGGGTAACTGCCGCACTTTTATTTCGTTTGATATTATTTACAGGTATTTAAAATATTTGAATTACAAAGTACGCTATGTACGCAACATTACCGATGCAGGACATTTGGAAGGTGATAGAGATGAAGGCGACGATAAATTTAGCAAAATGGCAAGGGCTCAAAAAATAGAGCCTATGGAAATTGTACAACGCTATACCTTAGGTTTTAGAGATGTAATGCAACTTTTTAACACATTGCCGCCAAGTATAGAACCTACAGCCACAGGGCATATTAGCGAACAAATAGCTATGACCCAAACAATAATAGATAACGGATATGCGTATGAAAAAAATGGCACAATATATTTTGATGTAGAAAAATACAATGCCGAAAAACCGTATGGAATATTAACCAATAGAAAACTTGAAGACTTATTAGAAGGTACAAGAGACCTTGATGGGCAAGATGAAAAAAAGGGGAGATTGGATTTTGCTCTTTGGATAAAAGCTAAGCCAGAGCACCTTATGCAATGGCCAAGCCCGTGGGGTATGGGTTTTCCGGGTTGGCATATAGAGTGCTCGGCTATGAGCAGCAAATATTTGGGTAAGCAATTCGATTTGCATGGTGGAGGTATGGATTTGGCAGCTACACACCATACCAACGAAATAGCACAAAACGAAGCTTGCTTTCATAAAAGCCCTGCACAAATATGGATGCATACTAATATGCTTACCGTAAATGGCACTCGTATGAGCAAATCGTTGGGCAATGGTTTTTTGCCACACGAATTATTTACAGGCGCACATGCCTTGTTAGATAAGGCTTACAGCCCAATGACAGTAAAGTTTTTTATGCTGCAAACACATTATCGCAGCACTTTAGATTTTAGCAACGATGCGTTACAAGCATCAGAAAAAGGACTAAAGCGCCTTTGGGAAGCCTACGAAAATTTGCAAAAAATGCAATACACTCTTGGCGAAATTAATGTAGAAATAGAAGAAAAAACAGCCACACTCATACATGGTTTTGATGAAAGTATGGACGATGATTTTAATACCGCAAAAGTGCTTGCCAATATGTTTGAAATTGTGCCTATTATAAATTCTATAAAAGATGGGTTAATGCCCATTGGCTCAATATCCCAAAATACATTTGCGTTATTACAAACAAAAATGAAATCGTATTTAGAAGATGTATTTGGCCTTATCCCTGCACAAGAAAGTAATAACAACAACCTTGCAAACGTAATGGAATTACTTATAGACATACGCAAAGAAGCAAAGCTAAAAAAAGATTTTGCCACAAGCGATAAAATACGAAACCAATTATCCAACATAGGTATAGTAGTAAAAGATGAAAAAGATGGTAGTGTGAGTTGGAATATTGGGTAAAAATAAAACATAAACCTATGCCACACTATTTACATTTAACCAAAGAAAAAAAATTTAAAAAAATAATAGAACCTCAGCCAATTTGTGTGCTTACAAAGCGCAAAAATGTTTACCTACACTTATGCAACTCTATTATGAGCCAGCAATTGAGTGTAAAAGTAGCCGATGTTTTTCAACGTAGGTTTTTAGAATTGTACAATAATAAAACACCTACTCCTTTACAAATAGCAAATACCAATTTTGATACCCTAAGAGGCATTGGCCTAAGCAATGCAAAGGCAAACTATGTAATAAATGTGTGCAATTTTTTTATAGCTAATAAAATAACCGATGCACAATTATATAAAATGACCAACCATGAAATTATAAAATACCTCACACAAATAAAAGGTGTAGGGCAATGGACTGTAGAAATGATTTTGATGTTTACTCTTGGTAGAGAAGATATATTTGCCATAGACGACCTAGGCATACAACAAGCCATGTGCAAACTATATAATATTGATGCTACAAATAAAAAAAACATGAAAGAAAAAATGCTGCACTATAGCAAAAAATGGAGCCCTTACCGAACCTACGCCTGTAGGTATTTATGGGGCTGGAAAGATAATGTAACCAAGGTTTAAAATATTTGCCTCGGTTAGTGTCTCACTAAGCTTTCGCTACGGTAAGTAAAACATAATTAAATTAGAGCCGTTGCATTTTAAAAAGTGTGGAGGTTTTTTATTTGCTCTCCGCCTAGGTTCATGGCACACGAAACCAAAAATTTCATAATTTTATTTTATGCCAAAAATCATACGAAAATCTTATAACACTATAGATAGAATTTATTTTTTTACTGCTACAATACACAAATGGTTTCCTTTACTATTACAAAACAACAACTAACAATTAATTGTAGATTACCTAAAAAAGTTGAGTGATGAAGGTTTTATTACGGTATATGGTTTTGTAATAATGCCAAATCATATTCACATTATTTGGAAGCAAAATAAATTAAATGGAAAAGAAACTCCTCAAGGAAGTTTTTTAAAATATACAGCTCACGAATTTTTAAAGAAACTAAAAGAAAACAAAACTTCTGTTATGTATGAAGTAAATGCAGCTAATAAAAAGCATCAAATATGGCAAAGAGATTCATTAAGTGTAGAAATATATAGCAGGCTTGTGGCAAAACAAAAGTTAGATTATATTCACTTTAACCCAGTAAATAAAAAATGGCAATTAGCTAAAGATGATTTGGATTATTATTTCTCTTCCGCAAGGTATTATGAAACAAAAAAAGATGAATTTGGCTTTCTAAATAACTTGTATTTTATCTTTGATGGTGAATAATATATTATGTTTCGTGTGCCACCAACCAGGCCGCAGCCTTGATGTATTTATTACTAAGCTACGAAATAAACTTAAATTGGATGTAAACATTTCAATAATTAATGTAAGAGGTATTGGATACAAAATAACTTTTTAATGATATGAGTAACATAATTTAAAAAAGAAAATGGACAACATTGGTATTGCCTTGGTTATTGGAGCAATCAGCAACGATAGTATTGTTGTACTGCGGTTTAGTGCTTGCATTTAAAAACCTTTGCAAAATGTCAAAAGAAAATAATTTTAAAAAAGCATTTTTTGATTCCTTTAAAGGATTATGCCCTGAAATTAATAAGAATGAAATAAATTTTTTGAATCAAAACAGTCAAATAATCCAACTAAAAAAAGGAAGAGTTTATTTAGACAACTGCAAGGTTCAAAAGTCATTAGGATTTGTTGTTAAAGGATTAATTAGAGGCTATTATTTAGATGATAGAGGAAGTGATATAACTATCTCCTTCATCAAAGAAAATGAATACGTAACAGACTATATTTCATTTTTGAAACAAAGCGTATCAAAATATTGTTTTATTTGTTTAGAAGATTGTATAATTATAGAATTAAGTTATGACAATATTCAACAAGGATACAAAAAATCAAAAACTTTTGAAAAATATGGAAGACTCATTGCTGAAAAAGTACTTGAAGAACGAATAAATAGAGTTGAAAAACTCCAATTTTTAAATGCAAAAGAGAGATATATTGACTTTTTAAATACTAATTTTGAATTGCTATCCAGAATCAAATTGAGTCACCTTTGTACATATTTAGGTATTGAGAGACAATCCTTAACGAGAATTAGAAAAGAAATTATCAAAAATGACACAAATGTGTCAAGTTGAATTTATTTTTTATTATCAACTTTGTGTCAAAATATCAAGTTATGCAAAAATGCTTTCTTCTAGTTTTAATTGTTGTATTTCAAATTAACAAAATTTCTGCCTGTTCCGCATTTTTTTGTGACGGACAAACAAAATATTTTGCAAAAAATTTTGATTGGGGTTCAGGGCAAGGATATATCATAAAAAATATAAGAGGGCAAAAAAAGTATGCTTATGGACTTAGAGGTTCAAACCAAGCTAATTGGACTTCAGAATATGGCTCGATAACCTTTAATCAGATTGGTAAAGAATTCCCTTACGGCGGTATAAATGAAAAAGGGTTAGTTGTTGAGCAACTTTGGATGTCTGAAAGTATTTATCAAGAAAATAATAATCAAACTATTTCTGAACTTGAGTGGATACAATATCAACTTGATAAATACTCAACAATTGACGACGTAATTTTGAATATAAATAATTTGACAATAAAGCCAATTGCAACAATTCATTATTTTATTGCAGATAGAAATGGAAATTCAGCAGTAATTGATTTTGTTGAAGGCAGAACATTAGTAAATAAAAAACAAGGCAAAAATCAAGTGATTACTAATGAAACATTTTTAAATTCTGTAAAATACTTTGAACTCAACAAAACAAAAATAGATAAAGCTTCGAGAACTCATTTTGACAGATATTGCCAAATAAAAAACAGCTTATCCAATAATGAAATTAAAAACCCAAACCAAGCTTTTGATATTTTAAATAATAGTTCTGAAAACAAAATCCATTATAAAACCTATTGGACTATACTATATGATTTAAGTAATTTGAAAGTTTACTTTAAATCGTTTGATAATAGAACAGTTAAGGAGTTTAATCTTTCTGAAATGAATTTTGAACCAAACTCAAATTTAGAGGCTTCTAAAATCAATCAAGATTACTTTAGACTTGAAAATTATACTTTTGAAATGAATAAAACTTTGTTCAATACTTCTTCAAAGATGATGGGCTTAAAAATGGATGAAGAATTAGGTTCAATGCACCAAATGACACCAAACCAAAATAGAATAGACAAAATTTATCAAAACAATTACATTGATTTGACAATTACTTTTATTTCAAAATCTGCAAAAGGAAATATCTATTATTCCATAATAAAAGGAGAAGAAAATTTTAATTCAAGAAAAGGAACAAAAAGTGGTATCTTCCCAATCCAGAAAAATAAAAACAAAAAGAAGATTTATGGAATGCCAAAAGGGGAATATGCTTTGGCTTGTTACCAAGATACTAACCTTGACAATAAAATAGACACAAAAATATTTGGAATACCTAAAAATTATGGTTTTTCACTTAATAAAAGAGGCTTTTTTGGAATACCTCCAAAATATAAAGATTCAAAAATTAATCTTAAAGAGGATACCGAAATAGTAGTAAAAATAAAATAATATCATAATAAATAAGATGAATTGTAAGAACTGTAATGCAGATATAACATCAAATTTTTGTCCTGACTGTGGTCAACCAACAAAACTTAAAAGAATTGATGGACACTATATTGTTCATGAGATAGAACACGTTCTTCATTTTGAACGTGGCATTTTATATACTATAAGAGAACTACTTACCAATCCAGGTGAAAATATAAGAAAATATCTTTCCGAAAACAGAAGCCGACTTGTTAAACCAATAATTTTTATTATCATAACTTCATTAATCTACACCTTAATTAATCATTATTTTCACATTGAAGACCAATATTTGAAATACCAAGGGTTAGAAAAATCATTTACAGGAAAAATGTTAAATTGGATACAAAGCAATTATGGATACGCAAGTATATTGACAGGGATATTTATTGCTATTTGGCTAAAAGTATTTTTCAAAAAATATGGCTACAATTTTTTTGAATTAATCATAATGTTATGTTTTGTTCAAGGAGTTTCAATGCTAATTTTTGCAGTTTTTGCGTTTATTGAAGGAATTTTACATTTCAAATTATTTAGTATTGCAGGTATTGTTGGTGTAATTTATTTAGTATTGGCAATCGGCAATTTCTTTGAAGCAAAGAAAATAGAAAATTATGTAAAGGCATTAATATCGTTACTTTTAGGAAATACAATATTCTATATAATTATTTTTGCAATAGGAATATCAATTGACATACTAACTAAACATTAAAAATATGAAAGATAAAAAAGGAATAAACTTATTCTTTGCATTAATTGCATTTACAATAGGTTTGACATTATTAAAAGATATTAACTTCAAAAACTTCACTCTTAAAGAGCCAGTTTTAGACATTCTTTACATTATTGTATTCGCAATATCTATTTTCTTTATTATAAAGGACTATACAAAACGACCTAAAAATTAAAATGAATTTAAAAATATTATTTGCACTTCTATTTCTTACAATTAATTCTGCTTTTGGGCAAAATGCTGAAATAAAAGATTTATTATTAGATAAACCGCTCAAAAGAGATAGCTTAATTGCCGAATTTACACAACTGTATAATTTGACGAATACCATTCATCCAGGACAGTTTATGTTTTGCTCTAAAAAGGAATTTGACAAAACTTATTTGAATTTAAAGAATTCCATTAAAACAGATCTTTCAATAGTAGAATACTACAAACTAACAGCCACATTAATGGCAAAAATTAAAGATGGACATACTGCAGTTGACAGAACTCAAATTAGTGCTTTACTAAAAGAAAAATTAGTGTTTCCATTCAGTATTTACAAAATTAAAGGCAATTATTATTTGGATAAATCTACTATTGAAAACAAAGATTATGTCGGCTTGCAAGTATTAAAAATTAATGGAAAAGAAATAAATTCAATCGTAAAAGAAATTAAAAAATACATTCACCTTGAAGGTCAAAATGTAACAGGGTTGAACACACGGTTTAAGAACTTTCCTTTTTACTATTTTATTTTTAATCAAACAGATAAATTTGAAATTGAATATTTAGATAGTAAAAAGCAAAAACAAAATGTAAAATTAAAATCAATTTCTTTTCAAACATTCGCAAACAGTACTTCAGAAAAAAACGAAACTTTAACAACCGAATTTAAAACAACTAATTTGGCAATTCTGAAATTTCATTCATTTGCAAATGGATATAACGAACCAGATAGAAAAATTGCAGAAAAAAAATTAGACCTTTTTTTTGCTCAATTGGATAGTTTAAAAACAAAGAATTTAATTATTGATGTAAGAAATAACAGTGGCGGTGCTCCAGAAATGGCTAACTATCTGTTTTCATATATATCTAACAAACCTTACCATTTTTTCGATTATATTGGAGTAAAATATAGTAGTGTAAAAGAGTGGAAACATTATGCTCAATATCCTGATAATATTGGAGAAATAAATTTAGCAGAAACCAGATTAAAAAATGGTTTAAATTGCTACACCGAAACAGACAGTACAGATTATTGGTGGTTTGAGCAACAGCAAAACAAACCCAATTATTATAAAGGTAATATCAGCGTATTAATAAATGGTGGATGTTTTTCAACCACAGGACACTTTTTATCTTTGTTGAGAGAACATAAAATGGGAACAATTTATGGAGAATATTCACAAGGAAGTAATTATAGTAATTCGGGTGGACAAGCATTTGTTTTACCTTATACAAAAACATTAGTTTGGATACCAACTTTTCAATTTAAAATGAGAACACCAAATTTTATTAGCGACCCAAAAGGAATTAAACCAGACCTTGAACTACAAATTGAGGCAAACGACTTGAAAACAAAATTTGACAGACAAATGGATTATTTAATAAAACAAATTGAACAGAATAAATGAACGAACGCCCAACAGTGGTTTTAAGAAATTGGGGGTTTAGGGCTTAATTTAACGTTTGCTTTGTACTTTTGAAGTTCGGTATTTAATCGAAAGTTTCTGGCTTACAAATTCCCAATTTCTTAAAGCCTCAAAACGTTGATGCTACAAATAAAAAAACCATGAAAGAAAAAATGCTGCACTATAGCAAAAAATGGAGCCTTTACCGAACCTACGCCTGTAGGTATTTATGGGGCTGAAAAGATAATGTAACCAAGGTTTAAAATACTATTTCTGCTACAATTTTTTCCAAATAATTGGCATCTACATCATCAAAAAAATTGATCGTTTCACTATCCACATCAAGCACAGCTACAACTTCATTGTTTTTTTTAATAGGCACTACAATTTCCGATTTCGATAAACTACTACATGCAATATGCCCAGCAAATTTTTCAACATCGGGCACTATTAAAGTTTGAGCATTTTGCCAAGCAGCACCACACACACCTTTGCCTTTTTTTATACGAGTACAAGCAATTGGTCCCTGAAAAGGGCCAAGCACCAATTCGTATTCTTTAACCAAATAAAATCCCACCCACAACCAACCAAACTGTTGCTTTAGTGCAGCAGCAATATTAGCAAGGTTTGCAATAAGGTCTATTTCGCCATCTATTAGTGCAAAAATTTGTGGCAATAAACTTTCGTATTGCTCCTTTTTAGTTCCAATACTCGTTTCTAAATTTTCCGACATTTTTATAATTATTTTGTGTAAAATTAACCCCAAAAAACTCAAAGAGAAAAGCGCAAAGAACACAGAGAAATCATAAAAATCTTATACAATCATTTAGAATATGCGTTCTAAATATCTGTGCAAATCTGTTAAATCTGCTGGTAAAACCCTTACTTAAAAAAATTTCATAACCCATTCACAATCTTCGCTACCAACTCAAACTCATAACCCTTACCCACCAAATAATTTTGCAATTTACTTTTTTTAGCAAAAATATTTTTTTCATTTTGCAGTGCTTTTAATTTTTGCATTGCAAGTATTTGTAATGTATTTTCATAATCGGCATCTGCTATGCTGCTTAGGGCTTTTTTAATACAATAATTACTTACCTGCTTTTGTGTAAGGTTATATTTTATTTTTGTTTTTCCCCATTGGTTTATTCTAAATTTTCCACCAGCATAAGCAATGGCAAAACGCTCCTCATTTAAGTAGTTTTCTTCTATAAGTTGGCTTAGCAAAAGTTCCACTTCGTTTTTGTACAATCCATACCCATAAAGCTTTTGCTTTACTTCGGTGTGGTTACGCTCTTGGTAAACACAATAATACTTTATTTTTTTAAAAGCAGCCTCGGTTCCTATATTTTTTGTTTCAAAAGCCATTTATGTGCAAAAATGTGTATTTATTTACTTAAAATCATAAATATTTTATGCTCGCAATCTTTTATCTTTGATAATATTAAAAAAGTTTTATGAAGTTTATCGTTTCTTCTTCAGCCCTGCTGAAACAATTGCAACAAATAAGTGGCGTTATAAATGCCAATACCGTATTGCCAATATTAGAAGATTTTTTGTTTGAAATAGAACCAAACAAACTTACCGTTACTGCCACCGATTTAGAAACAGTAATGAAAATACATTTAGATATAGAAGCAAAAGAAAGTGGCAAAATATGCATACCAGCAAAAATTTTGATGGACTCTCTTAAAAATATACCAGAGCAACCGCTAACCTTTAATATTGATACAAATTTTGGAGTAGAGCTTACAAGCGATAATGGTAAATATAAAGTAATGGGCGAAAACGCCGATAACTTTCCTAAAGAGCCAGCAGCCGACGATGCAAACTCATTTACCATGAGCTCCAAAGGTTTAGTTACAGCAATAAACAAAACCATATTTGCAGTAAGCAACGATGATCTTCGCCCAGCAATGACAGGCGTATTTTTTGAACTAACCAATGAAGGAATAAGCTTTGTAGCTACTGATGCTCACCGATTAGTAAAATACAAACGTACCGATGTAAGTTGCCCACAAAACGATACATTTATTGTACCCAAAAAACCATTAAACCTTTTAAAAAGTGCATTGCCCGATAACGACGATGTACTTACACTTTCGTACAATAGCAATCATTTATTTGTAAAGCATGGCGGTACAGAGCTAGTTTGCCGTTTAATAGATGCCCGTTTTCCCGATTACAAAGTAGTAATACCAGTAGATAATCCATATGTTTTAACAGTAAACCGTTCCGATTTTCAAGGAGCATTGCGTAGGGTAAGTGTATTTAGCAATAAAAGTACAAATCAAGTAGCACTAAGCATTAGCGGCAACGAACTACAACTTGCAAGCCAAGATATAGATTTTAGTTTTGAAGGAAACGAACGTATGAATTGCACCTACGATGGCGAAGATTTAGCCATAGCCTTTAACGCAAAATTTTTAATAGAAATGCTAAGCGGAGCCGAAACTTCCGAAATAAATATAGAGCTTAGTACACCTACAAAAGCAGGAATCATAAAACCAAGTGAGCAAGATGCCAACGAAGAGTTGCTTATGTTGGTTATGCCATTAATGTTAAATAATTAAAATTTTCAATTAATAAAAAAACCGCAAAAAATATTCTTTGCGGTTTTTTTATTTTTTTTTGTGGCTATAGACTAATTACCAATAACCAGCATTTGTTGCCGCTATTCGTTACAAGTCCTCGGCTTCGTTCCTCAGCCTGTGGGCTTTACACTGCTATCGGCCAGCCCTTCGGCAGTAGTATTTCAATTTAGCAATATTATCATTACACAAAGCTTATTTATCGGTATAATTCCCCATAGCAGAAACAATATACACTGTCACAATTTTTTCTTCCAGCTTATAAATTATTCGGTCTTTAATATTTTCTTCAGCTTTTCTAATTTTAGAAATAAATGCTCAGGTAAAAATAGGTTATGTACTAGTTTTTTTAAAATTACTTTCAATACTTTAAATACCATTTACTCTACTCAAAAAAAGTTTCGGACATAGCAATAAAAGCTTTGTCAGCTTTGGTGCGTTCGGTTATTTTAAGGGTTAAAGTAGTCATTAAAAATTTGTATTTTTAATGAAAATGTACCAAATTATTGTATATATTTCCCACACTTTAGCAAACTACATTATTTAAAAAATTAAAAAAAAGCAAAATATAATATCAACTTTCAATTAAAAAAAGATTTAGTTTTTTTGACAGAAGATTAAATAGAAATCAACTTAATTTTGCAAAAAAAACAACTTGTCACAATATACTATTTATCAAATAAGCCAAACAAAACCCACATTGTTGGAAAAATTTGGATTATACTATTTACAGTTTTTTAAAAAAAATGATTCTGATCACAATGTTTTCAATTTATCGGATAATGAACTTGCAAATAGGGTAAATAAAATAACATTAAAAGGAATAGTTTTATCATCAATAGTAGGAATTACATGTGTGTACCCTACAGTGTGGGTAGATGTTTTTTTTGCAAAACATAGCAACTTAGTACATTACAGTTGGCTTGCAGCAACTACAATTATGAGTATTGCCATAGAGTTGTACCTATTATTTTTAATATCACTAAAGGCGGTGTACCAAGTAAGCGAAATTGTAAATATACATGCAAGCCAAAAAGATTTAGAACAAGATGGGTTGTTTAGTGTAAAAAATATACTTGCCCGTACAGCATTAGAGTTGCCCGACCCAGAGCTTAAAATTATAGGTATAGACCCTTTTAAACGAATATCTAAAAAAAACTTATTAATATTAGGATTATTGTATAAAGCAAAAATATTTGTAACAAATGTAATTGTAAAATATGCCCTTATTTTTTTTATAGGTAAAACAATTTTTGGAGTATCTGTTTTATACGAGGCTATATTAGTAGAGTGTTTTTGGAATAGCGTAGTAATACGAAAAGTTGTATTAGAAGCAAGGTTGCGTTTATTTGGTTTTGCGCTAGCTAATAAAATTGGGCAAAACATTTTAAATAATAATATACTAAACCAACTATCAGTAAATGCACGAATAGGCTGTATTAGAGCCATAGGCAATGCTGTAGTACTAGCACAAAACTATCACCCCAATATGATACTTTTATTGGTAAAGTTTCAACAAATATTAAAAATAAACGAATCCAATAAGTATGATGATTTTGAAATATTTTTAGAAACACTAAAAACAGTTTCCAAAAGTGAAAGGTTTTTTTTGTTGGATTTATTTACCATTGCTGCAGCATTTGATGGCAAACTATCGGTATTAGAAAAACAAAACCTAAAAACAGTTTACGAAAATGATTATGAAATATATTTGCCAAGGCTAACAAGACTTACTAGTAATTTAACCCAAGGCAAATTACATGCTGCTATGGCAGATTGTAGTCTGGATTTTGAAACAGGATAAAAATTATAATTATGAATACCAACAACAAAAAAACTTGTGTAATAGTAGGCGCAGGTGTTTCGGGTATTGCAGCAGCAATACGCATGCAAAATAAAGGATATGCCGTAACTGTATATGAGGCAAATAGCTTTCCTGGTGGTAAGTTGTCATCCGAAAGCCTTAATGGGTACAGGTTTGATTTGGGACCTTCGGTATTTACCATGCCAGAGTATGTAGATGAATTAATAACCATGAGTGGCAAAAACCCAAGAGATTATTTTAACTACACACAACTAGACCCAGTGTATAAATATTTTTTTGAAGATGGTTCTACACTAGATTCTTATTATGGTAAAGAACAATTCGCCAAAAAACTATCAGAAAAAACAAACGATACCGAAAAAGATATTTTAAAACACCTAGAAAATACAGAGGTTATTTACAACCTTACAGCCGAAGTTTTTTTGCAAAATTCTTTACATAAATTAAAAAACTTTTTTACTAAAGCGGTATTAAAAGGAATTTTAAATTTTGGTAAAATAGGAGCTTTTGATACCATGAACGGTGCCAATAAAAAAGCATTTAAAGATAATAGGCTTGTACAAATTTTTAATAGATACGCTACTTACAATGGTTCAAGCCCTTATTTATCGCCAGCTACACTTAATGTTATAGCCCATGTAGAAATAATGAAAGGCGCATATTATCCAGTAGGAGGTATGTATAGTATAACAACATCATTAGTAAAATTAGCAAAAGATATAGGCGTAAAATTTATATTTTCTACCAAAGTAGAAAGTATATTAATAGAAAATAATAAAGCAGTAGGCATTGCCGTTAATAATAATAACTTGTTATACGATGTTGTTATAAGCAATATGGATATTTACAATTGCTATAAAAAATTAATGCCTAATATAAAAAGGCCTACAAAAACCTTAGATCAACCAAAATCTAGCTCGGGTATTATTTTTTACTGGGGTATAAAAAATGAATTTAAACAATTGGCATTGCACAATATTTTGTTTAGTAAAAATTACGAAGAAGAATTTGATACCATTTTTTCTAAAAAAACCATATACCACGACCCTACTATTTATGTAAACATTACAAGCAAACATACACCCGAAGATGCGCCAGCAGGCTGCGAAAACTGGTTTGCGTTTATAAATGTACCAAACAATAGTGGGCAAAACTGGGATAAATATATAGTCGAATCAAGAAAAAACATGATAAAAAAAATAAACAGCTTGTTAAATACAGATATAGAACCTTTAATAGAAAGCGAATTGGTTTTTGACCCACGTACCATAGAAAGTAGAACCTCTAGTGCATTTGGAGCTGTATATGGCAATAGCTCTAATAATAAATTTGCTGCATTTTTACGCCATCCCAATTTTTCTAAGCAAATAAGTAATTTATACTTTTGTGGCGGTAGTGTACACCCTGGGCCTAGTATTCCTTTATGTTTATTATCAGCAAAAATTACTACCAATTTGATTAAATAATTTATTGGTACTACCCATTTATTTATATTAATTTTGCAACAATTTTAAAACTATTTATTGCTTAATTACACAACTTATTTAAAAAAATAGTTGCTGTATAAATAATTATGAACAGTACAGCTATTATAGAAATACAAAACCTTAGCAAAACTTTTAAAGGTGCTACTGAACCAGCTGTAAATAACATATCGTTTAGCATAAATAAAAATGAAATATTTGGTTTGTTAGGGCCAAATGGTGCAGGCAAAACAACCACTATTTCTATATTGTGCGGTTTGTTTCCACCAAGTAGTGGGCAAGTTTTTATTGATGGAAAAAGTTTGGAAACGCAACTGCAAAGCATAAAACAAATAGTAGGTATTGTACCACAAGATATTGCACTATACCCAACACTTACCGCAAGAGAAAACTTAAGTTTTTTTGGACACATGTATGGTTTAAAAGGAAAAGACTTAAAAAACAAAATAGAAATTTGGCTCGAAAAATTAGGCTTAAGCGAATCTGCCAATAGGCTTGTAGCAACATACTCCGGCGGTATGAAACGTAGAGTGAACCTTATTGCAGGTGTATTACACAGCCCAAAAATATTATTTTTAGATGAGCCAACTGTAGGTGTAGATGTACAATCGAGAAATGTAATAATAGAACATTTAAAAGAAATTAATACCGAAGGTACTACCATAATTTACACATCGCATCACATGGAAGAAGCAGAAAACTTTTGCACAAAAGTTTGTATAATTGATAACGGAAAAATTATTACACAAGGTACTCCCGAGGAGTTAATTTCTAAAAATGAAAGTACTACTAATTTGGAGCATGTATTTTTACAATTAACCAATACAAAATTAAGAGACTAATGATTAGTAAATTAATAGCATCGGTTAAAAAAGAGGCTCTGTTGCTTTTGAGAGATAGAGTAGGATTATCTATTTTATTTATAATGCCCATGGTGCTAATTTTTGTAATGACACTTATACAAGATGCAGCATTTAAAACAATTAACGAAAAAGGTATTCCAATAGTATTTGTAAATAACGATAACGATTCGTTAGGCAATCAAATAGCAAATGGATTAATGCATAATGACCTTTGTAGCTATAACGATAGTATAAATGGAAAGCTAGCTACAGCCGAGCTTGCACAAAAAGCAGTAGCCGACGGAAAGTTTTTGGTAGGTGTTGTAATACCAAAAGGAGCTACCGAAGCTATAAGAAAAAGTGTAACCAATTTGGTAAACCAAACATTGGATAATAGCAACCTAAAAGCATCAACAAATATTGCAATAAGTGACTCTGTTGAAATTACAATATTAATAGACCCTGTTGCAAAAAAATCTTTTATAAACTCTGTTACAAGCAACTTGCACGAATTTATTTCCGAAATAAAAACAAAAATCATGTTTCAAACATTTTCGGAACAAATTGCTGATGTAATACCCGATAAAAAAAATGCCCCAAAAAGTGCATATAGCCAAACACAAATAATAAAATACAAAGAAGTGTATGCTTCAAAAAACGAAGATAAAATAATACCAAATGCAGTACAACACAATGTACCTGCGTGGGCAATTTTTGCCATGTTTTTTATTGCAATACCACTATCGGGTAGTATAATGAAAGAAAAAAACGAAGGCAGTGTTTTTAGATTACACACTATGCCAAGCTCATATTTACTTTTGGTAAATGGTAAAATAATAGTGTATGTATTGGTGTGTATGCTTCAATTTTTATTGATGCTTACAGTAGGGTTGTATTTTTTACCTATGTTAGGCTTGCCCAAATTAGTATTGGGAAATAGTTATTTTGCAATTTTTTTATTAACAATGGCTACAGCATTTGCAGCTACAGGTTATGGAGTAATGGTGGGCACACTTGCTAGCACCGAGCACCAAGCAGCTATTATGGGCTCATTATCTATTTTATTATTATCAGCCCTTGGTGGTGTGTGGGTACCAAGTTATGTAATGCCAGAGGTTATGAGAAACATCAGTGCATTTTCGCCATTAAACTGGGCATTATCGGGCTTTTACAAATTATTTTTACGAGGAGGAAATGTTTCGCATATTATTTATGATGTTCTTAAATTGATGTTTTTCTTTTTTGTAACAATGATAATAGCCCATTTTGCACATACTAAAAAACGTACAGTATAATATTTAAAATACTTTTGTAATTTTTAATACTATACAAATATGCTTAAAAATTTACTTTTTAATTTTATTACTTACAAAAATGAACACAGATAAAATTATTGCGGATATAAAAATATTTATCGAAAAAAATTTACTTTCTTCCGATATAAAAATTGATGAATCAACAGATTTAAAACAAGCAGGAATAGACTCATTTTCTACAGTAGAAATTATACTTTTTATTGAAAGAAAATTTGGAGTATCAATACCCGATGAAAAATTACTACCCGAAAATTTCAAAACAATATCTTCACTTTCTAAAATAGTGTTAGAGCAATTAGCACAATAGCTGTAAAGAATTTTATTAATGCAATTTTTTGACAATACCATTTTCCCCAAAAAAGTATTTTTAACTGGTGCCGATTGTTTTCATTTGGTATTAGATAAGCATGCCCAAAAAAATAAAATTGGCGGAAACGTAATGAGAAAAGCGTTTTATTTTAAAGAAAATTTATGTAAAGAAGAAGTACTCACAATACTAAACAAATCGGCAATTTTGTATTGGTTATGCAATATTGAATTTGTGCCAGGCTTTTTATTGCGAAAGCCATATTGGAAATTTTTGGACAAATCGCAACAAATAGAACTAACAATACACAACGAAATCGAAATAAAAAAAATACCTCAAAGTATTTTAAATAGAGATATAACAATAAATGCAAAAAAATATATAGAAGCAGACATTGTTTACTATAACAATAACACATGCGCCTTTGTATTATCATGGAACCATATTTTGTTAGATGCAAGTGGTACAATTTTATTAGTAGAGCATATTAATCAAATCATTAACAATGAAAAAATAGTAACATCTAATTTTTTTCCAACTAAGGAACCCAAAACAAATATTTATAAGTACATAAAAAATATGTATGAAGTAAAAAGTTTTGTACAAAAATCATCGAAAGCGCCAGTAAGTTCAGTTTATAAAATATGCCAAAACCCTACCAAAGAAACCAAAACACAAATTATAAATTTTAACATAAGCGATACTGTTTTAATAAACGAAAATGCATTAAAATGTGGTGCTCGTTTCGGACCAACATTATTTTTTATAGCTGTTTGTATGCACACTATAAATGAGGTGCAAAAGCAAAGAAATTGTGAGAGTGATATTTGGCTGCCTGTACCCTACGATGCAAGGCTTGCTGGAGCCAAAGCACCAATAATAACAAATAATGTATCATTTTTATTTTATCGAATTACCCAAAAAGAATTAGGTAACATTGCTCAAACAATTGCCCAACTAAATAAGCAAATGGTACATCAAATTAAAATTGGAATGCCCAAAAAATACAACATATTTTTAAATATGATGCGTCATATACCTTTATGGCTGTATTATTTTTTAATTAGTAAAACTGGTGAGGGTACATTTGCAAGTTTTTTATACTCATCTACAGGTAGTAAATTTGAAGGGTTACAATTTTTATTTAAGAAAGAAATAGAAGATATTTTAATGATACCTGCACTTACATTTCCACCAGGGCTAACATTTGTATTTTTAAATAATGCACAAAAATGTAGCATAAATATTTCGTATGCTACCGATATTATTGCCCCACACGAATTTCATTTTATTGAAAATAAATTGAAAGAATTACTTTTAACTAAAAATTTATGAATCTAATTACCAATACAGATATTATCGTTATTGGTGGTGGTGCTGCTGGCATTTCGGCTGCTGTGGCAGCATCTAAATCTAACCAAAAGGTTGTATTAATTGAACAAAATGGTTTTTTGGGAGGTAAAGCTACAGCTGCCCAAGTGGGTACAATTTGTGGGCTTTATAAATTTAGTAAAAATAAAACACCCGAATATATTGTAAATGGGTTTGTAAAAGATTTTGCAGAAAACTTACAAGCCGTTTCTGATTCAAAACCCTTGCATAGTGCCGAAGGATTGCACTATTTGCCTTACAATATAGATGCATTTAAAAATATTGCTGTTGAGTTATTGTATAAAAGTAATGTAAAAGTTTACAGAAATTGTAAAGTAATAAGTGTAGAAGTGCAAGAAACATCAATTAAAACAATATGTTTTGAAAATGAAAACGGCATTTCTAAAATTAGTTTTAAAGCTATTGTAGATTGCTCTGGCGATAGTATAATTAGCCAATTAGTCAATATTGATATTATTAAGAGTAAAAAATATCAAGCAGCAGCCCAAGTTTTTACTATGCAAGGTGTTGATGAAAAAAATGAAGCAAGACTTAGTTTTATTTTAATGAAATCTCTATCTAGTGCTATTGAAAAAAAACTTTTACCTCATTTTTTTGATAGAATTTATGTTGTGCAAGGTTCTTTAAAAAATAATTGTGTTAGTTTAAAAATTGGAATACCAAAAGCTGTAACTTTTTCAAATAACAATATCAAACAATTAGAAAAATCGGCGGCCGAAATAATAGAAAAATTAAGCGAATTCTTAATCATTAATGTTACATGCTTTAAAAATGCAAAGGTATTGAGCATAGCGCCAGAAGTGGGTATAAGAGTAGGAGTGCGGTCGTTGGGGAAATATATTTTGTCGGAAAATGATGTATTGACTTGCAGAAAATTTGATACGGCTATTGCTAATGGTAGCTGGCCAATTGAAGAATGGGATTTGCATAAAAGAGTAAATATGCGGTATTTTGAAATAAATAATTTTTACCAAATTCCGGCAGACTGTCTACAATCTAATACCATTAAAAATTTATTTTTTGCTGGCCGAAATATTTCGGCAACAACGGGTGCTATAGCAAGCGCTAGAGTTATAGGAGTGTGTATGCAAACTGGTTATGCAGCAGGCAGTATTGCGGCTGCTTTTGCAGAGTGTGGCTTTATAGACGTTGCAATAAAACTTATTAAACAAACACAATTATTAAAAGTACAAAAATGAGCAAGTATTTGGTATATGAGCTTTTAAAAGACGCAGCTATTAAATGGCCAAACAATGTAGCTATAATTGATGAGTATGGTAGCTTAACTTTTGAGGAATTGTATTTTGAAGTAAAATTTTTAAAAAATAAGTTACTTGTACTTGGTGTTACCAATGGCTTAGGTATTGGGGTAAAGGCAAAAAATGGACGAAATTTTATTATTGGGCTTTTTGCTGCAGTTGGTTGCGGTGCTACTGTAATGCCATTAGCAAATCAATTAAAAGATGCTGAAATAGAAAATATTTTAAAAGAAGCAAAACTACATTTTATAATAGATGACAATAGTGGTACAAGTGCTTTTTTAAAAGTTGTAACCGAAATTAAACTCAATAAAGAATCATTTGTTTTTTGTACAACGAATATTAGTACCAATCTTTTATTTGCAGCACATGTAAATAACCCAGCATTTATAAGGTTTACATCTGGTACTACAGGGCACTCAAAAGGTGTGATTGTATCTCACCAATCGGTAATAGAACGAATAGAAACTGCTAATATAGTTTTGGAACTAAATGATAAAGATACTGTTATTTGGATGTTGCCAATAGCTTATCATTTTATGGTGTCGGTTATTTTGTATGTTCGCTTTGGTGCTGCAATTGCTATCGCAAAAGATTTTTTGGCAAAAAATATTATTGACTTAACCAATACAAATGCAGGTACATTAATATATGCATCGCCTATACAAATACGTTTATTGAGCAATGATATTGGCAATGAAAAAATGCCAACATTAAAAAGAGTTATATCTACTTCGGCAGGTATTGGGTTAGATGTGTGTAGTGCTTTTAAAAAAAGATTTGATATAAATGTAAGCCAAGCCTATGGAATTATAGAAATTGGATTGCCAATAATTAATTATAAAAAATCTGCCGAAATGCCCGAAGCTGTTGGTTTTGCCGTACCTGGTTATACAGTAGATATTTTAGATGATGCATACAACCCATTGCCAGCAGGCAAAATTGGCTATTTGGGTATAAAAGGACCTGGCATGTTCGATGCATATTTATTGCCTGCAACTTTGCGAAAAGAAAACTTGCAAAATGGTTATTTTTTAACTGCCGATTTTGCTTCTAAAACAATTGATGGATTAATTAAAATAGAAGGACGCTCAAAATCGGTAATAAACATTGGTGGCATAAAAATTTTTCCAGAAGAAGTAGAGGCAGTGTTGGAAAGCATACCCGAAATAAAACAAGCAAAAGTTTTTAGCACTCCGCACCCATTACTAGGGCAAATAATAGAAGCAGAAATCATTGTACATAATGGAAAAATAATTGATGTAGAAGAAACAATTTTATACTGTAAAAAAAGACTTTCAAATTTTAAAGCACCTCAAAAATTAAATATAGTATCACATTTGGCTATGACAAATACAGGAAAACTTATGAGATATTAATTTTTTTTGGTTAAACATTGGCAAGGGTTTGATGTGGGCCTTGTAGAAAAGGAAATAGCAGAAAATAGGCAATGGAAAATTATAAAAAACAACGAAGTAGTATGTGTATTTGCAATAACTTATAACGATCCTATTATTTGGGAAGAAAAAGACAAAGATTCGGCAGTATACATACACCGAATAGTAACCCACCCAAATTATAGGGGTAATAACTATGTAAAAAACATTGTAGCATGGGCACATATATTTTGCAAACAAAAAGAAATAGATTTTATTAGATACTTGGGGCGATAATGAAAAACTGATAACACATTATCAAAATTGTGGGTTTAATTTTTTAGGATTATCAAACGAAATAAAACCTGAGAGTTTGTCAAAACACTACAATTCATTAAGGCTAAGTTTGTTTGAAATAAAAATAAAAATAAAAAAATAAAATACAGAAATGATTTAAGAATACAACTCAAAAAAATGTATTTATTGTAAATTTCTTATATTCATATTCTAAAAACACACTTATCATGATAGTTATTGCATTGTACAACCTAAAAGGTGGTGTAGGCAAAACCGCCAGTTGCGTAAATTTTTCTTACCTCTCTGCCAAAGAAGGTTACAAAACTTTGCTTTGGGATATAGACCCACAGGGAGCTACTTCGTTTTATTTTAAAGCAAAAACCAAATCTCACCCAGGCATAAAAAAACTAATAAGTAAAGATGCTAATTTGGATACGGCAATATTAGAAACAGGGTATCAAAATTTAGATATTATACCTGCCGATAATTCAGCAAAAAGTTTTGATATAATGCTTGAAGAAATGAAAGGCAAAAAAAATGTACTTAAAAATGCTTTAAAACAATTTGACGGAGAGTACGATTTTGTATTTATAGATTGCCCACCAGGCTTTTCGGCACTTAGCGAAAATATTTTTAGTGCCGCAGATATTGTACTTATGCCAGTAATACCTACAACACTTTCGGTGCGTACATACAATATGGTAAAAGATTATTTTAAAGAAAAAGAATTGGATATGGCAAAGCTTATGTGTTTCTTTACAATGACCGATTTGCGAAAAAATATGCACCATCAAATAATGGAGCAACTATTTAAAGACAAACGATTTTTTGGTAATTATATTCCTTATTTATCTGATGTAGAAAAAATGGGTGTGCACAAACAACCTATAGAAGAGTTTGCCCGCAGTGGTTATGCAGCCAAATGCTATAGAGAATTATGGATAGAAATAACAGAAGGTGTGTTGGAATAAATAATTTATATTTTTAAACTTATAACAATTAATGAAAAGAGAAACAACAAGTTGGTTTAGCCCAGCATTACAATTAGATATGCCAATAGTAGCGTATGGCGATTATGGATTTGCACTTTTATTAGTACCAACCGCCGCTGCCGATTATTTAGAGTACGAACGTTTTAAGCTTATAGAAAGCCTAGCGCCAGTAATAAATAGCGGAAAAGTACGTGTGTTTTCCGTAAATAGTATCAATAAAGAAAGCTGGATGAATAAAGAAATGGAAGGTGCGCATAAAGCCATACGGCAAAACCAATTCAATAAATATATTTTTGAAGAAGTCATACCTTTTATTAAAACCAACACTTCGCAAGAAACACCAATAATTTTATGTGGAGCTTCGTTTGGTGCATTGCATAGTATGAATTTATTTTTGAAAAGACCTGATTTAATAGACGGTGTAATAGCAATGAGTGGTGTGTACGACCTTACCGAATATGCAGATGGCTATTGGGACGATCAAGTATATTTTAATTCGCCAGCACATTATATTCCAAATTTGAACGATGAGTGGTATTTAAACAATATTCGCAAAAGTAATCATATACATATACTCACTGGTGGTGGCGATTACGAAGACCCAACTGCTACAGCAAAATTTTCGGAAATACTATACTCAAAAGGTATACAACATGAAGCATCTATTTGGGGTACCGAATGGAAACATGATTGGCCTACTTGGAGAGCCATGTTGCCATTGTATTTAGAAACGAAGTTTTAGAGTTTTCAGCAAGCTATAAAGACCACAAAGGGCGCAAAAGGATATTTTACTTCTTTTGCGCCTTTTGTTTTTTTTCTTTACTTCTTTGAGTGAAACCCTTTATGAAACCTATTATTTATCTTTACCAAATGGAAGAAAAGAAACTATTTTTACTTGATGCTTTTGCATTAATTTTTAGAGCATATTACTCTCTTGTACGTAGCCCACGTATTACAAGCAAAGGGCGCAATACCAATGCACAATTTGGCTTTACAAACACACTTGCCGATTTAATAAACAACCAAAAACCTACACATATAGCTGTGTGCTTTGATACAAGTGCACCTACCGAAAGGCATACCGATTTTGCCGACTATAAAGCCAATAGGCAAGAAACCCCCGAAGATATAAGAGCTGCAATACCCGATATAAAAAAAATTATTGAAGGATTTAATATTCCTGTAATAGCCATAGATGGCTACGAAGCTGATGATGTAATAGGTGCATTGGCAAAAAAAGCAGAAAAAGAAGGTTACACAGTTTATATGGTTACGCCAGATAAAGATTATGGACAATTGGTTTCTGAAAAAATAAAAATATACAAACCAGGCTACCAAGGCGGTACTGTAGAAATAATGGGCCCTAAAGAAGTGTGTGCTAAGTGGGATATTGCCAGAGTAGATCAGGTTATAGATGTATTAGGTTTAATGGGCGATGCAGTAGATAATATACCAGGTATAATGGGAGTTGGAGAAAAAACTGCAGCTAAACTTTTGAAAGAGTACGACTCACTAGAAAATATTTTGGCAAATGCCGATAAAATAAAAGGTGCATTGGGCGAAAAAGTAAGAGCAGGAAAAGAGGATGCTATCATGAGCAAAAAATTGGCTACAATCATTTTAGATGTTCCGGTAGATTTTCATGAAGAAAATTTTAGACTAAAAGAAATGAACAAAGAAGTACTAGAAGATGTATTTACTTCTTTAGAATTTAAAACAATGGGAGAAAGAATACTGGGGAAAAAAGTAAGCCAGTTAACAGAGGGAAGTGAGCAAGGAACAACAGGTAGTTTGCCGGTAAGTAAAAAACAAATAGCATCGGCAGCAAGTGGGCAAATGGATTTATTTGGCAATATTGTAATGCCCGAAACATCTGTTAACATTAACGTTGAAGAAGAAATTGCAGAGCCAATACTAATAGCCGATAAACATATCGGAAATACAACACACAATTATTTGTTGGTACAAACCAATGAAGAAATACAAAAATTAATTGAAGAATTAAATAAATTTTCTGAAATATGTTTTGACACTGAAACAACGCATATAGATGCTAACCAAGCAGAGTTAGTAGGGTTAAGCTTTGCTGTAAAACCCTCCGAAGGTTATTATATACCTTGCCCCGAAGATAAAAATGAAACACTTGCAATTTTAGAAAAATTTAAAAACATTTTTAACGACAAATCAAAAACTTGGGTAGGGCAAAATCTAAAATACGATTTGCTAATACTAAAATGGTATGGCTATACTTTAGCTGGCAATATTTTCGATACCATGCTTGCACATTATGTAATTGAGCCAGAAGGTAAGCGTAGCATGGATTTGCTAAGCACAAAATATTTGGGATATATACCAGTAAGTATAGAGTCGCTCATTGGCAAAAAAGGCAAAACACAAGGAACCATGCGCCAAGTAGAAATAGATGAAGCTAAAGAATATGCAGCAGAAGATGCAGATATTACCTTACAATTAAAAAATGTTTTTCTGCCACAATTAAAAGCTAAAGAAGTAGAAAAAGTTTTTTATGAAGTAGAGTCTCCATTGGTAAAAGTACTTACCGACATGGAGTTTGAAGGCATACGAATAGATATGGAATTTTTAAAAACCTATTCGAAGGAGTTAGAAATAGAAGCAAAAGAAGCCGAAGAAAAAGTATATGAAACAGCTGGAGTACGATTTAATTTAGCAAGCCCAAAACAATTAGGCGAAGTACTTTTTGAAAAAATGAAGCTTGACACAAAGGCAAAAAAAACAAAAACAGGGCAGTATGCAACTGGCGAAGATGTGTTAGCAAAACTAGCGGTTAATAATCCTATTTGCGAACAAATATTAACCTTTAGAGAATTAACAAAATTACGCAGCACTTATGTAGATGCTTTTCCGCACTTGATGAATGTAAAAACGGGAAGGGTACATACAAACTATGCGCAAGCAGTAGCAGTTACAGGAAGGTTGAGCAGCACTAACCCTAATTTACAAAACATACCTATACGTACCACAAAGGGCAAAGAAATTAGGAAAGCATTTGTGCCAAGAGATGAAAACCATGTGTTAGTTTCAGCCGATTATTCGCAAATAGAATTAAGAGTTGTTGCAGCCATAAGTGGCGATATAAATATGTGCGAAGCATTTAAAACAGGTAAAGATATACATACCGCTACAGCCGCAAAAGTATTTGGCGTACCAGAAAGTGAGGTAACAAAAGAAATGCGTTACAAAGCAAAGAGCGTAAACTTTGGTATCATATACGGGCAAGGAGCATTTGGCCTTGCCGAAAACTTAGGAATACCAAGAGCCGAGGCAAAAGAAATAATTGATAATTATAAAAAAGAGTTTCCAGGTATTCAAAAGTACATGAACGATACCATAAATGCTTGCAAAGAAACAGGCTTTGTAGAAACACTCATGGGACGTAAGCGCTGGTTAAAAGATATAAATAGTGCAAATTTTGTAGTACGAGGCTTTGCCGAAAGAAACGCTATTAACTCACCCATACAAGGCACTGCGGCCGATATGGTAAAACTTGCCATGGTAAAAATTCATGCTGCACTAAAAGCAGGTAATTATAAAACCAAAATGCTTTTGCAAGTACATGATGAATTGGTTTTTGATGTACCAAAAAATGAACTCGAAGCCATAAAACCGTTGATACTCGATAATATGAAATCGGCATTAATTTTACCAAACGATGTACCTGCAGATGCAGAGCTGGGTAGTGGAGATAATTGGTTGATGGCGCATTAGAATAGTATTGAGATGTTAGTATTGAGTATTTAGACTTAGGTTATAAGGATTTAAACTACTTTTATAAATTCTAAAACACATCTTTTAATATTAAGTTGAAACACTTTAATTTCGCATAAAACATAGTTTTTTCTTATGTAAGAAGATATTTGTAAGTAGGAAAAATCTCAATACTAACATCTCAATACTCAATACTAAATATGTACAACGCCGATATTAAAAAACTAGAAAGAAGTTTCCTTCCAAAAGATTTTGTAGTAACAAACTGGGCAGCACTAGAGCCTTACTTTAAAACATTGCTTGATAAAGAAATTGCCAGTAAAACCGAATTAGAAAATTGGTTGCAAGATATGAGTGAATTGGAAGCGGCTGTAAATGAAGATGCTTGTTGGCGACAAATAAAAATGACATGCGATAATGAAAATAAAGCATTAGAAGAAGCTTTTAATTTCTTTTGTATGGAAATACAACCGAAAATACAACCCTATAGCGATGCGTTGAATAAAAAACTATTATCGTCGCCATTTTTAAATGAATTAGAGGAAGAAAAATACCATACTTATTTGCGTAGTACAAAAAAAAGTATCGAATTATTTAGAGAAGAAAATATACCCATACAAGCAGAAATAGCAGTATTACAACAACAGTTTGGGCAAATAACTGGTGCAATGATGGTAACTGTAAATGGTGAAGAATTTACACTACAACAAGCAGCTAAATTTTTGGAAAGCGATAATAGAAACCTACGAGAAGAAGTTTACAAAAAAATACAAACCCGTAGGGTAGAAGATAAAGAAAAGCTTAACGAATTATACGACAAATTAATTGGTTTACGCAACAAAGAAGCTACAAATGCCGGCTTTGACAACTACAGAGATTATAGATTTAAAGAGCTTGGTAGGTTTGATTATACTAAAGAAGATTGTTATAAATTTCATGATGCAGTAAAGCAATATGTAATGCCTTTGGTAAATGATATTTACAAAAAGAAAAAAGAAAAACTTGGGTTAGAAACCCTTCGCCCATGGGATTTAGATGCAGAGCCAATAGGTACAAAACCACTTCGTCCATTTAAAACAGGCGAGGAGTTGTTGCAAAAATCTATAGATTGTTTTACAAAACTTAGGCCATTTTTTGGTGCATGCTTGCAGCGTATGAAAGAAATGCAGCATTTAGATTTAGAAAGCAGAAAAGGAAAATCGCCAGGTGGGTACAACTGCCCGTTGGCCGAAAGTGGAGCCCCATTTATTTTTATGAATGCAGCGGGGCAAATGGGCGATGTAACCACCATGGTGCACGAAGGTGGGCATGCCATACATTCTTTTTTGGCACACCCATTGGCACTTAATGGGTTTAAAGAATACCCAATGGAAATAGCCGAAGTGGCAAGTATGGCAATGGAGCTTTTTAGTATGGATCATTGGGAAACTTTTTTTGACAACACCGATGACCTTGCAAGAGCAAAAGAGCACCAGTTAGAAAGAGTAATCACAATTTTTCCTTGGATAGCCATTATCGATAAATTTCAGCATTGGGTGTACGAGCACCCTACACATACACATGCGGAACGTACAGCCGCATGGGTAGCAATAGTTGCAGAGTTTACTGATGAAGTAATAGATTACAGTGGACTAGAAACCTTTAAACACAATGCTTGGCAACGACAATTGCATTTGTACGAAGTGCCGTTTTATTATATAGAATATGGTATAGCACAGCTTGGAGCTATAGGCATGTGGATGCAGTATAAAAAAGATTCTGAAAAAGCGTTAGATAATTATTGTACCGCATTAAGCCTTGGGGGCACAAAAACTTTGCCCGAATTATATAAAGCAGCTGGGTTAGAATTTGATTTTAGTCCAGAAAAAATAAAAATTTTAATGGAATTTGTAAAAAAGGAAATGGAATAAAAATTTGCACATTTTCTCTACATGCAATAACCACATTTATTTTAAATGTAATTTTATATTAAATTCTAAGATTAATGTTATCAATAAGTTTAAAAACAACACTTTTTTTTACAATATTTATTTGTGCATCAAGCATATTTGCACAAACTAAAGTGCCATTAAAATTAAATAAGCAAAACCTATACGCAGGTATAGAAGTGGGAGCAAAAGGTGTAAAAATGAGCATCATTCAAATGGGGAAAAATGCTACTACCACAGGTTTATTTAATGCAATAAAAGACACATCAGTAAACACCGATTTTATATCCTTTACACCTTCTACTTTTACCGCTACTGTAGAAGGTTTGAAAGGATTATACAATACTGCTTTATTAGATTATAGCATATCAGCCAATAGGATATATACAGTAGTAAGTAGTGGTGTAAAAGGTCAGGCAGAAGTGTATGGCAAACAAAAAGATATACAAAACCTTGCAGATACTATAAGAGCAAAATTGCATGAACCAGATAGGCAAATGCCAGTAATAGATGCTATGCAAGAAGCGATATTATCGCATATAGGTATAGTACCAGAAGCAAGAAGATACAGTACTTTTTTAATAGATATTGGTAGTGGCAACACCAAAGGAGGTTATTTTAAAAACGGAAATACAAAAGAGCTAAAACTATTTACCTTAAACTGGGGTACACAAACTATTGCTAATGCCACCGAAAAAAGAACAGAAGATGATAACGGTATTGCTAATTATAAAAAACAATTATACAGAGTACTTGTAGGCGACCCCGATAGAGAAATTACATTTGCAGTAAACGAAAGCGGAGCCTATAATATGAACGATAATTTTGCATTTAGTGGTGGTATTGCATGGTCTGTTGCTACTTTATTATACCCAGAGTTAGTTGAAAATTCGGTAGTGCCAATTACATTTGATGAGTTGAGTAAATTTAGCGATAAACTAGGCAATAACTTTGCTGCACTATCTCCCGAAAACCTTACCAGAAATTTATCTAACGAAGTAGTTGATAAAAACATTGTATTAGCTGAATCAAAAAAAGTGTATAAAGTATTTAATCAAAAATCGTTATTAGCTGGTACAGGTTTATTGTTAAAAATTATTCGCCAATTTGAAGGTACACAAGAAAAAAAGAAATTTTTCTTAGTAAAAAATGGGCAAGTAGGTTGGATATCTGCTTATGTAAACCAAGCCATAAAAGAAAATTAACTACAAAAATTAAAATACACTTTTTTTAAAACAAAAAAAGATAGTATTATTGCAATACCAAACCGCTGAAATTTCGCATCAAAACTTAAATTTAAAAATTATGAGTGAAGACGAAATTGAATTATTACACTTTCAGAGAGAAGAAAAAAAGTATAGAATAGTATATAAAGTAGCAGTACTTTTATTAATTATTGGTTGCTGTATGTATTGTTATGTGATATACGAAAGATTCTTTAAAAAACCCAATACTGAAATAATAGCTAACACAAAATCAAAAACGCATACTCCCAAAAACCAAGTGAAAGATTCGTTGAAAAATGAATATACAGCTACGCTTAAAGGTATAGATAGCAGTTTTGTAAATAATATTTCTTTAGATAAAGAAGCACAGCCAAAGCTATTAGAGTTAAACAACCTAAAAAGCGAAATATCAGACTTGCTAAAAGCGCAAACCACAGACGATAACCTAGAAAGTGCAAAATTAAAAATTGAGGAATTGAAATTGAGGGTTGCTATTTTGCAAAATAAATATACAGATGTAGATGCTGAAAATAAGCGGCTACAGAATTTACTAAATTCACTTTTAGAGAGTAAAAAAAACAATAAAAACAGTGTAAATACCACTGCCGATAAAACAGGTAAAATACCTGAGCTAACTACAACTACCGCTAGTAGCTCTTTAGCAGCCGATTTGCATCTTTATGCTACCACCGAAGTAAATACAAAAGATACCGAAACAAGCATAGCAGACGATGCCGAAAAAATTACAGGCTCATTTGTTTTTAAAAATGCATCGGGCAAAGGCAATGGCGAAATAATGATTGTAGTACTACAGCCCAATGGTAGGGTAATTAAAAATGCTACTTGGGAGTCGGGTTTGTTTGAAACCTCCGAAGGCAAAAAGGTATATTCACGTAAAATGCTAGTAGAACCTAATACAGACGAAAAGCGTTTAAACTTTTCTCTTACTCCCGATACTTTTCAAAAAGGAAATTACACCATGCAAGTATGGTACAATGGCAATATGATTGCTAAAACAGTAAAAGTTTTATCGTAAAAACATACTCTTTCTTTTTAATATCCTCTTACATTTTTCCCCTCCATATAATTCATAAAAGCTTTGTTGCATACCCTGTTGCCGCCAAGTGTAGGATAATTGCCAGTAAAATACCAATCTCCTTTGTTATTTGGGCAAGCTTCATGCAGTGTTTCTATAGTTTGATAAATAACTTGTATAGGTATGGTAACATCATCTGGGGTTATAAGTTGTGCTATTTTATTAGATATTTCGCCAAGGGTAAATGGTTTGTAAACCAACCTAACCAAATTTTCGGTGTGTAGCATATTTTGCAGCTCCAAGGCTTTGCATTTTTCTAAAATTTCTACCAATAATTTTTCTTCACTTCTTTCGGTAAGTAAAGCTACTGCTGCTTTAAAGGCAATAAAATCGCCCATTTTACTCATATCTATGCCATAACAATCGGGGTATCTTATTTGTGGTGCCGATGATACTACAATAATTTTTTTTGGCTTTAATCTGTAAAGCATTCTAATAATACTTTCTTTTAGTGTAGTGCCTCTTACAATACTATCATCTATCACTACCAGTGTATCTTCATCTTTTTTTACAGTACCATAAGTTATATCATATACATGTTGCACCATTTCGTTTCGGCTACTATCTTCGGTTATAAATGTTCGTAGCTTTACATCTTTAATGGCTATTTTTTCTATTCGCACTTTTCTGTTTATCATTTCAGAAAGTTTGGCTTCGTCAAAATCTTTATTCCAGCTAAGTATACGTTCTTTTTTTATTTCGTTTAAATAATCTTCGGCACCTTTTATTAAGCCATAAAATGCGGTTTCGGCAGTATTGGGTATAAATGAAAAAATAGTGTTTTTTAAATCATAGTTCAATGTTTTTAAAATAATAGGACTTAGGTTATAACCAAGCGAAATACGTTCTTTATAAATTTTTTCATCGCTACCTCTGCTAAAATATATTCGCTCAAAACTACAGGCTTTTCTTTCTTGCGCAGGTACAATTTGCTCTACACTATAGCTACCATCAGCTTTTGCTATTAAAGCAGAGCCAGGCATTAGTTCCATTACTTCGTTTTCTTCTAAATTAAATGCAGTACGTATTGCGGCACGTTCGCTTGCTGCTACAATAATTTCATCGTTTACATAATAATACGATGGGCGTATGCCATGTGCATCTCTAAACACAAAGCCATCGCCATTGCCAGTAATACCTGCCACATTAAAACCACCATCGAACATTGGAACTGCATTTTTAAGCATAGCAATTATATCTGGATTTCCAGGGTTATCTTCATCTGCTTTTACCAAAAAATGATAAATAACTTCCATCATGGCTGCAAGGTCACTTTGCTTTTCAAAAACACCCGGTGTTTTATTTATAAGGTCAAATAATTCTTCGGTATTTACCAAATTAAAGTTACCGGCAAGGGTAAGGTTTCTACTTGGTATAGTATGTTTTTTTATGAATGGGTGGCAAAATTGAACATCATTTTTGCCTTGAGTGCCATATCGTAAATGACCAAGCAAAACTTCGCCCATTACAGGTATATGCCCTTTCATAAGCCCAGGATGGTTTTTAATATCAGGCTGGTATTTTTCTATTTCGTCTATTTCTTTTCCTATTTGTTGAAACAAATCGGCAATAGGTTGTTGTGCACAGCTACGAATGCGATACATAAAAGGATAACCTGGTTCGGTGTTTAATTTTATAGCAGCAATACCTGCACCATCTTGCCCACGGTTATGTTGTTTTTCCATTAATAAGTACAACTTATTGAGCCCATATAATACCGATTGGTGCTGCTGTTGGTAATAGCTGAATGGCTTACGTAGTCTTATAAAAGCCAAACCGCATTCATGTTTTATAGAGTCGCTCATTTATAGTTGTTATTTTGCTCAATGGATAGTGCACAAAATTACGTTGTAAAAATGGTTGTGCTTGGTATTTTTTAATAAAAATAATTTTAATTGTAAAGAAGGAATATATCTAATACCAAACTTAACTTTTTGTTTCTAAAATTTGAATAGCAATATTATGTATTAAAACATCTACACTAAAAAAAATTACTGCTACCATTTTATATTTTCAGTGTTATCCTTCGCTTAATAACTTGTTAATAACGAAGGATGCCAAAAAATAATTTATTAAAAAATAAAATTTAGGTTTGTAAAAAATTTCAAATAATGGAAGTTTTAGAAAGACCTGTACAAAAAAGCAACACATCGAAAATGGGTGATATTGTTATAAAACAATATGGCGATAAAACTGTTGTAAGCAAATACCCAGATATGAGCAATATTGTACCTAGCCAAAGCCAAGTACAAAAACGTAGCCGGTTTGCCCAAGCTGTGGCTTATGCTAAAACAATAAATAATAGCCCAATTTTTAGAGCCGATTTTTTGAAAAGAAAAGGAAAAGTAAAATCGGTATATCAAAGTGCATTAAAAGAATTTTTAGATAGAGAGTTTTAGATTTTAGTTATTATTTACACTTCAAAAAACGAATTTTCTATTGCCGATTATACATCGGTAATAGAAGTTCTCTTACCGTCGAATCAGACTAAACTGCCACTAATTTGGCATAAACTATTTTAAATTTTATAAAATAGAATTGACAATATTTATACAACGTATCTCACTTTTTATCTTAAAACAAAAGGGGGACAAAAATTAAATACCTCATAAAAATGCCTAAATATTTGCATTATTGAAACTACCAATAAACTACTGCTTTTATTAAAATATAATGGCTTTTGAACATAAAAAATGTTTGTCGAAAAGCTTTATATATGTAGGTAATTATTATTATCATTTCTCAAATTGTAAATATTTGTTAACGCTGTAACTTTTAGAAACCTATAACGTTTAATAGTAAAAGGTGGCATTACATTTGAATTATAAATTTTACATTAAAACCACAAAATCATGAAAAAAATATTATTTACAATTTTAGTTGTTTCAGCAAGCTTTGCTCTAAAAGCACAAGAACTTGCGCAAGATCAAAATCCAAATTACAAAGTAAGTATGGATAAATACACAGCAGCTCAAGCAACGTTGCAAACCACCATGAACACTACAGTACAAAACACTTACACTGCATACGATTGGCGAATAGCTAAGAGTAAACGCAAAGCAGAAAACAGAAGCTATAGAAGAGAGAGAGCTTTATCAAACCAATATTATTACAACAATAATTATGGTTACAGAAATAACTATAATCAAAAATATTATAGACACAGGTGTCGCTAAATTTTACAAAATATTTTTAACATTTAAAACCAAAAATCATGAAACAAATATTTACAATAGCAATAGCAACTTCAATTTTATTACTTGCATCTTGCGCACATAAAGTTACCCGTATAGACCCTACCGAAACCCCAGATTTAAGTGGTAATTGGAATTATACCGATAGCAGAATTACAGCCGAAGAAATGATAAACCAATCGCTTACAGGCAAATGGCTTAGCGATCATTTACAACAAAAAGGAAAAAAACCTGTAGTAATTGTAGGCTTTGTAACCAATAAAAGCCACGAGCATATAGAAGCAGAAACTTTTATGAACGACCTTGAAAAATCGTATATAACAACCGAAAAAGTAGGCTTAGTACAAAGCGGAAAAAAGAGAGAAGAAATGCGTTCAGAAAAAGCAGACCAACAAACCAATTCAACAATAAGTACGCTAAAAAAGTTTGGCTTAGAAAAAGGCGCCGATTATATTTTACAAGGTTCAATAAACTCTATAGTAGATCCTTACAAAAGAAAAAAATCGGTAACCTATCAAATAGACTTGGTACTTACCAATATAGAAACCAACGAAGTTGTTTGGATAGGTGATAAAAAAATATCAAAAAATATTAAAAACTAAACATTATATTTTTTGTTTGCCAGCATCAGATTTTTAATCAACTTCAGTGGCGTCGCACCATTCATCATTATAGCTATATTCAACTTTTACCGAAGCAAATAAATCTTCGTTGTTTTGCAGTCCAAAATAAAAAATTTATACAATGAAAGTAAAACTACTACGGGCATTGGTATATACAATGCTAATGCTCGTATTTAATTCTTGTGCTACTTACAATAAATCTATGAGCTCGTATTACACCAATATACAAGAGCATAATTACGAACAAGCATTGCACAGTTTAAAAAACAACAAGCTAATAAAAAAAGATAGAAACGCCTTACTCTATAATTTAGAAATGGGCAAAATATATCGTTTACAAAATAATTACGTGTACAGTAATTTGTATTTGAATGCAGCCGATCAAATAATAGAAAACAACCGAAAAACAATAGCCGATATTGCCGTAAGTAATTTGTTAAATCCAATGCATCAAACTTATTTAGGCGAAGACCATGAGCAATTTATGATGCATTATTACAAAGCACTTAATTATGCAAATATTGGAAACACAGAAGATGCTGTAGTAGAAGCTAGGCGTATTACATTATCGGCAAATACACAAAATAATAAATATAAAAATAAAGACAACAGGTATAGCAATGATGCATTTGCTTTAAACCTGCAGGGCATAATATACGAAATGGCTGACGATATAAACAACGCTTTTATATCGTATAGAAACGCTGCCGATATTTATATAAAAAACAACAACGAATATTACGGTGTAAAAATACCATTGCAATTACAAAAAGATGTATTAAGAACAGCTACAATATTGGGTTTTGAAGTAGAGCAAAACCAATACAAAAATGAACACAACACAAGTTTTATAGATACAATAAATAATAATGGCGAAGTAATTATTTTTTTAGAAGAAGGGCAAGCACCAATAAAAGAAGAAAAAAATTTTGTACTTACAGCCGGTAATAATGGTATAAATAGTTTTACATATTTCGATGAAAATGGCTACAGCCAACCATTTAATTTTAATGCAAATACTTATGGAATTAGCAACGAAAAATTAACAGATATACGAGCATTCAAATTATCATTGCCAGTATATAATATTCAGTACTACCAACAGCAAAAAATATTTGTTGCAAACAATGGCAAAAACTACGAGCCACAATTGGTGCAAAATATAAATAATATTGCCATCAATATTTTAAAAGAAAGATTTGTAACCGAAATGGCAAATGCAGTAGCACGGCAAGTAACAAAAAAACTTTTAGAAAAAGGTACCGAAGCCTTGGCTGAAGGTATAGCTAGAAGTACAGATAAAAGTGAAGCAAAAGATACAAGCCAAGCAGCAAAAGATAAAACCAACTTTGAAAAAGAAAACAGAAAAAACACCGCTGGTAATATTGCAGGGCTTGCCGTAAATATTTTTAATACAATAACCGAAAAAGCCGATACAAGAAACTGGCAAAGTCTGCCTGCATTTGTAAGCTATGTACGCATACCACTACAGCAAGGCGAAAATAATATTGTAGTAACTGCAAATGGAAAAGAAAAAGAAATAAAAATAAATGCTGCTAAGGGCTTGCAAATTATAAGTATTACATTAGATAATTAGTTAAACCCAAATTAAGCATTAGGCAATTTAGTATATCGAAATCAAGCCTTTAAAGCTACACTTCCTTGAAGCAACATTTTGCTAAATTGAAATGAGCACCTAGTTGAAATTAAAAAAAATGTTGTAATTAGATATTGCCAGTACCTAAGGCATTAGTTTTTTAGTGCTAGTTTTATTATGCAGCGAAAAATAAGCAATTAAAGCGCTTGCCAACATAAATAAAGAACCTGCAACAAAAGATACTCCCGGAAAATAAAATGGCGCTTTGGTACTTGTAAAATACGAAAATAAGCCTGTCATTAACATTGGGCCAAAAATAGAAGTAAGGCTAATAAGACTTGTGAGTGCACCTTGTAGCTCTCCTTGCTCGTTGGCAGCTACATTGCCCGATATTATAGATTGCAAAGCAGGTCCACAAATTCCGCCAAGGCAATAGGGTACTAAAAACAAAAACATCATCCATGTTTGTGTAGCAAATGCAAAAAGCATTAAGCCTACCGCATAAAGTAATAATCCAAAATAAACACTTTTTTCGTTGCCTATTTTTGGGTTTATAAATCTAATTAGCCCACCTTGTACAATACTTACCAAAACACCTACTACACCCAACGAAATACCAATCATTTTTTCGGTCCAATGCAGTTTTTCTATACCAAAAAAACTCCAATTACTTTGTACTGCATGTGCTGCCATGTATATTAAAATAAAAGAAAAAATTAAACCTCCAAGATTCGGATATTTTTTTAATTGCAACAATGAGCCAATAGGGTTTGCTCTTTTTATATCAAAAGCCCTGCGATTATTTTTGCTTAACGACTCAGGCAAAATAAAATAACCATACAAAAAATTTAAAAAACTTAAACCAGCAGCCACCATAAAAGGAATACGAGCACCAAACGAACCAAGCAAACCACCAAGCACAGGGCCAATAATAAATCCAATACCAAATGCAGCACCAATCATTCCAAAATTTTGCGCCCTATTTTCTTTAGTACTTATATCTGCTATATATGCAGTGGCAGTAGTAAAACTTGCGCCACCAATACCAGCAATAGCTCTACCCACAAAAAGCCATGCTATTGTAGGTGCAAAAGAAAGAAACAAATAATCTACCGCTAAACCCAACAAAGAAAATAATAAAACAGGTCTTCGGCCATATTTATCGCTTAAGCCACCAAGCACTGGCGAAAAAACAAATTGCATAACGGCGTAAGTAGCCGTAAGCCAACCGCCCCATTTAGCAGCATTGCTAATATTGCCATGTATTAATTGTTCTATCAGTTTTGGTAATACTGGTATTATTAATCCTAAACCCGTAACATCAATTACTAGTGTAATAAAAATAAAACCTATTGCAGCTTTTTTGTTCATACTATTTTTAATAATGCAAATGTGCGGATAATATTGTTCATAAATTTATTTTTATGAATTTGTAACTTTTTTAAATGTGCTTCGTTAAACAATTATAACAAAACAACTGTAATTTTATAAGCAATAATTTTAAAATTAGTATGACTGAAAGAGAATATAACGATTGTGTGAAATTATATGCAGATAATGTGTATCGTTTTATTCTTAAAAATATAAAAAATGAAAATGATGCTAAAGATATTGTACAAAGCACTTACGAAAAAGTTTGGGTAAACAGAAACCAAGTAGATAATTTGAAATGCAAAAGTTATTTATTTACAGTAGCGTACAATACAATGATAGATAGTATTCGAAAAAATAAGAGAGTAATTTTAAAAGATGATTTTGCCGAAAATGATTTTGGAAGCAACAACCAACAACAAAATACAAAAAGAGTAATAGAAGAAGCGCTAAACAAATTAAATAGCAGAGATAAAAGCCTTGTATTGCTAAAAGATTATGAAGGATATAATTATGCCGAAATAGGCGAAATAACAGGATTGAACGAAAGCCAAGTAAAAGTGTATTTGCACAGGGCAAGACTACAACTTAGAGAATACTTGGTAAGTGTAAATAATGTAATTTAAAATTATTTTAAGAAAACAATGAACATTAACAGAAATAATTACGAAACCTATTTTTTGCTTTATGCAGATAATGAGTTGTTGGCTAATGAGCGTATAATTGTAGATAATTTTTTAGCAGAAAATGAAGATTTGAAAATAGAATTAGAATTACTTCAAAATACAAAATTACCATTAGAAGAAATAAGCTACACCGATAAAAGTTTTTTATACAAAGAAATTATTTTTGATAAAAAAATACAAGAGCAAATTTTATTAAAACTAGATGGAGAATTGGCTGGAGAAGAACTTAAAGAATTAAATACATTGTTGATAATAAATGAAGATGCAAAAAGCGAATACAATCTTTTACAAAAAACAATTTTACAACCAGAAAACAGTATAGGTTTTAAAGATAAAGCCTTACTATATAAAAAAGAGAACATAATATATCTTGGCTGGCTTAAATGGGCTGCAGCTGCTATTTTTATAGGTATTGGTTATTTGTATATTTCTAAAATGGTTTATAATACAAATACAAAAAATTTGAAAATAGTAAAAAATACCAATTTGCCAACTCATAAAATAAAAAATGAGAGTACAACAATTACAGATTTATCTAAATTTGATAGTACAAAACAACAAGTTATTGTTAATTACAAAACTGCAATTAGCAATACCGAAACTTTTATAGCTACCAAACAAGCTAACAAAGAAAAACACTTCCAAACTACTAAGGAAACTGCAAAAGAAACAATAAAAGAAGATGCCATTTTTGTAAAAAACAATACAGCAACTACAAATAGCGAAAAGGGAAACTCAACCGAATTAACAATATCTAACTCAACAGAAATTGCTGTGCAAAATAAAATTGAATCAACTCCACAACAAATAGAAAATTTAATAAACACCCAAGCTTTAGTAGCAAAAGTATTTAATAGCTCAGAAGAACATATAAAGAATACTGTAGCAAAAACTACTGCTGCATCTAATTACGACAAAAGCGATAATAAATTTTTGTATATAAAGGAAGATGTAATTAGAAAATCGAAGGCAGGTAGTTTTTTAAAAAAAGCTAAACAATTTATAGAGCGTACAGCAAATTTAAAAGAAGGAAATAATTTGCAAATTGCTGGCTTTGAAATAGCAGCAAAATAAGACAATAAATACTTTATAAAAATTAAATTAAACACCATGAAAAAGATATTACTCTTTGTAGGCATTGCCACATTTACATTATCATCGTTTGCACAAGAACCAACAAAAACCGATACTACTGTAGTAAAAGCCGACACTATTATAGTGTATAAAAATGATACTACACGAATAGGTAAAATTTTAATTATAAAAAAACATAAAAAAAACTATGGCGATTCGGTTAGCATAATTACAGATAGTAGTAGTATGATAGTAAAGAAAAAATCGAAAATTACAACAAATTTTATTGTTTTCGATTTAGGTTTTGCCAATTGGATAGACAAAACAAATTATGCAACTGCTGGTAGTTATGTAGTTACAAAAGCAGGCACACCAGCTTTTTCGGCCGATGATATGCGCCTAAGAGCAGGTAAAAGTGTAAATGTAAACATTTGGTTTTTTATGCAAAAAATTGCCTTAATAAAAAATAATGTGAATTTAAAATATGGCCTTGGTGTAGAGTTGCAAAACTATAGTTTTAGATCGCCAATAAGTTTTAAAGAAGATGGTATAATACCTTATAGTGGGGGCGCAATTACCAATTCGCCATTTATTTTTAGGGATTCTATAACGTTTACAAAAAATAAGCTTGCTACAAAATATTTAACAATACCAGTAATGCTAAATTTTGCAGCAAACAATAAAACAAGCAAAAGAGGTTTTGGTGCCAGTGTAGGAGTAAGTTTTGGTTATTTGTACAAACAACGAAACAAACAAAAAAGCAGCCTTTATGGTAAACAAAGAAACCAAGGCGATTATAATTTACAAAAATTCAAATTTAGTTATACTGCAGAAGCTGGCTTGGGCTCATTCAGACTATTTGGTTCTTATACTCCAAAATCTATTTTCGAAAATAGTTTAGATATTAGGCCATACAATATTGGGTTGAGGTTTAGTAATTGGTAAAACACATCTATTGAAAAAAAAGTACATTTTAACTAAAAATGTACTTTTTTTTGTATTTACAATTTTTATAACATTTTTGTTGTTTACTTTTTATTATTTTGTAGGTCTAAATAAAATAACAAATTAAAATCCGAATTTAAAAACCAACAAAAATGAAAAATCCCCTCATTCGTTTTGTTTTATCAGCATTGCTATTTTCAACCCTATTAAGTTTTGCCCCCGCAAAAAACAGTTTTAGAGAATTAAGAAAAAGAACTATTGCAAAAAAATTTAGAATTAGCAATAACACAAATCCATATTACATTATAGTTTCTAAAAAAGATTATGAACTTAATGTGTACGATGATGAAGGTTGGTATGCTACTTACCCAATAGTATTTGGCAGTAAAGACTTGAGCGATAAAATGCGTGAAGGGGATAAAAGAACACCTACTGGTACTTTTAAAATTATACTAAAAAAAATAAATAAAAAATGGGGCAGAGAGCTTTTATTAGATTACCCGAATGCTGAAAGCATTAGGCGTTTTAACGAACGAAAAGCAAAAGGGCTTGTGCCAAAAAATGCACGCATTGGCAATGGTATAGCTATTCATGCTACTCGTAAAGAAGAAGAGTGGACTGTAGATAACTTTTATAACTGGACAGATGGATGTGTATCTGTAAAATATTCGGAAATGGAAGATTTGTATAGCTACATACCAGTAGGTACGCCAGTAACCATACAGCCATAACTCTTTAATTATCTATAAAAATTAAATTACCATCACCATAACTTAAAAAGCGAAATTCGTTTTTTAAGGCATAGTCATACATTTTTTTCCAATTGTTGCCAACAGCAGCAGCTACCAATAAAAGTAATGTAGAGCATGGTTGATGAAAATTTGTAACAAGCATATTTGCAATTCTAAAAGTATATCCTGGTACAATTAATATTTGTGTTTTTGTAAAAATAGATTGTTTGTTGTTTTTTTTCATCCAATACAAAAGTGTTTGCAGCGCCTCATTAGCATTTATATTATTGCTCACAAATTTTTCTTCATACACATCCCATTGCAATAAAGTTAATGCAGTAATAGATGGATTAAAAAATATTTTTACACCTAACCAATACAAAGTTTCAATAGTACGTAACGATGTAGTGCCTACAGCAACAATTTTTCCAATACTTTTTTGCAAGTTTTCAATTGTACAATAATCAACATCAATATATTCGGCATGCATTTCATGCTGCTCCATAGTAGCCGATTTTACAGGCTTAAATGTACCTGCGCCTACATGTAACGTTACAAAAGATTTAATAATATTTTTTGCAATCAGTTTTTCAAAAATATTTTCCGAAAAATGTAAACCTGCTGTAGGTGCAGCTACCGAACCATTTGTTTTAGCAAAAATAGTTTGGTATCTACTTGTATCCTCGTTATCAGTAATTCTTTTTATATATGGTGGTAAAGGTACGCTACCAGACGCTTCTATTATTTGTGCAAAAGTATAATTTGTATTATTCCAACTAAATTCTACAACAAACGACTCGGTTATTTTTTCTATTTTTTTAGCAAATAAAATTATTTTAGTATTGTTAATAGCTATTTCTTTTTCTAAAATATCGTCTTTCCATTTTGCCGCACCGCCTACAAAGCATTTCCATTGCACTACCTTATTACTAACCATTATTTGCTCATAAGTGTCAATATTGCCATGTGGTTCCAAACAAAATATTTCAATATTTGCACCAGTAGCTTTGCTAAATTTAATACGTGCATTTATTACCTTAGAGTTATTAAAAATTAATAATGATTTTTCAGGAATTTGTGTAGCAATCTCACTAAAAACAGATTCTACAATTTTTTCATCTTTAAAAATTAGCAATTTAGATGCATCTCTTTTTGAAAGTGGATGCATGGCAATTTTTTCATTTGGTAAATCATAATTATAATCTAATATAGAAATAGACTGCGGTTTCATTTATATAAAATATAGCGTATTTTAATTTTTTAAAAATGTAAATATATTGTAAAGCATAATCTCACTAATAAAAATATTTATATTTCGTTTTTAAAAAATTAACATCGAAATTTGAATAACTACATACTTATAATTATGCAAACAGATATATTGGTAATAGGTTCAGGCATTGCAGGCTTAACTTATGCTTTAAAAACAGCTCAGGCTTTGCCTCACAAAAATATAACAATACTTACCAAAACCCAAAGCGACGAAACCAATACAAAGTATGCCCAAGGTGGCATAGCTGGTGTTACTAATTTTGAAAACGATAGTTTTTTAAAACATATAAACGATACATTAATTGCAGGAGATGGGCTTTGTAACCCAAATGTAGTAGAGCTTGTGGTAAAAGAAGGAGTAGATAGAATAAACGAACTAATAAATTGGGGTGCACAATTTGATAAAGAATTAAGTGGTACTTACAAACTAGGAAAAGAAGGCGGGCATAGCGAAAACAGAATTTTGCATCACAAAGATGTAACCGGCAAAGAAATGGAAAGGGCATTATTGGAATCAATAAAAAAATGCAACAACATTAATTTAATAAACCATTGCTTTGTATTAGATATAATTACCCAACATCATTTAGGGTATTTAGTAACAAAATCCACACCAGATATAGAGTGTTATGGCGTATATGTTTTAAACCTTGCTACCAATAAAATAGAAAAAATTATTGCCAATATTACCCTACTAGCATCTGGCGGCAATGGGCAAGTATATCGCAGCACCACAAACCCAGCTATAGCCACAGGAGATGGTGTGGCTATGGTTTACAGAGCCAAAGGACGAATAGAAAATATAGAGTTTATACAATTTCACCCTACAGCTTTGTACGAAACTGGCGTACGTGGACACTCGTTTTTAATAACCGAAGCAGTACGTGGCGATGGAGGTATTTTACGCAATGCAAATGGCGAAGCTTTTATGGAACGATACGACAAAAGAAAAGATTTAGCACCAAGAGATATAGTAGCAAGAGCAATAGATAATGAAATGAAAATTAACGGTACTGAATTTGTGTATTTAGATTGCCGCCACATGAACCAGCAAAAATTTAAAGATCATTTTCCAAATATTTATGAAAAATGTATGAGCATTGGTGTAGATGTTTCTAAAAATATGATACCTGTATCGCCAGCAGCACATTATAGCTGTGGCGGTGTAAAAACAAATGAGTTTGCACATACCTCAATAAAAAATTTATATGCGGCGGGTGAGTGTGCTAGCACTGGCTTACATGGCGCAAATAGGCTAGCAAGCAATTCGCTGTTAGAAGCTATGGTTTTTGCCCACAGGGCATTTGAAGATACTTTGAAAAACATAAACAATACAAATTTTACAAATAATTATAACGAAATACCAGATTGGAATGCAGCTGGTACAACAGCACCAAAAGAAATGATTTTAATAACACAAAGTCTAAAAGAATTAAAATTATTAATGAGTGATTATGTAGGTATAGTACGCAACAACGAACGTTTGCAAAGAGCCAGCAGGCGTATAGATTTACTACATGAAGAAACCGAAAATTTGTACCAGCGCACAGCAGTATCACCACAGCTTTGCGAATTGAGAAACATGATAACTGTATCGTACCTTATTATAAAAAGTGCTCAACTTCGCAAAGAAAGTAGAGGCTTACATTTTAACACCGATTACCCAAGCAAGCAAACTATTTTGCAAAACACTATATTATAATTGGCGCAACAATATTTTTTTTTGCAAAAAAATATTGTTGCGCCAGCAAAAAAACAGCGGCAGGCAGCAGTAGTTGCAATAATGATTTGTTGTTTTTTCTTTTTGGGGAAAAGAAAAAGAAACCACCATTCAGCATTATATCTTTAATCATCATTAATAATGCAATATGGTTTAAAAAAATTTAAAATGCTATCATAAATTGCAATCATAAATTCAGAATATGTATTACATCGTTTACGGCATACTATACCTTATATCTTTACTACCTTTTTTTGTACTTTATGGCATTAGTAATTTTTGTGCATTCTTACTTTTTTATGTAGTAAAATATAGAAAAGACATTGTACTTAATAATTTAAAAATTGCATTTCCAGAAAAATCTATTTTGGAAAGAGAACAAATAGCAAAAAAGTTTTACCTCTATTTTTGCGATACATTTATTGAAAGTATAAAATTTATTTCTATATCTAAAAAGCAATTATTGAAAAGAAGTACAGGCGATTTTGAACTTATGAACAATTTACTGGCAAAGGGATACAGCATAAATGCATTGGCTGGGCATCAGTTTAATTGGGAGTATGCAAATTTACTTTATGCAAATCATTTAAACATACCTTTTGTTGGTATTTACGGCCCAATATCAAACAAAATAATTGCAAAAATATTTTTTGATATTAGAAAACGTTACGGTACAATATTAATAAGCTCTCCCGATTTTAAAAATAAAATGCATACCGTTTTTCAAAAACAATATATACTTGCCTTGGCAGCAGATCAAAACCCAAGCCATGCAGAAAATGGTTATTGGGTAAACTTTTTTGGAAGGCCTACACCATTTGTACCTGGGCCAGAAAAAGGGGCTGTAAAAAACAATGCAGCTGTGGTGTACATAGGTTTTAAAAAAATAAAACGAGGACATTATCATTTTAGTACAACACTATTGGCAGAGCAAAGTGCCACCACAACCAATGGAGAATTGACAAGATTATATAGAGACATTTTAGAAAAAACAATAAGGCAAGACCCAGCCAATTATTTGTGGAGCCACCGAAGGTTTAAATTTGAATGGAACAAAAGTTTTTCAAATAATTGGAAAGATAATGTACCTATGCCAAAATAATTTTTACTTTTTTATTTTTTCGGAAAATATTCTTCTTGCTTCATGTTCATTATCACCTTCAAAAGCATCTTTGGGTACAATAAAAAAAGATCTTGGGTTGAAATATAAATGGAAAAAATGTGGGCTTTCCATCCAAGTGCTAAAGCTATTCCAATCCCAGCCTTTGTGTGCAGTGGCATTTTCAATAGCAAATTGTTCTTTGCCTAATACAGCCCTAATCGAATCTTTAAATGTGGTCGATTGTTTGTAAATAATTTGTGGCAATACAAACCAAAATAGTATCATCAAAAAAAACCACAAAAATGAACTTATTAAAAATGCTAACGGGCTTATTTTTTCAAAGAAAAATAATGCCGCTGATGCTATTGCAAAAATATTTACAAGTACCATTAATATTTTTATTTCGGGCCTGCCCATAAAATGAAAACGCAAGGCTTGTATTACTTTTGGTTTATTGTAGAAAAATAAATTAGATGTCATTTTGCAAAGATAAGATGTAATTTTATTTGCTATTTTAATTCGTTGCTATTTACACTCCAAGTACCAAGTTGTTGCCCTTTTGTGTTTATAAAATCTACTTTTAGTACCCGGTTTTTTTTATCACCAGATACCGATATTTTTCCAAAATTATGCTCTTCTACCAAAGTGCCATTTACTCTAAATGGACTGTCTTTTTCATCGCCAGAGGGTTTGCTTATACCAGCTGTGTATGAAGATATGGTTACATCATACAAAGGATAAAAACCTTGTTGTTCTACTTTTGTAACTGCACTATGATGCCTATCGCCAGTAAAAAATATTACCCCTCTTATTTTTTGCTGTTTTATAAAATTCAACAAATCATAATATTCGTATGAGTATTTTTGCATGGTTTCAAGGTCATTTAAAGGGTTCATTACTTGGCTACCTACCACTATTATTTTAAAAGTAGCATTGCTAAATAATAGTGAATTTTTTAACCACTCCATTTGCATTGGTCCAAAAAAGTGTTTATCAGCATTTGGCTTACCATCAATACTATCGGCAATTCTATCATTGCTTCTAAAATATCTATTATCGGTTAAAAATAAATCTACATCTCCATAATTTACTAGTGTATAAATACCTTTTCCATTTTCGCCATAGCTTGGGTTGGCACTGTAGTTTTTAAATATTTGTCTGCTTTCGTCTTTATAAATATAGTTTTTACCTGCATCGTTAGGTCCGTAATCATGATCGTCCCAAATGGCATATTGTGGCATGGCTGCCATAAATTTTTGTAATACTTTATACGAACGATCATGCGATGCTCTGTAATTTAATCCCCATACCGATTCGTAATCAACTTCTCTGGTGTACCAATTATCGCCCATCCATAAATGAAATGCTGCCGGCACGGTTGCCATAATTTCAAATATCGAAGAATCATCGCCATAGGGTTTCCCTGGTCTATCATAAATAGGCTCGTTAAAATAGGCACAACTACCAGCTAAAAAACTAAAATCGGGTGCAGGTTTGCGCCATTGCCATAAATCTTTTGTAGTAAAATTTGTTGTAAAAGTTGTTTTTACTTCTTTATCATCTAACCACAAATTGTACGTGTAAATTGTATTTGGTTCTAAAGCATTCAACTCAATTTTTACAGGATTAAAATCTTTTCCTAAACCATTGGTGTAATATTTTGTGATAACATTTTTTGTATTGTTGTGTGCAAAATATTTTATTGTGATTTTTTTTGTATCGTTTGTTACTTCTGCCCAAATTGTAGCAGTTCGTAAGCCTACATTGCCAGCCCATGGACCACTTACTAATTTGCTTTGTTGCGAAAAACTATTGGTAAAAACGAAAAATGATATTATTAAAAATAATTGTTGTTTCATAAAATAATTGTTTTTTTATTGAAGTTTTTTATTTTGTAAATGCCTTACTGCATCTCTTGTTGTTTTCTTTTCTATATTTTTTTGCAATGCCTCTGTAAGGTTTACTCCTGTTTGGTTTGCTAAGCAAATTAAAACCCAAAGCACATCGGCCATTTCGTCTGCTAAGTCTTTTTCTTTATCGCTTTCTTTAAAAGATTGGTCACCATAAGTGCGCACCATTAGTCTAGATAGTTCTCCTACCTCTTCCATTAAAATACCTAGATTGGTAAGTTCACTAAAATATTTTACTCCGTAGGTTTTTATCCATTCGTCTATTTTATTTTGAGCTTGTACTATTGTCATAAGTAAATAAAGTTTTTTATACAGAGTAAGTTCATGAATTTAAAAGAATTACACGGATTAGTGTAAAATTAAATAGTTCATCATTCCTTGTTTTTTGTATCTATCATAATCGTTATTGGGCCATCGTTTATTAAATTAACTTTCATATCGGCACCAAATATTCCTGTTCCAATTTTTTTTGATAAATCATTTTCTAACTGTAAAATAAATTTTTCGTATAAAGGTATTGCTATTTCAGCTTTTGCTGCCTTGATGTACGATGGTCTATTACCTTTTTTTGTAGATGCTTGTAATGTAAACTGACTTACTAATAATATTTCGCCATCAATCTCTTTTACCGAAAGGTTAGGCACTTTATTGTTATCATCGAAAATGCGAAGATTTATTATTTTATTGCTAAGCCAAATTAAATCATCATTTGTATCTGCATCTTCTATACCTACAAATACCAATATTCCATTTTTTATAGCCCCAACTATTTGGTCATTTACAATAACATTTGCCGTTAATACTCTTTGTAATACTACTTTCACTTTTTACTTATTTCGTTTTTCAAAATCTCTTAAATAACTACATCTGCTGTATGCTTCTTTATAAAAATCGGTACTACTATATTCTTGCTTGAGTAAAGGAAAATAAATATTATTCATAAACTTTGGTAGAAACTCTTTTTCGGCTTTATCGTATTTGTCATAGTCTTGCCCAAAGTCGCTATACTGTGGTTTGCCTACTTGCTTTTGCGAACATTTAGCCATCATGAATAAACATTTAGCTTTAAAGTTTTTGTCGGAAGATGCATTCATAGCTTTTTTAAACATATCATGCGCTGCAAAACATCCATAATATTGCTTTTGAAAATCGGTTGCATCTTTAGGAATACTGTACCCATCGGAGCTGCTTCGATAATATTGCACAAGTTCCCAAGCATGACCATAATAAGTCATGTTATACATACCAGTTGCCATTTTATACAAATGTTTTGCTTGGTTTGTTTTATCAGTTTCTACCAAGCTTTGAGCTTGTAACATTTCTTGTACAAATAAAAGTTTTGAAGTAGTTTTTTTCTCTAAAGGAAGCCTAGCCTCAGCATCGTCTAACAATTCAATAAAAGCACTTTTAAAAATGGTATCTGTTTTGGTTGCGCCTGTTTTTTCTAACCAAAGTTTTGCATTTTTATAATCGTAATTGCGAAGGTATGCAGTACCTGCAAAGTCACTTACATCAGAAATTTTTATTGCATTGTTTTTTATTAAATATTTTTCATACTCCGTATTTTTTTTATTAATCATCAAAGTATAAAGGTTCTCCACATCTTTTATATCGGTTTCGTTGTGCAAAAAATACATGCAATTATAATTATCGTTGCCATAAATTTTATCTGCAGCACCTACGCATAGCGCCTCCTTAAACACATTGCCTTGTGCATGGTATTTCTTTGCTAATGCTACTGTAAAAATATTTCGGTAAAAATTTTTCCATTGCGAAAAATTACTCCAGTTAAATTCATTACTATTTTCTGTGAAGGCTTTTTGTTGCAGCCATTTTATTGATGGTAATAGTTTTTCTTCCGTTTTTTCATCAATATTTTTTGTGTCGTTTATTGCTAGTAAAAGATTAGTAAGCATCCATTGCTCTTTAACTTTTGGTAAAAGAGACAAATTTTTAGCAGTGGTTAAGTAAGTATTTGCTTCGGCAAAATCTTTTGTCATTAATGCACAATATGCAGCGGTAGTTAAATAAAGCCCTGCATTATTATCTTTAGCATTACTCATTTTTAAAAGTAATTTTGTGAATGCCTCTGTTGTATTCTTTCCAGCATCTAATAAGCTATCAGTAGGTGTATCTATCCAAGAATAGTAAAATAATTTACCACCCTTTTGCGTATTTAATAATGGTGTAAAATAGGAGGATTCTAATTTATTTATTTCTCTTGCAATTAGGGTTTGTATATTTTTATTTTGCGAATTGAGGGTATAAATTTTTTCAATAGTATTTGTTTCGCTTGCTTCGCTACTTAAAGCCAATAACGATAATAAATTTGATTTTTCTTCATTGTTTTTACACAAGTTCAAATACTCATCTCTATTATAAGTAGGATTTAAAGACCAATTGAAACTAACAAAATTAGATATTTTTTTTACATCTGTTTCGCTAAATGCTTTACTAAATAAATATACTGCCTCTTTATTATTACCAGAACGAAACAATGCACCAGCTTTTAATGCAAGCGATAAGGGTTTTAAAATACTTTGCGTATTATTTGATGGTATGTAATTGTTGTAATAGGCAATAGCATCAATATAATTTTTATTGTAATGTGCTAATCTTATAATTTGATATGCGTATTTTAATTTGAATATTTCTTTTTTTGAAGCGGCATAAAGTTGCTGCCCGTTTTTAATAAGTTTTGCCATTGCAAGACTATCTCTTTGTGTAGGTTCCCAATTATTGTAACTGTTATTTACATGTGGCTCTACGTTTTTTGCATACATAATATAACCTAATGCTTCCATATCTTTTTGTTGTAAAAAATATTTTGTCATACTGTTTTGCTTAATACTATCGGCTATTTTTAAGGGTTTATTTTTTTCGATACTATAATAAATATTGGCTACATCTTTTTGTGAATAATCCATTACAAATGCCTTTGTATCTTTTGTGGTGACCTTATTGCCACAATAAGTTTGCCACTCTTGTGTCAACACATCTGTTGCAGATGCTGGCTCGTCGCTGTTATACAAAAAACTATAACCAGTATAATAAAACGGTCTTAATTCTTTACTTGCCGAAATATCTGGATTAAAAAATGATGTATAGTAATCATACTCATCTATACTTGCGCCACAGCCAATTATATTTTGAGGAAATGATATTAAAAAAGTACTAGCGCATAGCGTTAAAAATATTTTCCATTTCATTTGTTGTATATTTAGTTAAAGTTATTGTATCTAAATGAAATAAGGACACCTTAATATTGGTGTTTTTTATTTTTTTATTGAGTATGTTAGCAGCTTCTAAAACCTGATTATATTTAGTTTGCTCATTGCGAAGCAAATCATTTTTTTTAAATTTATATCCAAAAATTGTAGTGTCTTTTAATGCCGTATAATTGTTTACATTTTTACTGAATAATTTACTGCTTAATAAACTATCGGGAATTTTTTCAATTAAACCTTTATATTTTTTATTTCTAAACAATACTTTCCACTCAAATAAAGGTAATGCTACATCTAAAGGCAAAGGGTAATTTTGCAAATTGGCTATGTATTTTTTAAGTTCGCTATTATCTAATATCGAATTATTGGTATTAATATTAGTTAAGTTGCCCATATTGTAACACATTAACATGCCTTTTTTTACAGGAGGTACACCAGTTTTGTTTTCAAATTTTATTTGATGTAATCGTATAGTTGCAGAAAAATTTAATCGCTTTTCTAAATTTTGCAATGATTTTAAGAAAGCAAAATATTTTTCCTTCGTAGTTGCTGTCCAATCACAATCTATTTGTATTTCATTTACATTTTGTATCAAATTGGTTGCAATAATATTTTTTGTAAGCATCAATATTTTTTGTGCTAGTTGTGTTGAATGCAATGAGTCTATTTTGTATATACATTCATTTGTTATAAAAATAGTAGGAACAATATTTAAAGTACTTGATTGTAAATAATTACTATCGCTTATTTGCAACTTTGCAATTGGTTTTGGGCTATTATCAACATCATCCCAATCCACATCAAAAAACTTTAAATAAAGTGTATTTATTTTTAAAGTTGTTATTGCAATTTTTTCGGCATCTGACAACATAAAATTTGTTTTCCAAAAATAAAAACAACGGTTTACATCTCTTATTTTATGCGCTGGCTGAGTATTGCATGCAATAAAAAGCAATAATATAATTGATAAATATTTTTTCAAAATCTAAATAATTAGCAGAATAGAATAGTACAATATTATGACTTTCTATTTGTACTATTTTATTAAAATATTATGAAAGCGAAAATTAAAATACTATTTTTGTAATCTAAATTTAAAGAAAATGAATACTGCATTTGCACAGCGTATAGGCGCTGAAATAGCTGAAATAAAAGAAGCAGGATTATTAAAAACCGAAAGAATTATAACCAGTGAACAAGGAGCCGAAATTACTGTAAACAATAAGCAAGTTTTAAATTTTTGTGCTAATAATTACTTAGGTTTATCGGCACACCCAAAAGTATTAGATGCTGCAAAAAAATATATTGATGCTCGTGGCTATGGCATGAGTAGTGTACGTTTTATATGTGGTACGCAGGATATTCATAAAGAACTGGAACAAAAAATCTCTACATTTTTGGGTACAGAAGACACCATTTTATATGCAGCAGCTTTTGATGCAAATGGAGGTGTGTTTGAACCATTATTTAATGAGCAAGATGCAATAATAAGCGATACACTTAACCATGCAAGTATAATAGATGGAGTAAGATTGTGCAAAGCACAACGCTACAGATATGAGCATAATAATATGCAAGACCTAGAAGCTAAATTAATTGAGAGCAAAGAGTTACGTAGCCGTATAATTGTTACCGATGGTAGTTTTAGTATGGATGGAACTATTGCACAACTTGATAAAATTTGTGTACTTGCCGATAAATACGATGCCATTGTAATGATAGATGAATGCCACTCATCGGGCTTTTTGGGCAAAACTGGTAGAGGTACGCATGAGCATTGTGGTGTGATAGGTAAAATAGATATTATAACTGGCACTCTTGGCAAAGCACTTGGTGGTGCAAGTGGTGGTTTTACAAGTGGCAAAAAAGAAATTATAGAAATGTTGCGCCAGCGTAGCAGACCATATCTTTTCTCAAACACTGTAGCACCAAGCATTGTAGGTGCAAGTATTGCAGTGCTAGAAATGCTAAGTGAAACTACAGCGCTTAGAGATAAGCTAGAAAACAACACCACATACTTTAGAGAAAAAATGACTGCTTCTGGTTTTGATATTAAACCTGGCGTACACCCAATTGTGCCTATAATGCTGTATGATGCTGTGGTAGCACAAACCTTTGCCTCCAAATTATTAGATGAAGGGATTTATGTTATAGGATTCTTTTTTCCGGTGGTGGCTAAAGGTCAAGCACGCATACGAGTACAATTAAGTGCTGCACATGAGCAAGCGCATTTGGACAAAGCAATTGAGGCTTTTGTAAAAGTGGGTAAGGAGTTGAACGTAATTAAATAAAAAATAATTTGATATTGTATCAAATAATGATTGGAGCCAATAGAAAAACCATGTAGTAAAAAACTAATCATATAGGCAAAGTATAAACATAGAAAACGGAGCTATTGAAGTTCAATAGGGTTATTGTTGTTTAGTAACAAAAAATATTTTTCTACACTCTTGCTTTATTTGTTTTTACTTGTCTACATGTTAAATAATTTAACATGCATTTAATTTGCTAATTATTTTTATACACTATATTTGCAACAATGAAAAAATTGATAGCTATATTTTTTTTATGTATAATTAGCGTACAATGCTTACCCTTAAAAGAGCTTTGCAAAAAAGTATTTGATACCAATATTGTAGAAGATAACTCTATGTGCGAAGATGGTATCGAAAAAAAAGATGTTAAAGATTTTTGCAAAGAATTTTATGTAAGTAATGATTCTGCTGACAAAAAAATTATATTAAATACCTTAGAGTGTTATTCAATATATTCTGATATTATTGTACAAACATTTACCGAAATAACTACACCTCCTCCAAACGCCTAATAATTAGGTCGAAAAATTAATTTCTAACTTTACAAAATTATTACAAAAAAACTGTGCGTATTGCATACAGTACTGTAATGTAAAATCTTCAATTTATGAATAAATTATTCAAATCGTTTGGCAATGATTTGCCAGCAAGTATAATAGTGTTTTTTGTGGCATTGCCATTATGCTTAGGTATAGCTTTAGCATCGGGTGCTCCATTATTTGCAGGTGTAATAGCAGGTATAATAGGTGGTATTGTAGTGGGTGCAGCTAGTGGGTCGCCACTTGGTGTAAGTGGACCAGCTGCAGGGTTAGCAGTAATTGTACTTACTGCTATTGGTACTTTAGGCTCTTGGCAATTGTTTCTTTTAGCTCTTGTTTTATCGGGTGTTATACAACTAATACTAGGCTTTGCAAAAGCAGGTTTTATTGCATACTTTTTTCCATCATCAGTTATAAAAGGTATGCTTACAGGTATTGGTTTACTTATTATTATAAAACAATTGCCTCATGCTTTGGGGTGGGTTACAGGTACTAATAGTTTTGGTTTTTCTGAGCTTGCAAGTATAAAAAACTATATAACACCTGGCGCAGCACTTATAGGCGCTATATCTCTTGCCATACTTATTTTTTGGGATAAAGTATTAATGAAAAAGCATAAAATATTTCAAATAATACAAGGGCCATTAGTAGTAGTAGTAATTGGTATTATGATTAACTATTTTTACCAAACTGGCATTTTAAATTTTTCTTTAAATGATAAGCAAGTAGTTTCATTGCCTGTAGCACATTCATTCAACGAATTTATTGGCCAGTTTACATTTCCAGATTTTTCGGCAATAAGTAATTTTGAAGTATGGAAAATAGCATTTGTAATAGCAATAGTAGGAAGTTTAGAAACCTTACTATCTGTAGAAGCTGCTGATAAGCTAGACCCTGAAAAACGAATTACTCCAACCAATAGAGAATTAAAAGCTCAAGGACTTGGCAATATAATTTCGGGACTTTTGGGCGGCTTGCCTATTACACAAGTAGTAGTGCGTACATCTGCCAATGTAAACTTTGGTGCCAAAACAAAGTTATCTGCTATTTTGCATGGTTTTTTCTTGCTAATAAGTGTAGTTACAATAGCTGGTGTTTTAAATATGATACCCTTAGCTAGTTTGGCTGCTATATTATTAATGGTAGGTTATAAACTAGCTAAGCCTTCGCTTTTTTCAGCTATGTATAAACTAGGCTGGGAGCAGTTTGTGCCATTTATTGCTACCATTGTTACTATTTTAGCTACCGATTTATTGAAAGGAATTTCTGTAGGAGTATTATTTGGTATATTTTATACACTTCGCCATAGTTACAGAAATTCACATCATTTAAATGATGTAAAAAAACTGGAAAATGGGCAAGAAATTCATCACTTAGAATTAGCACAAGAGGTTTCATTTTTTAACAAAGCAAGTGTAATAAAAGTACTTGATGCAATTCCAGCAAATGCAAAAGTAATTATTGATTTTACAAATTGTAAATCGGTAGCTTATGATGTTTTAGAAATTATTAATGATTATGAAACTAATGCAAAAACAAAAAATATAATTGTAGAAAAAATTGGGTACAAACCTTAAATTATAAACAATGAAAGTACATACACAAGAAACTCAAGCAAGCCTTACTCCTCGTATGGCATTAGAAATATTAAAAGAAGGTAATGGTAGATTTATAAAAAACTTAAAAGCGCAAAGAGATTTATTAGCACAAGTAAATGATACCCATGCGGGGCAATGGCCTTTTGCAATAATACTTAGTTGTATAGATAGTAGAACATCGGCAGAACTAATATTTGACCAAGGTTTGGGAGATATATTTTCGGTAAGAATAGCGGGCAATATTGTAAATACCGATATTATTGGAAGCATGGAATTTGCTTGTAAAGTTGCAGGTTCTAAATTAATTGTAGTACTTGGTCACTCTAAATGTGGTGCTATAAAAGGAGCTTGCGACCATGTAGAAATGGGAAATCTTACCGAACTTTTATCTAAAATACAACCAGCAGTTTATCTAGAAAAAACTACTGCTGAAAACAGAACATCTACCAATAATACTTTTGTAGAAAACGTAGCTTCAATAAACGTACGAAGAAGTACCGAGCAAATAATAGAACGAAGTTATATTTTAGAACAAATGCTAGAAAAAGGTGAAATAGGAATTGTAGGTGCCATGCACAATATCAAAACAGGTAAAGTAGAATTTTACAAAGATGCCATTTTTATTAATGATGAACTAAATCCTAATTTTTCTTTAACCGATTTTAGAAACTAACTTTTGTAAAAAATGATAAAAACTGAATTTAATGAAGCGCATTTGTTGCATCAGCTAAAACATTATTTACCAACTCAAACACCTCTAAAAGATTTTATACACCATAATTCTTTACATGCTTTTCAGAATATGAAATTTTATGATGCTATTTTTAAAGCATCTAAAATATTTGGTTATCAACCAACATTGCCATTAGATGATTTTAGGGAGCTGCACAAAGTTGGTAGGATAGATGAAAAAATAATTGACAGAATAATAAGAGAGAAAAAAGGTATTGAAAATGCTGCTTTTTGGAAAGCAAATATTTTGCATAAAAAATACGATGAGCATAATGAACATCGTATTGGTAAACTAAGATCTAATTGGAAAAATATTTTTCAATTAGATTTAGACAATATCGTACAACCATTTTTGTTTAGAATTTTGAGTAGCTACTTAGATCAAGGGATATCTATTTGGAATTTTCCATATAATGACAATGGATTTTTAGCATCTGTAAAAGAACTAGAATTAAATAGTTTTAATAGTTTTTTTAAAACCCAAAAAGTCAAACAACTTCTTTTTAAAAAAGACATTTCTATTACAAGTTTGTTACAGATTTTGGTAGGCGATGAGTCATTTTTTGAACAATATATTTTTGATCAGCAATTTGGACATAGGGGTTGGAGCGGCATGGTAGCTACTGTAGAAGATAAGCCAGATACGTTATTGGATACTAAAATAATATCACTAAACGATTTAATTATTTTTGAGCTCTTATTAGAAATAGATACTTTAACAGTAGAGCTAGGTAATAAATTTAAGCCATTAAGTAATTTAATAAATCAAGCACCATTAAATTTATTTAGTAATATTGAAAACACCGAATTACAAGAAGTATTAAAAATATGGCAAAATGCATTTGAATGGAGTTATTACGATGAAATGCTTGCAGGTATTCAACAAAATATTTCTTTAAAACCACTACAAAAAAGTACAAAAAGTGAAAAATCTTTTCAAGCATTATTTTGTATAGATGAGAGAGAATGTAGTTTTCGTACGCACTTAGAAAATTTAGATAAAAATGCCGAAACATTTGGTTGCCCAGGTTTTTTTGGTGTAGAGTTTTATTTTAAAGCGGAGCATGCAAAGTTTTACGATAAACTATGTCCTGCACCAGTTACTCCAAAGTATTTAATAAAGGAATTTGATGTGTCGGAAAAAAGAAAACATGATTTATTTTATACAGATAAAACTCATCAAATAGCAACTGGGTTTTTGAGTGCTTTTACATTTGGTATTTGGGCTGGGTATCGATTAATAAAAAACTTGTTTAAGCCCGAAATGAGCCCTGCAATTTCAGATGCCTTTGCCCACATGAATGAGCAAGGAAAATTGACAATAGAAAATAAAAATATTAGTGATATTGAAAATGGCTTGCAAATTGGATTTACGATTGAAGAAATGGCAAATAGGGTCCAAGCTTTGTTTAATGGAATTGGATTAATAAACGATTTTGCATCTATAGTTTATATTGTAGCACATGGTAGTAGTAGTGCTAATAACCCACATCATGGTGCACACGACTGTGGCGCATGTAGTGGTAGGCCAGGCTCGGTAAATGCAAGAGTGTTTGCAGCAATGGCTAACCACTTAATGGTTCGCAAAATATTGGCTGAAAGAGGTCTTATAATTCCAAAAGACACTCAATTTGTTGGAGCTTTACATGATACCGCAGCTGATGAAATTGAATATTACGATACAGAAATTTTAAATGAAAAAAATGCTAAAGCCCATATTGTACATACCCAAACTTTTGAAAATGCATTAGATCTAAATGCAAAAGAGAGAAGCCGAAGGTTTGCATCTATAAATACAAAAGCAGGTATTAAAAAAGTAAGAAAAGCAATAAAAGACCGATCAGTTTCTTTGTTTGAGCCAAGACCAGAGCTGGGCCATGGCACAAATACACTTTGCATTGTAGGAAACAGAGAAATAACTAAAGGTGTTTTTTTAGATAGGAGATCTTTTTTAAATTCGTACAATTTTGAAACAGATATTGAAGGTAAATTTTTAACTAACGTAATGGCGCCATTAGGCATAGTGTGTGGTGGTATAAATTTAGAATATTATTTTAGCAGGGTTGATAATTACAAACTTGGAGCAGGTACCAAATTACCACATAATGTTGTTGGACTATTTGGCGTAGCAAATAGTAGCGATGGAGATTTAAGACCAGGTTTACCTTGGCAAATGATAGAAGTGCACGACCCATTAAGATTAATGCTAATTGTAGAACATTATCCCGAAATTGTTTTAAAAGCAATTCAATCTTCGCCTGCAATGTATGAGTGGTATATTAATGAATGGGTGCATTTGGTATCAATTAATCCTAACACAAAAGAGTTATTTTATTTTAAGGAAGGTAAGTTTATACCGTACAAAACATTAGCCAAAGAAATTCATTTTTATAAAGATGTTCATACGCTTTTAGAAAATGCAAGAGAAATGAAAACCAATCATATTTCTCATGCCACACAGGAAAATTTGCCTGTTTATTTATACAAATAATTTAAGTATTTTATTAAAATGGAAAATCTAATTCAGTTTTTTATACTAATACCTTTAATAGGATTTTTAGCAAGTTTCTTTTTTGCCAATCATAACGAAAAAGCCATTTCCTTTATTTCTTATTCAAGCTTAGGATTACATTTATTTTGCACTTTATTGTTTATAATTTATTGGATAATACAGGGTAGCCCTACATTAGATTCTAAGCATTTTGTTTTTTACAAAGAAAAAAACATTGAAATATTTTTAGATTTTTATGTAGACAAAACAACTGCTGTATTTGCTTTGCTTGGTTCATTAATTACATTTTTAGTTGTTATTTTTAGCAAATATTATTTGCACAGAGATTCTGGCTATAAACGGTTTTTTAATACCATTTTGCTTTTCTTTTTTGGGTACAATATTGCAGTATTTTCAGGAAATTTGGAAACCTTATTTATAGGGTGGGAGTTTTTAGGGATAACTTCATTTTTATTAATAGCATTTTATAGGGATAGATATTTACCTGTAAAAAACGCTTTAAAAACTTTATCACTTTATAGGCTAGGCGATATTTGCTTAATACTTGCTTTATGGATGAGCCATCACCTATTTCATGAAAATATTACTTTTTTAAAGTTAAATAATTTAAATACTATTTTACCACTTGTACAAAATCATTATGGCTCTTATGTGTTTTTGATATGTATGATTATTATTTCGGCAAGTATTAAATCGGCACAATTTCCCTTCTCCTCATGGTTGCCAAGAGCTATGGAAGGCCCAACAACATCAAGTGCTGTTTTTTATGGTGCATTGGCAGTACATTTAGGCTTGTTTTTGTTATTACGAACTTACCCAATATGGCATACTGTATTGTTTGCAAAAATTTTAATAATTGGTATGGGGTTATTTACTGCAATTGTATGTTCTTTAATTACTAAAGTGCAGTCAACTGTAAAAACACAAATAGCCTATGCTTCTATTACCCAAATTGGGCTAATATTTGTAGAAATAGCTTTGGGGTTTCATATACTTGCACTAGCACATATTTCGGGCAATGCTTTATTGCGTATGTATCAATTATTAGTTTCGCCATCGGTGTTGGGTTATATGATACACGATCAGTTTTTTAATTTTGTACCAAAGAAAGTAAAAATAAAATCTAGTTTAGTTACTAAAATTAATAATAGTGTTTATTTATTAAGTATGAAAGAATGGAATATGGATAGTTTTCTTAAAAAAGCGCTTTGGAATCCTTTTAAATTTTTTGGAAATAAGTTTTATTTTTTATCAAAAAAAATATCTTTATACATACTTGCTATTGTTTTTGTAGTTGGATTACTACTATTTTATTTTGACGATCATATACCTCATGAAATAGATGAAAAATCGCATATAGCATTTGCTTTTGTTGGGGTAGCGTTAATATTAGCCGCATTTGTAGAAAGAAAAAATGCTTTAAGAGCTTGGTCGTTAATTATTATAAGCCAGTTGTATAGTATTTTATCGGTAGCCTTGCTAAATGATGAGTACGAGCATACCGAAATTTTAATATATGCAAGCGGAATTTCTTTGGCAGCTTTTATTGGTGTTTTTACACTTCGAAAGTTATTAAAAGCAGAAGGAAATTTAGAGGTAAATGATTTTTATGGAAAAATATATACTCACCCAAAATTAGCTTTTTGGTTTTTAATAGCTTGCTTAGCATTTGTAAGTTTACCTTTTACACCTTCGTTCATTGGAATTGATTTAATATTTAGTCACATAGAAAAAGAAGAATATTTTTTAATATTTTTTACTACTATTAATTTTTTAGTATTGGAACTAACTGTTTTGAGAATTTATGCTCGGTTGTTTTTAGGACCAAGTAAAAAACTTACACATCCTACAGCGAATAGAAGTTCGTAAAAGCTTTAAAAAATAAAAGATTTTGAAAATAGCCAATAAAATTCATTTTAGTAAATTTTTTATATAATTTAAAGTATAATTCTAAAAAATAGTAATGTGGCGAAAAGTGGTTGGTTAAATTCGATAGAACTCAATGTTTCAATCGGTCTTTAAAGGAGGCTTAGTAAAAGCACTTTCACTAAATCTGCTTTAAAGATATGATATCAAAAAAACACTTTGCTTTAATCTTCTAAAAAAATTAACCCCACCAAAAAGCAGCAGCTATAATTAAATACAAGCCAATAAGTGCTACACCTTCGAGCCATATTGACTCTCCATCGAAAACTATAAAAGTACTTACAATAACCGTAAGTGCCAATGCACCCAACAACAAAGGGCTAAGTACAAACGATAAAATAGCGCCACCCATAAAAAACGAAAGTAGTACCAGTAAAGGAAACAAGCCTAATGCAACTTGCAACGAACTATTTAAAATAACACTCACAGCATAATCGGCTTTATTTTTTATTGCTAATTGTATGCCCACCAAATTTTCGATAGCATTACCTGCAATGGCTACTACAACCAAGCCAGCAAATACATCATTTATACCCAACGATTTCATGGCAGGTTGCAATGCCTCTACAAACCAGTCGGACACAAATGCCGCACCTACACCAGAGCCTGCAAGCACAAGCAAAGTTACAGGCATACTCCATGTAGCTTTATGCTCTGCTGTTACTTCTGCTGGCTCATCGGGCACTATTACCTTATCGCCTTTTATAGAGAAAGTTACACTTGCTACAAAAACTAAAAGCAATACTACCGCCACCATTATATTTAACATATTTATATGGCTATCGGCCGGCGTATGTAAGTGGTGTGTAAGTGTTGGTATAGCCAATGCTGCAAAGGCTAATATCATTAAAGTGGCAATCATTTTTGGCGGTTCTGAATTAAATTTTTGTGTGCCATTTTTTAATCCACCAAACAATAATGCTAGGCCAAATACCAATAAAGAATTTGCCAAAATAGAGCCCACAAGTGCTGCTTGTACTACTTTATCTAACCCAGCACGCAAGGCAAATATGCAAACGAATAACTCTGGCAAATTGCCAAGTGCAGATTGTAAAACGCCTGTGGCACCTGGTCCCATGCGACTTCCAAGTTGGTCAGTTGCGTGCCCTACATTCATTGCCAAAAGTATTAATGCAATAGCAGCTAATACAAAAAGTAGTACCGAATTAAATTCTAAATGTGTTGCTATACCTGTAAGTAATGAGGCAACAATACCAGCAATAATGATTAATACATCTTTCTTTTTCATAGGTTTTACTTTTGTAAATAGGTTTAATTATTTCTTTAATTTTAAAATACTCCAATCAGTTTCTTCGGCTATAATATTATTGGTAAGTATACCTAAATTATCTATTTCCATTTCTACTATATCACCGTTTTTCAACCACTGCTCGGTATAATTTGCATCGTTTAATTTGCCAGTACCATTAAGTTCCAAAAAGCAACCAGTACCTACTGTACCGCTACCAATTACATCTCCTGCAAATATTTCTGCACCATAACTAGCTCTTTCTATAATTTCGGCAAATGTCCAATCCATATCGCTTACATTGCCTTCGCTTACTTGTATGCCATTTACTTTGCAAGTCATTTTAAGGTTCCAACTTTTACCTATATGGTTTTCTTTGCAAGGCACTTCTAAATGTGCCAACTCATCTAACGTTACTAGCATTGGACCAATAACAGTACTAAAATCTTTTCCTTTTGCTGGGCCAAGGTTTAGCAGCATTTCTTCCATTTGCAATCGCCTTGCACTCATATCGTTCATTATCATTAATCCCCCAATATAATTATCGGCATCGGTTGCTTTTATATTTTTGCCGTGCTTGCAAATTACTATTGCAGCCTCTAATTCAAAATCTAATTTTTCAAAATGATCGGGCATACAATGTATGGCTCCAGCGCCTTGTATGCTATTATGGTTGGTAAAATAAAAAATAGGATACTGATCAAATTCAGGTATCATATCTACTTTTCTATTGCGCCTAGCAGCAGCTACATGTTGCCTAAAAGCATAGCCATCTCTACAACTTGTAGGGTGTGGTACTGGAGCTAAAATAGTTTCTTCTTCAAAAATTCTGTTTCGTTTATTTTCGAAACCACCATTTTTTATAACCTGTTCAGCGGCTAATGCCAATGGCAAACAATCATCCCAATAGTTTAAAAACATGGCCATGCTTATTGGTAAATCGGGGTGCAAAGTATCGGTATCGTACAATTTACCATTTACCAATAAGGCTAGTTGTTCGTAATCGCTTTTTAAGTAGGTAACAAGTTTCATTCTATATTTTTATAAATACAAAAGTAAGTGTAGAAAAATAGAAAACGGAATGAAAATAATTATAACTTATGCAAAATAATTGAATAAATACTTAAAATGATATCGTTTAAATTTCGTGTATTTTATTCTTAATTGCATACAAAACTAAGCCCACTCTGGATTTTAAATTTAACTTTAAAAATAAATTATCTCTATAACCCTCTACGGTACGCACACTTAAATACATAATAGTAGCTATTTCTTTGTAACTCATTTCGCTACAAGCAAGTTTCAAAAACTCCTTTTCTCTATTCGTTATTTTTTCGTAAGTAGTTGTATCGCTTTTTTTGTCTAATTTATTTATTGCATAAATTAATTTTCCATTTACTAAATCGCTGTAATGATAGCCCGTATGTACAACATTATACATAGCCGTAGCTAATTCTTTTGGGTCGCTATCTTTTAAAATATAACCTTTTGCTCCATTTTGTATCATTTTTATAATGCTTTTTTCATCATCAAACATAGATAGTGCAAGTATTTTTGCCAACGGCAAATTTGCAGTTACCCATTTGGCAGTTTCAAAACCATCAATATGCGGCATGCTTACATCTAGTAAAACAATATCAGGATTTTGCTTTTTTGTATTTATTATTTCTATAAAGTCTTTGCCATTATCGGCTTGTAATATTACTTCATATTCATCCATATCTTGTATAAGATTGGCAAGGCCATTACGCAACATCACATGGTCATCTACAAGTGCTACAGCAAGTTTACTCATAAATTAAAAGCAGTTTAGTAAAAATGAAGATAATATAAAATCGCTAAAAATTAGCTTCATATACTTAATGTAAATTTTGTACCAATGTTTGGTGTAGATGTAATTAATACAACAGCATTTATTAGAGCTGCTCTATTTTTCATATTGGTAAGCCCAACTCCAGTATTGCTTGCAAGCAATTTTTGAGCATCAAACCCTTTGCCATTGTCTGTTATAGTAATCAAAATTTGCTGCATTTTTTTTGCAATTTCAATATCTATTTTTGTAGCATCGGCATGTTTTATAATATTATGTAATGCTTCTTGTATAACTCTAAAAGCAAGTAACTCTTTTTGTGGAGTAAGTTCTAGTGTATTTTCAATACAAGTAAATTGTATTTGGTATTTGCCCGAAAGTTGTAATATTTTAAGCTCATTTTGTATGGCTTGTTGTAATCCTATTTCGGTAATTTTTTCTCCAAGCATACTTTTAGCAATATCTCTGATATTGATAAGCGATTGAGTTATTAAATCTTTTGATAAATTTATTTGCTCTTTTACCTGCTCTATATTTTGCCATTTTAAAGTATTTAGATTAAGCTTTGCAAGGCTAAGCGTTTGTCCTACATTGTCGTGCAACTCTTGGCTTATATTGGTAAGCGTTTGTTCTTGTATTTCTATTTGAGTTTGAAGTAGTGCTTTGGTAAAATTATTTTCTTGTTCAAGTAATTTTGCAGTATGGGCATTTTTCTTTTTATAAAAAATAATAAGAAATGAGCCAATAAAAATAATAAGAAGTGAAAAAACAATGCAAATAGCTATTAGTTGTATGATGCTTTCCATTTATTTTTTTCTTAATCTAAATAAAAAACCTAAAGCAATTATGATATACATGGCATAATTCAAATATTTCATAACCATCATAAATGTATATGCAACGTTATTATTTTTAGTTGTAATGGTGTTTATAGATGCTGTAAACAGTATATCGAAGGTATAAAAAATAAGTAACCCCAAACAAATAAATATTTCGGTATTAAAGTAATTGTTTATAAAATTATCGTTGGCTATTACACTTTTTAAATAAAACAAACACAAAAATATTAAAAAAATACTGCCAATTACGTATGTATAAGTATGAAAAGTATTTACACCTTGTATAAAAATTATATTTGCAAATACTAAAATTGGATAAACGATACTAAAATATTTTATTAAAGTTTTTACTATTTTACTTTGGGTTAAATTATAAAAAAAGAACCCAAAATAAAGAAAAATTAAGGTTGTAAAAATGGAGTAAAATAAATGATTGTTACCATAATTATCTCCAATATATTTTCCAATAATTTCGGCAAAAAAGGTAATAGCTAAAAAAAACGGAAAAGTTTTTAAAGCAAAACTTGCATTGCTTACAATATATACAGTAAGCGATGCAAGTAAAGTTAATAATATAATAATTTGAAGTAACCCCATAAATTCAAAATCTAGTTATAGGTTTCATCATATAAGGTATCAATATCTGTTGGTGGGTTTGGTGGGCGTAACTCCCCGTGGTTTTCTATACTCCTATTTGTAGTAGATATTGTTAAAATTTTATTTCCAGAATTTTCAAATAACTCTTTTCCATTTTTATCTACACCTACAAAAACTAAGGTGCTATGGCTCTCATATTTATTTTTGCCAATATAGTTTGCAAATTCACTTTTTGCCAATGTTTTTTCTTTATCCGATACAGGAGTTCTAAGTTTATTATCTAAAATATCAACCAAATTTTCTTCGCTTGATGGGTATTTTGCTAAATAAATTCTTACATCTTCCACATCGCTTCCTAGTGAGTTTAATAGCTCTATTAATTTTACTTTACTAAACTCAACAAATGCAGTATCATAAAATCCAGATGCATTAAATTGATTATCCCAATCATTAATTTTTCTTTTTTTTATTATTGCTTTTGCAAAGGCTTTTGATATAGCTGCCATAATAGTTTTTTTTGTGATTTAATAATGTAAAGAAAATGTATTTTAATTATTTATTACCCCGTTTTTAAACTGTATTTGCATCTTCTATCTCCGTTAATAAACCCTCAATAAAAAAGGTTTTTTAACCCTTATAAATGCTTCTTGCATTTTGGATATTTGTATTCCAATTAAAAAATATTATTACTCAAAGCTGATCTTTTTTGGCTAAAATTTAAAAATACATTTTTTTAATTGATATTCAATAGGTACCCAGAGCACATTATTAAATTTTATAGAATAAATTAAAAATGAAGAAAACAATTGCCATATTACTAATCTTTTCAAAAGTTTGTATTGCACAAATGCCAGGCAGTGGTAATACAATAGTTTTTGATGGTACAACTGCTAAAATTACAGTACCTCACTCATCATCTTTAACAATTGGCACAAATTTTACCTTAGAAGCGTGGGTAAAAATTGCTGCATTGCCTACAGGACTCAACGAAAATATTATTATTGCAAAAGGCTTAAATGCAAATGGGTACAGGTTAAGCATATATGATAATGATGGCACCAAAATGATTTACTTTACTGGAAGGCTAAACACAGCACCTTATACCCAGTTTTACAGTTCCTATACCATTTCATCTGCTAGTTTAAATAAATGGATACATATTGCTGGTACTAAAGATGCAGCATCGGCTAAGTTATATGTAGATGGAGTTTTAAGATCTACTAATGCAAGTAGTATTACAATTCCCGATGATGGTAATCCGCTAACAATTGGAAATTATGGGTCTAATATTTTTAATGGCTTTAATGGAAGCATAGATGAAATTAAAATTTGGAACATAGCTCTAACCGAATCACAAATTAGAGAAAGAATGTGTGTAAAAATACAAGCTACAGACCCTTTGTACAGCAATTTAAAAAGCTATTATAATTTTAACCAAAGCGCAGGTGCTACTATTGCTGATCAAACAGCAAATACAAACAATGGTACAGTATCTAATAATTGCACTTGGGCAACTAGTGGTGCACCTATTGGCGATTTTGGTGGCTATAGTTACAATGTAGCCGATAATTATTATGTATCTATCGCAAACCCACTGCGTGGCGATAAATATAATGCAACCCTTACAAGTCCAATATCAACAGCTAATGGCATACATATATATGGCGTAAATAATTACCCAAATACTTTAAATGGCACACAAGGTGTGGGCACAAACAGAGCTTATTATGGTACATTTATAGCTAATAATAATGGTGCTGCCACTTACGATGCAGGGTTCTCTTTTCAGGCATTAGAACCTATGCTACCTACAAACCTTGCCGACTTACGTATATATAAAAGAACCGATAATGCTGCTACCACTTGGGTAGATGCAGGTGCTGTTTTTAGCGGCACAAGCTGTACTGCTTTTGGGCAAAATACAGAATATATAATGGGTAGCATTGGCACAGTTTTGCCTTTGCAAATAACACAATTTACTGCTACTGCAAAACCAAATTGCAACCTACTGCAATGGATTATAGAAAACAATGCAAACACCAAAGAATTTGAAATAGAAAGAAGCACAAATGCAATAAATTTTATAACAATTGGCAAAAAAATTATAACTATCAATAAAAGCCTTTACACACACAACGATACATACACCTCTCTTTTGGGGGAAAGAGAGGCTATGTATTATCGTTTAAAAATTATGGAAAATGATGGTAAATTTTCATATAGTAAAATAATACAAGTGCATAACATTACAAAGCTGCCAACAAAGCTTACACCAAATATTGTACACACAATTGCATTATTGCAAATATTTGATGCCACATTATTACACACAAATGTAAAAATTGTAACTGAATACGGGCAAGTAGTAAAAACTTTCACTATAAACCAATATGCAACAACTATAGATGTAACTAGGCTTACAAGTGGTATGTATTTTTTTAAACTAAACAATGGTGAGATTGTAAGAATGATAAAAGAGTAAGCAATTTAATAGCAATTTAGTACATGTGCAGCGCCATATATTTTAATAAGTTTTAAACCAAAACATAAACAAACATGAAAAAGCAAGCATTAAATTTTTGCCTAGTTACAATTCTATTATTAAGTTGTACAAAAAAAGATGAAACAACAGCAACACCTACTCCAGTAGCAATTACAAACACAGGTACATACACACTCGATGGACAAGTTTTTAATGGCAAGGTTTTTACCGATAATGTTGGAATGGTATGGATAAAAGACAATAACAATAGCAATAACACATTTACTATAGATCGTATGCCAAGCAATACCTCAGGCACATTTACTATTGGAAAAAACTTTACAGGCAATACAATTTTGCCAATGGGTTATTTATTAGAAAGTAGAAGTACATACAGTGGCTATGGATCCGAGTCTGGTACAATTACAAAAACAGCAGCTAGAGATTTTACTTTTCAATGCATATTATACAACCCAACAAAAACTGCCAAATACCAAATAAGTGGTAGTGGAAAATATTAATTTAAAACATAAATCTAAAAAATGAAAAAAGTAACGCTAATACTACAATGTATATTTATAGTAGCAACTATGTCTAATTGCAAAAAAACAAAACCAGATGCTGGCTCTGGCTCAGCTGTATTTTATACCACTTCCAACGTACATGGCACTATTCAAATTACAATAAGTGGAGGACCTCAAAACCCTACTTCGTTTAATGTGCCAGTAACTACTAACCCTGATTCGTATTGTACAAATGGATGGACAGGTTATGTTTTATTAAATGCAGAAACAACTTATACCTACAATGCAACAGCAGCCGATGGCTCAAGGTGGAGTGGCACTATAGATATAACAAAAGGTTTTTGCATTCAAAGAAAATTACAATAAATTCGTAAATCTTTAACTAAAAAACTATTATAAATGAGTTCATTATTAAAGTATCCTTTTCTTTTTTTCTTATTATTGTTTGTTTCGGTCTCTACAAAGGCATCTATGTATAGGGTAGATGATGCTACAATAAATGATTTTAATGTGCCAAATTTTACAAATGAAAGCATTGCAATTTGTTTTTGGGATAAGAGAATACAAGTTGTAGAAAAAAAGCGTCCCACTGCATGGTTAGGGTTTTTAAGAGGTGGATATGGAAATGCTTTTGGGGTAGTCTTAGAGTCGGGTTCATCATTTTATTCATTGCTAAATAACAGATTGCAGTTGGCTTTTGAAAAAATCAATAACCATGCTAAAATTGCAGATGTATCTCCATTTGATGATGAGCTAGCAGCAAAAAAATCTTTACAAAATACAGGTTGTAAAAAATTAATTCTAATAAAGTTAAACGATTTTAAAATAGATGGGTATAACACTTCGTACTATTTTTATTCGAATATAGATATTTCTATCATGAATGCAAATGGAGAAGTATTAGTTACTTCAAACTATGTAGATAAGTATGAATTGGGTAAACCACAAAAATATAAAAAGCCATTGCCAGAAGCCATCAGAAAAACTATATTTAATGCATTAAATAAAACAGAAATTACTGATGCCGTAAATTCTGGAAAAAATGGCAGCATATCTACGACTAACAAATTTGAAGAAAAAACAGAAAATAAGGAAGTGGAAAAAGAAGAGAATAGTAACTTAAATGTATTGCCTTACGATATTATTGTTACCAAAAAGGGCGACGAAATACAAGCTTCGGTAGAAGAAATTACCGATAAAACAATAAAGTACAAATCCAAAAATCAACCAAACGCTCCTATTAGAAATATAAATATTGTAGATGTATTTATGATTAAATACAAAGATGGCACTAAAGAAATAATAAAGTAAAAAAGATTTTTAAAAAGTATTGTAATACGATAGATAAAATTTAATTGGTCCACTAAAATCGCTGTGTACGCAGTTATGGCTCTTTACGCTTTGTGAAATATTTTACCACAAATAACACAAAGAAAACTCACACAAAGAGCACAAAGAAATACTCCTCTTTGTGTCCTTTGTGGTTTGCAAACTTAGTTTTTATAGGTGCTCTTAAAGTTAGAAACAGTTTTTTTATTTTTGAAATCAGAGCAATTAGTATAAGCCCACACTTCAAAAAATATTACAAAAAAGCCCGAAACTAATTCGGGCTTTTTCTAGTAATTTTAATATAGTTATTTTAATCTACACATCTATCTTAGCATACTTTGCATGGGTTTCTATAAATTCTCTACGAGGTGGCACTTCGTCGCCCATAAGCATGGTAAATACGCTATCGGCGTTCGCAAGGCTATCTATAGTTACTTGTTTTAGTGTGCGGCTTGCCGGGTTCATGGTAGTTTCCCATAATTGGTCGGCATTCATTTCTCCCAAACCTTTGTAGCGTTGTATATTTACACTGTCTTCTTTACCTCCACCAATTTTTATAGATAGAGCTTTACGCTCTTCATCATTCCAAGCATACTCTTGTTCTTTTCCTTTTTTTACTAAGTATAAAGGTGGTTGGGCAATATATACATAACCTTGCTCTACCAGCTCTTTCATGTACCTAAATATAAAAGTCATAATAAGTGTAGCAATGTGGCTTCCATCCACATCAGCATCGGTCATTATTATTAGCTTGTGGTAGCGTAGTTTCGATATGTCTAATGCCTTAGCATCTTCCAAAGTACCTATTTTTACACCCAATGCGGTAAACATATTTCGTATTTCCTCATTGTCATAAATTTTGTGCTCCATAGCTTTTTCTACATTCAATATTTTACCTCTTAGTGGTAATATTGCCTGAAAGCTTCTATCTCTGCCTTGCTTGGCTGTACCACCAGCCGAGTCTCCTTCTACTAAAAATAACTCACATCGGCCAGGGTCTTTATCGGAGCAATCGGCCAATTTGCCTGGCAAACCACCGCCTACCAATACCGTTTTGCGCTGCACTAATTCTCTTGCTCTTTTGGCAGCTGCCCGTGCTTGTGCGGCAAGTATTACTTTTTGTATAATAGTTTTAGCGTCTTTTGGGTTTTCTTCCAAATAGGCTTCTAATACTCTGCTCAGTGTACTATCTACAATTCCACTCACTTCGCTATTGCCAAGTTTACCTTTTGTTTGTCCTTCAAATTGTGGCTCTGGTACTTTTACCGATATAATGGCCGATATTCCTTCTCTAAAATCATCTCCTTCTATGGCTACTTTTGCTTTTTCAAACATGCCATTTTTTTCGCCATAACTTTTAAATACTTTGGTAATACTACGCCTAAACCCAGCCACATGCGTACCACCCTCTATTGTGTTAATATTGTTTACATAGCTAAACAAATGCTCGGAGTATCCAGCATTGTAGGTCATTGCTACTTCTACTACCACATTGTTTTTTTCATCGTATCCATCGCAATATATTACAATAGGTATAAGCGGACTACGTCCTGCTTTTTTATCTAAATATTCTACAAACTCTACAATACCGCCTTCACTATAAAACTTTTTGCAGTAGTTTTTTCCATCATCTTCTAGCTCTCTCAAATCGGTAAGCGTAATGCTAATTTTTTTATTTAAAAAAGCCAGCTCTCTTATTCTGTTTTCTAAAATTTCTCTTTTATATACAGTGGTATTAAAAATTGTAGCATCTGGCCAAAAATGTACATGTGTACCTGTATGCTCACTTGTACCAATTTCTCTAACAGTATATTGCGGCACACCAATACAGTACTCTTGTTCAAATTTTTTGCCTTCTCTATTTACAGTTACAATCAATTTTGTACTTAGTGCATTTACACAACTTACACCCACACCATGCAACCCACCCGATACTTTGTAAGTATCCTTATCAAACTTACCACCTGCATGCAATACCGTCATTACAATTTCTAAAGCCGATTTTCCTTCCTTTGTGTTTATGCCAGTTGGTATTCCACGCCCATCATCTTGTACCGATATAGAGTTGTCTTCATGTATCGTTACCTCTATATTTTTACAATGCCCAGCAAGCGCTTCATCTATAGAGTTGTCTATTACTTCATACACAAGGTGATGAAGCCCTTTTTCGCCAGTATCGCCAATATACATACTTGGCCTAAGGCGTACAGCCTCCAATCCTTCTAAAACCGTTATATTATCAGCACCATAATTATCTTGCAACGGTGTTTTTAATTCATCTTTTTCTGTAGCCATAATTATCACATTCTTTATAAAACGAATGGCTGCGAAGTTAAGTATTTCAAAGTTGATTTTGCTAAAAAAACAGGGCTAATTTTAACCATTTACACACATTTTTTAGCACAATATTTAATTCAAAAAGCTTACGCTTTTATTATTTTGTTATGGGCTTTTGTATTTCAATTAAGCTTCATTGGCGTCGCACATTTCAGCTGTATAACTTTTGGCAACATTAATTGTGTTTTATACAAAATATTTTTTTTAAATAATAATAATGCTCTATTTAGCTTAACACTAAAACAAGGGTTACTTCTTTGCTATAAGAATTTAATTATAGCATATTGCCTTTATTCAAATTTCGAATTATAGCTTTGTTTTTGTTAGAAAACTGCAATTTTCTGATAAAAACAACATAAAACCTAAGTATACTTCGGATTTTTTATATTTTCCACATTATGTATGTATATTTGTGTACAAACTTTTTTAAATTCCGAATTATGTTTCGGTTTTATAAACAACAAAATGGTCGAACTATCAAAATTAGGAGCACAAATAATGGCTCGTAGAGAGCAACTAAGACTTACTCAGCAAGATGTAGCAACAATTGTTGGCTTAAGCGATGCTACTATAAGATTTATAGAAAAAGGAAAAACTGGCGTATCTATTAATAATTGGCTTAAAGTAGTTCACACAGTAGGATTAGATATAAACTTAACTACCAAAAAAATGAGTAATGAAGCAAGGAAAAGTATATAACAACAATACGCTTGCTGGTACTATTTCAAAGTTAGACAATGCTACCTACACATTTGAATACGAAGATGCATATTTTACCGATAATACAAAACCAGCAATAAGCTTAACCTTACCAAAATCGGAAAAAAAATATGCTTCTGCTGTCTTATTTCCGTTTTTTTTTAATTTATTGAGCGAAGGAAGTAATAAAAAACTACAGAGTATTTTTTTAAAAATAGATGAAGAAGACCATTTTTCATTTTTACTAAAAACAGCCGCACACGAAACTATAGGAGCTATAAGAGTAGAAGAATTATAATAAATACAATATGCTACAATTAAATATTTGCCCAAGCACATTGAAAGAAGGCTATACCAGCTATAGCCCTATTGCTTTGCGCCAATTATTTAATGGCAAAAAAGTATCACACTTATTAAAATATAGTATTACCGATGCAAAAAAGGAACTACGAAAAGTATTAATCGAAAACCGTACTAGAATATCTATATCGGGAGTGCAAGAAAAATTTTCGCTAAAGTTGCAAAAAAGAGAATTGGAACTTACAGATAAAATGGGCGAATATATATTAAAACCAATACCAACCGATTTAGACAATGTAGAATTTGCACCAGCAAATGAGCATATAACCATGCAAATAGCTGCACAAGTGTATAAGCTTAATGTAGCTAAAAATGGGTTAATATTTTTTGCAGATAATGAGCCTGCATACATTACAAAAAGGTTCGATATTATGCCTGATGGTAACCGTTGCCTTAAAGAAGATTTTGCTAGCTTACTACAAAAAACAAGCGAACACACCAATAGCAAAAATTATAAGTACGAAAGCAGCTATAACGAAATGGCAAAAGCAATTGATATATTTTTACCAGCTCCTATGATAGCCAAAGAAAATTTATTTAAATTATGTGTATTTAATTATTTATTTAGCAATGGAGATGCACATTTAAAAAACTTTTCGGTAATAGATTATTATCAAGACGGACACTACCAACTAGCACCAGCATACGATTTATTGTGCACAAGGTTGCATATACTCGATAGGGATTTTGCATTAACAGACGCACTATACGATGGGGATCATATTCACCAAAGTTATGCCCATTATGGGTTTCATGCATACGAAGATTTTTACGATTTTGGCATAAAAATAGGATTAGTACCCAAGAGAATTCTACAATTTCTGCAATTGTTTTTATCAAAATCATCAGAAGTAGAAACTTTAGTAGCTAAATGTTTTTTGCCCGAAGATTTAAAAAATGAATACCTAAAACTATACAACGTTAAACTAAAACGTTTAAAAATTAGTTTTACCAATAAAATATAGTTTCTATTGCATTACATTTGCAACAAAATATTTTTTAAAAAATGAGATTTTTTTTTGCTATTTTCTTTACTGTTTTTTCATTTTATGGCAATGCTCAAACTCCTAATTTTGTAATAAAAAACATAAGCCTTCCTTCCGAAATTTCGTATTACGACAACCAGTTTTCGGGGCTTTATATACAGCAAAACAAATTGTTTTTAATGAGCGAAAGTAGGCTACAAGATAATGCAGAAGCTAAATTATATGCCATAAATTTAACAGATATTGATCGTAAAATCATAGATACTTCCTTTATATTACCATACAAAAAATATAAAATAAATAATTTGCAACCCTTGCGTAAACTTATGCTAGACCATGGCGATGATTACGAAGGATTAGAAGCAATTGTAATAGAAAATAACGATGTTTATTTAACCGTAGAAACAGCCACACCATCTAATAACTGCTATCTTTTAAAAGGTGTATTAACCGACACTGCAGTAGAAATGGACTTAAAAGTATTGATACCATTACCAAAGCCAATTGCAAATGATGGGTCGCATATATACAATGCAGGTTTTGAAGCAATGACAATGATAGACAAAACCCTATTTACATTTTTTGAATACAATTCTTTTCCGAAAGACAATTTGGTTATTGGCACAAAAATAATGTCCTATTCCAATGTTTTTTTTCAATTACCTACTATTACCATCTTGCCATTTAGAATTACAGATATTACAAAAACAAGTAAAAATAATTATACAGCCATAAATTATTTTTTTAAAGGTGGTGGCGATGATGCAATTTACAGAGTACCAAAAAGCGATACTCAAAACGATAAACTAATAAGAGATACAGCAGGCTATAAAAGCTACTGTAGGCTTGTAAATATTAGCTATAAAAAAGGCAAATATATATGGAAACCACTGTGGGAGTTCCCTGTACAATATATGAGTTACAATTGGGAAGGCATTGCTGCTTATAAAAATGGATATTTTTTAATGAATGACAAATACACTCCAGCAAGACCATATAAATCAACATTGCTTTTTTTAGCACCTCCAAATTAATAATGTTAATGTTTAAACATTATTACTGTTACTTTTTTCATTAAAATTTTCTTTCGTAATTTTGTGGTATTAATGAGTACAACCGAAAACGATATTTTAACACTAGCACAAAAACAACCATTTTTGTATAACGAATTGGAATTGCTATTTGCTACCGATAAAAGCGTACCAGGCTCTATCCAATACAGTATCAAAAGATACAAAAGATTACCACAATGGTCTGTAGATGATATGGGGGTGTTGGAATACATATTTGAAAAAAACAACCCAGCACAAAACAAACTTAATTTAAAATTTTGCGTAAGTGGCAATGTTTATTGCAAACAAAAACAAACAGAATGCAACAACTGTAATCTCAATGGAGTTGCCAGTTGCTCCGAAAAGGTAGATAGTATCGATATTTTAGAATTTAGTTTTACACCCTCTTATTTGCAACAGTTTGCAAAAGCTACCAAAACTAACAATACTTTAACTGAGCAGGTTTTTTCATTTACACATACAAATTCGTTTAGCAAAACATTGCCATTATGTAGCAAAACTAGAATGGCAATAGAATCTTTACTAAACCACACATATAGCGATACCTTAGCCAATATTTTTGTAAATGCACAAATGCAAATTTTACTTTTGTATAGCTCCGACTGTATGCTTGGTCATAAATTAGAAACTACATTTGCTTGCAAGTTTTTGGCAAATGAAGATGATAGACAAAAAATTATTAATGCAAGAGAAATATTATTGCAACATATTGGCGAACCAATAACCATAAAAGCCCTTAGCCGAAAAGTAGCTATAAACGAATGTTATTTAAAGAAAGGGTTTAAAGAAATTTTTGGCACTACCATTTTCGATTTTTACCAAAGCCAACGTATGGAGCATGCCAAGTATTTACTCTACGAAAAAGGCTTAAGTGTAACCAACGTTTCCGATTTATTAGGATACTCCTCTATTTCGCATTTTAGCACAGCTTTTAAAAAACAAACAGGTATAAAACCTTGCGAATTATTGTTAAGATAGTAATTTACCTAAGTTTTTTTCTAAATTTCCATTCCAATATCTAAACTTCAAACTTCAAAAAAATATACTTTTATAACAACATTTGTGATGCCAATATGCTAAACATAACGCATATTTTCGTTAAAAAATAGCCGTACCTTTGCCTACAAAAAAATAACCAAAAATAGATGAGTGTGGCATATAAAACATACGGACAGCTTAACCTTCCAAACATAAGCGAAGAAATATTACAACTTTGGAAAAGCACAAAAGCATTTGAAAAAAGTGTAGAATTAAGAGATGGTAAAACACCCTTTGTATTTTACGAAGGACCACCAAGCGCTAATGGCATACCTGGCATACATCATGTAATAAGCCGTACTCTAAAAGATTTGGTATGTAGGTACAAAACCATGCAAGGTTTTCAGGTAAAACGAAAAGGTGGTTGGGATACACACGGCTTGCCTATAGAGCTTGGAGTAGAAAAAATGCTTGGTATAACTAAAGAAGACATAGGTACAAAAATATCGGTAGAAGATTACAATAAAAAGTGCAGAGAAGTAGTAATGCAGTTTAAAGATAAGTGGGACGATATTACTCAAAAGATGGGCTACTGGGTAGATTTAAAAAACCCTTACGTAACTTTTGAAAATAAATACATAGAAACACTTTGGTGGTGCCTTAGCCAATTACACAAAAAAGGCTTTTTATACGAAAGTGTAAGCATACAACCATACTCTCCTGCTGCAGGCACTGGTCTTTCATCGCATGAGCTTAACCAACCAGGTACTTATAAGGATGTAAAAGATACAAGTGCAACAGTAATGTTTAAAGTTCAAAGCTCAAAGTTCAAAGTTGAAGGTGAAGTTTTCTTAATGGCATGGACAACAACTCCTTGGACACTGCCATCAAACCTTGGCTTAACTGTAGGGCCAAACATTGAATATGTATTGGTACAAACATTTAACCCATATACTCATTTGCCCAATAATATTATTCTGGCAAAAAACCTTGTAACTAGGTATTTAAAATCCGAAAATGAAAATAGTGATTTTGATGCCTATCAAAAAGATGGAAAAAATATTCCATGGAAAATCATAACATCATTTAAAGGGAGTGAATTAGAAGGAATACAATACGAGCAACTTTTACCAAGTGAAGCTAACACAATAGAAAAAATACAAGAAATAACTCCTGGTGCTCAACCATTCCGTGTAATACTTGGCGATTTTGTAACCACCGAAGACGGTACGGGTATTGTACATACAGCACCAGCATTTGGAGCCGATGATTATAAAGTAGGTAAAAAAAACAACTTAGGTATTTTAACACTAGTAAATAGAGAAGGGAAATTTGTAGAAGGAATGGGAGAATTTAGTGGTCGATTTGTAAAAAACTACAAAGATGATAAAGATTATGCCGATGTAAACGTAGATATATCGGTAAAACTAAAATACGAAAACCGAGCATTTAAAGTAGAAAAATACGAACACAGTTACCCACATTGCTGGCGTACCGATAAACCCATTATTTATTATCCGTTAGATGCTTGGTTTATAAAAACTACAGCAGCAAAAGATAAAATGGTGGAGCTAAACAAAACCATTAATTGGAAACCTGCAAGTACAGGTACTGGGCGCTTTGGAAACTGGTTAGAAAATATGGTAGATTGGAACCTAAGCCGTAGCCGCTTTTGGGGTACACCATTGCCAATTTGGAAAACTGAAGATGCCGAAGAGGAAATATGCATTGGCAGTATTGCAGAATTAAATAATGAAATAAAAAAAGCTGCGGAATTATTGGGTGGCGAAACCAATAAACATTACCTGCACAAAGGTATATTGGATTTGCACAAACCTTATGTAGATGATATTATACTTGTATCGGCAAGTGGCAAACCAATGAAACGTGTGCCAGATCTTATTGACGTTTGGTTTGATAGCGGCGCTATGCCTTATGCCCAATGGGGATTACCAGATGCAAGTAGCAATGAATATGGCGAACTAAGTACCGAAAACTTTTGGAAATATCATGCAAAAGATAAAAATTCGGAATTATATGGTGGTGTAGAAAATGCAGCATTCCCTGCCGATTTTATAGCCGAAGGAGTAGATCAAACAAGAGGTTGGTTTTATACCTTGCATACACTAGGTACATTGTTATTTGATAGTGTGGCTTACAAAACCGTAGTAAGCAACGGTTTGGTGTTGGATAAAAATGGTATTAAAATGAGCAAACGATTGGGCAATATTGTTGACCCATTTGCTACAATAAATTCGTATGGTGCCGATGCTACTCGTTGGTATTTAATAACCAATGCAAGCCCATGGGATAGTTTAAAGTTTGATGAAGCAGGTATTCAAGAAATACAACGAAAGTTTTTTGGTACACTTTATAATACGTATCAATTTTTTGCATTATATGCTAATGTAGATTCATTTACATTTAAAGAAAAATATATACCTGTAAACGAACGACCAGAGATAGACCAATGGATATTGTCTTCTTTAAATAGTTTGATAAAAGATGTAACAGAAAATTTTGATGCATACGAACCTACACAAGCAGGCAGAGCAATTGAAGAGTTTGTGGATAGTTTATTGAGCAATTGGTATGTACGCTTGTGTCGTCGTCGTTTTTGGAAAGGCGAATACGAGCATGATAAAATAGCTGCTTACCAAACTTTATATGAGTGTTTGGAAACAATTAGTAGATTGATAGCTCCAATAGCACCTTTTTTTGCAGATTGGTTGTACAGCAACCTAAATAATATAAGTGGTAGAATGGAAGATGCATCTGTTCATCATAGTTTGTACCCTGTTTCTGACTCAACTGTAATAAATGCAGCTTTAGAAAAAAGAATGCAGTTAGCACAAGATGCTTCTTCGTTGGTATTATCGCTTCGCAAAAAAGTAAATATAAAAGTGCGACAACCACTACAAAAAATATTTATACCAGCGCAAGATGCCGAAATGGTTACTAATATAAAATTAATAGAAGATATCATAAAAACCGAAACCAATATCAAAGAAATAGAAATATTAGCTGCTGACAATGATTTTATTCGTAAAAAAGCAAAAGCAAATTTTAAAACTTTGGGCAAACGCCTTGGTGCAAAAATGAAGTGGGCATCTGCGGAAATAGCCAAAATGAATGACGATACAATTTCAAAAATACAAAAAGGTAATTTTATACTAAAAGATGAAAGCATAGCGAAGGATGATGAACAAATTGTTTTAAATGCCGATGATATTGAGATAATAACAGACGAAATACCAGGATACGAAATTGCAATTAAAGGTACTTTAACTGTGGCATTAGATATTACTATTACAGATCAGCTACAAAAAGAAGGAAATGCCCGTGAGTTTGTAAACAAACTCCAAACAATAAGAAAGGAGAGTGGTTTTGAGCTTACAGATAGGATTGCAGTACAAATAAATGAAAATAAGGCAATGTATGCATCAATAATAGAATATAAAGCGTACATTTGCGCCGAAATATTAGCAGATTCTATTGATTTTGTTCCTCAAAATATTGGTGGTACACAAATTGAAATAAATGAATGCATGCTTAATGTTATTGTTATAAAAAAATAACGAAAAGTTATGGCAACAAAGAAACCAGCTGCAAAAGTAGCAGCAAAAAAGCCAGTGGCTAAAAAAGTAGTAGTTGCAAAAAAAGCAACACCTGCAAAAAAAGTACTTGCACCTGTAAAAAAAGTAGCCGCTACAGTAAAAAAGGTAGCTGTTGCAAAAAAGCCTGTGCCATCTAAAAAAATAATTGTGGCAAAGAAGGCAGCAGCAGCTCCTAAAAAACCAACGCCTACAAAAAAAGTAGTTGCAAAAAAAGCAACACCTGCTAAAAAAATAGCAACACCTGCCAAAAAAATAGCAACACCTACTAAAAAAGTATTACCTCCAGCAAAAAAAGTAGCTTCAAAAGGTGTGGCAAAAAAAGCAGTAAAGCCAGTAGTTCTAAAAAAATCTGTTACACCTATAATACAACCAAAAAAATTGAGTAAAAAAATCGAAGAGAAAAAAGTAGTCGTAAAAGTTTCAAAAGTGGAAATTAAACCTATAGCTAAGCCAGATCACTTAAAAGCCTTGGCAAAAGCAGTAGCCGATAAAAAAGTTAAAGATAAAGCTAGGGCTATACCGAAACCAGAAACAAAAAAACCTTTGGTAATGCCAAAAATAAATTCTACAGTTTCTCGTAAATACGAACCAGATTTTACAAAATCTGTTTTAGATAAAATTACAGTGGACCGTGGAGCCGAAATTGTAAAATATAATGATGCTGACCTAGCAGAATTTAAAGAACTAATTCAAAGAAAACTAGGCTCTGCCAAAAAGGAATTAGCTTATTTACAAGGATTACTTACTCGTAAAGATGATATGGGTGGCGATGATGGCGATGGTCGTTATATGACAATGGAAGATGGAAGTTTGAGTATGGAGAGAGAACAACTTAGCCAAATGGCTAGTCGCCAAATTACATTTGTAGATCATTTGGAAAAAGCACTTATACGTATCGAAAACAAAACCTATGGTGTGTGTAGAGTTACTGGTAAATTAATAGATAAAGCAAGATTACGTGCAGTACCTCATGCCACTTTAAGTATTGAAGCAAAAATGAATGGTGGCAATAAGTAAAAAATTAACGAACATAAACAAATAATTTCTATAATCTAAAAAATGGGTATAATACTGAAAAATAGTTGGTAAAATCCTCTAGAACTCAATGTTTTTATCAGTCTTGAAAGAAGTTTAGTGAAAGTCGTTTCACTAAACTTCTTTTGTATATGAAAAAGATAAAAAAAAGCG
>JABFQZ010000027.1 GCA_013141435.1 Ferruginibacter sp.
GCTATTTTGGTAGTAGTGGTGTTGGTTAATTCTACCCAAGTATTGCTACTAGCATTGTAGTATTTCATAGAGCCACGCTGGGTATAATAATCTAACTCGGCATTTGGACCCGATGGACCTGTAATGGAAGTACCATAGCCAGTAGATGAAAGGGCACTAACGTTTTCTCTCCATGCTGTAGCCACGGAAGGGGTAGTTGCATCTAAAGTAAAAGGTAAAATTGGTGCAGCTAAAAAACGCCAAGCTTTGTACCCTGCCAAATAACGCTCTACAATAAAACGATAAGTGCTATTATATACAATTGTTGGTGCAGTACCAGCACAATCTGCCACATGTGCTGTTCTGCTTGAAGTAGAGAGAAGCGTAATATTGCCAGTATTAAGTGTTGTTTTTGTACCTGTAGTTAATTTTATTTCGTTTTTTACGTTAAAGCTAGAGTCAACCGATAAACCTGCTGCACTGGTATTGTTGTTGGTAACATCGTAAAAAGTGGTTTGGCTAGTACCAGTTTCTGCCCAAAATTTTTGAGCTGTTGTACCCGAAAAAATAATTCTACCACCTACAGCATTAAAGGTAGCACCTGCTTTTCTGTGCATATCGCTTGCTACCGACACAATTAGCGAAGGGTATTTTATTCCACTACCACTTAAAGTTAAAAAACCATAATTATTCACATTTTCTGCAAAACCTGGTATTTCTTGGCTAATAAGACCATTAAAGTTTACTGTACTAGCGGCACTTAAATTATAATTAGCATAGTTTGATGGGAAATTGCTTGTTTGATTCATACCCATATCGCCACCGCTACAATTGAGTGTACCATTGGCTGGTATAGCAAGTGTACCTTGGTAAGTGGTGGCATTTGTATTTTGCTTATTATTATCTATTGCCTGCCCAGCATCAATATTCATAGTAGAGCTACCATAAATAGTTAAATTATTTATTGGTTTAATAAATGGATAGCCTGCAAAAGGTGAAGCGCCGTATGTAGATGCAGTAAAGGTTACTGTAGGGTTTATGGTACCTGCACTATTACCTATTGCAATATTACCTGGTACAAAATAATATAATTTTAATTTATCTGTAACTACTTGAGGAGATGTACCTTCAAAACTTAATGTGCCTGCATCAAACAATACAGTGGAGGAAGTTTCGCCTAAGGTTAAATTACCTTTCATTATAAATTTACATACATCAGTATTATTTACACCTTGCAAAGTTAATGTATTTCCTTGCCATTTGGAAAAAGCACTTTGTCCTCTTTGTGCAGATGTACCATCATCTAACACACAATTACCTACAAATGTAGTAACTGCAGTATTACCAGCCTGAAAAGCAATTCTTGAATAACTACTTTCGTTTAATGAATTTGCTAGTGTATTACCAGTTACAGTCATTATGTTTCCATTAATAATATTAATACTATTTGCATTTTGTGCATTGTTAGGGTAAGCAGTTGTACTAGCAATTTTGCATAACAAATCTCCACCAATTAAAATACTGCCAGTGGTGCTAGATACTGTTATTTCGTAACTTCTTGTAACGTTTGTGCCAGTACAAGATGCCGCATTTATAACAGTAAGGTTTGCTGTTGTAGTAAATGTTCTGCTATTAATATCTAATATAAATGGCATAAATGTTGTAATTGCTCCAATGCCATTTATAGTAAGAGAGTTTATAGTAGTGTTTGCAGACAAACTTACAGTATATGCTGCTGCAACATCATCAAGGTTCATAATTAAATCGTCGCCAGCTGTGGGTGCTGAAGTAGGAATCCAGTTAGCTCCAGTATTAAAATTTGTACCTGCTGTACCACCAGCAACACCTGCACCATTCCAATATTTTCTTGTACCGCCTGTAGTAAGTGTTGTAACATTGCCAGTAAGTGGCGATGTGGTTAGATATCTATTTGTACCACAACCAGTTTGAAAAGCATACACCCAATACCAATATTGAGTACCAGCTGCAAGTCCAGTAGAGGTAAATGTAGTATTGTCATCATTATCTATAACTAAAGTAGTAGCACCTAATGCTGTACTGCCTATTGCGTAGCTTGTACCACTACTAGGATTAGTAGGCGCTGCTGCTGTAGTAGTGCGTACTACTAAATAATTTGTAGCAGATACCGAAAAGGTAAAAGTGCCATTAATTGCAGTAGTAGATATTGCTTTTAGTACCAACCCCGTTGGCTGAGCAGTAGGTGTAACACAAGATGTTGTGTAAGTAAGTATTACTTGTCCATCGGCTCCTTTTCCACCACCTTCAGTAGCGCCTCTACCACCTGCACCACCACCACCATAAATATTGCCAGCAGTACCCCAGCTAACAACAGTAACACCTGCTCCACCAGCCCCTCCACCAGTATTTCGCAAAGCTCCAGCAGTTGCTCCAGTAGCATTTCTACCATTACCACCAGTGCCTGCACCACCACCACCGCCACCAGATGTTGTATTATTTGGACCTACATCTCCGTTGCCTCCTTTTTTATCGCTTGCACCACCTGCAGAAACTCCACCTGCTCCTCCTGCTCCATTAATTGTTGTAGCCATACCACCACCAGTACCACCCAAGGCAATATTAGCACCAGCAAAGTCAGATTGGCCTCCAGTAACACCGTTTGCTCCAGGCCAGCCCCAATCGCCTACACCAACAGTAATGCCATAAGTAGTACCTGGTACAACAGTATATGTTCCTGTTGTATATGCCCCACCACCTCCACCACCACCACATCTGGTAGCACTACCTGGTCCACCTGAACCACCTGCACCCCAAGCTTGCACTGTTACTGCAGTTACACCTATGGGGCATGTCCAATAGCCAGATGAGGTATAAGTTACTGTTTGCGCAAAAATATTTTGCGCAAAAAATGTAAAACATAACAATAAAAAACTGTGCAATTTTAGAATAAGTAATTTTTTTTTCATATAAAATGTGGTAGTTTTTGGGGGTTTATCACCTAGTATCATATAACATGTATTACACTAACGCATTAGTGAAACAATTATTGTATAAAACAAAAGTATAGCAGATGAAAAATGAATTTGGTAACCCAAACCACTATTAAATAGTAGTGTTTTTTCTAAGGTGTATAGTTATTTTTCTATAACGACAGAAAAATAGAAGTATATTTTTGTATAAGTTTAGTTAAATTACTTTTTTTACAAATAACCTAACACTATTTACAGCCAATACAATATCGCTAAAGCCCATGGCCAGTGCTGCAAGTGTGGGTGTAAGTAAGCCAAATGCTGCAATAGGTATAGCAACAATATTATAAATAAATGCCCAAAATAAATTTTGTTGTATTGTTATAAAAGTATGTTTGCCAAGGCCAAGAGCAAGTGGTAAGTTTTTAATACCACTATTCATCAAAATTACATCGGCGCTTTGCATAGCTACCTGCGATGCTTCGCTAAGCGTTATACCTAATGTAGCTTTTGCTAATGCTGGTGCATCATTTATACCATCACCTATCATTGCTGTAGGTGTGGTTGCATTTAATGATGCAATTTTATCCATTTTTTGTGCTGGTGTTTGCTCTGCAAATACTTCATTTATGCCAAGATGTTTGGCAATGGTTTCGCATTTTATAGCAGTGTCGCCACTAAGCAAAATAGTTTTTATATTTTTATTGTGCAACCAAGCCATTACTTGTTTTGCTTCGGGGCGTATTTCATCTTGCACATCTATCCAACCAATTTGTATGCCATTTTTTGTTAGGTAAATATTATGTTGGTCGGTATTTTTTGCGGCCAATATTTTAAAAGAGCCTGCTTCAAATACATTGCCTTCATTATCTATTGCTCTTATGCCCAGCCCTTTTATTTCTTCTATTTTTTTCCAATTAATGGCGTCGTTTGTTTTCCATGCTATAAAAGTTTTAGCTATTGGGTGGTTCGATATTTTTTCTAATGAGTAAACAATATTTTTAAAAGTTATTTCATCAATAGTGGTATTAAAATTTTGGATTGAAAAATGACCAGTTGTAAGTGTACCTGTTTTATCGAATACAACTTGTTTAATGGTTTTAAACAATTCTAATGCCGATGCATTTTTAAAAAGCACTCCTTTTTTTGCTGCTCTGCCTAACCCTACGGCAATGGCAGCAGGGGTTGCAAGCCCCATAGCACAAGGGCAAGATATTACCAATACAGCTATTGCTCTCATTAGTGCATTGTTGCTACTAATATCAAATACAAAATAATTTAATAAAAATGTGGCTACCGCAAGTACAATAACTGTAGGTACAAAAATGGCACTTATTTTATCTGCCAATAGTTGCATAGGTGGTTTTTCGGCTTGTGCATCTTCTACCATTTTTACAATACCAGATAGTACAGTATCTTTACCTGCTGCTGTTACTTGTGCTTTTATTAATCCATTTTCTAATACACTACCTCCTATCAAAAAATCTTTTTTTGTTTTTGCTAATGGTAAACTTTCGCCTGTAATTATAGCTTCGTTTACCAAACAATCGCCCCACAATATTTTGCAATCGGCTGGTACTTGCTCACCATTTTTTATTAAAACCAGATCACCATTTTTTAAAAAAATATTTTCAATTGCAAAAATTTGTTCTTTATGTTCATCATCAAAAGCAATCATATTAGCCATTACTTTTTGCGATGCTGTAAGTGTACGTACAGCTTTTTGGGTAGATTGTATAGATGCTTCTTCTAAATAATTGCCTAAAAAAACCAATGTAATTATGGAAGCTGTTGTTTCAAAAAACAAATACGATTCGCCAAGATGAAATATAGCGCCTACAAGGCTATAAATAAATGAAGCTAATGCACCTACGGTAATTAGCAAATTCATATTAGAAATGCCATGTAATAAACTTTTTACAGCGCTTTGACCAAAAAAATACATGCCTATCAAAAATACAGGAAGACACAAAGCAAGCTGCACCCAAGGGTTCATAAGCGCATGTATATGCAATGGCGCTGGCAACATATGAAGCATGAGCACTACTGTAAATGGCAATGTAAAAAGAAACCGCTGTTTATTATTGCTTAAAAAAGATTTTTTTTCTACAACGAATGGCTCTTTTTTATCAATAACTTTATAACCCAGTTTTTTTATACCTTGTTTTAAAATATTGTCGTTGTTATTTTCAACAACAGTAAAACTTACATCGCCTGTTATTGGGTTTACTTTTATATCTTCTAACCCTTCTTTTTTCAAATAGTTAGATACGCTCAATGCACAATTGCTGCATGTCATTCCTTCTACTTTCCAATCAATTGTTTCCATATTGCAAAATTATTGTGCATTATTCATATTTAATTACTCAATTAGAAAATTATCTTTGCAACATGGATGTACATTTTTTGTTAGAAGAAATAAATAAAGTTGCTCAAAATTTTATAAAAGAAATAGGGCAGAAAAAAGTTATAGCCTTGCATGGACAAATGGGAGCAGGCAAAACAACTTTTGTACATGCTATTTGTAATGCATTAGATATAAAATCGGCTGTAAGTAGCCCTACGTTTTCTATCATAAACGAATATAAAAGTAATAATGGTAATATTATTTACCATTTAGATTTATACAGATTAAAAAATGAACAAGAAGCCATAAATGCAGGAGTAGAGGATTGCTTTTATAGTGGTAATTTATGCTTGGTAGAGTGGCCCGAAATTACACCCGAATTATTTCCAATAGATGTAGTGCACTGCTATCTAACTCTTTCTGGAAATAATGAGCGAAGGCTAGAAATAAAATAGTAAATTGCTTGTAACTACCTTTACCAAATTTAATATTGACAACTATCTTTGTACACAATTAAATAATTTACTACGTTATTATGGCTACTACCAACCCTTTTGTATTACCATCGCTTACATACGAAACTTTAGAAGAAACTTTGGATATAAAACCCAAAAAAGGATCGCTTTTTATTGGTATTCCAAAAGAAGATTCATTTAATGAAAATAGGATTGCACTTACGCCAGATGCTGTAAGTGTAATAGTAGCAAATGGCCACAAGGTTTGTGTAGAAACCAATGCAGGTATTGGTGCACATTATAGCGATAATGATTATAGCGAAGCAGGTGCTAAAATTTGTTTGAATAAAGAACAAGTTTTTGAAGCAGATATTATTGTAAAAAGTGCACCAGTAAGTATAGAAGAATGTGCATTTTTAAAGCTAAATCAATACATAATTTCGCCAATACATTTAGCCGAAATGAAGCAAGAAATTTTAGAAAAAATGATGCTTAAAAAAATTACAGCATTAAGTTTCGAAAATTTAAAAGACGATAGTGGCCATAACCCAATAGTACGAAGTATGAGTGAAATAGCCGGCTCGGCAGTAATGCTAATTGCTGGCCAGTATTTAAACAATGCTAATAACGGAAAGGGCGTATTGGTAGGCGGTATAAGTGGCATACCGCCTACTAAAGTTATTATTATTGGTGCAGGCATTGTAGGAGAATATGCTGCACGTACGGCTTTAGCAATTGGCGCAAGTGTAAAAATTTTCGATAATAGTATTTACCGCTTAAAAAGATTGCAAAATAATATTGGTGGCAGGCTGTGGACATCGGTAATAGAGCCAAAAATACTTGCAAAGCAATTAAAAACATGCGATGTAGCTGTGGGCGCTTTGGGCAATGATGGCGGACGTACACCATTAATAGTAACCGACGAAATGGTGAGCAATATGCGACCAGGTAGTGTAATTGTAGATGTTAGTATAGATCATGGTGGTTGTTTTGAAACCAGCCAAGCTACTACTCACAAAAACCCTATTTTTAAAAAATATGATATAATACATTATTGTGTACCCAATATTCCTAGCAGTTTTGCTCGTACTGCATCGCAAGCTATAAGCAATGTACTTATGCCTTTGCTAATAGAAACAGCAGATGATGGTGGAATAGATAAAACTATTTGGCATAAAATAAATATACGCACAGGTATTTATATGTTTAAAGGCTCATTAACTAATTTTCATTTGAGCCAAAAATTTAATTTAAAATTTACCGATTTGAATTTGCTTATTGCAAGTAGGAGGTAAATTAATTAACTATTTTATTTTTTTTATGAAAAAATTTCTTGTGATTTTATTATTTTTTCCATTATTTTCAATTGCTCAAAAATGCACTGGACGTTTTGAAAACGATACACTTTATACAAGCAATGGTTTTAAAATGTATAAGGGTCAAAACTTACAAATGGGTGTAGGAAAAGGACCTAAAGGCACTTTTAGGTTTGTAAATATAAAAGGAGATATAACTAGTTTTTATGTAGCAAATACAATAGTAAAAATTAGAAAATTAAAGAATTTCGGAATTTCTTCTTTAGGAAATGGATACATTACCATTATAGGTTCTATTATCTATAAAGATGGCTCTAAAGGAGGCGTAAATTTACATGTAGCTTTTGATAAAGCTATAGAATCTGTAGTTGGCGATAGCGAAATAATTGTGCCTGCCGAATTTAGAAAACAGAAAGTTGAAAATGCTTCTTTAGAAATAGAAAGGTTATACAAACTTTATCAAAATGGTGTTTTAACGAAAGAGGAATTTGAGGCTCAAAAAAAGAAAGTTTTGAGTGACTAAAATAAATTATAAAAATTAGCTATGGAAAATTTTTCTTTCTTGCCATTTCAAAATGTAGAATCGGATAGGTTATTGTTAAGGCAAATTATAGCTGCTGATGTAAATGAAATATTTGCATTGCGAAGTAATGCAGATATAATGAAGTATATACCTCGGCCATTGTGCAATACAAAAGATGAAGCATTAGCATATATAAAAATACTGCAAGATAATTTAGAAAAAAATGAGGCTTGCAATTGGGCCATAACTTTAAAAGGAAACACAAAGCTAATTGGAATTATAGGCCATTATAGAATACGATGGGAGCATTATAGAAGTGAGATTGGCTATATGCTTCTGCCAGAATATTATGCCAAAGGTATTGCCACCGAAGCGGTAAAAATGATGGTAGATTTTGGTTTTAACCAAATGAATATGCATTCGCTAGAAGGCATTATAGCGCCAGAAAACATAGCTTCGGCTAGGGTTTTAGAAAAAAATAATTTTGTAAAAGAAGCACATTTAATAGAAAATGAATTTTTTGATGGTAGGTTTTTGGATACGGTTATTTATTCTTTGAGAAAGCAATAATTTTTTTGTTAGTTTTATTTTTGAGCACAAAAAAAGTTGAATAAAGATTTGCTGCTGGGCATAGCCCGCATTGGCAGTAGTAGCTGCTGCAAAGTACAAGCCCTAAATTATTAATTTACTTGCTTGCAGCACTACTACAGAAAGGCGGATACAATTGTTCATTTTTGGTTCTTATGCTCATGCTCCAAAATATAGATACATGATACTTTTCTTTTTTTTAACCTATAAGGTCTTCAAATAGACCTTATAGGTTAAAAAAAACTCCCGATTATTGTACAATAATCGGGAGTTTAAAATATTAAAATAATCTTATGCCAACTCTGCGTTCATAGATTTGCTTACTCTTTTACGAGCATCTTCATCTAAAATTGTTTTGCGTAGGCGTATGCTTTTTGGTGTTACTTCTATACATTCATCGGCTTGTATGTACTCCATACATTCTTCTAATGTCATCAAAATTTTTGGTGCTGCTTTGCTTGCATCATCGCTTCCGCTTGCACGGTGGTTGGTAAGTTTTTTTGCCTCGGTAGCATTTACTACTAAATCGCCTGGTTTTATATGTTCAGCAATAATTTGCCCTACGTAAACATCTTCTCCTGGGTCTACAAAAAAGCGTCCTCTATCTTGCAATTTATCTACGGAGTAGCCTGTAGTTTTTTCGGTTGTTTTGCTAAGCAATACACCATTGTTGCGACCAGGTATTGGGCCTTTCCAAGGTTTGTACTCGGTAAAACGATGTGCCATTACAGCCTCACCTGCTGTGCCTGTAAGCATGGTACTACGCAAACCTATGAGCCCACGAGACGGTATGTCGAATTCTAAATGCTGCATTTCGCCTTTGGTTTCCATGATTAGCATTTCGCCTTTGCGTTGTGTAACTAGGTCTATTACTTTACCACTAAACTCTGCTGGTACATCTACTACCAAGTTTTCATAAGGCTCATTTTTTGCACCATCTATATGTTTTACCAATACTTGTGGTTGACCAACGGTAAGCTCAAAGCCTTCTCTACGCATGGTTTCTATTAATATACCAAGGTGAAGAATGCCACGACCAAATACCAAGAAACTATCTGCACCATCGGTATCTTCTACACGTAATGCAAGATTTTTTTCGGTTTCTTTCATCAATCTATCTCTAAGGTGGCGACTGGTTACAAACTTGCCTTCTTTACCAAAAAATGGTGAGTTGTTAATACTAAATAACATACTCATTGTTGGCTCATCTACACTTATTACTGGTAATGCTTCGGGGTTTTCTACATCGGCAATGGTATCGCCAATGTTAAATTCTTCTAAGCCTACTACTGCACATATATCGCCTGCTATTACTTCTGATACTTTCTTTTTGCCCATGCCTTCAAAAACATAAAGCTCTTTTATTTTCATTTTTTTAATGCTACCATCGGCTTGCATTAATGCTATTTGTTGGTTTTCTTTTATTACACCTCTTGCTACTTTACCAACTGCTATACGACCAAGGAATGATGAATAATCTAACGAAGTAATTTGCATTTGTAAATAGCCTTCGTTTACTTTTGGTGCTGGCACGTATTTTATTACGCCATCTAACAACGGAAAAATATTGTCTATTTGTGTTAACGAATCGTTGAACCAGCCATTTTTGCCCGAACCATAATAGGTAGGAAAATCTAATTGAGCTTCGGTAGCATCTAGGTTAAAAAATAATTCGAAAACGGCATCATGCACTTCATCTGGCCTACAGTTTTCTTTATCTACTTTATTTATTACTACAATTGGTTTTAGACCTAATGCTAATGCTTTTTGCAATACAAAACGGGTTTGTGGCATTGGTCCTTCAAATGCATCTACTAATAACACCACACCATCTGCCATTTTTAATACTCTTTCTACTTCGCCACCAAAATCGCTATGCCCTGGAGTATCTATTACATTTATTTTATGGTTGTTATAAACTACTGCAGCATTTTTACTAAAAATGGTTATGCCTCTTTCTCTTTCAAGATCGTTGCTATCCATTATCAATTCTCCAGTTTCTTGGTTGTCTCTAAATACTTTTGTAGAGTGTAAAATTTTGTCGACCAAGGTTGTTTTTCCATGATCTACGTGGGCAATAATTGCGATGTTGCGAATATTCATTTGTATTATATTGTGCTATAAAATTACTTATAGCTTGTTTTTGAGGGCGCAAAGGTACGGTTTTATAATGGTATAGCAAGTTGGGTTTAAATATAGCATTAGCTTTTAGAAGGTTGTTGTGTGTATATTATTGAATATTATGTTTTTAACATTAATATTTTGTTGTTATCGTTCAGTTTTTTTGAGTAATAACAATGCTATTTTTATAATTTGATATGTAATTTTTAACTTATAGAAAGTTTTATACCGATATAGTAGCAACTAATTAAACTATTTGTAACTCATAATAACAATATGCTATTTGGCTCTTTATTTAGGTGCTGTATTTAAGTAATCTATTTGTTAGGATAGAGTGTGCGGCTTAAATTTTTGGTAATGAGTTGGAATTTGTGATAATTGGGGGAATTTGAAAAATGTGCTGAAACCGAAGTTTAATAATGTTACAAAATTTGAAGTTAACAACTAATGCCAAATAGAATTACGAATTGATATTGATGACATTTTAGTCATAATTTTACAAAGCTCCATGTTGAGTGCCATTTTTGAGAACCCTTACATTCATTAGACAATAATTAAAATAGACGATGGTAACTAGAGTAAAAATTTGCTGCATCAGTTCGACAGACGAAGCAAGAATGGCAATTAAGTTTGGTGCTTCTGCGTTAGGACTTGTTGCAAATATGCCAAGTGGACCAGGAGTAATTACAGACGAAGAAATTTTGACAATTACTAAAAATGTTCCACCAGCAATTTCAACTTTTATGCTGACAAGTGAAACTTCGGCAGACGAAATTATTAAACATCACTTACGAACTTTAACAAACACTATTCAAATAGTTGACGAACTCAAAGAAGGAAAGTATGAAAAAATTAGAGAGGCATTACCAGCAATTAAAATAGTACAAGTAATACATGTTATAGACGAAAAGACGATTGACGAAGCTGTAAGAATTTCATACTCGGTAGATGCTCTACTTTTGGACAGCGGAAATCCAAATTTAGAAATTAAAGAACTTGGTGGCACAGGGAGAGTTCATAATTGGGAATTGAGTAGGAAAATTGTAGAGCAATCAAAAGTTCCTGTTTTTCTTGCAGGTGGACTGACTTCGGAAAATGTAAGGCAAGCAATTGACCAAGTACAACCATTTGGACTTGACCTTTGTAGTGGAGTTAGAACTGACAAAAAACTTGACCCAAAAAAGTTAGAGACGTTCTTTAACAATGTGTGGAAATAATACGGCACACAACGTTTTGCGGCTTTGCGAAGGTGGGAAAACGAAGTACAAATGTTCAATAGAATTCCCATGCTCAAATTTAGCACTGAAGTCCCACTTTTGCCAAACTGCTGTTAGTGGCTGGCATTCTTCGGATTTTGTCCTGATCGTTTAGCAATTTGGGAAAACTTTCCACATAAACCACCTAATAAATGTGAGTAGATTAATTTTGGTAATGCTTTAATAAAGTCAATTCCTGCATCCCAACCTGCACGTTTAAAAATTTTGTATTCTATTGGTACGTTAGGAAATGGAAGCATTGTCCATTTTTGTTGTTGTGGTGTTTTTGTAGTTCTAAATTCCTGTATTGCATTCTGCAATATTTTGACATTGTTCCATTCGTCTTTAAAAATAATCTGTCTATTGGTGTCAATAATAAATACCATATTGGGTAATGCCCCCAAAATAGAATGAACTGTTCCATTAATATCGTCAATAATTATTGTTCGATTTTCTATATTGTCTTCTGTATAAAGTCGGTTGGCTAAATTACATTTTTGCTCAATGTTATTGTGTGCATTAACTAATTTGCCTGGATGTGCTTCTCTAACGTACAATAATAAAAAATGAAAATCCTTGTTTTCTGTTGCCAATTGATTCATTGCTTTGCTTTGTCCTGCAAACATTCCACAACTTAAACTTCCTGTTTCTAAAATTATAGGTTTATCTGTAAAGTCGGAAAGTTTTTTAGTTTCTCCGTCTAATGTTAAGAATGAAAAGTCTTGAATAAATTCTCCAGTAGAAATGCCTGATGAATGTACAAGGTCGTACTCTTTATTAGCAAATTTTTGGTAGTTATAATTTTTCATTGATTATACTTTTCTAATTCTTTTACACTTAAAGCCGATTGCATTGGAAGTGCCATAAACTTTTTCATTGCTAAAAGCCAATTTGAAAAACTTCGCATTTTATAAGGAGAATTATCTACATAACTTTTTACAATGGTTTCAAAACTATCGGGCTCTTTGCCTGTCAATTCTTTTACAATATTAGTAGTACCATCAAATTTATTAGTTTGATATTCCTTCATATAATGACGAACTTGTGAAATGGTAAAAGCATCTAAATTCATTTCTTTGGCAAAAAAGAAGCCTGCTTTGATAAACATCCATTCTGGAATATTAATATATCGTACTTTGCGATTTACTACTTTTGAAAATATTTCTGCCATTTCATTTGGTGTTAAAGATTGTGATCCTGTAGGTCTTAATCTTTTTCCAAAATATGGTGTTGGGTTTTTTAATAATGATGCAATAACCAAACCTAAATCTTCATTTGAAATTGGTGGATTTTTTCCTTTTCCAAAAGGTAAGGGCATTAAACCTAATTGAATGGCGAATTCTGTAACAAAAAATGTATTGTCAGCAAAAAAGCCGGGTATTAATTGAATAACATTTAGACCTGAATGCTCATATTCTTTGTAAGATGACTGAATATCTTTTGTATGAATACTTTTTTGATTGTCAAACTCTGCTAACCATTGCCCAAGATTTACTATGGCATCAATATTGTTTTCTTTGGCACATTGAATAAATAGTTTTGTGTTTTCTAATAAATTGGGAATAAAGGGATGACAATAATACACCCTTTTAATATCCTTTAAAGCATTGTTCAAATCGTTTTTATCTGTTAAGTTACCAATACAAATTTCTGCACCTAATTTTTGTAAAAAAAGTGCGTTTGCATTTTTGGAACGCACTAAAATTCTAACAGGGTAACCATCTTTTAATAATTGCTTTGTGGCTTCAAAACCTGTTTTGCCTGTTGCTGATGTTATTAGTATTTTCTCTTTCATTCTTAAATATTTTTATTGTACAAAAGTTGACGAATTGAAGCTAAATGTGAAAACAAAACCAATGGCACTAATACCGAAGGAAGCAGCACAAATGGAAAGTGTAGAATAGCAATATTAGGCTGGTCGAAAGCAAATTGCTGAAATGCACTTGGCAAAGAAAGTATTGCATTAAAAGCAATATTGAAAAGCAAAGCCAAGCAAATAAAATTCCAAAGTAGCAAAATGTTTCTGCTCAATGATTTTCTAACAAAACCAAAATAATAAACAAGTGGTGCTGTAACACCCGAAAAAATATCAAAATTTCTTCCTTCAAATGTCATTAACTCGGGTACTGCTTTATGAATGAATAACCAATACAATACCAATTCAACTGGTATTCGTAAAGTGTGAAAAAGTGTAAGCGTTTTTATGTTTAAGTTATCAATAAATTGTTTACCACGTTTAGTGTTGAACCTTATAATAGTTAGTATTAAAGGTGGAATAATGAGCAAACCAAACCGTGGCGGAATAGTATTGGCAATTTTGTAAAACCCTAAAATTGAGATGATAGTTTGGAATATGATCCAAACAATAATTAAGGTTAAAAATGATTTGGAAAAGTTGGTGGCTTTGTAAAACAAAAGTATAGCCGAAAAGACTGTAAGTCCAAAAACTAAATAAACATAAATTGGTAAATCCATTGCAGTAAATTAATTATACCGCAAAGTTGAGCATAGAAAATTGAAGAGGACTTGCCAATTGACAAGAAATGAAAAATTAATAATCGAATAAATTTATAGAAAAAAAATATCTCTAATATTGGGGTCAGAAACTATTAAAGTTATCAACTCGTTGGATTTGTCTTTGTCGTAATAAGGATGGTCTTTAAAAAGTAACCCATATTTTTCTTCAAGCAAGTTGTCGCATTGGTTAGATTTGTGGATGGCAACTGAAGAGATTTTATGTATAAAATTATTATTGAATTGCAAGTTAGCTTCGTTTACCCAGCCTGCTTGAATAAACCCTTTTGTTTTTTTGGGACAGCGACAAGGATTTTCGACATTCACTAGACCACATTTGTTATTCATGAAATTGTAAAGATCCTTTCTTGCTCTTGATAATATTTGTCGAAAGTTCTCGGCTGTTATTTCTAAAAGTTCTGCACCTTTCTTACTTTCAATTTCAAAAATTTCTCCAAGTATATAAATTAGCCGTTGTTCTCTGCTTAAGCAAAGTAGCATTCCTGTCATACAACCAATTTTTGCATCTTCAATTTGCTCTTTTAAATCAATTTCTTCTTGTTCAGTTAATTCTTGAAATGGAACATTATCTAACGCTTCGCCATACTCATCGAAAGCAAATACAACTTGCTCCATATTTTGCCTTTTGCTATTCAGAAAGTGATTAAACACTATTCTATAAAGCCAAGTTCTAAAATCAGATTTCTGATTAAACTGTGCAAGTTTTGTTATGACTTTAATTATTGTTTCTTGAGTTAAATCTTCTGCATCAGCTGGGCTTAAAACGAAGCGAAGAGCAACATTATAAATATAATTATAATGAAGTTTCACTAAATGCTCAAGGGCGATTTTTGAACCGCCCAATGCATCTTTTATCAATTTGTTTTCTTCAATCTCTGAATGTTTTTTGTTAAAAATATTTTCCATTTACTTGTAAAATGTATAATGGCTAAAAGTAATTACTTTTTCTGTTGCTTCAAAGAAAGGTATTAACGATTTTTCTTGTTGTGATGCTTGCATTGCACTTTGTGCATCTTCAACTGTTTCCCATTCTACTATGTCTATAAAAATTGTTGAATCTTTATTGTCTTGCATTATTTTTCGACTAATGAAGCCTTTTTGAGTTTTTAAAAAATTGTTTGTTGTGTCTGCAATATTTGAATATACAGAGACTTTGTCGGCTTTAAGTTGGTAAACTACCACTTCTGATACTTTGTTTGTCATTTTTATTTTTAATTTATTATTTGTGAATGATTTGAATGAATAAAATTCGCCATAAGCAATTAGGCTATCAATCGAAGTAGTGAATGGTTTAAAAGTCTCTTCGTTTTTAACGGTATTTGAAGCAGATATTGCATTACTGATATTGCCCCACTGTAAAATGTCAATATAAACGTTTGTATTATTTTTGTCCTGTAAGGTTATATAATTTTTATAACCTTTAAGTCTTGAAACTTTATTTCTAAAGTCAAGCAGTAAAGTATCAAATTGAAAGTTATTACTTTCTGCAAATTTATAAATAACTACTTCTGTTACAATTTTGCTATTTTGTGCAAATGCCCAAATTGTTGAAAGTAATGATACTGTGAGTAATACTGTTTTCTTCATTTTCTATGTCTTTTTATAATTAGACACAGTGAAAATATGGTTGTGACAAAACTTGAGATTATTTTCTCCTTTTTGTTTCGTAGCTTTCTTGTAGAGAAATTAAATATACAGCAAAGTTTAGAATAGAAAAATGAAAAGGACTTGCCAATTGGCAAGAAATAAGACTGAACTTACTGCTAATTCAATTCTGCTTTTGCAAAACCTACCGTGTCTCGGTATAATTGAGGTGAAATATCTGTATTGGTTTTAAAAAGTCTGCTAAAATGGAACTCGTCTGAATAGCCTAAATGCCAAGCAATTTCTTTAATTGGTTTACTTGTCATATACAGTTCTCGTTTGGCTTCGATGATTATTCGCTCCGTTATTAAGTCAGTTAGCGTTTTATTGTAGTGCGTTTTAACCAACTTTGCTAAGGCGTTTGCCGAAATATTTAAAAGTGTTGCGTAGTCGCTTGGGGAATGTTTTTGCTTGAAATTTTCTTCAATTTTGTTTTTTAAGTTCTGTAAAATAAAAGGCGTTTCAGCTTCAATAAACATTGGCTCATTACTTTTTGAAAGTGCTTTTATTCTTGATAGTGTAACTAAAAATATTTTTAGATTAGGGATTAACAATTCGTAATTATCATTTTCTTTATTAAGTATTTCAAATTTTAGTTCTTCTAATTGCTGGTTCAACTTGTTTTCGGTCAAATTATCAATGTTAATAAATGGCTCTTGATAAATATTATTAAAAAGAACAGTGTCGCAATTAGTTTCTTTGGGATTGCGATGAATACAATAAAAATCTGAATGAAATTGCAAAGCTATTCCACTAATTTTTTTATCGGTAGAAAACATAAAAGGTTGGTATGGTGCAAATGCAAAAACGGCATTTGCTTGAAATAAATATTCTGAAAAATCAACTTTTAAAAGTCCATTTCCATCTTTTACCCAAATTAATGAATAAAAATTGTTTCGCTGTAAATGGTCAAAATGACTATTGTCGCAAAATGAAAACATCTTAAAGGCAAGATTTCTGTTTTGCTGGTTGATTAATGTGAAAACATTTTGGTCTATCATAATGCAAAAATACAAAATTACTTTTCTCTATTCCTTCTCGCTGTTACTTGTTCGCCTGCAATGCCCCAATTATCGGTTTCTACTTCTTCTATAATTACAAATGTCGTAGTTGGGTTTTTGTTTAATACTTTTTGTAGTAAAGTTGTAACACCTTTAATAAGCTGTCCTTTCTGTTCAGGTGTTACGCCATCTTTTGTGATTTTTATATTAACGTAAGGCATAATTAAAGTTTTAGTTTTTTTCTAATAACTGGTGCTACAAAAAGCAAGGAGAAAAATGCAATAACAAATGCAATTAACCAACTACGTAGCCAAATGAAAATGAAGTTATTATGAAAACCTGCATTAACAGCAACCAAAATAAAACTTATGTAGCTTGTTACTATTATTGCCATTACAAAAGCAAATATTATATTGTTTTTAGGCATTTTACTTTTCAATAATTTTACTTGCAAAAAACACATAGCCAAGCATTGGCAAGATTTCCACATTGCTTTTTATTAATGATATGATTTGCCCACGATGGTAAGAAGAATGATTTGTAATGTGAAAAATTGCTTCTTTTTTGGGTAAACTTCTTTTTGATCCATCAATTGGGAAATCAAACTCCAAAACTCTTTCCAATTCAATCTCGTTTACTTTTTCTAAATAATTTGTCCAATTTTCAATATTAGCATATAGCAATTGTTCACATTCTAATAAACTACGATTTTGAAAAAGAGTACTACTAACGGGTACTTCATTCAACCTGTTTAGCCAAATTGCATTCGCTGAATTAATATGTGAAAAAAGAAGCAACGCTCTTTCGTTTAATGGGTTTGCTTGTTTTAAAGTTTTTAGTAATTCTGTATTTGCCCAATGCTCAAACTGCATCTGTTTTATAAGTAAGTTTTTCATATTTATTTTTTAGAATTTTCCAAAGCAATATTTACAGCATCATCCATATTACCAATCCACGGTGTGCCGTGACCTGACAACATTGTTACTTCACCAAGTTCACGAAGTAAATCTAACGACCGCTTTGCTTGTTTATAATTGTGATTTAAAATTGGATTTGTTAATTGTGGTTGCCCTAATGCACCTGTCAGTAAATTTCTTGTAACAATGGTATCTCCTGAAATCAAAATTTTTCTATCTTCCAATAATAAAGCAATTTCTCCATCGGTATGACCTGGCGTATGTAATATTTTTGGTTTTCCTGGCACATCTAATATTTGCCCATCAGTAACAGTTTGCACTTTGGTTAAATGTGGCAAGGTAAAAACTCCGTTTACAATTGCAACTCCCAACATTTTTGCTGTGTATGCTCTCCAAGCATTAGACAATAAGCCAAACCAAGGTAATTGCAAAGGCTTACAAGCCATATTTGCATCGCCACTATGTACATAAACTTGTGCATTAGTCTCTTTCCTAACTTTTTCAGCAAAACCAATATGGTCAGCGTGGGCATGGGTAAGTATAATTGCTTCAATGTCTTTATTACTTTTCCCAAGTAATTCAAGCCCTTTTTTGTAAACACTATAATGACCGGGAAAACCTGCATCTACTAATGTTAATCGTCCTTCTTCTTCAATGAGATACCAATTGAATGGTCCACAATCAAAATGATGTACTCCGTTTGCTATTTCCATAATTCAGTTTTTATATTGCTTGTGGTTCTGGAAAATCTATTGGCACTTTTACAATTGCAAATAAATAGTTTGTTATAATTTTATCGCCAACAGTCATTACAACATCAACTAAATTTTCAGTAGTATATCCTTCTTTAAAAAAGTTATCTTTTGTTACTTCTAAAACTTCGCCTTTGTGGATTACAATTTCTTTGGCAAGATTTACAAGTGCATTTAATTTTGGATTAAAAGAAATTGTTGCTTTTCTAATTTCTAAAGTTTGCTCTTCGGTAAAGCCAACCATTTTGCCAATTGCTGTATGGGCAGCTTTGCAATAGTTACATCCGTTTAATTGGCTTACAACTAAATTTATTACTTCCTTTTCTTTATTATTTAGAGAATTTTTACGATTTTGAAGTGTTAGGTAATCACCTAATGCAGACGGTGAATGAGCAAAGAAAGCATACATATTTGGCACAAAACCAACTGCTTTTTGTAAATTGTCAAATAATGCTTGATTATTCTCTGAAACGTTTTCTCTTGTGGGAACTGTGAATTTTTCCATTTTATTTATTAGATTTTATAAGTTTTGAAATTGATATGATATGAAACCAAAGTAGTAATACTCCTGTGTAAAAAACAACGTATTGCATATTGTGAAAAGCTCCTAAATCTTTCCAAACCACAAGGCTGATGCTGGTTACAATAATAACAATGTCTAAAACACCAACTATGTTTGCTAACCATAATAGTTGATTTTTTGAGCTTTTATTTTTAACAACTGCAATTGATGCTAATAATGCAAGAAAACCTGATGAAACGTGAAGGAAGCCGTCCATAATAGAAAACCAAGCAGGAATAACTTGTAAAACACCTTCCATTAAAAAGCCCGATGCTACAAAAACTCGAAGGCCTTGAACAATTTGAATATTTTCTTGTGAAATATTATCAAATATTTTTTTGAGAGGCGAAAAATATAGAAACACTAATACAAGTGTCGCAGAAGAAAGTGTCAAAGCATAAAAAGCTCCGCCCGAAATGTCTATTGGAATAAGCAATTTGTTGCTAAAAACAAAATGAATGAAGATAATCCAAACTATTGAAATTAAACCAAAAACCCATTTTGTTGTTTGGGTTGCTCGTCCAATTTTCAAAAGCCAAAGCGTTGCAAACAAAAAAATAATGTTTACTCCAATAACCCAATAAGTTGTTGCTAAATAATGTGATGCGTCCATTTAAAATAATTTTAATTCTGTGTCATTATTGACAATGCAAAGGTGCGATGACACTATTTATTTAAGAATGGATAGATTATGCTTTTGAATGGATAATTTTTTTAAAAAGATTTAGAGACGCAGTTAATTAATTATACCGCAAAGTTGAGCATTGAAAATTGAAGAGGACTTGCCAATTGGCAAGAAATGAAAAATTAGAAAGTGACTTCTAAAATTTTCTTTATTTCATTCAGTCTTTGTTCAGGATATTCAAAGTTTGGGTTTGACTGTATAAGCCCAGTAGCCGTTTCTACTTCAGCAATACTTGAAATTAATTCTTTTGAAGCAAATAATAAATGATTAGGATTTACTCTCTTTGTTGCAATAGCATTGTCTACTTTTTTATGGCAACGGCAAGCATTTTCGGAGTTCACAAGGCCGCAATTTTGTTTTGTAAACTCATTTATTTTAGTTCTTGCTCTTGAAAGGCGTTTACGAAAAGTTTCTGGTGAAATGTCTTGAATATATGCTCCGTCTGTTGAATTAAATTCTAAAATTTCGCCAACTACATAAGTTATTCTACTTTCTGCGTCTAAACATTGCAACATTCCTGTTGAACAACCGATTTTTACTTCTTCAACTAATAATTTTTTCTCGGCTGTATTTGCATTGTAATTTTGATTTAGCCCTTGTTCTAAATCTTTTGCGAAAACATCAAAGTTAAGTTGTTGCCTTTTTTCTTTATCTAAAATATTGAGTAGGTAATTTGTTGCAATTCTATAAGTCCAAGTTGTAAAGTTGCTTTCAAAATTAAAACTGCTTAAATGAGTTACAATTTTAATTAGAATTTCCTGTGTTGCATCCTTTGCATTTTCTGGGTGGAACAAGATTTTAATTGAAATGTTGTAAATATATTTTTGAATACCTTCCAACAAAGCATTAAGGGCGACTTTGTCGCCCCCAACTGCTTTCTTTACTAATGTTTCAAAGTCTTTATTTTGCTTCATTGTTTCTGAAAATAAATGCGATTACTATTGCTCCAATTATTGTTGCAAAACTATCAATAATTCCTGCAAATAACATAGAAGTTCCATCTGCAATACTCCATCCTGCTGTAATTAAATGGCCTGCTACATTTACTGCAAGTCCCGCCATTGCTCCTGCAATTAATCCTTTTTGTACCCAAGTTTTCCCTTTTACTAATGGAACGAGCCAAACTAATACGATAGTCAAAAGAAAATAACCTAACAAAATTGCTGGAAAGTTTAATCCATCCTTTTCTGGGTCTCGACTAATACCAATTTTTGCATTTAGGAAAGGACCAATAATTGTCATTGCTAATACTGTGTTTGCAATGAATGTGGCTATAAAGCCAAGTAATGTTGCTATAATATTCTTCTTCATCATTAAAATTTGTTTTTAAGGATTTCCAATTCTTCAATTAGACCTACAATGCCTGGCTCCCAAGCTTGGTCGGGCATTCCATCAGCTTGGAAAATTGTAAACAAATAAGTAACACCTTCGGCATTTCTTAAAAGCCTTGTCGGAATTGGAAAAGGAGCATCGCCAAAAAACAAATCAATGTTTCCTGTTTGTTTGTCGCCCTTTACTACAAATTTTACTTTACCCATTGGCGTTACAGCATAGTGTTCGCCATTTTCAAGCATTACATCTGATATGAAGTTTGTTGACCATTCTTTGTACAGAAGTGGATTTGTAAGGTAGTCAAATACCTTGTCGTATGAAGCACCAATGCTCACATACCTTGTTGTGGTGTTTTGTAATTTTACCATTGTCTAATTGTTTTAACTAACCAATTCATTTTGGTTACGTTAGATTAGACAAAATTGGTTGACAAGGTGTGACCGAAAATTTCAACTATTTTATAAATTAAATTTCGCTTTTGCACTCTTTGGTAATTTTGCCACCACCAAATTGTAAGAATTATCTATCCATTCCATTATTTTTTTATCTGGCACAGAACCATCCATGCTTACAGAAATCCAATGTTTTTCATCAAAATAAGGAGGCTTACCAACTGCACTATATTGTGCTTTTAGTTCATCAATCAATTCTGAATCACATTTTAGTGCAATGCTGTCAAAGGCTGAAATATAAGTTACAGTAAACATTTTGTCTGCTACTTTAAAAACTAATGCTTCGGGTAGTTTTGAGAAAGGAAAACTTTCTGTTACAGCATTTTTACTTAAACAATAATCTCTAAATATTTCTATGTTCATAGGTTTTATGCGTCCCAAAAGAAACCTGTCATTTTTGTTAATTGTCCGTCTTTGTATATTCCAAAACTTGCTCCTTTACTTAAAATGTTACCGTTTCCATCAACCATATTCCAATGTGCTAAACTTTGGTTGTGGTGTATTTTAAAGTCAGTTACAACAAATTTAGCACCTGGAAAACCATTTTGAAATTCTCCCATATAATCTGAAAGATTGTCAATTCCCAAAATATCAACATTTGGGTCAGTGTAATTACAGGTAGAAATTAGTTGTTTTTGTAAAGTTTCTTTGCGAATTGTTTCGTTTGGTTCACTCCAAGAAGCACCGTAGGCTTCCCAAATTTCTAAATGTGAATTCTCTGCCATATATTTCTTATTTATTGGTTTTGATTTTTAATATTGTCCAAAAGTGAACAAATCCTATTGCTAACAAAATATGAAGTGTCAAGTTTGGAATTATGCCTGATAGTTTTGTGATTATTCCATTAAAATATGCCAACAATTCAATAACGAATAACCCAATTTGTATAATGATATTTCCAAAAAGAAATATTTTTAATGTTTCGGAACTTTCGTGTTTTCTAACTAAAAATGCAATGATACCAATTGTAAGAAGTAGTAAACCTGTTTCTCTCATCCAAACTAATGTGCCAACTAAAGGTTCAACACCTTTACTTGCTAATAAAGTATTCGGAAATAAAATTGCAAAAATTCCTACGGAAAATGCAATGATTGATGCTATTGTTAAAAAAATTTGTCTGCTCATTTTTATAATTATTGAGCAACAAAGGTCAACAGAAAATATTTGAATACACTTGATCTTTATCAAGAAATAAAATTACTTTCTTGATAGATATTAAGAATTAGAAGTTGTCAATTTTTTTCTAATTCTGCTTAAATGTTCTGGTGTAATATTTAGATATGAGGCAATTATTTTTAATGGAAGTCTTTGAATTAAACTTGGTTGTTTCACAACTAAGTTTAAATATTTTTCTTCTGCTTTGTTTCCGTTAAAATTTAATTGTTCTTTTATTGAAATAGTATGATTTCGTTCAACCATCATTCGTCCTAATCTTTCAAACGATTTGTATTTATCAAACATTTCATATAACGCAATTCTTGGTATTACAATAAGTTCGGTTATTTCCAACGCTACATAAGTCAAAACGCAAGGTTCTTGTTTTATGAAACTATAATCGTCATAAAAAATAGCGTTTTCAAAATATAAATTGGTTACAATTTCTTTTTCTACTTTGTTATGATAGCAATAAATTAATCCACTTTTTATAAAAACTAAATGATTGCAAATTTCACCTTCTTTCCATAAAGTTTCATTTTTCAAAAGTTTGCGACAAGTAAAATATTGCTCAAAATTCAACCATTCCGTTTCGGCAATTGGTGTCACACTTTCTAGAATGTTTTTAAATATTTCTATGTTCATAAGTTTTTTTGTATTCCTTTTTATTTATTTAATAACTTTAAGAAGGCACTTATAAATTTGTCTAATTGTAATTTCGTTTCATGATCAATTAAGTTTCCTTGTTCGTCAATTTTTCCTTTTATTCCTTGTATCAATAAACATGTTTCATAAGTGAATTTAGCCATTGCAGTTTTCATTATAAGTTGCAGTTCTTCTTGCCCTTTTTGGCCACTTGCAGATGCTGTTATCAGTCCACTTGGCTTTTTCGAAAAGATTGTTGTCGAAATACACCACTCAATTGCATTTTTCAGCCCACTTGGAATGCTAAAAATATATTCAGGGGTACATATAATTATTCCGTCTGCCTGTTCAATATTTTTTCTAAATTCAATAATCTGTTTTGGAGGATTGTCTGTTGAAAGTACTGGGTCAAAATGAGGAAGTGATTTTAAGTCATTAAAAATTGTGAAGTGAAATGTATCTGTTGTCAAACTTGCAATTTTTTCAACAAGCTTTAAGTTTGAAGAATTTGAACTTGCACTTCCAATAATCGCAAAAATATTTTTCTTGTTTGTCATTAATTTCTGTCAATTATTTGTTTGTTATGGGTTTCGGTACAATGACCACTTTTAGTGGTTCGTTTTTTTCTTTCATACAAATTTCTCTGATTTTCTACTTCTTTAATAATTCCCTTCAACATTGTTGGGACAATAAATTTATGAAATGGTCTAACTGGTAAAAAATAAAGACGTCCAAACAAGTTATTAAATTCTACTGTAGTTGATATTGTTAGGTCTTTTTTAGTTTTGTCGGTTTTGGATTTGTCTAAAAATAAGGAAACTCTGAAATTTAAATGTTTATCGTCTTCACCCAAAATCACTTCGTTGTCTGTCTTGTTAAAAACTTTAAAAAGTCCAAGTTGTTCGCCTGGTTCACATTTGAAATTTTCTAATTGTTGCTGTCTATCAACTAGATTTCCTGAAGTTTTAAGTCCAAAAACTGATACTAATTTATTTCTTAAATTAAATAGTTTTCCGACCCATTTTGGACCGCTAGAAAAAAAAGCTTTAGCTATGTCAACAGAAGTAATATTATTTTCGATATCTTTAAGAACGCCTCGGAAGCTGTCAACATAGCTATATTCTTTGTGGGAAGTATTCAGTATCGAATTATTTGGAAGTGTTGTTTTAAATATTCTCATGTTCTTATTCTCGGTGTCGCTTTACAATGATCGCTAACATTTTGGGGCTTGGCGAATTGTGGATTTGAAGCTCAAATGTTCAGTTTAGCACAAGTGTTCAATTTAGTACTATTGCCCCCATTTTGCCGACCCCCTTTTTTACGTGCTGCCCTTTTTTCTTTCTACCGTTTGTTACGCACAAAAGTACAACCTATTTTTTGATTGTACTTCTGGCGATATGTAAATTGTCTTTTTTGCTTCTACTTTTTTATTGCTTTTAATTTGGATTCACTCGGTTTGCCATACTCCACATAATATTTAAAATCTTCGGTCATTGTTTTAAACATTTTGCTCATCATTATTTTCATCATTGGTTGCATCATCATCCCCATAAAGCCACCAAATTGAATATCGGCATTTAATACAAATTTGGATTTATCATTGCCAACCGATGTTACTTGCCAAGTATGAATTGCTTTTTTTACCATTGCTGGCAAACCTTGATAAATATCGAACTTTACTAAATGTTCTGTTTCTGAATATTGCAATATTTTTTCTTTAATTGCTCCCATTGCGGTTTCGCAACCCCTTTCGGAACAAGTTGCACCATTAAATCCTTCGCCTTTTGGTTCTGTATGATTTACAGACGAAGCCCACAAATATATGTCTGCAAAGCCTGGTCCTAATAGTTTCCAAGAGTCAGCTACATTTTTGTTTACGATTATTTCTTTTTGTATTATCATTTTCTTTGTTTGTAAATTATGAATTTTAAAGTTTTACATTTCAGGATAAAGTGAATCAAATTTTGCAGGGTCAGCTTTCTTTTCGCCTGTTTCTAAATAATGTTTGTAATTCAAAACAGTATTGCGTACTGCTTTCAACTTTTTCATTTTATGGGCTATCATCCCTGTCATCATTGCAGGCTTGCCCCTAAATATAAATGCGTTTCCTAAATATGTTTTACCGTCATCGCCAACTCGTACCACCCAAGTATTATACACTTTTGCAGGAAAACCTTTTGATTTGTAAACATCATAAGTATATTCTTTGCGTTTTACTCCTTCGGTAAATTCAATGATTTTTTCACTTATTTCTACCGTTTTGCCTGCAAAGTTGATACTGCAAAATCTTGAAGCACCTAAGCCTTTTGTTATATCTCCACTTTCGCAATGGGATTCATCTACTGATTTTGCAATTTTTCCTATCTCTGTAAATTTACCTGACACTTCTGCCCAAACTTCGTCAGGCGTTTTGTTTACTACATACTCGTAATACATTACTCTAAATTTTTTACCATTTATCTTTTTAGTTTTGGCGTATCCACCATTTGTTGAGTTTAAATTTTGAGCATTTACATTTAGCGTACTAAAAAGTGCTATTACTATGGTTAAAAACCCTATTGCTATTTTATTCATTTTATTATTTTTGAAATTGTTATTTTATTAATTATTTTTCTTCCAAGTTTTGCTTACAAATGGTACATCAACTATTGGGTTTGCCAAGTTGTTGGCGTAATTAGCCATTATTTTAGCTCCTATTCCTGCAATGATTCCAAAAACGTTTTCTTCTGTGTAGCCTGCTGAAATAAAATCGTCAATTTCATGTTGCGAAACTTTTCCTTTATTGGCAGTAAAAGAACGAGTAAGTTTTGCCAAAGCATTTAATTTTGCATCAGGTATTTCTTTTCCGTTGCGAATTGCTTCAATAATATCCAATGGTATTTTAGCCATTATTTCTCCAACAAAACTGTGTGCTGCCATACAATATTCGCAGTCGTTTTCGTAAGAAACCACCAAACTAATGATTTGACTTTCTGCTGGAGTAAATCCTGCATTGGCTTTAAAGCTATCGTAGGAATGAATGTAAGCATCAAGTAACGCTGTGTTGTTCGCCATTTTTACATACATATTTGGTAAAAACGGATTGGTTTGTTTTACTTTTTCAAGTATTTCTGTTGAGAGTGGAGAAATTGTACTATTCTCTAATTTTAAGTTTGCCATTTTTTTATCTTTTTTATTGTTTTAAATTAACAATGCAAAGATGGCAACAGTAAAATAGATGGAGTTGTCGTTTTAGCCCTAAAACTTATCCATTTAGTCCAATTTGTATTCGGAAGGAGATTTGCCGAAATGTTTTTTAAACGCTTTATTAAAACTTGGTATATTTTCAAAGCCACATTCATAGGCAATGTCAGCAATTGGTTTGTTTTTTATATGCAGTAATTGTGTAGCTTTTTCTAATTTTTTTAATAGAATATATTTGGCTGGGGTTTCGTTATAATGCTCATTGAATTTTCTTTTAAATGTTGTAATTCCACAATTGCAAAGACGTGCCAAATCTTCTATGGATATTTCTGCAAAAATATTTTGTTGAACAACTTCCTTAAAATTGTATTCGTGAGGCACAAATAATGATTCCACAAAGTCGTAAACAGAACTTGCATTTTCACTTTTACTCAATATCAACAATAATTCCTTTACCTTATTCAAAATGATATTTTCATCAGCTATGGATTGGTTTTCCAATAAAAAATCTACGCTGTCTATAAACGATTTCATCAACGGCTCTACATTAACTTTTATAACATCGAATTTATTTTGAAAGTGTTTTATAGATAAATCTTTCTCAAAAAAACCTTTTACCATTTCGGGATAGAAGTAGGCACTTATTAAGGCAATATTATCATCGTCTGTATATTCCTTTACTAAAACATTCTCAAAAAAGTAATTTCCACATTTGGCTAACATTGCTTCGTTTTTGCTGTATGTCAGAACATTTGTTGGAGTACGAAACTGAAAAGAGCCATTGGTTAAAAACAAAAAGCAAGCTTCATTTTCTGCAAAATGTTTTGGCATTCGTTTGAAATTTGGTTTCATTACCATTTTTTCAAACACTGGTTTATTGTTAAATCTTATTGCTTTGTGGTCTAAAATCATATTTATTATTTTTTTGAAAACTCTTTTCTAATTCTGCTCAAAGATGTATCTGTCATTCCCAAATAGGAAGCTATATGTTTGAGCTGTGCATACTGGAAAATTTCTTTGTTGGTATTAATTAAATTTGAATATCGTTCTTCTGCACTTTTGTTTATCATTGCCAAAGTACGTTGTTTATATGCCGCAAATTCTTTTACAAGCATTGCTCGTCCAAATTCTCTAAACTCTGGTATAGAGTGAAACAGCATATTTAATTTTTCAAAAGTGATTACAAAACCTTTACAGTCGGTAACTGCTTGGATATTTTCTGTAGAAATAGTTCGCATAAAAAAAGAGGAAGCTTCAAAAACAACTCTATTTTTTGGATAGAAATATGTAGTAATTTCATTGCCTTCTGTATCAAATGTAAATGCTCTCATAAAGCCTTCTGCTAAAAAAAGGTACTCATTACTCATTTTACCATCTTTAAGAAAGTAGTCGTTTTTTAGGAATGATTTTTCAGAAAAATGTTCTGCAATTTCGTCAAGAGTTTTTCTTGATGTCGGCAAGTTGTTTTGAATGAAATTTATGAGTAGTTCTTTATTCATTATTTTGTCAATGTCGTTGAATTCCTTTCGTCTGTTTGGTTTCGCTATGCTTGCCACTAACAGTTTTCGGCTTGGCGAAGTGGGGGAATTTGAAATACGAATGCTCAAAATTAGCACAATGTTTATCAGAATTCCAAATGTTCAATTTAGCACTGAAGCCCAGCTTTTGCAAAACCCCTGTTAGGGGTTCGTTTTTTTTAGTATTTGTTTCTCAATTTGGCATTAGCTTTTTTCTTGCTATCTTCCAAGTTTCATTACTGTTTTTAGTCAATATTTTTGGTTCATAATCTTCTCTCGCAATTCCATTAATATGGTAAAGTCGTTCTGTAGGAAATTGAAAACCAATTTTCGTTTCCGACAAAGTAAATCCGTTTATTGCGCCAATTAATCCTGCCATTTTTGTGCCTATTACGGTTGCTCTTTTCATAGCATCAAAGCCAATAGCAATACCTTCGCCCATACTTCCAGTCCAATGTCCAACCATTATTACAACTTGAGATTTATATTGCGTTTTTCTAGGCGAAACATATTCTACCCAACTACTTTTAGTTTCATAAGCTAGTTCGTCATATTCGTGCTGCTGATAAGGTAGTTTTTTACTAATAAATCTTCCCATTATTGCCTTGGCAACAGTAGAGTTTCCGCCACTTGGGGTTTCTGTCAAATCAAGTATGATGCTTTTTGTGGTCATTAAACTGTCTATTGCTTTATCGAAATCAAATATTAGCATATTATTACCTAATGAATTGTTGATTTTTATATAACCAATATTGTTTGCTAATATTTTGTATTCAATTAATTTAGAGGTGTTTTTTATTTTAATACTATCAGGATAATATTCTTTAAAGTTACCTGTTTCTATTGTTGTGATTTTTCGTTCTTTATTATGTGTGCCTGCAAACAACATTGAAATTGCAAATTGAACCATTTTTTCATTATGTTCTTTTGTGAATTTTGGCAAAAATTGTTTTAATTGCTCATTAATTTCAGCATTGTTAAATTTTATAATTTGCATTCCTACTTTTAAACCGCATTTTTCAGCACCGTAATCTTTGCGTAAATCTGTAATTATAAATTTGTTGTTAATTTTTTCAACATAAATATCCAAACCTGTTGGAATTAATTTATTAGAACTTTTTAGGTTAGTATTTAGAGTGGAGTGTCCATTGTGTAATTCATTCAATACAGTTTCTAATAATTGTATAAACTCTTGATTATTAGTAACTAATTTAGATTTTGGTTCGTAAATTTCTTTAACAATTGCCCAATTGATATTCTGTTTTTGAAAATAGGCATAATTCTCGTTGAGAACTGTCCAAAATTCATTAAAATCTTTTTCATATTTAGTCTGACCAAACACAATGTTTGATAGAAGGAGGAATATTACTATTATTTTTTTCATTTTTTAAAGTAGTTTCTTTTTATATGTTGCGTTTTTGTAAATGTGTAATATTTCTTTGTCAATATCAATTTTTTTATCAAAATTAAATCCGAGTTTTTCGAGTAACTTTATTGAACTACTATTTTCAGGTATTGTAGTAGCAAGTATGTTAGTGATTTTTTTGTTTTCGATTAGGCTCTCTAAAACTTTTTGAGTTGCCTCGAAAGCAAAACCTTTTTTAGAAAACTTTGGCAGAAAAGCAAAACCAATGTCGTTGTATTCCAAATAATCTCTTTTTATGAAAGTAATTATTCCTATTGAACCTTTCGTTTCTTTAAGTTTTACTGTCCAATACGTTATATTTTGATTTTCATTTATCTTTTGAATGTAAGCCACGGCATCAGTTTTGGTATTAATATTTCTACTACCAATAAATTTAAGCCAACCATCAGTGTTTACTAATTCAAGAATGAAATCAGTATCGTTGTCCGAAAGTGGCTCGATTAAAAGTCTGTTTGTTGTAAATTTCATTTTTCAGTTGTCATTTTGCTAATAATTTCAGAATAGTCAATTTTCATTTGTGCCGAAATGTTGTGTCCAAGGTTTGGATAGGTGTATAGTTTTATTTTTAGCATTTTGCCTATTTCATCAACTTGCTTTTTTGTTTTTAAAACTGAAACTACTTTGTCGATTTCTCCTTGAAATAAATATATTGGAATTTTCTTAATTGGCTTGTGCTTTAATTCTTGTGCAATGTTGGAATGAATAACTGCTGCAAATGGCAATGAGGCTTTGCATAATTCAGGATAATGTATTGCCAGTAATAATGCAATATCTCCACCTTGAGAAAATCCACTAATTATTGCTTTTTGCTTGAATTTGTTTTCAATTGAACGAACAAATTTTGCTAAACTATCAACAGTTATTTTTGATAAAGATATTTGCGTCAAACTATCTTTTTCATAATAATCAGATGGGTAAAATGAATAACCATCTCCTTCTTTATAATTTCCTTTCGGAATAATTATTCGAACAGGATTTTTAATTCCATTATAATCAGCAATAATTTCATTTGGGCTTCCACCAAAATAATGAAATGCAATTAATAATGGAAGATTTTCACTATCCTTGCCGTTGTCAACTTGAATGTATTCAAACCCTTCTTTACTTGTCTGATATTCATATTTATTTTGCCCAAAAAGTGTTTGAGTGAAAATAATTACTAGACAGAACAAGGAAGTGTGTTTCATATTTATTTTCATATTTATTCAGAATAATTTACAACTGCTCTGTCAACTAATTTTTCTTGATTGAAGTGTAGCATTTCTATAATCCTTTTATTTGTTGATTTATTCTTGTAGTAAATTGTTATATAGCCAACTCCACAAAAAACATCAATGAGTTCAAATTCAAGATTTTTATTTGAATCTAAACCCATTTTCCAATACTTCGCAACATTGTCTTTTTCTATTACTTTCCCTTTTGATTCTGGAATACGCTTTTCAGCTAATGGCGATTCGATAATAAAGTCTTCGGAATAATGTGTTAGAATATTTTCTAAATTATGGGAGTTCCAATCTATAACCCAGTAATCAGCAAACCTTTTAGCAAATTCAAATTGTATTTCGTTTATAAATTATGCACTAATTGTTTTTAAAGCACTGTTATTTTGACTGTTGCGTTACAATGACCACTAACATGTAAATATAAGCAAATTGTTATGCATAAAAATACTTTAGAAAGAAAAAAATACAAACAGTTTTTAATGAGAATGATGTGTAGATGTACAACTATTTTTGGTACACAGTGTATAGTTGTATATATGTGCACTTATAATAAAAAATATAGCTGGAAAAATGAGGTAAAACTCATAAGCAATAAATATTTGCTTTAATACTAAAAATACAAAACCGATAAAAAACAATGCAATTGGCAAATATTTTTTATGATGTGTTTTATAACCATGCACTAAAGCATAAACACCTACAAAAAAAGCAAGTGCTATCATACCCCATTCAAAAATAATATTGTGTATAATATTTATACCAAAAAACGGAAGACTTGTAAGCAATAGTGGAAGCACAACACAATGTATTGCACATACAAGTGATGTAGCTATTCCTAAGCCATCCCAATTTATTTTTAGTTTCATGTATTTGTATTTAATGTTTTTGCTGCTAACAAATAAGAATTATTAGCTTTTAAACATTTTGATTTACAACAACTTTTGTTATTGCTCATTTTATTAAATACAAATGTACATATTTTGCAATACTGTTGCAAATTTAAAGCGGTATTTTAATTTCAACCTATTTACAAAAGTAGATCAGAGAAAAATAACTGTCCAACATTATTTGTATCTTTAACTGTATTATACTTTTTTAGGACAATAAGGATAGTACAGAAGTGTGGGGGGGGGAACTCATCCTTTATTTAAAATTTATACAAGTATAAAAATTAAAAAACACCAACAAAAGTATCCGCATTACATTACTTCAAAAACATAATCATTGCATAATATTAATATAAATTCGGTACTTAGTGTATTTATTTTAGGAGCAATAAGTTTAGCGTTTATTTACCATGTAGTAATGTATATGTATAGCAAGGATAAATTAATTATTCACTACCTTTTATATATTTTTTTTAGTGCTGTTTTTGCTTTTTCTATGACTGGTTTTATAGCTGCATATTTTACTGAGGCAGCAGAAAATAAGTTTATAAATATTTTTTACGAAGCTATTCAAATATTATATTTAGCTTTTTATTTTAATTTTATTTTACAATCTATAGAAATAGAAAATAGAAAAACTCCATTTTTGTATCGCTCTTGGGTAGCTATTATGGCTGTATTAATTGGCTATTCTATAATTTTTACTATTGCCAAAATTATTTTTAATTTTAAGGATTATACTATTCCTTTTATTGGTATTAGAATTTTTATTTTTATACTCACAAGTATAATGCTTTATAAAAGTTACCATTTGCGAACCTTAACTTTTCAGTTTTATATATTATTAGGCTGCTCTGTATATTTTATTTTTGGAATTACCAGTTTTATAACAAACTTATATGATGGTACAGATATGTTTATATACCCACCAGAGTGGTTAATTATAGGCAGTTTTATTGATATTGTTTTCTTTTCTATAGCTATTAATTATCGGAATAAAAAACAGTGGCAAACTTTGAACCACACTTTATTGCAAGATGCAAATGAAATGATAGCAATGCAAAAAATAATTTTAGAAAAACAATTAGCATTAGAAAATGAACGCAACAGAATTAGTCAAGATATGCATGATGACCTTGGTAGCGGACTTACAAAAATTGCTATACTAAGCGAAGTAGTAAAAAAACAATTTGAAAACCCCGAAAAAGCAAAACCACAATTAGAAAAAATAGCCGATACATCAAGAGAATTGGTAGATAGCTTGCAAGATATTATTTGGATATTAAATACAAAAAACGACACTTTAGAAAGCCTTTCGGCATATATAAGGGAATATGGCTTAAAATATTTTGAACCATTAAACATTAAAATAAATTTTGATTACCCCAATTTATTTTCAATAACAACATTAACCGAAGAGCAACGCAGAAATACCTATTTAACCATTAAAGAAATATTTAACAATATTGCAAAACATGCACAATGTAATACTGTGTATGTAAATATGTGCGAACAAGAAAATGAAATAATAATACAAATAAATGACAACGGTATTGGCTTTGATATTAACCATACAAGGCAATTTGCAAATGGATTAAAAAACATGAAAACTAGAATAGAAATAGTAGGTGGAAAATTCATTATCCAATCTAAAATAAATGAAGGCACACAAATAATTATAATTTTTAAAAAATAACCCTTTTTTGTTAGTATATTAATTAATACATTTTATACATTACAGTACCAAACTATTCTAAAACAATGACGATAAGTGTAGCCATAATAGAAGATATAAAAGAAATAAGAGAAGGCTTACAAATGCTTATAGATGGTAGCGAAGGTTTTACATGTAGCAATACTTTTGCTAATGCCGAAGATGCTATTGAAAGCATACCAAACTTAAACCCAAATGTAGTTTTGATGGATATTAACTTGCCTGGTATAAATGGTATAGAAGCTGTGCGTTTACTTAAACCTAAATGTAGCCATATTCAGTTTATAATGAGTACAGTTTACGAAGACAATGATTCTATATTCGAATCGCTAAAAGCTGGTGCTAGTGGCTATTTACTAAAAAAAACTTCTCCATCAAAAATACTCGATTCTATTACCGAAGTATTTAACGGAGGTTCACCAATGAGTAGTCAAATTGCTCGTAAAGTTATAGCCTCATTTCAGCAAAAAAATGCCATAAACGATTCTGACATACTTACCCACAGAGAAAAAGAAATTTTAACACTTTTAGCAAAGGGATTACGCTATAAAGAAATAGCTGCAGAACTATTAATTGGGTTCGAAACAGTACGTAGCCATACCAGAAATATTTACGATAAATTGCATGTGCAAAGCCGTACCGAAGCCTTAAATAAATTTGTTTAAAAAATTACCTCCCCTTTTGTGGTACTCCTTTTTTGGGATTGTTTGGTTTGCATTTTATTATCATTTTTACATCTTAAAAAATAAACGATATGAAAAAGATATTACTATGTATTGCTTCTATTACATTAGCATTTTTAACTAACCAAACAAATGCCAAAGTTTGGCGTATAAACAACACCGTAGGCGTTACAGCCGATTTTGCAACCGGAGCTTTGGCGCTTGCCAGCTCAAGTGTACTAAACGACGATACCTTACATTTTGAAGGCAGCGCTACAGCCTATGCTGGCTTTACACTTAATAAACGATTAGTAATAATAGGAACTGGCTATTTTTTAAGCGGAATCAATGCCAACACTGGCTTGCAAGCCAACCCAAACTCTTCCGATTTTGGTGGGCAAATAATTGCTTACGATTCATTATGCTCGGGCTCCACTATTATAGGGTTAGATAATTTTAACTTTGGTGCATGGCATACAAATGGCTCAGCTACAGATAATATTACTCTTATACGATGTAACTTATCTAGTGTTGGTCAATATTACAGCTATTTGGCTGGCACCAAAACGGTAGGTTGGAAAATAAATAAATGCTACATTTATACTTTTAATTTTTCAAACTTTAAAGCCGAAAATTTTGAAATTACTAATAACATTCTTACTTCTACTTTTTACTTAGATGGTACAAGCAACCTTAATAATTTGGTACGCAATAATGTTTTTAGAGGTGGTATTTATATGTATAATGGTTATTTTGCAAATAATATAATACAAGTTAGTGCATTCACAGTAACCAATGTAACAGTAAAAAATAATTTAGCTATTGGTGCACCAACAGGGTTTACCCCATTTGTGGGTTTAAATGGTAATACTAATAGCCATACCGATGTGTTGCTTTTTCAAGGGCTTACAGGTAATAGTACCGATGGGCAATGGAGGCTAAAAGCTGGTAGCCCTGCTATTGCAGCTGGCGAAACAGTGCTTGGCATTACTCCAGATTGTGGCGCTTACGGCACTGCCGACCCTTATGTACTTAGCGGCATACCACCAATACCAACCATTTATTTACTAACTGTACCAGCAGCTATAGCAAGCAATGCAACCACTATGCCAATAACGATAAGTACAAAAAGTAATAATTAAATAATATATAAATGGTTTCTTTTTTGTGATTAAGAAACCATTTATATATTTCTTGTTTTCCAACATTAGTTTTTCATGGCAGCATCGTTGCGTCGCACTATTCATCTTTTAGCACATTCATCAACTTTTCTTTGTGCATTTGTATATAAATAAAAAATACAACAATGAAAAAATATTTTATAATTATAGCTATTTCTTTTTGCTACATTGCAAATGCACAAACTCCCTATCCACCAGCACCACCAGCATCTGGCAATATTACCAATATAGAGTATTTTATAGATAGTAAGCCCGAATTTGGCAGTGGTACAGCATTAACAGGTTTTACAGCATCTGCCAACGTTGCCTCATTTACAAGCAATGTAAATACAACAGCACTAGCAAGTGGCTTTCATCGCATATATTTTCGCAGCAAAGATGCAACAGGAAAATGGAGTTTAACAAACAATGCTTTTTTTGATAATTATAATGTACCTCTTTACAACGTAGCGCCAGCAGGCATTACAAACATTACACAATTAGAATATTTTATTGATAACAACGATTTAGGATTTGGCAATTGTACACCAATAACCATTACACCCAACACTAATATTGCCAATTTTAATGTTAATATAAATGTAACAGGTGTGCCACTTGGTGTACATCATTTATTTATTCGTAGCAAAGATGCCACAGGCAAATGGGCACTTACCAATTTTAGTGTGTTCGATAATTCGGCTCAAACTGCATATCCACCTGCACCTGCAACTACAACCAATATTGTACAAATGGAATATTTTTTAGATAACAACGATTTAGGCTTTGGCAATTGCACACAAATACCAGTTTCGGCCAATACAAATATTCCCAACTTAAATGTAAATGTTAATGTAACAGCTTTACCACCTGGTGTACATCGTTTGTTTATACGTAGTAAAAATGCTACTGGCAAATGGAGTTTAACTAACTTTAGTGTATTCGATAATTCGGCTCAAACAGCGTATCCTTCAGCACCCACATCTGCACCCAATATTGTGCAAATGGAATATTTTTTAGATAACAACGATTTAGGATTTGGTAATTGTACACAAATACCTGTTACAGCTAATACTACTATAAGCAATTTTAACACAAACGTAGATGTGTCGGGGCTTGTACAAGGTGTACATCGCTTATTTATTCGCAGTAAAGATGCTTCTGGTAAATGGAGTTTAACTAACTTTAGTGTATTCGATAATTCGAGTACGCCACCTTACCCAAATGCTCCAGCAATTGCACCATCAATTGGCAATATGGAATATTATATTGATACCGACCCAGGCTTTGGCAATGCCACAGCTATAACAGTACCTGGCAATAGTGGTAATATAAATAACTTATCTATAAACCTGAGTTTATCGGGCAGTTTAAGCGCTGGTACACATTATTTATACATTCGTAGCAAGCAAAACCCTTGGAGCCTAACCAATGTAATACCATTTAGTGCCACAAGTGTAGTACCACTTTTGTGGTCGTTTGTAAAAGGTCAAATAATTAATAATCAAACTTTAATAAGTTGGGCTACCACACAAGAAATAAACACAAGTAAATTTGATATAGAACATAGTGTAGATGGAATATATTTTGCAAAAATTGGAGCAACAGCAGCAGTGGCAGGCAATAGCAATACTATTACCAATTACAATTTTACACATCTTAACCCTGTAGTTGGATTTAATTATTACAGAATAAAACAAATAGATTTGAATGGAAGTTTTAAATATTCGGTAATAGTAAAAGTATTAAATAGCAAAAACATAAAACAAACCATTATTGCACCAAACCCTGTATTGGATATACTGAACATTGTAGAACCAACCGAAACCTTTGTAAAATCTTTAGAAGTATATGATACAAAAGGTACATTAATTATTCGCAAAAATATAAATGCCGATATACAAGTTTATGGGTTACCAGTACTTGCTTTAAGTAAAGGGAAATACATTTTAAAAATTAATTATAACAATGACCCAAAAACAATACCTTTTATAAAAGATTAGAAAGCTATCTTATGTTTATTTCTAAAAGTTCCCTTAGTTAGTGAGATTATGCATCAGCAATAGCCTAATAACTTATCGCCGAATTAGACTAATCTGCTGCAATATCTAACTAAATATTCTAAATTTTTATTAATGGATTGTATCATTAATAAAATAGAATTGGCAATAATTGTAATACAGATTTTTAAAAAATAAAAACCCTACTGTTTCCAGCAGGGCTTTTTTTCAACCTCAACCTAACGATTTTACATTGCTAATTTAATATTGTCATTAACAAATTGCTAGGGTGTGCAAGTTTAAAAAATGTGGTTTCGTTATTGTCTAATTTTTCTAATTGTTTTTCTATTCTTTGTTTTTGTTTTTCTAACGAATCTTTTAATTTGTTTTCTTCCTTTTTTAAATTTTCTTTTATAGAATCTATTTTGCTGGGTACACCATTTTCGTTATATCTATAATTTCCGCTTTGGCTCTCTTCTACTTTTATTCCATCTTTGTTTATGCGTACCCTTTGTTTTCCGTCATCTATATCTATTCCATCTATTTTATTTATTTTAATATCAGCATTATCCATTTCATAATTATCTGTAGGTTTGCCATCTAAGGTTACAAGACCATCTTTTGTCATGGTGTACCATGTACCTTCGTTCCAATTGTGTTCTACGTTTTCAAAATCTATATTATCAAATTCAGAAATTGTTATGCCACTATTAAAATTCAAATTTACTGTTCTTCCTAAATTACCATTTATTTTTATTTTTTTTCCAATTGGCACAAATACAGTAAGTACAATATGTTGGTTTCTAAATTTATCTATTTTATTTATTGATATTCCTCTATCAATAATTAACAATGAATCTTTTTGTAGTGCATTAAAATTGATGAGCGATGCTAGTGTGTCGGCATAAATTTTTGTAGCACCTCTGGCCATTTTCATGGTAGTTACTCTAAAACTATCAGATGTAGATTTTACAATATTTATTTTAATATTGTTTATAAACAATGTGTCTTCATCAATACCATCGAAAGGGTCGGTTCTAAACCAATTTCTATTTCTATAATAAGAGCCTGTTTTGTTTGTTGTAATTTCTAACGAATTTAATGTAGGGTTTGTAAGGAAAACCTCTTGCTCGTTTGGATTAGATGAGCGTTTAAAATCTTTTGATAAAGATGCTATTAAAAAAATTACAGATACCCAACCTATTACCCACATAGCACTAAAACCCAAGCTAAGCAATTTGCTGTTAGATTTTGTTTTAGTTATTTTTCTAATAACCCAAGTAATAACGGCAATCATTGGTGCTATTATAAAAAATATAAGTGTGCCCCATGCAAATGCAGATTGCCAACCAGCTTTGAGTATAAAATCTTTTGCAGGAAAAACATTTATTGCAGCAATACCGCCTGCAAATAGGCTAGTAATTAAGGCAAAGGCAACCACTCCTAAAATAAAATATACAAAAACCTTTACTAATATTACTATTATATCTCCAAAAGATCTACCACCTTTTTTTACTACAGTTGTAGCTTCTGTACCAAATACTTTTCCTTTTTCGGTGGCTAATGTTGCTGCTTCTTTTCCAAATTTTTGTACCCTTTGTTGCACACCTTTCATTTCTTCAACCACCGATTCTTTAATAGAATTCATATCTACTTTTTCGCCTTTCATTTCTAATTTTTCGGCAGTGGTATTAGCTTCTGGCAATACAATCCAAAGAATAATGTAAATAAAAAACGTACCTGCATCAAAATTAAAATGTAAGTTATCAAATACTCCAAATGGGCCATCCCAGCCATTGCGACTAAAAACAGATAACATTGGTAATAAAAATAAAGCCCGTGGTATCCACACATTTATTCCAAAATAATGAGAAATACCGCTACAAACACCAGCTATATATTTATCATCGGTATCTCTAAACAATTTTTTTTTGCGACTACCAATTACTGTAATAGCACTACTTGGTACAGCAATCCATAAAATAATATACGGTATTAAGCCAAAGCCAAAAGTGAAAAATAAGATAGCAAAAATAATACGTACTATAGCAATATCTATATCAAAATAATTTGCCAATCCACTACAAACTCCACCAACTACTTTGTGGTTTTCATCTCTAAATAATCTGCGTTTACCACTAGCTGTAGTAAAGTTGGTTTGTTGCTGATTATCGGCTTTGGTATTGGCCGATGAAGTAGCTGTATCTGCATCATCAAAATCTTCGGGTCTGCCTATGCTTTTTATTATTGCATTCACATCATCATCTACAATACAGGTTGCTCCGGTTTTTATACGTTCCTGAAAAAGCTCTCCAATTCTGTTTTCTATATCGTTTATTATTTCATCTTTACCTTCTTCTTTTTCAAAATGGCGTGTAAGACTTTCTATATAACTTTTTAAAATTTCGTAAGCAGTTACTTCTATTGGTACTACTCTTCCCTGAAAATTTATGTTTATTACTTGTTTCATAAAAAAATATTTTATGTTGTTAGTGTTGTAGGTTGATAATTTATTTTGTTAATGTTGTTACAGCATTTGCCATTTCGTTCCAGGTGGTTTCTAGTTCTGTATAAAAATCCAACCCTTTTTCGGTAAGGCTAAAGTACTTTCGGGGTGGTCCACTTGTACTTTCTTCCCACCTGTACGATAGCAATTCGGCATTTTTTAACCTTGTTAGCAATGGGTACAAAGTACCTTCAAAAACATTTAAGTTTGCTGCTTTCATTTTATCAATAATGTCCGATGGGTAAGCCTCGCCTTGCTTTATTACCGATAAAATGCAAAACTCCAACACTCCTTTTCGCATTTGACTTGCTGTGTTATCTATATTCATTTTTAAAATTTTATTTTGGTTGTTTGCAAAAGTGAAAATGTTTTTTAAAGTATTCCATCTTCTGAAAAGCAAAGATATCGATAATTTTAGTACTATGCAAAACATATTACCTTCTTTTATTTAGTAGCTTGCGGTAAGATAGTACTAAATAAAATGTATATGTATGATTAACAATTATATATATCTAAAATTTAGCAAACAGATTTTTAAAATATTAGTATAAACGGTAAAATAAATATGATGAAAGGTGTTTATTATTGTATTAAAGATGTAATTTTAAGCAATGAAACAAGAATTAAACAGCACCAAAACTCCATCATTTATTTTTTGCATGGCTATGGATCTTGTAGGTTTTGTTAGCTTTAGCATACCAGGTATTGGGGAATTTTCGGATATTATATGGGCACCACTTTCGGCATTTATTTTTTTGAAAATCTTTGGCGGTAAGCTCGGGCAAATTGGTGCAGTTTTAAATTTTGTAGAAGAAATTTTACCATTTGTAGATGTTATTCCGTCTTTTAGCATTGCTTGGTTAATAAAATCAAATATTTTATGCAAACCATAAAATGAAATGGTTTTTAAAAAGAATTGTATATTTATCAAAATTATAAATTATGAAAATAGTAAAACACATTCCTGCTTATATATTGGCAGTTGTATTTATTGTATTTGGTATTATGTATTTTTTAAAGCTAATGCCAGTACCAGAAATGCAAGGCAACCAGCTAAGTTTTATGACTTTATTTAGCAGCACTGGTTATTTAACTTTTATTAAAGTGCTAGAAGTAGTATTTGGTATTTTATTGGTGTTTCCAAAAACTAGAGCACTTGGTCTTTTGCTTATTTTGCCAATAGTAGTAAATATTTTATGTTTTGAAGTATTTATTGCAAACCAACCTGGCATTGGTGTTGCATTATTAGTAATAAATATTATAGGTATTTATTTGAATAAAGAAAAATATACGGCTATAGTTTGTTAAACTTTTTTCATAATATCATTGTTATTTATTTTTTAAGATTTGTATAAATATGGTGCTATAGATTTAATAGCAAGTATAAAAATTCTATTAATTTAATTGAGCTAAATGTAAATTTGTGTAATTTTTTTAATAACACTCAAATAGTAACATTAGTTAATAGCCAACACAGTATTACTTTGTTGTAAACTTAAAGTAATTTTTGAATACTCTTTTTAAACAAAAAGATATTTTTTTTAGTTTACAATAAAGTAGTAAAATAGATACTAATGAAAAATTTAAGATTAATTCCTATAAAAAAAACAATAGCACTTGTAGCACACGACAATAAAAAAGCTGATCTTATAGAATGGGCTATTTATAACAAACAATTTTTGCAAGAGCACAACCTTGTTGCTACTGGCACTACTGGTAAATTATTAGAAACAGAATTAAATAAACCTATTACAAAAATGCTTAGTGGTCCGCTTGGTGGCGACCAACAAATAGGAGCAATGATTGCCGAAGGAAAAATAGATGTGCTCATATTTTTTTGGGACCCAATGGAAGCCCAGCCACATGATAGCGATGTAAAAGCACTGCTTAGGTTAGGTGTAGCATGGAATATTTTAATGGCTTGCGATAGAGCAACCGCCGATTTTATAATTACTTCTCCCTTAATGTATGAAGCATACGAATCTAACATACCAGATTATAGCAAATACCTAAAGCGAAAGGTTTTTTAGATAATTACCGATTCGCAATTATTTAAAAAACTTTCGTCCACACTTGCACCAATACCAATACCATTTGGCAATTGTACTGTATAACCCTTGTAAGTAACACCGCCTATTACTGGGTCTGCTTTATGCCCAAGCATGCAAGTATCCATATCATAAAAAACAATTTGAGTATTTGCCGCTGCAAAATGAGCAAAGGCTGTAAGTGCCACTCGACTTTCAAGCATTCCGCCCATCATACATGCAATATTGCTTTTTGTAGCTACCTCTATAATTTTTTTTGCTTCGTGTATGCCACCACTTTTTGCAAATTTTATATTTATGTAATGGCAAGCATTATTTTTTATAATTCGTTTTGCATCGTAGTGGTTGTACACACTTTCATCTGCCATAATTTTTATTGAAGATAATTTCATTAACTCTGGTAATAAATCGTCGTTATATGTTCGCATTGGTTGTTCGCAAAATTCAATATTATATTGTCCCAGTTGGGTAAGTGCATCTTTAGCATCTTCAAAACTCCAGCCTTGGTTTGCATCAATTCTAAGCTTACAATTGTTTCCTATTGCTGCTCTTATTTCTTTAATACGGGCTACATCAGTAACTACATCTTTCCCTAATTTTACTTTTAATATAGCAGCTCCATTATTTACAAAAGTTTTTGCTTGCATAGCCATTGTTTCTGGCAAACCAATACCTACAGTAATATCAGAAAGCATTTCTTTATATTCTCCTCCCAAAAACTTGTACAAAGGTATATGGGCATTTTTTGCAGCTATATCGTATAATGCCATATCAAAAGCACTTTTTATAGTACTATTACCTGCTGTAAATAAATGCAATTCATTTAATCTTTCTTCTAAGTTTAAAGCATTTTTGCCTTTCCAAAGATTTGCAAAATCTTTAGCCATTTCGTAGCAAGTATTTTGTGTTTCGCCTACAATCATAGGAAATGCAGAGCATTCGCCGATGCCAACAATAGTGCTATTGGTAAATATTTTTATTAATATATTTTGTGCATATTCCATAGTTCCAGTTGCAATAGTAAAAGGATACATTGGAATACTGTATTTGTATATTTGTATTTTTTCGATAATCATAAAAGAAAATTATAGTAATATTTTGGCAAAGTAATATAGATAAAAATACGTTGCCTATTTTAAATCTGATTTGGAAACCGTAAACTTTACCTAAAATATGTATTAAACTAAATAATTATTTCCTACATTTGATTTACACATGACAGCAACAAAAACTTTTAGAACTTATTATTATTTCTTCTATTTTACAAATAGTAGAGGATAGTTTTTGTTGACCGAAATTAAAATTAAAAAATCAACATAAAAAATCCTCCGACATATCGGAGGATTTTTGCTTTTGTAATATGGCACATAAAGTTTCGATACAAGGCTACGAAGGAAGTTTTCATCAGGCAGCAGCCCAACAATTTTTTGGTAAAACCATACAAGTAATTCCTTGTGCTACATTTAGAGATGTAATTAAAATAGGCTCCGATAAAAAGCTTAGCGATGGTGCCGTTATGGCAATAGAAAATTCGATAGCCGGTAGTATTTTACCAAATTATACTTTGTTGCAAAATAGCAAACTTGTAATTGTAGGCGAAGTGTATTTAAGTATAAAGCAAAATTTACTTGTAAATAAAGGAGTAAAATTAGAAGATATTAAAGAAGTACATAGCCACCAAATGGCCATATTGCAATGCATGCAGTTTTTAGAAAAATACAAATGGAAATTAGTAGAAACAGAGGATACTGCATTAAGTGCAAAACATATTTATCAGCACAAAAGCAAACATACTGCCGCTATTGCAAGCAAACTTGCCGCAGAGTTGTATAATTTAGATGTGCTTGCACCTAGTATTCAAACCATGAAAAACAATTACACTCGGTTTTTAATACTACAAAAAGAAAATTGTTTTAACAAAATTGAAAATGCAAATAAAGCATCAGTAAATTTTCAAACAAACCACTCAAGAGGTAGCTTAGCAAAGGTTTTAACAACTATTGCTGTTGCAGGTATTAACCTAAGTAAGCTGCAAAGTTTTCCTATTCCGGGCAGTAATTTTAAATACTCTTTTCATGCCGATATGGAGTTTGAATCTTTAAATATTTTCTATGAAACCATCGAAAAAATTAAATTAATTACCGAATTTGTAAAGCTGTATGGAGTCTATAAAAATGGAAATAGATAAACTTTTTCTAATAAAAGCAAACAATAAAAATGAAAATAAATACGGCCGACAGATTATCTACAATAAATGAATATTATTTTTCGCAAAAATTGAGGGAGATAGACTTGCTAAATAAAGCTGGAAATGATATTATTAACTTGGGTATTGGTAGCCCCGATTTGCCACCACACCCTGCGGTAATAGAGACTTTGCAAAACGAAGCTGCTAAACTAAATACACATGCTTACCAATCTTACAAAGGCTCTCCAATATTGCGAAACGCTGTAACAGACTGGTACAGCACTTGGTATAGTGTAATACTAAATGCCGATACAGAAGTGTTGCCCTTAATTGGAAGTAAAGAAGGTATTATGCATATTTGTATGACCTATTTGAATATTGGTGACCAAGCATTGATACCAAACCCTGGATACCCAACATACAAAAGTGCAGTTACACTAGCAGGAGGTAATTGTATAAATTACGATTTGCTTGAAAGCAATAATTGGTTGCCTGATTTTGATGCCCTTGCAAAAAAAGATTTAAGCAAAGTAAAAATAATGTTTGTTAATTATCCGCACATGCCAACTGGGCAATTACCAACAAATAATGTTTTTGAAAAAACAATTTCTTTTGCAAAGCTGAATAATATTTTGGTAGTACATGATAATCCGTACAGTTTTATTTTGAACGAAAAACCAATGAGCATTTTGAGTGTACAAGGAGCAAAAGATGTGGCAATAGAGTTAAACTCTTTAAGTAAGAGTCAAAATATGGCAGGTTGGCGTATAGGAGTAATGTGTGGTGCAAAAGAAAGAATAGAAGAAGTACTACGATTTAAAAGCAATATGGATAGCGGTATGTTTTTACCAATACAACTTGCAGCAGCAAAGGCTTTGAGCTTAAGTAAAGATTGGTACGATGACTTAAATACTGTATATGCCGAAAGAAAAGTAAAAGCTTTTGAATTATTGGATTTAATAAATTGCCAATACAATAAAACTCAAGCAGGCATGTTTGTTTGGGCAAAAATACCAACAAGTTTTGATGATGCATATAAATTAAGTGATGATGTATTACACAAATCAAATGTATTTATTACACCAGGCGGAATATTTGGAAGTAATGGAAATAATTACATTCGCATTAGCTTATGTGCACCAGTAAAAAAAATTGAAGAAGCTATAGAAAGAATAAAAAAGAGTTAAAAGTTCAAAGAAAAAAGATAAAGAATAACAAACTCAAGTCTTTCGCTCTTTCTAACTCTTAGCAAAAAACAAGAACATGATACAAAATGTAACAATAATAGGCATAGGTTTAATAGGCGGCTCTTTTGCGCTAGCATTAAAAGAAAAAAATATTGCAAAAAACATTATTGGCGTTGATAATAATGAAGAAAACATAGAAAAAGCAAAAACACTTGGATTAATAAACGAAGCCCTAACATTAGAAGAGGCTATACAAAAAAGTAATTTAATTTTTGTAGCAATACCAGTAGATGCAACAATAAGTGTAATGGCTAAAATAATGCCTTTAATAACTAAAAATCAAATAGTGGTAGATGCTGGCTCTACAAAATTTGATTTGTGTAAAATGGTAAAACAATATAAAAATGGCAATAGATTTGTAGCCACTCACCCAATGTGGGGTACCGAGCATAGCGGACCACAAGCTGCTGTAAATGGTGCTTTTGAGGGAAAAGCATGTGTAATTTGCAATAAAGAAAATTCTGCAAAAGATGCATTAGAAACCATAGAAAATATTTACAAAAAATTAGGAATGCATTTGGTTTATATGAATGCCGAAGCACACGATGTGCATGCAGCATACATCAGCCACATATCGCATATTACAAGTTTTGCATTAGCAAATACAGTGCTTCAAAAAGAAAAAGAAGATGATGCCATTTTTGAATTAGCAAGTGGCGGTTTTGAAAGTACCGTACGTTTAGCAAAAAGTAATGCAGCTATGTGGGTGCCAATTTTTAAACAAAATAAAGAAAATGTTTTAGATGTATTAAACGAACATATTGTACAATTACGAAAATTTAAAAGTTGTTTAGAAAAAGAAAATTACGAATACCTGTACGAATTAATTGACGATGCAAATAAAATAAAGAGAATTATAAAATAAGTTAATAGTGCAAAGAAAATGAGGATAATCTCTTTTTTAACCCTCTCCTCTTTTGAACTCTTAGTAAAAAAACAAAAAACATGAAAGAAAAAGTACAAGCCTTGTGGGCAAAAAAACCATTAATTATTTCGGGACCATGCAGCGCCGAAACTGAAGAGCAAATGATAGAAACAGCTAAACGATTAGCAGCTACAGGCAAAGTAAATATGTTACGTGCAGGCATTTGGAAACCCCGTACAAGGCCTGGCATGTTTGAAGGCGTAGGTGTAAAAGGATTACCATGGCTAGCTCAGGCAAAAAAAATAACAGGTTTGCCAACCACTGTAGAAGTAGCCACAGCAAAGCAAGTAGAAGATGCATTAAGTTTTGATGTAGATGTTTTATGGGTAGGTGCCCGTACCACTGTAAACCCATTTAGTGTGCAAGAAATTGCCGATGCATTAAAAGGTGTGGATATACCCGTATTGGTAAAAAACCCTATAAATCCCGATTTGGAATTATGGTTAGGTGGTATAGAACGAATACAAAAAGCAGGAGTACAAAAAGTAGGTATGATACACCGTGGCTTTAGCTCTTATGGCAATACTGAATTTAGAAACGCACCAATGTGGCATTTAGCAATAGAAATGAAAAGGCGTAATCCAGATATGCTAATGATTTGCGACCCATCGCATATTTGTGGCCGTAGAGATATTTTACAAGCAATATCGCAAGAGGCTATTAACTTAGATTACGATGGCCTTATGATAGAAAGCCACATTACGCCAAACGAAGCCTGGAGCGATGCAAAACAACAAATAACACCCGAAGTTTTAGCAGAAATGTTAAACAAAATAGAGTGGAGAAAAGAAGATGTAAACTCCGAAGAGTACCATGCAGCTCTAGAAAAATTACGCCAACAAATAAATCATTTAGACGATGAGCTTATGCAAATTATTAGCCAGCGTATGAAAGTTGCAGAGCAAATAGGAGCATACAAAAAAGAAAATAACATCACAATTTTACAAACCAATCGCTGGAACGAAATTTTAGAAAAAGCCTTTAATAAGGCCAACACACTAGGTTTAAGCAAAGAGTTTATGACAAAATATTACGATGCCGTACACATGGAAAGCATTACACATCAAAATAAAATTATGGAAAAATAAAAAAATTAAAAATTGGGGCTGTTATCATTTGTACAACAATATACATTCGTTCTGTCTCCTTCACTGTTCCGTACAAATGAGTATGCATATCCGCCAAAAGGCGCATGCATACTCATTTGTACATCGTTCAGTCCACAGCAGCCTTTTGGCAATACCGCATTGTTCAGCTTTAAAAATGCATTATCATAAAAATTACAGTTGCATCAAAAAAGCTTTTAACTCATCTGCACCTACATTAATCTTTGTACTTTTTTTCTCCAACAATAATTGCTCCTTAATGCTTTCAGGAATTGCAACAGGCTCATTAATTATTGGCTCAACTACATCATAAAATTTTACTGGATGTGCAGTTTCTAAAAACATGCCTTTCTCATTCGGGTTATTTTGTAAATAATCTTGTAAAGCTTTGTAAGCCACAGCTCCGTGAGGGTCGCACAAATATTTTTGTTCATTAAATACCGTAAGTAAAGTTTCTCTTGTAATAGCATCGCTAATGCTAACACTGCTTACTTTATTTTTCAACTGCAAAAATTGTTGCTGAAATATTTCCATAATGCGTACAAAATTACTAGGGTTGCCCACATCCATAGCATTGCTAATAGTGGCTACAGCATTTTTTACATTATAGTTTTGCGTAGCAAAATATTGTGGCACTACATCGTTGGCATTACAAGCAGCAATAAAATGTTTTACTGGCAAGCCCGATGCGTTTGCCAAAAGCCCAGCACAAATGTTTCCAAAATTTCCACTAGGCACACTTATTATTGGTGCATTGTTTTTTTCTTGCCATTGCTTGTAGGCAAAAAAATAATAAAATTGCTGCGGTAGCCAGCGAGCTACATTTATTGAATTTGCCGAAGTAAGAAACAGTTTTTTAGTCAAATTCTCATCCATAAAAGCGGCTTTTACCATTTGCTGGCAATCATCAAAATTTCCAGCTACCTCTAATGCATGTATATTTTTGCCTAATGTAGTTAATTGTTTTTCTTGTACACTACTAACTTTTCTACTTGGGTATAGTATTACCACATCTACACCTTCTACATTATAAAAACCATTAGCTACAGCACCTCCAGTATCGCCAGATGTAGCTACAAGTACTGTTACTTTTTTATTGCCGTCCTTTACAAAATACCCAAGGCAACGGCTCATAAACCTTGCACCAATGTCTTTAAAAGCCAATGTAGGACCATGATACAACTCCAGAGCAGAAATATTATTGGTAACTTTTACAAGTGGAATATCAAAGTTTATAGTTTCTTTTACAATACTAAATAAATCATTTTCATTAATTGCGTTTCCTACGTAAGGCTTAATAACATCAAAGGCAATTTCTTCATTACTAATATTTTCTATATTCCCTATCCATTCTTTTTTTAATTGTGCAATATTTTCAGGAAAATACAACCCTTTATCAGGTGCTTGTCCGTTAATAGTTGCATCTTTAAAATTTACAGATTTTGATTTTTTATTGAGACTGTAAAATTGCATAGTTTTTAATTTTCCATTTAAAGTGATAAATCAAAAAAAAGTTCAAGTAATAAAAACTCAACTCTTTTACTCTTTTTCTCTTTTGATCTATTAATTAATTTTTACCCCTTCGTTATTTATTGTTGTTACATGAGTATGATAATCTACACCAATTTTATCATAAATATCTTTCATAATTTGTTCTACCTTTTTTGCAGTACACTCTTCTTTACTAAGCATAAATACCGATGGCCCACTACCGCTTATACCACCGCCAAGAGCTCCAGCCTCTTTACATTGCATTTTTATTTTATCAAACTCTGGGATAAGAATACTACGTATAGGCTCTATTATTACGTCTTCCAAACTTCTACTAATTAAATCATAATCGTTTTGTAAAAACCCAGCAACAAGTCCGGCCACATTTCCCCATTGTTTAATAGCGTCTTTTAATGCAACTTCTTTTCTTAAAATTTGCCTAGCATCCGATGTTTTTACTTCTATTTGAGGATGCACTACAGTTACATACATTGGCGGTGCCGAAAGTGGAACAATATCTAAAGGAAAAATAGATCGAATTAAAGTAATGCCACCATATATACATGGGGTAATATTATCAGCATGTTTTACACCGCTAGCTACTTTTTCGCCATGCATTGCAAAACGAACCAAATCATGTTTTGTAAAATAATTGCTTAATAAATAATTAGCTCCTACAACAGCACCAGCCGAGCTTGCAGCGCTAGAGCCTAAGCCACTACCAGGTTTAATGAGTTTGTTTACTATTATTTCAAAACCAATATTTTTATCGGGGTACTCTTCCATTAAAGCTAATAAAGCCGCTCCAGCTACATTTTTAGTAGGTTCAGTAGGCAAACTATAATTGTCAATATGTGTTATTTTTATACCTGCTTCTTTAGTTAATTGCATTTCCATTTCATCTTGCGGATGGTTTATTGCAAGCCCTAAAATATCGAAACCACAAACCAAATTTGCAATGGTAGCTGGGGCGCTTATTTTTATTTTATTCATATTGCTATTAATTATTCGTTGCTCTTATTATATCTGCAAATACACCGCTAGCAGTTACATCTGCTCCTGCACCAGCACCTTTCACTGCAAGTGGTTGTTCGGGATAACGATTGGTGTAAAACAATACAATATTATCTTTTCCATACAAATGAAATAAATTATGTGTTGGGTTTATATGCTGCAAACCTACAGTAGCTTTTCCATTTTCTAAAGAGGCTACAAATTTTAATTTATTTCCTTTGTTTGCAGCATCTAGGTACATTGTATTAAAATGAGTTTCATGCTTTTCCATTTCTACATAAAAATTTTCAACCGAGCCTTCCATGCATGATGCGGGCATAAAAGCGTTATTGGCAATATCATTCATCTCTAATTTTAATCCGCTCTCTCTTGCAAGTATCATAATTTTTCGCATCACATCTTTTCCGCTCAAATCTAACCTTGGGTCAGGTTCTGTGTAGCCTTCATTTTGAGCCTGTTTTACTACCTCTGCAAAAGTTTTTGTGCCATCATAATTATTAAAAACAAAATTGAGAGTACCACTAAGTACAGCTTGTATTTTATTGATGCTATCACCACTATTTATCAAATCGTTTAATGTTCCAATAATAGGCAAACCTGCTCCTACGTTGGTTTCAAATAAAAACTTTGTATTAAATTCTTGTGCTAAATTTTTTAATTGTCCATAATATTTGTAATCGGAGGAGCAAGCAATTTTATTGCAAGCCACTACAGCTATACTTTTTTCTAATAATTTTTTATAAGAAAATGCTACAGTTTCATTAGCCGTAACATCAATAAAAATACTATTTCGCAAGTTTTTTGCCAGTATGATTTCTATGTAGCTTTCAATAGTACTTGAAGGAGCTGCTTTCAATAAATTTTCCCAATTAGTTAAATCAATACCTTCATCAATAATTAAAGCAGCTTTACTGTTTGCAATACCAACAACTTTTATTTGTAATCTATTGTGTTTTTTTAAAAATTCTAATTGTTGATTTAATTGTGTTAATAATTTTTTTCCTACATTACCTACGCCTGTAATAAATAAATGAACTTGCTTATATGCCGTTTCAAAGAAACTTTCGTGTAACACATTTACAGCTTTTGCTACATCGTTTAAACTAATAACGCAGGAAATATTTCTTTCTGAAGAGCCTTGAGCAATAGCCCGAATGTTAATGGCATTTTTACCCAATGCACTAAACATTTTTCCTGCTATGCCAGTATGGTTTTTCATATTATCTCCTACTACAGCTACAATGGCCAAATCTTTTTCTACAATTAATGGCTCTACTTTTTTTGTTTCTATTTCGTAAGCAAAAGCAGTATCTATACAATGTTTAGCTTCATCTACAAATGTGGTTTCTATGCCTACCGATATAGAGTGCTCCGATGAACTCTGGGTTATTAATATTACATTTATTTTCTGATTTGCCAAAGCTTCAAACAAGCGCTTGCTAAAACCTGGTATGCCCACCATACCGCTTCCTTCCAAACTAATAAGTGATATTTTGTTTATGCTAGAAATACCTCTAATGGCAGAATCATTTTTATACGAATCTTTCTGAATAACCGTACCAACATCATTTGGCGCAAAAGTATTTTTAATCCATACAGGAATATTTTTACTCATTACTGGTTGTATTGTAGGCGGGTAAATAACTTTCGCACCAAAGTGCGATAACTCCATTGCTTCTTGATAAGATATTTCTGGAATCAATTTAATATTACTCACAATTCTTGGATCTGCTGTCATCATACCAGATACATCTGTCCATATTTCTAAATTATTTGCATTAATAGCACCTGCTATAATTGCAGCTGTATAATCGGAACCGCCTCTACCAAGTGTGGTAGCAATACCCATTTCATTGCTTGCTATAAAACCAGGTAATATAAAAAGAGAAGAAGTACTTGTAGAAAAATAGTTTTGTATCGCACTATTAGTTTTTGAAAAATCTACAAGAGCTGCACCAAAATTACTATCTGTTATAATTATTTCTCTTGCATCTTTCCACTCTACCTCTAAATTTTCGGAAAGTAATTTTGCTGCTATAATTTGCGATGATAACAATTCGCCATAGCTGACAATTTTATCTTTTGTTCGTGCAGATAACTCTCCCAATAAAAAAATTCCATTACAAATATCTTCTATTTCATTACACATTTTTTTTACCAAACTCAATACAGCACTTTGTTTAGTTACGGGTATCAAATCCTTTACAGTTGTCAAATGCCTAGCTTCTATTTCTTGTAATGATGTTTTATAAACATCGTTGTTTGTAGATGCTAAATGTGCAGAGGCTAATAATAAATCGGTAATTCCTCCTAAGGCTGATACTACTATTACAACTTTGGAGGTAGTACTTTTATTTTTTACAATGTTTATTACCTTATTAATATTTTCTGCCGATGCTACAGAACTGCCGCCAAATTTAATTACTTGCATGATAAAAATTTAATGAAATGAAAAATGTTTTCTTGTAAAGAAAAACAGCTAAAAGCCCAATAGATAATATGGAAATAGATAACCCTTAACGGGTTGTAATAGTAGTAAATATAGAGCCAAAAAATGAAGGCGCTATACAAAAATCAGAAAAAATATGTGTAACTTTAATCGTCATGTTTTTAAAACATGAAAATACAAAAAAAAATTGAAAAATATTCTTTATTTTTTTTTAAGCCAAAAAAATATTTTCTTTTCAATAAATAAATTTTTACAATAAATGAATTATCAAAATTATAATGGGTTACAAGAATTTAACAACAATGTTGCCCTAAAATTTCAATTGTACAATAGTTTATTTTCTTCACTGCCATTTCATCGTATTGAAAAAACTGGCATGTTACTTACCGTACTTAGTAGCCATTGCGAAGACGGTTACAAAAAAAAAATGAGCCCTACAAAAATTATAGAATCATTTTTTGAAAGTAACACTACATACATAAATGAAAAAGAACAAGTGGATTTGCTTTTTAGATTTATTCAATATCTTGAGCGGCAAGTAGTATTATTTGATGCTTTAGAAGATGCAGCTTTTACAAAAGTAACAGATATAAGTGGAGCTGGCACATTAAAACAATTGGCGTTTGAAGCAATAAAAAATAATAAAGAAACTGCAATTAATAAAAAGCTTCAAGAGTTTTCTATACGATTGGTTTTAACAGCACACCCAACACAATTTTACCCTGGTACAGTTTTAGGTATCATAAATGACTTAGCAAAATCATTGAAGGAAAATGACACTGTAAAAATAAATATGTATTTACAACAATTAGGTAAAACTGCTTTTTTGCAAAAACAAAAACCTACACCATTTGATGAAGCAGTAAGTTTAATTTGGTATTTAGAAAACGTTTTTTATACTGCCATAGGCAAAATTACTACTTATCTTAAAAATCAATTTTTAGATGCTTTACCTACAAATAAACCTATTATTAACATGGGATTTTGGCCAGGTGGCGATAGAGATGGCAATCCATTTGTAACAGCAGATATTACCCTAAAAGTTGCACAAGCATTACGAGGTAGTATTATTAAATGTTATTATTTGGAAATACGAAAAATGCGACGCAGACTTACCTTTAGTGGAATAGAAATTATTTTAATTAATTTAGAAAAAGAATTGTATGATAATATTTTTATACCTGGCACTAAAACCAATTTAACTAAAGAAGCAATTATTACCGCTTTAGTAAAAGTAAAAGATATTATTATTTATCAACACAATGGATTGTTTTTGCACTTAGTTACAAATCTTATTAATAAAGTAGAAGTATTTGGTTTGTACTTTTCATCATTAGATGTGAGACAAGAGAGCTCTGTTCATGAGTATGTATTAGATAATATTTTTGGAGAAAAGTATAGAAATTTAATTGTAAAAGATAAAATATCTTTTCTTTCAAATGTGTCTTTGCTTTCAGAAAAAAAATATGAAGATACATTGGTACAGGATACTTTAGCAAACTTAAAAGTTATTAAAGAAATACAATTGCTAAATGGTGAAGCTGGATGTAACCGATATATAATTAGCCAATGCAATAGTGCACAAAATGTAATGGAAGTATATGGGTTATTTTTATGTTGTGGCTGGCAAAAAGAAACTTTAACTGTAGATATTGTGCCACTATTTGAAACAATAGAAGATTTAGAAAATGCTGCCAATATAATGCAAACATTGTATGAGTACGATGATTACAAAAAACATTTGGTATTACGAGAAAACAAGCAAACTATAATGCTTGGCTTTAGCGATGGTACAAAAGATGGTGGATACCTTATGGCTAACTTTGGTATTTACAAAGCAAAGGAAGCACTTACTATAATGGCAAAACAATATGGTATTGATGTTATTTTTTTTGATGGTCGGGGTGGACCACCTGCAAGAGGTGGTGGAAAAACACATCAATTTTATGCCAGTATGGGAAAAAATATTAGTACTAAAGAAATACAACTTACTGTACAAGGGCAAACTGTAAGTTCTAATTTTGGAACCATTGAAGCTGCACAATACAATATGGAGCAACTAATACACGCAGGCATAAGTAATGAATTATTTAGCAGTAATACTATTACTTTACAAAAAAACGAAGAAGATTTTTTGCTACTGCTTTCTCAAAAAAGTTTTGATGCTTATGTTGAATTAAAAAACCATCCTGATTTTTTAGATTATTTATCGCAAATAAGTCCTGTGCGTTTTTATAGCGAAACAAATATTGCTAGCCGCCCAAGCAAAAGAAATAATGGAAGAAAATTAAGTTTAAAAGATTTGCGTGCAATACCATTTGTAGGTGCATGGGCACAACTAAAACAAAATGTAACAGGCTATTATGGTGTGGGCACAGCATTAGCAGCTATAGAAAAAGAAGGTAAATTTGGTTTGGCAAAAGAATTATATAAGAATTCATTATTCTTTAAAACACTTATGGATAATTGCGAAATGGCTATGAAGAAATGTTTTTTTGAATTAACATCATATTTGTGCAACGATGAAAAATTTGGTGAAATATGGAATATCATATATGAAGAATATGAACTTACAAAAAAATACGTTTTATTGCTTAGTGGAAGAACAACATTGATGAGTAATTACCCAGTGGACAGTTTATCAATTTCAATGAGAGAAAAAATTGTATTACCATTAATAACGATACAGCAATATGCCTTAAATAAAATAAGAGAAATTGAAACACAATTTGATTCATTATCAACAAAAGAAACCTTTGAAAAATTAGTAATTCGAAGTTCGTTTGGAATAATAAATGCTGGCAGAAATTCAGCTTAGTAAAAATATAGAGCTCCTATGAAAATGGGAGCCCTTTTTTAACGATTGCTTACTTTGTATATAAAAATATGTATTTGCTAAAATTTGTAAATAACGGCCACTAAACCACTATATGTGGATTTGGTACCCGAGCCATCTTGTTTTAAAAAGTAATTAGATTGTGAAGATTCAAATCTTAATTCTGGAATAATTGTTAGCGAACCCACTTTATAATTTAAAGAAACTGTATTTGCAAAAATATTTTTAGTACTAAAATAAGTAGTTTTATTATCTGAAATTATTTCTCCCCTATATGTTAATCCTATTTTTGCAGAATAATCATAGTTTACATATAAAGCATTACCAAACCAATTACCACTGCTACCTGTAATGGGTTGCCTAGCTTGTATTGTACCATTATAACCAATATTAAATTTTTTATTGATAATACCACTTAATACAGCATCTATTTGATGTAACGATTTTAAAGCACTCGGATTTTTACCAGAATCAGAACCAGCAAAACCAGAATAGTTTATGTAAGCCTTTATTTTTTCGTTTTTGCTAATATAACTAGCTTGAGCAATAAAATTTTTAACACTTGTGGTAGATGTTGTTTGATCATTATAATTGGAAAGCCCAAGCATAAAGCCTATTGAACCTGAAGTAATATCTGCTTTTACACCAGTATGAAAAAATGGTCCATTAGTAAACATATAACTCATGCTATAATTTCTGTTGAGCGATGCATCTACCAATTCGTAACCAACATGTGTAGAAAATTTGCCTGCTGTAAACTTTACATTCTTAAAGGGAGCATAAGTTACGTATGCTTGTTTTATAAAAGATAATGATGAAAAACCATTTTTTGCTTCTCCATCATTGTAAGAAAACTCTTCAGCATTACGGCCAAACCCTAAATCAATTGTAGCACCTATTTTGCCAGACATGGCTGTAGCATCTACTTTTACTGTTGCCATACCCAACTCAAATGAACTTTGCGAATTGGTAAAACTTGTATAATTATTTGCTTGCTTATTAAAATTATAACGGTAATAACCATCAACACCGCCAGAGTAACTTATTTTCACTGTACTATCCTGCCCATTTGAAACATAAAAGCCCATAGCTGACGTTGCTGCTAGAAAAATTTTTCTTAACATTGTGGTAGATTTTAATTATTAATAAGAGGTACAACTTTTGAAATTTGTCGAGGAGTTCATTAACGGTTGTACCTTTTTTGTATTTGTATTTTTTTAATTTTCTGCTAACATTTCTTTTAACTCACCATCATTTTTCACCAATAATGTGCCCTGTGTATAATTTTCATTGTGTTGAGACTCATCTAATCCAAGCTCTTCTTCCTCTTGACTTACACGAATAGGCAAAATAAAATTGATAAATTTAAATATAGTAAAAGACATAGTAAAACTATATAACACCACTATTGCTAATCCTTTTAATTGTATAAGAAAAAAAGTTGGACTGCCATAAAATAAACCATCGGCACCAGCAGCATTTACTGTTTTAGTAGCGAATACACCAGTAAGTATCATGCCCACTATTCCACCCAAACCATGGCATGGAAAAACATCTAACGTATCATCTAAACTAGATTTTGATTTGTAATGTACTGCAAGGTTAGAAATTATTGCCGCCACAAAACCTATAAATATACTTTGTGGAATAGCTACGAAACCTGCGCCAGGCGTTATAGCTACAAGCCCTACCACTGCACCAATACAAAAGCCCAACACCGAAGGTTTTTTGCCTCTGAGTACATCAAAAAACATCCAACTCAAGCCAGCAGCACCTGCTGCTGTATTTGTAGTGGCAAAAGCCGAAACTGCCAAGGTATTAGCTGCCAATGCAGAGCCGGCATTAAAACCAAACCAACCAAACCATAAAAGTCCAGTACCTATTAATACGTAAGGAATATTAGCTGGTGGAATTTCTTTTTGCTCAATATGTGATTGCCTCCTTTTTAAAACCAATGCACCAGCTAATGCTGCACAACCTGCAGATATATGTACAACAGTGCCACCTGCAAAATCTAAAACTCCCATTTTAAATAAAAAACCTTGAGGATGCCAAGTCCAATGTGCAAGTGGTGCATACACTAGTAAACTAAATAAGGCTATAAATAATATGTAAGCGCTAAATTTAATACGCTCAGCTACGGCACCTACTACAAGACCTGGAGTTATAATTGCAAACATCAGTTGAAAAAATGCAAATAGCAAAAGTGGTATAGTAAGCGTAGCACCACCTTGTAATGCAGGTGCACCAGATGCTACTCCTTTAAAAAACAAGTGTGTAAATGGATTGCCAATAAAACCTCCAATAGTTTCGCCAAAGCAAAGGCTGTAACCAACAGTTACCCAAAGTACGCTTACTACCCCAGCAGCAGCTACACTTTTTATCATTGTACTTATCACATTTTTACGATTTACCATACCTCCATAAAAAAACGCCAACCCCGGAGTCATTAAAAATACGAGTGCTGTAGCTACTAATATCCAAGCTATATCTGCTGCATTAAACTTGCCATCATCAAAATTGGGTAATGTGGGTATAAAAATTGCAGCAATTGATACCAAAGCTAGCACAAAAAATGGCGCAGAATTCGAAACATTTAGACTTTTCATATTTTTTTAAATTAAAATTAAAAACAGCTATTTGTGCTAAAGTATGTAAAAAAATATTAAATAATTGAAATATTTTTAAATTATTTATGGTCAAACTTACTAAAAATTGATTATTTGCCAATAATAATTCATATATTTATAAATATAATATCTATGAGTCGCTGAAACACCTTAACAAAAAAGTATTTCACATTAATAGAAATTATTATATATGGGTAATTGATAATTTGAATATTAATAGCAAAAAAACGATATAAGATAATTATTGTAAAATGTGATGTCTAAAAGTAGATTTGCAGCTAATAGCAATTTTATAAATAGACAAACATCTATAAAATTTTTAATGGCTATGCTAATAAAGTAGCAGTTTAATCTAATTCGATAACTAAGAAAATTAAACTGTAGCTAATTCATAATCGCCATAAAGTAAATTTGTGTGAGGGTATTTATCTTATATTAAAAATGGAGAATTTTGTTTTTTTTAATTGTAAAAAAACAGCATATTTATTAGGCATTAGTGCACAATAAAAGCATGATGCTTTTATTTAAAAGTTTGCTATTTTAAATGAAATATTATAGTGAGAAAATAATTAAAAAAAATTAAACAAACTTAAAATTGATTTCCCTATTTGAAAAAATAGATTAGTAGTTAGATTTTATAAATTTAGTACAACTAAAATTCTATTAGTTAAAACTCCATGTATTTCTTTATTGCAGTACACATATTTTGGTATTTCAACTGATGCTTTTAAAATTGTTTTTCTATAATGTCCAATTTTTGCATACAAAAATGCAAATTCAATATTATTTCTTCCAATTGTATCAATACAATCTTTTATAAAACTTTGCCTTACAGTACCAAAAGCTTTGGTTACTATTCCATTTTCGATTTTGATGATGAATAATGGGTTACATAAAGCCTTGCAAATAGAATTTTAATTTGCAGAAATACTTTGTAAAACATGGTGCTTATAAATCTAGTATGGTATAAATTTTATACCAATAAACGAAAGCGTAAATTTAGAACCACCTTTTTTCTACTTTACCCAATCAATTTACCATAATCTTCGGCATTAATTAAAGCATCTACATCTGTAGGGTTGTTTACTTTTACTTTTACCATCCAACCTTGACCGTAAGCATCGCTATTTACAAGCTCTGGTGTAGCTTCTAACACAGGGTTTATTTCTATTATTGTACCAGCTATTGGCAAAAACAAATCGCTAACTGTTTTTACAGCTTCCACAGTGCCAAATACATCTTCGGCTGCAAGTGCGTTACCAGTAAGGGTTATATCTACATAAACTATATCTCCAAGTTCGCCTTGTGCAAAATCGGTGATACCTATTGTAGCTATATCTCCTTCTATACTTATCCATTCATGGTCTTTGGTGTATTTTAAATTTTGTGGAATGTTCATTTGTTTTCGTTTAATTGTTTTCTCTAAAAATATTATTGGTTACTTAGTTATTTCCATTTTCATTCTAATATCTCCCACAGGTCTATCAGCCATACCTTTTGGTGTACTTGCAATTTTATCAATTACATTTAAGCCTTTTATAACTTCGCCAAATACTGTGTAATTTTGGTCTAAAAACGGAGTGCCACCAATTGTTTTATAAGCTAATCTAGCTTCAGCTGTAAATTTTTTGCCCGATTGCATTTCCATACCATTTAGTTCATCGTCGGTATAAGGTTTGCCTTGTACAATATAAAATTGGCATGCACTACTTGCTTTTTCGGGGTTGTTATCTCTTGCAGCACAAAGTGTTCCTTTTTTATGATATAAATTTGGTTTAAACTCAGCTGGTATTCTTGCCATATCGCCACCACCATTGCCTAGCATAGCGCCAGGTTCCGAATGCTTGCTGTTTGGGTCGCCGCCTTGTATCATAAAGTTGCTTATTACTCTATGAAAAATAAGACTGTCATAAAATCCTTCTTTTACCAATTTTGCAAAGTTGTCTCTGTGTAAAGGTGTGGAGTCGTAAAGCTTTACCACTATAACTCCGGAGTCGGTTGAAATTTTTATTTTTATTGAATTATCTACAATTTTTTTTTGAGGATAACTTTTCGTAACAACTTTTTTAATAGGCGTTTTTGCCGCTATATTTTTTTTTAACTCTACTTTTTTCTTTGTTTGAGCTATAGCTTGGGTTGCAAAAAAAAGTGTGTTGCTAAGAATTAATAATTTGAAAAATTTATTCATTTTGTTTTTTTTGTTATAAAAATCCTTGACTTTGAAAATACAATAATACATGATCTTTTAGAAAATTTTCTTGGTCATCTAAATACAATTCCGGCAAAGGTTTTAATTGTGTAAAGTGTGGCCAACCTTCTTCATCTAATCCGTCGTTTTTGTAATAATCACTTGCTTGCAAAATAGTACAAATAGCTATATGCATCAAATCTTGTTTTTGTTCTTTACTAAAATCTTGCGGACCTTGCCCAAGCTCTTGTACACCTATGAGTAGCAGCACTCCATTCATATCTGGTTTTATACCAAAATGTTGCTTTAGCTTAATTCTTAATTTTAACCATCGTACCTGTAAATCTTCGTCCACATGTTGCATTTAGCAAAGGTAGTAAATAAGATTTTTAAGTTTTCACTTTTGGCTATTAAAAGTATTTCCAAAAAGTATTTTATTGTTTTTTTTAATCAAAAACTCAATGAAACAAAGTAGAAAAAACTTTACCATGCTATTACTTTATATTATTTTTAAAATAGTTTAACCTTAAAGTATCATTCCAGCCATTGGGGTTTTTTTCAAAACTCCGACTGTTGTAAAATGCCATTCCAGTAAGTGCAGGTAGGCTTCTTATTTTTTGTATTTGTTGTGGCAATTGTGTTTTATCTTTCCATGCTTTATTGCTGCCAGCTCTATAAAAACCTATTCCAATATAACAATCCTTTCCATAACTATTTTTTGCCCACCAATCTGCCAGTGTATTAAAATCGGCTAAAGGGTGACCAATTTCCCAATACAATTGTGGTGCTACATAATCTATCCACCCTTTGCGTAACCACAATAAAATATCGGCATAAAGGTCGTCGTAGTTTGTTTGCCCAGCTTTGGTATTGCTACCCATTGTATCTTGTGTTGCATTGCGCCATACACCAAAAGGGCTTATACCAAACCTACATTTTTTATTTACTTGCTTTATTACTTTACTTATACTCAAAATTATAGAATCGGTATTGCTACGACGCCAAGTATCTTTTGACATTCCGTTTGCATAAATTTTAAAGGTTTTGTAATCAGGAAATTCTTTTCCAGTAATTCGGTAAGGGTAAAAGTAATCATCCATATGTATAGCATCAATATTATACCTTGTAGCTATATCTTTTACAATATTTGTTACAAATTTTTGTGCAGCTTTATTACCAGGGTCAAAATATTTTTTATCGCCATAGGCTAAAAACCAGCTTGGGTGTGTAAGTGTAATATGATTTGGCGCTAGCATGGTTTTTTTTATGCTAAATACGGCTCTGTAAGGGTTTAGCCATGCATGAAACTCCATACCTCTTTTGTGGGTTTCGGCAATCATAAAAGCAAGTGGGTCGTAATATGGGCTTGGTGCTTGCCCTTGTGTGCCTGTAAGCCACTGGCTCCAAGGCTCGTAAGCCGATGGGTAAAAAGCATCGGCTGCTGGACGTACTTGTACAATTACAGCATTTATACCATTACGTTGGTGCATATTTAGTAATTGTATAAACGACGATTTTTGAATTTCTACGCTAGCAGTAGCTGTTGGTGGCCAATCTATATTATCTACAGTGGCAACCCATACACCTCTAAATTCTTTTTTTTGTATAGTTTTTTGTGCTTTAGTACTATTAATAAAAACAATACATGCCAATGCTAAAAAGTATTTCATTTAATTTTATAATTTTATCCTCTCAATTTATCTAATAAATCGTTTATCATTTTTGCATCTTTTTTTGAAATAGCTTTTACTGAATCTTCCATTAATTGTTGTGAACCATCTAATTTTTGTAAAAGCTTTATGCCCTTAGCGCTAATGCTAACATCTACCAATCGCTTATCTGTTGAGCATACTTTTTTCTTTGCCAGCTCTTTTACTATTAACCTATCCACAATCCGACTAGTATCACTCATTTTATCAAGCATGCGCTCTCTTATTTGCAGGGTAGATATTGGCTCTTTTGCACCCCTCAAAATTCTCAAAATATTATATTGTTGTTGTGTAATATTTTCTTTATCAAATATGGGTTTTAATTTTTCATTTACCCAATTAGCAGTAAAAATAATGTTAATCATTACCTTATGATGCTCATTGCTAAACTTTGCTTGGTTAATATCTTTTTCTAAACTCATATAATTTTGTTTTTTTACTTCCACACACTTTCCCCTTCGCTACAATTGGCACAAATGTCTATATTTTTTCTGCTTTTCATTAGCTCAGTTCTAAATTGTTTGTAATTTTCGTTATTCCAAATTTTTTTGAAAGGTTCGTTTTTTAAATTGCCCAAACGATGCATGGCATCTTTATCAAAACAACAAGGTACAACCAACCCATCCCAAGTTATTACATTAGCATGCCAAAGTTTCCAACAACGATTTGCAAATTTATTTTTTGCCTTAAAACTACCGTCGGCATTGCGTTTGTAGCGACTGTACTTTTCGTTGGTAGGTATTAAATTGTTGGGGTCGTTTTCGTAATCATATACTTGTGCAGTTTTAAATCGTACTTCATCTACTCCTATTTCTTTGGCAAGGTTTTTTATTTCTTCAATTTGATGTTCATTGTGTTTTACAACCAAAAACTGAAAAAATACAAAAGGCGTTTTACTATTTAATTCTTTTTTCCAATGCACAATATTTTTTGCACCTTCTATAACTTTATCTAAATGTCCACCAACTCTATATTGCTCATATGAGCCCTGTGTAGTTCCATCTATCGAAATTATAAGCCTATCTAAACCACTCTCTACTGTTTTTTTTGCTGCATCGCTTGTAAGATAGTGTGCATTTGTACTTGTGGCTGTGTAAATACCTTTTGTTGATGCGTATTTTACCATGTCTAAAAAAGAAGGGTTTAAATATGGCTCTCCTTGAAAATAAAAAATGAGGTATAATAATTCTTTATAAATATCATCAATAGTTTCGGTAAAAAAATCTTTTTGCAACATTCCTGTAGGTCTTGTAAAAGCACGCAAACCACTTGGGCACTCGGGACAGCGCAAATTGCAGCTTGTAGTAGGCTCAAATGAAATAGAAACCGGATAACCCCATTGCACAGGCTTGTCTAATATTTTAGACACATAAAAACTGCTAAGTACTTTTACACCATTCCACATACGAAGTGGCGTAAGTTTGCTTACAAGATTTATGGTATCATTAATATTAAATTGGGGCATAGTTGCAAAAATAGACAAAAGGGTTTAAAGTGTACATTGAGATTTGGATATTGAAATATAGAAATGTACTTTAAATAGTATAACCAGAAATAACAATGCCTTTTAGCTATTTATGCTAAAAGGCATTGTTATTAAGATATAATAATTATTTAAAAAAGGCTGTAACTGTAATTTTAGGTTCTTTTGCAACTTTTCCTGCAGCAATAGCAGCACCATCTACATTGTAATCGGCAAGTTTAATAGAAAACTCTGCTGTTGTAGTTACAGCTTTTTCTTTTACAACTATAATAGCATTAGTAGTTATAGGTTTTGTAACGCCATGTATGGTTAAATTTCCAGTAACAATAGCATTATATGAACCATCTACTTTAAAATTCACATCAACTAAATTTGTTATTTTACCTTTAAATGTAGCTTTAGGAAATTTTTCAGAATCCATCCACTTTGCTCCATTAAAATGATCTTGAATTGTTGGATTTGTAAAAGAAAAACTTTTGATAATAGATTCAAAAGCTACTTCACCATTTTTAGTATTTATACTTGCAACAACTGTTTTATTATCTGCTTTTGGAAGTGCATCTAATGTAGTTATAGCATCAAAATTAATGGTAGCCGAGGTTGTTATTTTTTTCTTTTGGGCAAAAGAAAGCATTGTTGTTGTAGTTACTACTAATAACAAAATTGTTTTTTTCATTGTTGTTGTTTTTTGTTTTTAAAATATTTATTTATTTAAAGCACACCTTTTAAAAGTAATAAAGATTGTTTCTAATATTTCGCTGTAAGCTCCACCACTGCATGATCCTTTTATAGAAACTGTATCTCCTTTTTTTAATAATTTTGCCTCCACTACCGATGCCTCTTGAAATGTAAAATTTATAAAAGCATCTGTAATAGTATCTATCATTTTAATATTTACAATACTATCTACTGGTTCTATTTCAGAAACTATACCATTTACTGTTATTATTTTTTCGGCATATTTTTTATTAGCGACACTATCATTTTGTGCAAATTCTTTAATAAAACCTATATCATTTACTATAAAATCGGCATTTTTTGTAATTGTATTGGCATACTTTTCTGTAAAAATAAACCATGCAGCAATTGCTCCAATAGCAATTAATACAACCACAGCTATGAAGACTTTTTTTATCATAAAGCAAAAATTAATTCAAAAAAAATATGTTTTTTTAAAGTGCAAATATACAATGTTTAAACATTAATTTATTTTTATTTTCTATAAAATTAGCAAAAAGATTTGCCTAACAGTATCTTTCTTTAAAAAAGTAAGATTACTATATTAACATACGGTTAGTTTAAATAATTACTAAATGTAAACTTTTAACCGTACAAATTATTACCTTCGTATTAACAATATTTTACTATTATACTTAAATTATGAAAAAGTTATTTTACTTATTTATATTTTTTTCAAATTTTTGTTTTTCACAATTAGAAAAACAAGATGCTGAATCGTTAGTACGTATGGAAATGGCTGCTCATCAAAACCATTTTAACAACCTTGCAAATCGTACATTTTCTAGCTATAATTTTGATGTGAAATATTATCGTTGCGAATGGGATGTAGATCCTGCAGTGCGATATATAAACGGAAAAGTAACTATATATTTTGTACTAAATACTTCGTCTTCATCTATCACTTTAGATTTAATGAATACACTAACTGTAGATAGTATAAAAAATATAAATACAGTTTATTCTTTTTCTCAAACAAGCAATACTTTAGATATTAATTTCCCTACAACTATAAATGCAAATACATTAGATTCTGTAAGTATTTGGTATCAAGGAATACCTGCTAATACTGGCTTTGGTTCTTTTATACAAGATGTACATGCTGGCACACCTGTGATGTGGACCCTCAGCGAATCGTATGGAGCAAGAGATTGGTGGCCTTGTAAAAATGGATTAGATGATAAAGCAGATTCGATAGATGTTTTTATAACACACCCCGATATTTATAAAGCAGCAAGTAACGGTATGCTTCAATCTGAAATACCAATTGCTGGAAACAAAACTGTAACTTATTGGAAACACCGTTACCCTATAGCTTCGTATTTAATTTGTTTTGCAGTTACCAATTATGTAACGTTCAGTAATAGTGTTATGCTTGGGGCTACCAATTTGCCTATGTTAACACATTGCTATCCCGAAAATTTAAGTGTTTGGCAAACCAATACGCCAAATGTATTAGAAGCTATGCAATTATTTCACAACAACTTTGGGCCTTACCCATTTATTAACGAAAAATATGGGCATGTGCAATTTGGTTGGGGTGGAGGTATGGAACACCAAACAGCTACTTTTATTGTAAATACTAACGAATCTTTAATGGCACATGAGCTAGGGCATCAATGGTTTGGTGATAAAATTACCTGCAAAAGTTGGGAGGATATATGGTTAAACGAAGGGTTCGCTACATTTTTGGCGGCATACCACATAGAAACAAAATATCCTGCTTCGAAATTAACAAATAGAAATAATATAATAAACAATATTACATCGCAACCTGGGGGTATTGTAAAAGTGCAAGATACTACTAACCTTAATCAAATTTTTAACAGTAGGCTTAGTTATAACAAAGGGAGTTACTTATTAAATATGCTTCGTTTTATTTTGGGAGATGCGGTGTTTTTTAATGCCATTAGAAATTACCAACAAGACCCTTTGGTAGCCTATGGCTTTGCTACAACAGCCGATTTAAAAAGAAACTTGGAAGCTGAAAGCGGTAAAGATTTAACTTACTTTTTTGATCAATGGTACACTGGGCAAGGTTACCCAAGTTATGAAGTACAGTGGAATGTAGTAGACAATAATTGTGTAAGTATTACTTTAAACCAAACAACATCTTTTCCTTCGTCGGTTTCATTTTTTAAATTGCCAATAGAGCTTACTTTTAAAAATGCTACACAACAAGCTACAATAAGGCTCGAAAATGTTGTAAATAACGAAACATTTTTACGCTCACTTGGATTTACAGCAGATACTGTATTAATAGACACAGGTTTGTGGTTAGTTACTAAAAATAACACTACTTTAAAAGGTGCACCTGTAAATAACGGCTCATGCTCTACTCTATCTTTACCTACGGATACTACTGTTACTATCGCAAATACAAATAGCGGAAAAGGAATTGTAGAAATTTTTCCAAATCCAATCACAAACCCACTAACTTTAAGAATACACGATTTTAAAGATAAAATTGCCACTATTACAATTTACAATAAAATTGGCCAAAGTATTTACCATAAGCAAATACAGCTAGTAAATGGTAAAGCAAATGTAGATATACCAATAGCTACCTGGCAAAAAGGTATTTATACCATAAAAGTACAATCGGGTGGCAAAATTATTACAAAGCAAATTGTAAACTAATTTTTCCTAGTATCGTACAAATCTTTCTTTTATTAAATTGCTCAACACAGTTTAATGTAATTGTCTTCATTTATATTTACAAAAATGAGTAAAAAATGAAGATTAGCACTTTTTTGAAAAGCTATAGTAATATTATATTTTTACTGAGTGGCATTATTGTTGGTAGTATTGTAGGTTTAATTTTTGGTAAACAAGTAGAAACTTTAAAACCAATTGGCGATATATTTTTAAATTTATTATTTACTGCAATTATTCCTCTAATATTTTTTACCATTGCTTCGTCAATATCAAATTTAGATAAAACAGAAAAATTAGGAAAATTATTTACCATTGTAATTGGGGTATTTTTAAGTACTGTAATTATATCGGCAGTAATAATGATAATAGGTGTTTTAGTTTTTCCTATAACACAAAATATTATTGCTAGCACTGTTCCTATAGAAGAAATAAAAACGGGTACAGCAGGCTCTCAAATTACACAATTGCTTACAGCGAATGATTTTTTTGAATTGTTGTCTCGAAAAAATATGCTGGCACTTATTTTATTTTCGTTCTTAATAGGTTTTGCTAGCCTACACTCTGGTAAAAATGGGGAGCAGTTTCGCTTATTTTTAAATTCGGGCAATGAGGTAATGAAACAATTGCTTCATATAATTATGAAAGCAGCTCCATTTGGTTTGGGTGCATATTTTGCAAACCAGGTTGGCATTTTTGGGCCACAATTATTTGGAGCTTATGCTAGGCCAATGGCATTATATTATGGAGTTGGCACTTTCTACTTTTTTTTATTTTTTAGTATATATTCGATAATTGCTGCAGGAAAAAATGGATTCTCTATTTTTTGGAAAAACAATATTACACCATCATTAACTGCCTTAGGCACATGCAGTAGTATAGCTACCATACCTGCAAATTTAGAAGCTGCCGAAAAATTAAAAATACCAACCCATATTAGAAACCTTGCAATACCGTTGGGTGCACCTTTACATAAAGATGGTTCCTCTATGTCGTCTATCATAAAAATAGCTGTGCTTTTTGCCTTTTTTGGAAAAGATTTTACCAACCCACAAACCATACTTTTAGCAATTGGTATTACCGTAATAGTATCAGTTGTAGAAGGCGGCATACCAAATGGTGGTTATATTGGCGAAGTGTTGGCAATAACGGTTTATGGATTTCCGATGGAGCAAGCTTTACCAATAGCAATGATTATTGGAACATTAGTAGATCCCCTAGCTACACTTTTAAATGCCAATGGCGATTTGGTTTCTACGATGGTAATTGCACGAATTTCGGAAGGAAAAAATTGGTTGCAAAATTCCTTATCATGATTTTTTGCCATTTATAATATTTTTATAAAAAATTGATATAGTTTTATTTACTTCAATTTATAAATTTTACTCATGGCTATTTTAACTGTTCAAAATATTTCTAAAAATTATGGCGCAATAAATGCATTAAAAGGTATAACCTTTGAAGTGCCTGCTGGCGCTGTATTTGGCATATTAGGCCCAAATGGAAGTGGCAAAACAACACTATTAAGTATTATAATGAATGTGTTGAAAGCTACAAATGGTTCTTACAAATTATTTGATGAAGTAGCTACTGATGCACTCAGAAAAAAGATTGGAACACTGTTGGAAACGCCAAATTTTTATCATTATTTATCGGCTGTGCAAAACTTAAAAATATCTTGTGCTATTAAAGGTATTGGCGAAGATGATATTGAAAATGTATTGCAAACTGTAGATTTGCTAAAACGAAAAGACTCTCCATTTAGCACATACTCTTTGGGTATGAAACAACGTTTGGCTATTGGTGCTGCTTTGCTTGGCAGCCCCGAGGTGTTGGTTTTTGATGAACCTACAAATGGGTTAGACCCTGTAGGAATTTCGGAAATTAGAAATCTAATAAAATCTCTTTCTGCCAAAGGAAAAACAATAATTATGGCCAGCCATTTATTAGATGAGGTAGAAAAAGTGTGTACTCATGTAGCTATTTTAAAACAAGGAAATTTGTTGGCTTCGGGTAGTGTGCAAGATGTTTTTAACCAAAATGATATTGTACAAGTAGCATCTGATAACAACATAAAATTAAAAGAAATACTAAATACAATAAATAATTGTAATAGTATAAATGTAGTAAATGAGAAAATAGAATTATCGTACAATGCAGGAATAGCAAACCTTGCAGCAATTAATAAACATTGTTTCGATAATGGTATTGTACTTACACATTTACAATTAAAGAAAAGCAATTTTGAATCTAAATTTTTAGAACTTACAAATTAAGAATATGATAAACTTACTAAAAATAGAATGGCTAAAAATAAAAAATTATGGTGCTTTTAAAATTATGGCTATATTTTTTGCGGTAGGTGTAGTACTTGCTAATTATATTGTATTTAGTGTAAATAAAAATGTAATTGGAGAGTCTGAAGCTGGTATGCTTCTGTCATCTTATAGTCCATATAATTTTGATAATACATGGCAAACTACAAGTTATGCATCGGGTTATTTATTACTGTTGCCAGCCATGCTAATAATTATTTTGGTTACAAACGAATATACTTTTCGTACCAACAGGCAAAATGTTATTGATGGTTGGAGTAGGGAGCAATTTATAACAGTAAAACTTGCAATTGCTTTAATAGTGGCAATTGTAAGTACTATAATTGTTATTTTAACTGCTATGGGCTTTGGTTTTACATCTAACACAAACTTTTCTACTAGTGGGTTTTCGCATGTTGGGTTCTTTTTTTTAAAAGCGCTTACATATAATTTATTTGCGGTACTCATATCTGTACTCATAAAAAAAACTGGCTTTGCAATAGGTGTTTATTTTATTTACATAGGTATAGAAAATGTTTTAGCTCAAGCATTAGATACATTTGGTAAAAAAATAACAAAAACTATTGACCTAGGTACAATAGGAGATTATTTGCCCATGAATGCCGCTGATGGTTTACTAACTTTTCCTGATAATCCAATAAAAGGACTTATAAAGAACGTATTGCCTACATCGTATTTTTGGGCAGTATTAGGATTTACTATTTTTTATATTCTATTGTTTTTTTGGTGGAGTAGAAAAAAATATATGACTAGCGATTTATAAATTATTTTTTTTCTAACTCATTTATTGCAGATTCTATACTAGGGTATAAAAAGGTAAAACCTTCAGACTTTATTTTTGCACTGCTAACCGTTGTACTTTTTAAAACTTCTATACTACGCTTGCCTAATATTATTTTAAGTACAAATGTTGGAATGTTTATTGTTAAATAAAAAGTATTTCTAATTGCTTTAGCTATGGTTAATATAAGCGCTTTGTTACTAATGGGTAATGGTGCTACTGCATTATAAACACCATTTAGATTTTTATTTTCTAAAGCAAATAAAAATTGCCTACATAAATCATTTATATGTATCCAACTTATAATTTGAGATCCACTTCCTAATATAGATGCTATGCCGTATCTTAAAGATTTTTTAAACGCAACATAAGCTCCACCTTTGTTGCTTAATACAATGCCAAGCCTAAGTATGCATAGCCTTATATCCATAGTTGTTGCAGGCGTTATACTCTGTTCCCAATTGTAACAGACAGCACCTAAAAACGATTTATCTACAGTGTCGGTTTCGGTAAAAAAAGTGCTTGGTAATTTATCGGCACCATACCAACCAATGGCCGATGTACTAATAATAGTTTTTACTTTATGGCTATAATTTTTTAATGTATGTACAAGCAATAAGCTACTTTTGGTTCTACTTTCTTCAATTTCCTTTTTATAGCTTGCTGTCCATTTTTTATCCATTACACCTGCGCCTGCTAAATGAATAATTGCATCAGCTTTTTGAAATGAGGCAATATCTATTGTATTGTCATTTATACTCCACAATGCATAAGAAATATTAGCTTCCTTTAATACATTTTTACTATTTCTTGTTAGTATTATTACACTGTAATTATTTTTTGCTAAATACAAAGCTAATGCTGTACCAACTAAGCCTGTTCCACCTGTTATTAAAACTGTTTGCATATTTTAAGTGTATAAAGTTTGTAAAAAAATCGTATTTTTATACAACAATATTTTACAAAAAATAAAAATTTGTACAACGTAAATAATTTGTGAAATTATTGTATTAAAAACAAAAAGATGAGAATATTTTATTCAATGGTTTTTTGCCTTCTAATTTTTTCTTTGCAAAATGCAGCAGGTCAAGATATTGTTTATTCCCAAATAGAAAAAGCTGACACCAAAAATTTGAATTTTGAAATACTGGGGAAATTTTCAAATAATTTTTTGGTGTACAAAAATTTAAATAGAAAACATAAGCTTACAATTTATGATTATGATATGGTTGTAAAAGAAACAATTAAATTAGATTTTATAACCGACAAAACTAGCAATATAGATTTTGTAACCTATCCTAATTATTTTATTTTAGTTTGGCAATATCAAAAAGGAAATACATTTTATTGTAATGCAGCTAAAATGGATGCTACAGGAAAACTCATTGGAGATGTAAAAGAATTAGATATATCAAAAGCAGGCTTTTTCTCATCTACAATAAATTACCAATTTGCTTGGAGCGAAAATAAAAGCAAATTGCTCCTAACAAAAACTCAAAAGAAAAATGATGAGCTTGAATTAACCACAAAGATATTAAATGAAAATTTACAGTTGTTAGATAGCTCCAAAAACATGTTGGAGCACAATAATTTTAGAGAGAACATTGGCGATTTGCAAATAGACAATGAAGGTACTTTTGTGTTTTACAAAACAAAAGAAAATGCCCGACAAGAATATATAAATTCGATAACAATAAATTTTAAAAAAATAAATATTGATACTTTATTTAAAGTAGAAATACCTTTAGAAAAGCAATTAGTACAAACCCCTGCAATTAAAATCGATAATTTGAATAAGCGATATTTAATTAATAGCTTTTCTTACAAAAAAAATATGGGTTATATAGACGGTATGCTTACTGCAGTTATTAATAGCTCTCCATTTGTGTTTGAAAAAAAAGTAATTAATATTTTTGACGATAGTTTAGTTTTAAAAATGAGTGGTTCCCCAGATTGGAGAAACGCCTATTCTAACTTTTTTCTGAGAAATATTATCTTAAAAAAAGATGGAGGTTTTGTAACTGTTGCCGAAGAGTATTATACTCAAGTACGCAATAATAATTTTGGAAATGATAGAAATAGTGGACTTTATAACAATACATCAGATTACTATTTATACAATAGAGGCAATTATGGTTACTACCGACCTTACTCATCAGATGTTAGCAGAGAAATTGTATATTTTTACAACGATATACTCACAATTAGTTTTACTAGCGATTTGAAATTGCAATGGAACAATGTCATCAATAAAAAAACAACCGATGTAGAAACTGATAATTTTCTTTCTTTTGCAAATATGAATGCTGGTTCCGAAATTCATTTTCTTTTTTTACAAAAGGATAATAATAGACAAATACTCAGCAACCATGCTCTTCAAGCAAATGGGAATATAACAAGACTGCCAACTTTAAAAAGCAGAGAATCTGGCTATGATTTTATGCCAAAACTAGCTAGGCAAACTGGGGCAAAACAAATAATTATTCCTTGCATTGTTAGAAACAATATTGCATTTGCAAAAATTGATTTTTAAATTTGTAATTTTAAGCAAATTATTATAAAGTGACAGGCATTTTTAAAGCCAATAACCCATCGGGCAACGCTATTCTTTTTTTGTATGCCATTTTTTTGAAACTTCCATTGTTTCTTCATATACGGTTGCCACAACTGCAAGCCTTAGATGGTATTTTATATAAAATTATTTTGCATTTTTTAAATCCTGTTGCAAATAATTTTAAACCGATTTACAGCGTTTTCACATTTATATTATTAATTGCACAAGCCATTGGTATAAATAAAATTGTAAACGATTTAAAATTGCATAAGCAAAACAATTATTTAACAGGTATGACTTATTTGCTAATTACATCTATGTTTAGCGATTGGTTTAGTTTTTCGGCGCCACTTATTGTAAATACCTTATTAATTTGGATATGGGCAAAACTTTGTACTTTATACAATAACCATCATGCAAAAATTTCACTTTTTAATATTGGCTTCATTACTAGTATTGCTGCTTTTGTTTACTTTCCATCGGTTTCGTTTTTGGTATTAATAATAGCAGGTGTTGCTATTTCTAGACCATTTCGTTTACAAGAGTGGCTTACAATAATTGTAGGAGCTTTTACTCCAATATATTTATTTGCTTCTACACTTTATCTTACTAATAATATAGGCACATACCATTTTCCAGGTTTTCATTTTTCGTACCCACATTTTTTTGGAAACAAATGGGCATATAGTGCTTTAATATTATTATCTCTGGCTATAGCTATAGGATTTTATTTTACAAATACCAATATGCGTAGGCAAGTAGTGCAAGCCCGAAAAAGTTGGCAATTGCTATTTCTTTATGCTACTGTAGCAGCTTTGGTTCCATTTGTAAATGCTAGTATAAATTTTTCTTATTGGATATTATTGGCGGTACCTATATCTCCAATTGTAGCTTCGGCTTTTTTATATTCCGAAAAAAAAGTGGTATCACAAATTCTTTATTGGAGTATGTTTGTAATATTTATTGCAGTTGGCTTTTTGGGTAAATAACTTACAAATAACACTCAGTTTTGTAAACAAAATTTTATTCAAACATATACTAAACATTATCTTTGCATTATGAGTAAAGTAAGAGTACGTTTTGCCCCAAGCCCCACAGGCGGCTTACATTTAGGAGGTGTAAGAACAGTTTTGTATAACTATTTATTTGCAAAAAAACATGGAGGCGATTTTATAGTGAGGGTAGAAGATACGGACCAATCTAGATTTGTGAAAGGTGCCGAAGAATATATTTTTGAATGCCTTGCATGGTGTGGTATAAATGCTGATGAGAGTGTGATAGTAGGTGGAGATTTTGCTCCTTACCGCCAAAGCGAACGTAAAGAGTTGTATAAAAAATATGCAGAGCAATTAGTAGCTGCAGGGCAAGCCTACTATGCTTTTGACACACCTGAGGAAATAGAAACCATGCGTGAAAATAGAAAAGCAGAAGGTAATGGAAGCTTACAATATGACGCAGCTGTACGCATGAAAATGAAAAATTCTTTGAGCCTTATGCCCGAAGAAACAAAAGCATTTTTAGATGCTGGCAAACCTTATGTAATTCGTATAAAAGTAAACGAAAACGAAAGTGTAACTTTTACCGATTTGGTAAGAGGAGAATTGCATTTTGAAAATGTAAATGTAGATGATAAAGTATTAATGAAAGCTGATGGAATGCCTACCTATCATTTGGCTGTAGTTGTAGATGATTTTTTGATGAAAATTACACATGCATTTAGAGGCGAAGAATGGCTGCCAAGTGCGCCTGTACACATTATGCTTTGGCAACATTTGTTTGGGTTAGATAACATGCCAAAGTGGGCTCATTTGCCATTGATACTTAAACCGGATGGCAATGGAAAGCTTAGCAAGAGAGATGGCGATAGGCTTGGCTTTCCGGTGTATGCAATGGATTGGACAGACCCAAAAACAAATGAAATTACAAAAGGTTTTAAAGAGCTTGGCTTTTTGCCCGAAGCCTTTTTAAATATGCTGGCTATGCTTGGCTGGAACCCCGGTTCGGAGCAAGAAATATTTTCATTAGATGAATTAGTGGAAGCTTTTACAATAGAAAGAGTAAACAAAGGTGGAGCAAAATTTGATTACGAAAAAGCAAAATGGTACAATCATCAATGGATTCAAAAATTACCTATTGCAAATTACCAAAAACTTGTAAAAGAAATTTTTGAAGAAAAAGGTATAGAAATTAATAATAGTGTTTATTTCGAAAAAATATTAAACTTAGTAAAAGGCAGATGTACATTACTACCCGATTTTTATGAGCAAGCATCTTTCTTTTTTAGAGCACCAATAAATTGGGATATTGAAGCTGTAAAACCAAAATGGACAAGCGAAAAAAAAGATTTTTTTAATTGCTTTATAGATAAAATAAAACAGCTTGAAACATTTACTGCCGAAACTATCGAAACATTATTTAAAGAATTGGCAACCGAAAAAAATATAAAACCTGGCGAACTACAACTGCCAATGCGCATTATGCTTGTAGGTGCTAAATTTGGGCCTGCAGTGTTTGAAATAGCAGCAATTTTAGAGAAAGAAGAAACAATATTACGAATAGAAAAAGCGCTACAAATTTTTGAGATATAATATTTAGGGTATTATATTTATATGGTAATGTAGCAAAAAATAAACAAATATTTTTTGCTACATTACCATATTTTGCTACTTATTTATTACTCTTCATTTGTTGCATAGCCATTATTTGTTGCATGGTTTTTTCCATACCACTGCTACTACCATCTAAGAAAATTACATTGCCTTTACCATATTCGGCAAAGTTTTTTATTGCCTCAGTCCACATACTAAACAATATTACATTTGTATCTAAGTTTGCTTGTTTCATTTCTTCGGCAGCAGAGCTCATACCTTTAGCTACCTCTTCTCTAAAAAGAGCAACACCTTGCCCACGCAATTGTGCAGCTTGCCTTTCGGCTTCTGCAGCTATTTTTATTGCATTACCTTCGGCTTCGGCTGCTTTTGTTTTTGTTATAAGCAAAGCCTGCCCTTCGTTTTCGGCAGCAGCTTTTAAGTTATTACTTGCTACCACTTTGCTCATGCTGTTAATAATAGCTTCGTCAAACGTAATATCATTTATTTGCAAATCTTGTAAATGATAGCCCCAGCTTTCTAACGCAGCATCTACTTGTTCTTTTACATTATCTACAATATCTCTACGTACATTTAATACTTCTGCTTGCTTTTTTGTAGATACAAAAGCTCTAATACTACCTTCTACAGTGCGTATCAATGCTTGCATTAAATCTTTATCGCTTATAAATTTGAATGCTACTTTTTGTATAGTTTCTTCATGTTCATTTTGTACCGAGTACAATAACATCGATTTAAAATAAACATTTGCCTGGTCTATCGTTACAGCCTGAAACTCTAGCTCTACCGAACGGTTTTGAATACTCACTCTTTTATAAATTTGATCTATAAAAGGAATTTTCCAATTTAACCCTGCCCTTTTTACTCCAGCATATTTGCCAAGCCTAGTTACTACACCTATTGTACCTTGGTTAATGGTAAATAGGCCACTCGAAACTACAGCTAATATTGGTATAAGCCACCAATAATGAATTAATATATCTTGCATAAAATTTTATTTTGTGAGCAAGTTAATGCTATTTTTTATGTTTATTAAAAATAAATTGCATTATTATAAATCATGCTTCTAAAAAATTTAAAGTATTTAAAAATTGTTTGCTTGCGATAGCCGAAGCACTAATGGAATGATGAATTTGAAGATAATCTTTTATTTTTTCGGCCATTAAATCATCATAAATTCTTAAAATAAGTTTTACAGTGTTGTGGTGCGACCTAGCATTTAAACCAATTTCTAAATTTAAAGAATCGTTATTTATCACAGAAATTAATGCCTTTGCATCTATAACATTTACATCTTGCATTACTTTTGGTAGCCTAGCATCACCAATATACACTTCTGCACCAAGTTGTCTAAAATAATTGATGTGATTAGAGTTTTCGTTTTGTTCTACAACAATAACTTTTTCATTTTTTTGAATCAATTCTTCTACAATAAAATAACCAAGCCTACCAAGTCCGCAAACTATTACATGGTTTTTAAGGGTGTATTTTTTTCGCCCCAATTCTAATTGAATACTTCTTTTTAAGTACAAATCAATTGTTAAAGAAAAAATCATCCAAATAGAAATTGTAGATCCAAATATTAATAAAATGCCTACAATTTTACTTATTGTGTTAGAGTTGGCAAGGTTAATGTCACCATATCCTACAGAAGCTGCAGTAACTGTTACAAAATAGATAGCATCTATCCAAGATAAGTTTTCGTAAAAGTGGAAAAAGAACACCGCAAAAATTAGCATAAGTGTAAACGCCATTAAAATTTTTTGAATTATAGAAAAGCTTTTTGGGGTGTTTGCTTTATACTCTAATAACAAATTTTCATTCTCAATCTCTGCAGCTATTTGTATGTTCAATTGTTCTACAAAAGAGGGTGCGGCAATTTTTGCTGGGTTTAAAATTTTTAAATTTATATGGTCTTTTAATAAATGTGGGGTTAAATTTTCATTAAATAATGAGGCGGTTATTGGGATATTAGAAAATAAAGAGATTAGTGAAATAATAAGTTGCAAATTATTTTCATCTTTATCCTCTATCAAATAAACCATTGCTAATGAAGCAGTATCAATATCTTTAAAAAATATACTTAAATTTTCTATCAATGAAATAGAATCTGTTTCCGAATTTATTAACTCAATATTAGTATGCAGAACATTATACCCTTCGATAACTAATTGTTTTTTTACCCTAAAAGCTAAATGACTAGAGCCAATAATAAGTACAATTTTAGTTTTCATTTTTGCAAAATAAATGTAAGTATTGGTTTTTTTATTCTCCTTCGTACAACATAACCTCTACTAAATTTACAACCCTATTTGTGGTTTCAAAAGTAAGTGTAGTACCAGCATCGTAATCATAAAGAATAATGTATTGTACTTTATCTTTTACATTGCCTTTTTCTTTAAAATTCCAATCGTTATTTATGCGCAAATCGTATTTGTCGTATTTGTTTAGTATTTCGTTTTTTGTATTGTAAATACCAATGCTACTTTTAGTTTTAAGTGTAGTATTGGTTGAGCTTACTGCATACAATTCCTTTACCTCTGGAGTAGTATTATTTTCGGTATATCTTTTACTAAAGCATAAAATATAATCGGCATTATTATATTTTATTTTTGCCGTATCTAAATATCCATTGGGGTTTGGTTTAAATTTTATTTTTTGGCCAGTTAGTTTCTCAATTTCGGCAACCGTACTTTTTATTTTAAAAATACCTATTCGCATAGTACTAATAAAATTTACATTTGCCTCTTGCCCATGTGCAAATACATTCATAAATAAAGCAATAAGCAACACTAAAATTATTTTTTTCATATAATATTTTTTACCCGAAAATTTCTGTAGATTAATTTCAAATAATCACTCATCATTCACAACTCCAATTCTCTCCCATGTTTGAAAACTCATATCAAATACATTCTTCTCATCTGCAGCTACATTCTTTTCAAAAGTTTTTACCCAAACGGTTTCATCAATTTTAGGAAAAAATGTATCGCCATCTATATTTGTGTGTACAAGTGTACGGTAAATTTTATTTGCCTTTGGCATAGCTTGTATATAAATTTCGCCACCACCAGTTATAAAAATTTCTTTTGCATTGGTAGCCTCTGCAGTTTTAATGGCTTCATTAATATTTGCCACAGCTATTGTATCATTTATTTGCCAATTTTTACTACTAGTAATTATAATGTTTGTACGACCAGGTAGTGCTTTGCCAATAGACTCAAATGTTTTTCGCCCCATAATAATTGGCATTCCCCAAGTGGTGTTTTTAAAAAATTTAAAATCCTCGGGCAAGTGCCACAGCATAGCATTTGCTTTGCCTATTGCATTATTTAAAGATGTAGCTACAATTATTGAAACCATAATTTATAATGAATGATTTATAATGAATAATGTTTTCTAATAATAATTTCTACTAAGTTGGCTTGCAATGATAATCTAAAATTTAAAAACTAAGTCTCTATTCTAAAATACTAATCTCAATACTAATATCTAATTACTCAATACCTTATACCAAAATCTCAATACTCTTACCTACACAGCCACAGGCGCTTTTATACCTTCATGGCATACATAATTTACCAATTCAAAATCTTCGTATTTAAACCCGAAAATATCTTTTACGGCTGGGTTTATTTTCATTTGTGGCAATTTAAAAGTAGTTCTACTCAATTGCAATTTTGCTTGCTCAAAATGGTTGCTATACAAATGCACATCGCCAAAACTGTGCACAAAATCACCCAATTCCATATCGCAAATTTGCGCTATCATCATTGTAAGTAATGCATACGAAGCAATGTTAAATGGTACACCTAAAAACACATCGGCACTTCGTTGGTATAATTGACAACTTAACTTTCGCTTGCCATTTCCGTTTGGTGCACTTGTGTAAAATTGAAATAAGCAATGGCAAGGCATTAATTTCATTTTTGGTAAATCGGCCACATTCCAAGCACTTATTATTATTCGCCTGCTATCTGGATTATTTTGCAGCTGTTGTATTACATCTTTTACCTGATCTACTTCTACACCATTTGCACCTTCCCAACTACGCCATTGTTTACCATATACTGGTCCAAGATTTCCGTTTTCGTCAGCCCATTCATCCCAAATTTTTACATTATGCTCTTTGAGGTAAGCAATGTTGGTGTCGCCTTGCAAAAACCACAGCAATTCGTGTATAATACTTTTTAAATGCAATTTTTTTGTAGTAACAATAGGAAATCCTTCGGCCAAATTAAACCTAAGCTGATGCCCAAAAACACTACGAGTGCCAGTACCTGTACGGTCGCTTTTATCGGTACCATTTTCCAAAATATGTTTTACTAACGATAAGTATTGTTGCATATTGCAAATGTAGTTATTTGCATTTTTATGTAAATAAAGAATTATTCAAAAAAACTAATATTCACATTAGGTTAATAACAATAAAATAATATAAAAGAGATTACATTATTTTTGCTATAATCACAATATTAGCATACATGCAATTTGCAAAAGGAAAACTATTAGCCATAGGTGGCGCCGAAGATAAAGGCACCGATTTAGAAACCGGACAAATACATCGCAATAATCTCAATTTTTTTGAACTAGCGATATTAAGAAAAATTGTAGAAGAAATTGGCGGACAGCATAAACGTATAGAAGTAATTACAACTGCTAGTATGATACCTGTAGAGGTTGGAGAAAATTACTTAGAAGCCTTTGGCAAAATAGGTTGTACTAATATTGGTGTAATGCATATTAGAAACCGTGCCGATGCACAAAACCAAGATTTTTTAAAACGATTAAAAATATGCGATGCCGTTATGTTTAGCGGAGGTAATCAATTACGACTTACCACTACTTTTGGCGGCACTTCATTTTTAAAAATAGTATTAGAAAGATACCATAACGAAGATACTTTTTTAGTAGCAGGCACATCTGCTGGTGCTATGGCAATGAGCAATACAATGATTTATGAAGGTAATGCAGCAAGGGCTCACCTAAAAGGCGAAGTAAAAATAACTACGGGTTTAGGTTTTATGGACGATGTAATAATAGATTCTCATTTCGAAAAAAGAGGTAGATTTGGTCGCTTAGCCCAAGCAGTTTCTAGCAACCCATCCTGCATTGGTATTGGCTTAGGCGAAGATACTGGCATACTTGTAACTAACGGCAATAATTTAGAAGCCGTAGGTAGTGGGCTAGTAGTGATATTAGACGGACATGATATAAAACATAGCAATATTGCCGATATACCCGATGGTTGCCCTATAAGTATCGAAAATATGAAAGTGCATTTTTTAGAAAAGGGCAATGGCTATCAAATTACTCAAAGAAACTTTGTACCAGAAGTATTTGAAGGAGCAGTTACCAATAAGCAAGTGGAAGTAGAGTAATGAAATAGCTTTTTGTAGTAAAAACACAAATTTATAAATACAAAGTAACCTCTAAAATTAATTACATTTTAGATATCTTTTTTTGCGTTATTGAAAAAAGGGTTCAACTTTTATAAAAAAGTTAAACCCTAATATTTTTTACTTACACACTTTATGAGATACTGTCCGTTATTGACAATTCATTTAGTTTACAGTAATAAGCAAAGGCTTAAAATCGCCTCTTTTTACTTTTGCTCTTCCTACAAATTGATTACCATTAATTTTTTTAAAGTTTGCTGGAAAAATCATTACTTCTTCTTCTCTTGTATCAAAAACTATTTCTTTGGTCATAACACCAGCATTATCAATTTTAGTAACTACTACTTGTCCTCCAAAACCATCTTGGTGGTATTTTGGAGCTTCATCTTCTTCCAATTCCATATTCTTTTTATTATCTAAATATAAAAAGTAATAACCAGAAGCATCACTTACTAAAGTATAACCCATTGTACCTCTACCACTATACCCTTTTTGCATTTTAGGTATCTTTCGTACCCAAGCAAAAGTACCATCTGCTTTTATTTTAGATACTACAATGTTTTCGTAATGGTAAATATAAGTAGTAGTTGTATGCCCATTGTTATAGTAAGTTTGCTCTTCAATCCAATATTCTTCTAAATCTATAAATACACCTCCATCTTTTTCTACTATAAGATTTCTAACCTTCAAATTTGGAGCTTCGTAATCTCCCTTTTTTTCCATTTTTCTTTTGCTTCTTGCCGACTCAAATTTTGTAAGCTCCTCTAGTGGAAACTCGTAATAACCATTTTTATATTTACTTATTTTTCCTGCTTGGTCCATTATTGCCAAAAACACTCCATCGGTACCAGTCCCTTTTGCTTTTTTACTATAGGTACAAGTAATTATCATTTCATGCAAAGAGTTTTCTACTAATGAAGCATCTCTTATAAAAAAGTCGCCTACATCTAAACTACTATGTAGTACTTGCTTGCTATCTTTGGTAAATTTTAATACTTCGTAATGATAACCAGCCTTGCCAGTTTCTTTATCTTTTTCTTTTCTTTTTTCCGAATCATAAACTTTCGATAATAAATAAGCATTGCCTTTAGAATCTACAGAAAAATCCGAATTATCCATAATAGCTTCAGTATATGGCATAGTAAATTCGCCACCCCAAAGTTTGCTCATGGTTTCGTCAAAAACAAACATGCCAAGCTTATCGTAATTTTTTTTATCATTTTTTTCTTCAGGTTTTAATCTATAACTTACTAATATTTTAGATTCATCAGCGTCATAATTAAATTTGTATTTGTTTGTGGCTTTTTGTGTCCACATTTGGAACATAGAAGTAGTTGCAACAGCTCCTTCACCAGCAATTTTAGTAGCAGAAATTAATTTTTTATTGGTTTCTATAATAGCACCCTTTTTTATATCCACTTTATCATAATATAAATATTCTGTTTCGGCATCTTTATCCCAATCGCTATGTAGCCAAAAGTATTTGCCTTTAAAATCTACAAAGGTTTCACTATTAAAATTTCTAGTTTTTTCGTCTAGCGGTATTACTTTTTCGTTAGTTTGGTTAAGTGTTTTATAATCGAAACGTAAAAGTGTTAACTCATCTTTTTTCAAAGATAAATTTACAATGCCATCTTCGGCATTTCCAATAAATGAAAGGTCTTCGGATTTACGAGGAAGCTCGTACTCTGTACCTAATTTAAAGGTAAATTTTTTGCTTTGAGCAAAAGTTGTAGCCACAATAAAACATGTGGCAAATAGAGCTATTCTTTTCATAAGGTAACTTTAGTTTTAGGCGCTTTTTGCGCTTTTATTTTGCAAAAATAGTGCTAAATTAATTAATGGCTTTGTTAAAAACCATTGGCATAAAAAAACATTCGAAATCGAATGCTTTTTTAAAAATATGAATTGTACATTTACTTTATAAACTTACCTAATTTTTTTCCAGCTACTGCATAGCATTCTGTTATTCTATCTCCCGATGCGTAATCATCTCCGCTAAATGTTCTTCCAGGAGCATTTCTTACATCTATAACTGCTAATACTTTTGTTCTATTTGCAGTTTCTACAATAGTTACAGTTGCATCTATCTCTGCATTTTTTTTAGTTACATATATATTATAACCTGGCTCAGTAGTGGTAGTATGAAATATTAAAGTATATTTTGAATCAGCTTTTATAGTCATACCAGAAGTTTTTTCAAACAAATCTATAAACTTTGGTTCAAAATTTCTTTTACGATCAGACACCCAACTTTTTTCCCAACGGTCTCCTCTACCAGCTTCTTTTGCATTATATTCACCCTTCTTTTTATCAATATATTCCGATTCTTTATCAAATTTACCTACAGCCATGTTATCGTATGTAAATTCAACATTTATTGTAGTTTCACTTTTTAAAATATCAAGATTACCTTCCGTTATTTTAATTTTTTGTGCAAAAGAATTTAAAGAAATAATACAACAAAATGAAAGTATTAAAGATTTTATTTTTTTAGTCATTTGAATTGATTTAGTGGTTAAAAATTATTTATTCGCTTTTTTTATAAATTTCCCTACTTTTTGGCCCGAAAGAAAAAATGCATCTCCAATTCTTGATGCAGCATCAAAAGCTGCACCCCTAAACATGTTTTCTCCAGGTCTATCTACCGATAATACAGCCAGTTTTTTTGTTCTGTTTGTAGTTTCTACAAGGATTACTGTGCCATCAATACCAGCGTTTCTTTTCGATATTCCAATACTATAACCTGGCTCTATAGCCTTAGTATTAAAGATTAAAGTGTATTTAGCATCTTTATTTATTGTTACATCTAATAATTTAGTTAAACCCAATATAAATTTTGGTCCAAATTTTTCTATCTTATCATTTTCCCATTTTTTAGCCCAAGTATCACCAGTGCCTGCCTCTTTGGTATTTAGCTCTACGGTTTTACTTTTAATATAATCAGCTTCTTTGCTAAAATCACCTACTGCTAATTTTTCGTAGGTAAACTCTACATTTATACTACTTTGATCCTTTAAAAAAGTCAAATCTCCTTTAGTTAAATCAACCTCTTGTGCAAATGTTGTAGTTGAAATTATAAATGCCCCAATAAGTGAAAAATAGTTTTTAAAAATATGCATAGTATTGATTTAATTAAATTGTACTTGCAAATATTACAAATTATTATCAATATCAAATTGTAAATTTTCATAAATATACTTATTTATACATTTTTTATTTTGCAATCATCAACTTTGTAAGATTGTAATACTTAAAATACAACTATGTAAAATCTTTATTATATTTTTGCAGTATATATTTAGTAATAATAACAAGGGCTTATGATACAGGTTGGAGATAGAAAACTAACATTAAACGATTTTTCGGATATATTATTTAAAGAAAAAGAGGTTGTTTTAGATAAAACGGCAGTAGAAACAGTAGATACAAGTTTTAGGTTTTTACAAAGTTTTTCGTCTAATAAACTTATTTATGGCATTAATACTGGCTTTGGGCCAATGGCACAGTATAAAGTAAGCGAAGAAAACTTATTGGAATTACAATACAACCTAATACGTAGTCACAGCTCTGGAGCAGGCAATTTAATGAGCCCATTATTGGTAAAAGCATTAATGATAGCAAGGCTTAATAGCCTTATGCAAGCATATTCTGGTGTACATATAGAGGTGGTAGAACTTTTAAAAGAACTTATAAATAAAGATGTGGCGCCATGTATTTTTGAACATGGTGGCGTAGGTGCAAGTGGCGATTTGGTACAACTTGCACACCTTGGCTTAGTGCTTATTGGCGAAGGCGAAGTAATATACGAAGGTGCAATACTACCTACGGCTGATGTATTTGCAAGGTTAGGTATAAAGCCACTTACCATACATATTAGGGAAGGATTGGCTATACTTAATGGCACATCTGCTATGACAGGTATAGGAATGATAAATATCATACAAGCACAAAAACTTTTAGAATGGTCGGTATTATTATCGGCAATGATAAATGAAGTAGTAGAGGCTTTTGACGATCATTTTTCGTACGAACTAAATATTGTAAAACACCACAATGGGCAAAATAAAATAGCGGCACAATTAAGAGAAATACTTAGCGATAGTAAAATGATACGCAGCCGTACCGAGCATTTGTACAACCCCGATAACCTTAACCAAGAAGTATTTGAAGATAAAGTACAAGAATACTACTCCTTACGTTGTGTAACACAAGTATTAGGGCCAATTTATGATACAATCGTAAACGCCGAAAAAGTAGTGGTAAACGAATTGAATTCAGTAAATGATAACCCTATTATTGATCATAAAAATCAAAATATTTTTCATGGCGGTAATTTTCATGGCGATTATGTTTCCTTAGAAATGGATAAATTAAAAATTGCCATTACCAAACTCTCTATGCTATCTGAAAGGCAGTTAAATTATCTTTTAAATACTAAACTAAACCAAAAATTTCCACAATTTTTAAACCTTGGTGTTTTAGGATTTAATTTTGGTATGCAGGGTATGCAATTTACTGCTACATCTACCACCGCCGAAAACCAAACCTTATCTTTTCCTATGTATGTGCATAGCATACCAAACAACAACGATAATCAGGATATTGTAAGCATGGGATGTAATGCTGCTTTAATAACCAAAAAAGTTATCGATAATTCTTTTGAGGTATTGAGCATACAAATGATGACCGTATTGCAAGCTATAGATTTTTTAGAATGTACCGATAGATTATCGGCAAAAACAAAAACAATTTACACCGAAATAAGAAATATTTTTCCTAAATTTATTGATGATAAACCAAAGTATAAAGACCTAGAAAATATAAAAAAATATTTTGAAAAAGCCGACCCAGTTATTTCATTTAAACTTGGGAGTTTGCGATAGTACAGAGTGATGAATTATCTATAAAAATATTTTATTAAAAAAAATGAAATTCATAAAAAGAGGCTGCCTTTTTTGAGACAACCTCATGTTAATTCTAATGATAAATTAACAATCTAAAAATTTGCATCTTCTTCTTGACCAAAAGCAGCTCCTGTGCAATCTTTTGGAGCAGCTGTTGCCCCTGAACTACAAGTATAGTGTGAAATTTCGCCACCAGCACTATAAACACCCACGCACACACCATTGCAAGGCTTATCGCCTTGAGGACAGCTTGCATTTGTTGAAATTGCAGAGGCGCTGATAACAACTGCAAGAATACATATTGATAACATTTTTTTCATAACATTTTTGTTTTATTTTAATAAAAAATTGTTTAAGAACACAATTTAATGAAGTAGTTATGATATAAATATTATTATTTGTTATAGTTTATATGGATTTGAAATTTAATATTCTATCTATTGTGCTCGTTGCATTTCGCCAGAAATTTCTGTGCTTTTTTTGATAGCCATTTTAGAAATTTTTATATCAGAAAACCTGTAGGATAGCCTAATTTTTAATAATCGATATGGTTCAGTAGTATTTGTAAATACCTCAAATTCTTTTGACTTGGTGAAATTTAATCTGTTTCTATTTTTTAATAAAAATTGATCTGCTATAAAAGTGATTGCAAGTTTTTTCTTGAAAAGTTGATTGCTGTAGCTTAGGCCATACATTCTAGTACCTTGTGCATAACCTTGTCCATTTGTAGGATTTGTACTGAAGAATAATCTTAATGTTAATGTTCCTTTATTTTCGCCAAATTCAAAACGTATATTTGACTGGTTATTCAAAGTTACTCTGTCATATGCACTATTAAATAATTTATTTCTATTTAGGTTTAGAAATGCACCTCCACTAGCGTCCACCCATATAGTTTTCGATAACTGTTTTTGATAGTTTACATTGTTTAAAAATCGATATGATTTTAACCCATTATTTGCAAAACTTTGTAAAATACTTGTGGTAGGATTTACTGTTCTAAAAAAATCATACTGGTCAAAAGCATATACAATATTTACTCCATAAGAAAATGTAGATTTCTTACGCCTTACCCATTCTCCTCCTCCATTAAAATACTTACTTGGCCTCAATCTAACATTACCTACCTGTTGTTGTTGTGGGTCATTAAATACTTGCACGGTAGAAAGATAATCTATATTAGGCTTTAATAACTCAACAATAAAACTGTATCGCAACGAATTAATGCTGTTTAAAATTTTTCTATATCCAATTGTCAAATTAGGTACAAAAAATTGTTGTTTAGGTACACTACTATTTTTAATTACATATAATTCAGGAAAAAATGAAACAGTTAGTCGTTTTGTTTTTGAAATATTATTTGCCCACCTTATATATGGGCGTAACGAGTATTGGTTTGTTGTGAAACTATCATTTTTATTGTACAATAATTGCCCTAGTTCATTGTTGTTATTGTTAATAGTATATCTGTTAAAATCTAGTGTAAGGTCTCTATTGTAAATCTTAATGCCAAACTCTTTTTGATATTTTTGATTTCGAGTATCTTGTATATTATACTCTGCTACCCAGTATAATTCATTAGAAGGGGTTCGCACTGCAGCACTGTCTGTTTGCTTTGGAGTGTAGTACGCTAAGTTATTGCCTTTAGTTTCTATAGCATAGCTTGTAGCAGTGATTATGCTGAAAGTTAGCCCTTTCTTTTTTCTGAATATATAACTAAAATTGGCTCTTACATTTTCTTTCTTTAATTTATTAGTAATGCCAATTGTATTTAGTCCAGACTGATATATTGGCGTATATTTCGTACTATATGCTGTAGATTGAGCTGAGACATTCAGTCCAAAATCTCTCAAACTATCTTTTCTAAAACCAATATCTATATTTGCATACTTAGTTTCAAATATGTACTTTGATTTTACATCTAATACTGAATGCAAAATATTATTATTAAACACCTCAGTTTTTCTATTACCTTTTTGATTGTCCTCGTCTCTACCAACATTCATGGATATATCGAAACGTTTACGTAAAAAAGTGGCTGAAGCTGATGTATTTATGTTATTACGTTGATCATAAAACAACACTGTATTAAAGCTGTTACCATAAATATTTGCTTCTAAGGTCAAAATATTAATTATAGCGGCATAGCCTTGGTTTTTAATTTGTATAGGGATTTCTTCAATTAATTCTACTTTATAAACATCCTTACCTTTTACTATTCTTAAAATAGCTTCCCAATTATTTTCAATACCTTGCCGTTGCTTTCCATTTATTGTAAATAAAATTTTCCCATCTTGTCGATATGTTGGAACCGTTTGGTTATCATATCCATTTATAAAAGGCAACCTTTGCAGTCCCATTAAAATTGATTTTTCTCTTAAAGAACTATCATTTTGAGGGTAATAATCAAAGCCTTGGGTATTTTCCGATATAACCTTTTTTTTTGACTTTACAACTACCGTTGCTAAGGCTGTTGCTCCAACTATTATGCTAGTATCGGAAAAAATTTTAAGACGTTTAAAACCATTTATCAGTAAATCTGAAGTTATAAAATCTACCGTAAGTTCAGTTTTTAGTTTTACGTTTATAGCTTCATTTAAGTAGGCTTTTAATATTCTATTGCCTTGTGTTATTTGTACTTTACTTTTTTTTTCGTTACTTAATGTCGTATCTAAAATAAATTTAATAGTCCCCGAATCTTTATGCCCCTGACCAAATAAATTTACTGAAAGAAAAATTAGCAAATAGAAAATAATTATTTTATTTATTTTCATAGACGTATTAGGGTTTAAATGATTTTTTTACTTTAAGGAGCCCATTTTCTTTGAATAATAGCAAAGGATAAATTTCATTATATTTAGTGGGGTAATTAAAAAGGTTTGCTGTGTCTAAAATAACATTTTTATGCTTTATAAAATCGATTCCAAATCTATTTTTAAACAATTTAACAGATTTTATTTTGGTAAATAAAAAGTATTTATTGGGATTGGTTACATTGTTTAATGCTAGCGTTTCAATATCTGAAATACAACCTGTGCAACCACTACCAGGAATTATATAAAGATTGTCTTTGTTTTTTAATGAATCTAATTGTTTGAATTTTTTTATACATTCTAAATTATCTTTTCGCTTGCAACTTCCGAGAAGTAATACTATCGAGAGCGAATAAATCAAAATTAATGTGTTCTTCATTTTTTGTATCTTTTAATTTTTGAATTAATAACCCTTTTGGATGAACTAAATATATGGAGTTTGAGTATAAACTTCCATCAATTTGAGTAAATCCTAAATATTTAAATGTAGTATCGTATACTAATATTTGTTTGGCAAGGTTTCCAATACTATTTTCATTTTTTGTAGGAATCGGTTTGTATAGAATTCTGTAATAGACATTTCGGTATTTGTCAAATATGATAGCATGAAAACTGTATTGCTTAAAAAAATGTCTAGCAATATCAATTTGTTTTTTATCTAAGTCATTCATAGTGCCAACTGGCGCAACTACACTATCAATGTTTGGAAAACAATTAATATATCTAGTACTATTAGTTAATACATTGAATACAGCTAACTGGCTTGTTGCCGGAAAAGAAATTGCCATCAAGCTATCACCTACGGTTGTGCCATAAACCATTCTCAAATAAGTTCCTCCCCAATTTTTCCCATCATATGATTTTGGATAATTCACATAAAAAATTTTCTCCTTAATATTACTTGCACATAATACGAACCTAGCATCATTCATATGATAATTGCCTTCCATTAAAGCAAACCCTAAGGAATGAACAATACTATCTTTTATTAGCAAGGGCTGAATAGTAGATACCAAAGGATTATCAGTGATAATTTTTCTAAGATTGTTGTCTTCTGTTTTAGCTAGCAGAAAGCTATCTATTAAAATTCCATTTGACTTAAATACAAATCCTTTTTTAAATTTATTTTGCACAGCAAAAATTTTTTCTTTTTGAATCCAAATAGCAGAAAACTCTTGTCTTTTCCCAAATCTCTGACAGTTAAAAATTGTATTCGTAATTTGATTTGTGTTGATATTAATTTTTGTTATCAAATTAGCGTCAACATTACATATATATACAAACGTATCAATTAAATAAATATTTTCAGAGTTTGGTATTGTCAACGAATCTAAATCAAGCTGAAGGGAATCAATAATTTTTAGAACCCCCTCGTTTGGCAATTTTAATATTGGTAGTTTTTGTTCCTGATTTTTGCAAGATTGAGCAAAGATGTTTAATGCCAATAAAAAAGTAGTTAATTTCATTTTATTATATTTTCGAATCAAACTCAAACAAATCTCAAAAACAATTTCTGGAAAAACTATTTCTATTTGAGATACATATATTACATTTGGTTATAAAATAAGTTAAATATGAATTTTGGAAAGAAGTTGAAAGATATTAGACAATCGAATAATTTAAGCCAAGAGGATATGGGTGAAATATTATTTACCACACAAGGAAATATTAGTCAGTATGAAACCAATGCACGTAAACCCTCAATTGATCAAATAAAAATATTAGTGGAACGGTTTAATTTAGATGCAAACTGGTTACTTTCAAATAACGAAGATCAGATTGTGAATTTTTATGACCAAAGTACTTGCAATATTGCTGCTTTAAAAACTGAAAATTATTACTCAATTTCATCTGATAAAATTGCAGATATTGAAAATAAGCTAGACTTAATTATTTCTAAATTGTAGAATTTTGTAGCTAATTTCTCTATTTAATAGAGAAAACGTAGTTGTACAAAATACTCATTGTTTCGTGAAGTCAAGAGCCGCTACTTTTTTTAATCTATTGTGTTTTGCTTGTGTAAAATTTTGCACTTCTAATATTAATTAAAAAAGGTAAGAATAGATTGAGTTGCGAGCAAATAGCCGATTGTAATGAAAGAGATGCAGAATTGTAAAATTGCATAAAAAAACTGATGTTTAAAATAAAAGTAAAATAGCAGAATTTAAAAAAAACAACACTGTAATAGTCTTATTTAATTACATTTGAAAAAATAATTCATAACCTATGAAATTTGCTTTGGTTACAGGAGGCTCAAGAGGAATTGGAAGAGCAGTTTGTTTACAGCTAGCCGATATGGGCTACAATATTTTAATAAATTATAAAGCCAACGAAAAAGAGGCTAACAATACCAAAATACTTATAGAAGAAAAAGGATTGTTAGCCGAAATAATACAATTTGATGTAGCCGATAGAGCACAAGTACAAACCGTACTTACTGCTTGGATAGAAACCAATACAGATAAAACTATTGAAGTATTGGTAAACAATGCTGGTATTAGAGAAGATGCTTTAATGATGTGGATGAAAGATGAGCAGTGGGACAATGTTTTAAATACAAGCCTTGGTGGATTTTTTGCGGTAACTAGAGTTGTTGTAAACAGTATGTTAATGAAAAAATATGGTAGAATTATCAATATTGTTTCTTTATCTGGCCTTAAAGGATTGCCTGGGCAAACAAACTATAGTGCTGCAAAAGCAGGTGTAATAGGAGCTACAAAAGCTTTGGCACAAGAAATAGGGCGAAAAGGAATTACTGTAAATGCCGTAGCACCAGGCTTTATAAAAACAGATATGACAGGCGATTTAAACGAAGCCGAATTAAAAAACATTATACCACTAAAACGATTTGGCTTGCCCGAAGAAGTGGCACACACTGTAGGCTTTTTGGCATCTAAAGGTGCAGCTTATATAACTGGCGAAGTAATATCGGTAAATGGAGGTTTGTATTCGTAAAATTACTAAATAAAAATGAACAGAGTTGTAATAACAGGTATGGGCATTTACTCTTGTATAGGCAAAAACCTACAAGAGGTAAAAGATTCTTTGCGCAAAGGTAAATCGGGTATTGTACTTGATCCTATTCGCAAAGAATATGGTTACCGCTCTGGCCTTACCGGATTTGTAGAACGGCCAGAACTAAAAGGCGTTTTGGATAGAAGAGCCAGAATAATGCTGCCAGAGCAGGGCGAATATGCATATATGGCTACTGCAGAAGCTTTACAACAAGCAGGTATAGATGAAGATTATATTTTGCAAAACGAAATTGGTATTTTATACGGCAATGATAGTTGTGGTAAATCGGTAATAGAATCTAACGATATTATTAGAGCAAAAAAAGATACCACATTGGTAGGTTCGGGTGCAGTTTTTCAAACCATGAACTCTACCATTACCATGAATTTGGCTACAATTTTTAAATTGAGAGGCATAAATTTTACCATAAGTGCAGCCTGTGCTAGTGGCTCACACTCTATAGGGCTTGGTTATCATTTTATAAAAACTGGTTTACAAGATTGTATTGTATGCGGTGGCGGACAAGAAGTAAACCATTTGGCAATGGGTACTTTCGATGCACTTTCTGCTTTTTCGGTAAGAGAAAATGACCCAACAAAAGCATCAAGACCTTTTGATAGAGATAGAGATGGACTTATACCAAGTGGCGGTGGAGCAACTGTAATTTTAGAAAGTTTAGAATCTGCACTAAAAAGAGGAGCAACCATTTTAGCCGAAGTAGTAGGTTATGGCTTTTCATCAAACGGGGCTCATATTTCTAACCCTACTGTAGAAGGTCCGAGCAGATCGTTGTTTAGAGCATTAAAAGATGCTGGCTTACAGCCAAAAGATATAGACTATATTAATGCACATGCCACATCTACACCAGCAGGCGATGCAAGCGAAGCAAAAGCAATTCATGAAATTTTTGGTGAACACAAACCTTTCGTAAGTTCCACAAAATCAATGACTGGGCATGAGTGTTGGATGGCTGGAGCTAGCGAAATAGTGTATTCGATGCTTATGATGCAAAACGATTTTGTAGCTCCAAATATTAATTTTGAAAACCCCGACGAAGACTCTGCAAAATTAAATATTGCAAAAACTACTATCGAAAAAAATATAAATGTATTTTTGTCGAACTCCTTTGGGTTTGGCGGTACCAACTCATCGTTGATAGTAAAAAAATATTCGTAAAAACAAGTATAATGGAAAACAAAGAAATTATAGAAAAGATAAACTTTTTTCTTACAGATGAATTTGAAGTAGAGGAAGAAAAACTTGTACCAGATGCCAATTTAAAAGAAGCTGTAGGGTTAGATAGTTTAGATTACATAGATTTAGTTGTGGCAATAGAAAGCAATTTTTCGTTTAAAGTAAAACCCGAAGATTTTACTACTATTATTACTTTGCAAAATTTTTACGATTATGTAATTGCAAAAGTACATTCTAAAGAAGCTGCATAATGTCGGCTTGGCAAGGAAAATCAAGAGGAAATAAATTTGGCTACCAACTATTTGTTTGGATATTAAAAACTTTTGGTGTGTTACCCTCTTATTTTATACTGAGGATTGTAGCATTTTATTTTTTTTTATTTTCTACAAAAGCCAACAAAAATACATTTTACCTTTATCGCCACAGGTTAGGCTATGGTTGGCTTAAATCTATTACCAAAATATACACCAATGCATTTTTGCTTGGACAAAGTATTATAGATAAAGTTGTACTTATGTCGGATATAAAAAATAATTTTACATTTAATTTTGATGGCGAAGCAAACTTAAGAGAAATAGTAGCTTTACAAAAAGGCGGTATATTATTAAGTGCACATATTGGTACTTGGGATATTGCTGGGCATCTTTTAAAACGATTAAACACCGTAATAAACATAGTAATTTTTGATGGCGAGCAAGCTCAAATAAAAAATTATATGGATAAAATTACTGGTAAAAAAAGCATAAAAATTATTGTTATAAAAAACGATTTATCGCATATATATGCCATAAGCGATGCATTTAAAAATAACGAATTGCTTTGTATGCATGCCGATCGTTTTTTGGAAGGCAACAAAACTATTAGCACAAAATTTTTAGGCAAAGAAGCTAAGTTTCCTATTGGACCATTTGTGTTGGCTTCTACCTTTAAAGTGCCAGTTTCGTACGTGTTTGCAGTAAAAGAAAACAAATTGCACTATCATTTATTTGCAAGCAAAATAAAAAATTACGATGGGCAAATAAAAGATATTGTTATTAAAAATATGCTTACAGATTATGCTGCCGAAATGGAAATTAAAGTAAAAAAATATCCTGCTCAATGGTTTAATTATTTTAATTTTTGGGCATAAAATAAAAGTAAAAACAGTTAGCGTTAATTTATAAAATTACTTAAATTGTAAAATGTCTCCTCAAGAAACGCTAAAAAAATATTACGGCTACGATAACTTTAGACCATTACAAGAAGACATAATTAAATCTGTTTTACAAAAAAAAGATACACTTGCTTTGCTACCTACTGGCGGCGGAAAATCTATATGTTTTCAAATACCAGCATTAATGAACGACGGTATTTGTTTGGTTATTAGTCCGCTTATTGCACTTATAAAAGACCAAGTAGAAAACCTAAAAAAGAAAGGCATTGGCGCATTGGCAATATATGCAGGCATGAGCTTTGCCGATGTAAGGCAAACATTACAAAATGCTGCATTTGGTAATTATAAATTTTTGTATGTATCGCCAGAGCGGTTACAAACAAAATTATTTTTAGAATATTTGCCAGCGCTTAACCCAAGCCTAATAGTGGTGGACGAAGCACATTGCATATCTCAATGGGGTTACGATTTTAGGCCATCGTACCTGCGTATAGCTACTATTAGAGAAGAATTACCCAATGTGCCTATCATTGCATTAACAGCATCAGCTACTGCAAATGTGCAAAATGATATTTGCAAAAATTTATTATTTAAAAAAGATAGTAATAGTTTTCAACAGTCATTTGTACGACCAAATTTATCGTACAGTGCTTTTAAACCAGTTGCCAAAGAAAATAAATTATTGGAAGTTTTGCAAAATGTAAATGGCTCGGCTATTGTATATTGCAAAAGCCGAAAACAAACATTAAAAATAAGTGAAATGCTTATTGCTAATAAGATCAATGCTGATTTTTATCATGCAGGCTTATCGGCCGAAATGCGTACAAAAAAGCAAGACGATTGGATAAACAATAAACTCCGTACCATAGTTTGTACCAATGCATTTGGTATGGGTATTGATAAGCCCGATGTAAGAGTAGTAGTACATTTTGATGTGCCAGATTGTGTAGAAAACTATTATCAAGAAGCAGGCAGAGCAGGCAGAGATGGTAAAAGGGCTTATGCGGTTTTATTATATAGCACAAAAGAAACAAACGATATTTTATATAAATTAGAAACAAAATATCCTACATCCGAAAAGCTAAAATCTTTATATATTGCTGTAATGAATTATTTGCAAGTGCCAGCAGGTATTGGCGAAGGACAAAGTTTCGATTTTGATATTGCAACATTTGCTCAAAACTTTAAATTTAATATATTGCAAGCCACTTATGGCATACAAGCATTGGCGCAAGAAGGATTGCTGAGTTTTACCGAAATGGTTTTTAAACAAAGTACAGTAGTTTTTTGTGTAAATAAAAACGATTTACAAGAGTTTCAAACAGTGCATAAAACACTTTCCGAAACCATAAAAGGATTGCTTCGATCTTACGAAGGTATTTTTGATTACACATGCACTATTTATGAAAATCAATTGGCAAAGTTTATAAAGCTACCTAAAGAAGACTTATTAAAAAATCTCCTTCAACTTCATCAATACAAAATAATAGATTATAAACCTGCTTCAGAAAAACCTCAAATACTTTTACTAAAAAACAGAATGTATAACGACGATTTTGTAATAGACAATAACGCAATGGCTGCACGAAAAGAAGAAGCTACCAAGCGTGCAATTGCAATAGAAAAATTTGTACAAGCCACAAAAGAATGTAGAAGCAAATTTATAGGTAATTATTTTGGAGATAAAAACATACCCGATTGTGGCATTTGTGATAACTGTATTAATAATTTAGATGCCAGATTACCTGAAGATGAATTTAAAAAATGTGCCAAAAAAATTGTTGAATTTATTAAAATTGAAAAACTTAATACCCAAGCTATTTTAAAAAAAATGAAACCTTTAAGACAACGATCGGTTTGGTTGGTTATTTCATTTTTATTAGCCGAAGAAATCATTTTTACAAATAAAAACAATGAATTTGAAATAACAGATAAAAAATAACTAGTCGTTCCTCAAAAAGTCTAAAACTATTATCAATATTGCATTAAATCACATAATGGGTATAAAATTATTGCAGGATATTTGAATTTTGCTTAAAAATCTTGCAAATTTATGTATGCTAAAAGTTACAAACCACTCTCCGCAGCTAAATATTTTTGGTGGATTAGGCGATACGCTTGATCAACAGCACCCACTTTATCTATTGGCAAATTC
>JABFQZ010000002.1 GCA_013141435.1 Ferruginibacter sp.
ATAATAATAAAAGAAAAAGTGGAAATAAATAATAAAAAGGCTTACTACGAATATTTTTTTGAAGCTACATATACCGCTGGGCTTGTATTACAGGGTACTGAAATAAAATCGCTGCGTAGTGGCAAAGCTAGTTTTAACGATAGCTACTGCATTTTTGATAAAGGCGAATTGTTTGTAAAAAGCCTTCATATTTCCGAATACTCTTTTGGCACATATACCAACCATGAGCCACTGCAAGAGCGTAAATTATTACTTAATAAAAAAGAGCTAAAAAAATTAGAATCTAAAATTAAAGAAAAAGGATATAGTATTATACCTCTAAAAATATTTATTAACGAAAAAGGATTTGCTAAAATGGATATAGGTTTAGGCAAAGGCAAAAAAAACTACGATAAAAGAGAAACAATAAAAAGCAGAGAAAATGATAGAGATTTAAAAAGAAATTATGGCTTGTAAATAAACCAATTTTTTATATTTTTTCTAGCAACTCTAATACTCCTTCTTTTTTCAAAATTAAATATCCAAGCCTATCATTGCTAATGCCTTCTTTTAATTGATAGCTAAATTTTAATTGATCATCATCAATTGCAGTTTCAAAATAATTAAACGATATATTTTTGTGTTTTTTTAGCTCCTCTCCTATTTCGTACAAATGAGTAGATAAAATAAATGCAGAGGTATTAATTTTTTGCAACCCTTCAATAACTGTAGCGCTGCACTTCATAGCATCTTGTACATTTGTGCCTTTAAAAAGTTCATCAATTAGTATAAGCCATTTTTTGCCGTTTGTAATTTTTTGTACTGTAGCTTTAATACGTTGCACTTCGTTATAAAAATAACTTTCGCCTTTGGCTATATTGTCTATTACGTTTATGTTGCTAAGTATACCATCAAAAAAACTAAGTTGCATATTTTGTGCAGGCACTCCCATGCCTGTATGTGCAAGATATACAGCTATGCCGCAAGCTTTTATAAATGTACTTTTGCCAGCCATATTTGCACCTGTAAGAAAAATGAAATTTGTAGTTTGATTTAGCAAAATATTGTACGATACAGGATTTTTTAACATTAAATGATATAAACCTTTCGCTTCTACAAATGGCAAATTACTTTCTACAAAATTTGGGAAAACTAAATTATACTTTTCGGCAGCTAAAGCCATACCATACCATGCATCTAACTTACCAAAAATTTGTAATAAAAATTGCATATTTAGTTTAAAATTATATTTTATAAAATGAGCTAATTGCAGCATTTGAGTAGGTAATAAATCTATAGCTAATTTTGTTTCTTCAATAACTTTTAATTGTGGGTTAGCCAATATTTTTTGAGCCTTTTCTAATTCATTCTTTAATGGTAGTGGTGTATCGGCATGTAAAAAAATATGCACAAACTGTTGCATACCTTTTATAAAATCGAAACAATGCTTAACAGAATATTTTACCAATGAAAAATCATGACTATGTAAAATTTTATAATTTAAAGTTTGTATAGTAGATGGCGTTGATGGAATAGGATCTAATTGTGTTTCGAAAAATTTTTCTACAACCATTATTGTACCATTACTTATTATATGAGGCCAATTATTTTTATTGCTTTTGATACCAAGTATGGTTTGTTGTATATTTTTTATACTTTCAATATTGCTTAATGGGTTTTGCAAATTAAAATACAACTGTTCTTTACCTCTACTAGTGGTGGTTAAATTTATTTTATTGAAAACCGAAAATTCATCTTCTTTATCAAAAATTACTAAGTCGGCTAGTGTTGTTTTATCTATTTCCATAAACGCTAGTATTGAGTATTAAGATGATAGTAGTGAGATAATCCATAAAAATAAAGAAAAATAATACCAATTGGATTTGACTAATGCAACCAACCTTTTTTTAAAGATAAGCTTATCCGATGTGATTAAATATTTCACACTGCGAAACTGCGATAAATACGTACACAGCGATTTTAGTGACCAATTAATTTTCACAATGGTATTATACCGTATCTGTATTCAAATTTTTTAATATAAAAAAATCCTCACTCAAAAAATGAGTAAGGATTTTTTTATATTTTTATAGACAATTAGAAATTTCTAACTGCCAATTCTGTTCTTCTATTTTTTGCTTTACCTGCAGCAGTTTTGTTATCGGCAACTGGTTTTGTAGAGCCAAAGCCAGTAGCTGTTAAGCGGCTATCAGCAACACCTTTGCTTACAAGGTATGTTTTTACTGCAGCTGCTCTGCTTTCAGATAATATTTGATTTTTATCTTCCTTACCAGTAGCATCTGTATGACCATCTACATCTACCATAAGTGATTCATCTTCTTTTAAAAGTTTTGCAGCTTCATCTAAAGCTTTAAATGACTTAGGCAATAATTTAGCACTTCCTGTAGCAAAAAATACATTTTTAGCTACGTAGTTTATTTTATCGATTACTGCTTTAGCTATTTCTGGGCAGCCTTGGTTTGCTGCAGTACCTGTACGGTCTATACATTTATCTTCTTCGTCGTTTACTCCATCAGCATCGGTATCTGGTATTGGACAACCTTGGTAGCGTGCAAACCCTTTTACATTTATACATTTATCTTCTTCATCGTTTATACCATCACTATCTGTATCTGGTATTGGGCAACCTCCATATTTTGATAAACCAGCCACATCTGGGCATTTATCGTCGTTATCGGCTATTCCATCACTATCTTTATCAGCACAGCCATTTAATGAAGCTAATCCAGCTACATCTGGGCATTTATCATCAGCATCTACAACACCATCTCCATCTTTATCGGCAACTACTGCAGCAGCAGGTACAACTGGTACAGGCGCAACATTAGCAACTTTACTTTTGCCAACTGCACTTGCAAAACCTATGCTGTGGTAAAAATGATATGCCGATTTTTCGGTTACAGGCATTCTATATTGAGAATTTAACAATAAAAAAGTGCCATTAGCCACTTTTACTTGCATACCAATACCTACAGGTATAAATGCACTATAATAACCTCCCCATTTGGTAGCACCAATACCAGCAGTAAAAAAAGGAGATACTATATAGTTATCTGATAATAATTTAAAATTAGCAGTAGCAGCAGCTTCTAATATAAATTGGTCGTTGCCACTTGGGTTACTTACACTTGTAGATGTAGGGTGTTTTAAAAACCCACCAGATAAAGTTCCTACAAAATCGATATTATTGGTAATACCTTCCAAATAACTTATAGAAAGAGCTGGATCCATTCTTTTAAACTTAAAAAACTGTTTGTTGTTTATTACAGTAGCAAGGCTATTGTTGCGTACATCAAACCCCGATTTGTAATCGAACATGCTATAGTGTATCCCAATGCTTTTACGTTTCAAAACATCTGACTGAGCAAACCCTGAAATAGCAAATACAATTGCTAAAAATAAAAAGGCAATTTTTTTCATAAATGTTAAATTTTCTTAAACGTTGCAAAAATAGGTTCTTCGTTTCAATTTTAGAAATAAATATAAATGTAATTTAAATAAAAGTAGTTTGATTATTAAAATCATTTCCTTTTTTTGGTTTTTCTGTTCAAAACCACAACTTTTACTTTAGTTAGTCCAGCTGATACAAAATCTAGTTTTATTGCTGCTGTCATTGTTAAATCTACAATTCTGTTCATTGATGGATGTAGCCTATCGTTTGTTTTTACAATTACCTTTTTGCCATTTCGCAGGTTAGTAACTTCTATCCAAGTTCCTAAAGGCAATTTATTACAAGCTGCTGTAAGCTTTTTATGGCTAAAGGTTTCACCATTTGCAGTGCGTCTTCCTTCAAATTTATTGGCATAATAACTGGCTTGCCCAAAAAGCTCTTTACCTGTAGATTTAGTATCTTTGTTGTTGACAGTACTATCTTGCGAAAATGCAAAAAATTGCAACAATAAAAATGGTATTGTTATTAAAAGTTTTGAAGAAAATATATTTATTTTCATGTTTTTTGAAGTTTTAGTAAAATCATTTATTAGCAAAATATTTTTGTTTCAAATTCTTGTCTTCTTCATAAATATCATCAAAAAATTTTATTTTATCATTTACCAATTCACAAGCAAAATATCTAATATATAAAGGTATTTTATTATTTACATTTACTTTTCTATTTATTTTAGTAAGCATCCAATTTTTTATAGAATCGGTATTTACCTTTAAACTATCTCCTTTTTTTAAATTTACACTATCGTTTCTAATAATATAATCGGCCAGTTTTTGCCACTCTTGCACACGTACACAGCCATGACTCAGGCAACGTACAGAATTTTTAAATAAATACCTTTGGTTTGTGTCGTGCAAATACACGGAGTATTCATTATCAAAATTAAATTTTATAATGCCAAGCGCATTGCTATTGCCGCTTCCTTGTTGTATTCTATAGGGTATTCCCTTTGTGTATTTATTCCAATTTATTGATGATGCATTTATTTTTTGCCCTTTTCCATTCAATAAGTATAACCCTCGCCTTGCTAAGTAATTCGTATTTCTTTTTAAACCCGGAAGCATATCTTTTGTAATAATACTATTAGGCACTGTCCAAGTAGGGTACAATACAATATCTGTGATAGCACTTGTTAATAAAGGTGTTGGAGTAGCAGCTTTGCCACATATTATTTTCGACTCTAGTACAATTGTATCGTTTTCAAAAACCTTTAATTGGTACGTTGGCAAATTAACCCAAATATATTTTGGAGGCATTTTATCGGGCAATAATTTATATTTATCTAATGTAATGGCAATAATATTAAAACGTTGTTTATCATTAATATTTAGCCTTTTTACAAGAGTAGCTCCTATTTTGCCATCGGCAGTTAGCCCTATTTTATGCTGGTATGTTTTTATTGCATTGCTCATTGCCAACGAATCATCGGCAGCATCAAATTTTATGCCTGCTTCGGTAAGTCTTTTTCTCAAAATTTTATTAAAAGCCAATGTATCTTTATAAGGATAATTTACATAAGTATAAGTGTGGTTATCCATGCTATCTACAAAACGCTTTATTCCTTTTTTAAGATTTATGTAATCTTCATGCTTTGGTTGTACAGATTCTAAAAGAGAATCTATATTATTAGTGTATTTTATTTTTTCGATATTAGCGCCAAAGTATTTATTGTGTTTTGATGTATCGAATTTCCATGATAAACTATCGGCATGTAATCGGCCCTGTTTTAAATCTTTTAGTAAACCTACAAATGCATCGGTAAATAAAATATCGGCATTAGCCCAAGTTCTATTGCCAATTGTTTTTAGGGTATCATTTAGCAATTCATTTTTTAGTTTTTTAATTTTTTCAAAATTGTAATCAGCATTATATAAACCTTGCAATGCTGCATTTTGTAAATAATTAACCAAATTTAATGCTGCACCAGATAGTTTATTTTCTTTGCTCCAAATTGGTACATATTCTGTTTGTTGGTAATAATTTTTTACAACAGCTACATAATTTATTGGAGTGTTTTGTAATGTTAATTTGTTATCGGAAACAGATTCAAAAATAGAAGTTATTTCTTCTTGAATTTTTTCATCTTCCATAGTAGGTTTTACTATTACATAACCCTGCTCGGTCTTATTTTTGCTATTGCAAGAAATAAGAAAAGTAGCAAAAAAAAATACTATAGCAGTAAAAAAAAACATTCGAAAAAACATAAAGAAAATAATTATAAATTGAAGATAGTTTTTCAATTTGATATTGTATCATTTTAATGAGTACTTTGCACAAAAAAGTACAATTTTTTACTAATGAAATATTACATAATAGCTGGCGAAGCCAGTGGCGACTTGCATGGCAGCAATTTAATAAAAGAAATACACAAAATAGACACATCGGCTAATATACAATGCTGGGGTGGCGAAAAAATGCAAAATGCTGGTGCTAAACTTGTAAAACATTATAAAGATTTAGCTTTTATGGGCTTTGTAGAAGTTATAAAAAACTTACCTACTATTTTTAAAAATATAGCTTTTTGCAAAAAAGATATTACAGATTTTAATACCGATGTTTTGGTTTTAATAGATTACCCAGGCTTTAATATGCGCATAGCAAAATGGGCACATAAAAAAAATATAAAAATTGTTTACTACATATCTCCACAAATTTGGGCATGGAAAGAAAACAGGGTACATGCCATAAAAAGAGATGTAGATAAAATGCTAGTTATATTACCTTTTGAAAAAGATTTTTACAAAAAATACAATTATGATATAAACTACGTTGGCCACCCATTGGTAGAAGTAATTTCAGATTTTAAAAATAATAATAGCCATATTAAAAAAGAAAATATTGTAGCCTTATTGCCTGGTAGTCGTAAGCAAGAAATTTTGGTAAAATTGCCTATAATGCTATCGGTTGCCAAGCATTTTCCTACTTATAAATTTGTAGTGGCAAAAGCCCCAGGGCTAGAAGATGATTTTTACGAAAAAATTTTAAGCCAATACTCAAACGTAGATTCGGTTATAAACGAAACCTATAGTTTATTATGTAAAGCAAAAGCTGCATTGGTTACAAGTGGTACTGCTACTTTAGAAACTGCTCTTTTTGCTGTACCCGAAATTGTATGTTATAAAGGAAGCAAAGTATCATACGCAATAGCTAAGCGTTTAATAAAAATAAAATACATAAGCTTAGTAAATTTAATAATGAATAAAGAAGTTGTAAAGGAATTGATACAAGATGAGCTTAACGAAAATAATATTGTAGCAGAACTAACATTATTATTAAACGAAACCAATAAAACAGCACAATTAAAAAAAGATTACAACACACTTTTTTCTGTATTACAAGCTGGTGGACATGCATCGGCAAATGCAGCTAAACTTATATATGATATGCTTAAAAAGTAATTTGGAATACTGTTATTCCCATTTTTTGATCTTTATACAGAACTTCTCCAATCAACAAACTAAAACCAAGTAAATAAACTTTTTTTTCATTAAAAAAAACACAATAAAATTTGACACTCTAGTTTTTTTTGAAAAAGAATTATAAAAAAGGTAAATTCAAATTAATGAAATTACCTTTTTTTAGCTTAAACAAAATTAATTCAATATAAAAGGAATAATTGTTTTGTTATTTTCTATATCTGTTAAAATTAATTGAAAATTACCCTTAGCAGAATTATTTACTTTTAAAATAGAAGTGCTAGTAGCATTTTGCAATTGTAAGTTTTCTGACTTAATTGTTTGACCAATGTTATTAACAATCTTAACATTGTATTTTCCAATTTTTTTATTAGTAAAATGAATATTTACCATACCATCATTTATGGGATTTGGAAATATAGAAATATTACCTTCCACTTTCTTCTCTACTTCTACAGCATTTACCATTGCAATAGAAGAATACTTTACAATATTATTTGTACCTAATGCTTTTACTCTATACCAGTTTGCTTTTTTACTTGCATTTGCGTCTAGCCTATTATAATTAGCGTTCCCACCATTATTAGCTGTTGGCATTTGTGTAAGCAAAGTTGTAAAATTTGTACCATCATTGCTCTGCTCTAGCTCGTAGCTTAATACATTTCTTTCGGCTTGTGTACCCCAAGTTACGCTTATGGTTGTATTGCTATTTCTAGTTGCCGATATGGTAGTAAAATAAAGTGATGGTATTGCTTTAAATACTATCATAAATCTGTCCCATGCTTTACTTGCCACATCTGTAGTAATATTAAAAGAATAGTTTGTTACATCTATAAAACTTACTGGAGTTTCTGTTTGTAAATATTTATCAATTAAAAAAGCATTCATTGTTAAATTGGCTAAAACCGAAGGATCAATTTCTAAACTATAAGAAGATACTCTCATACCTGTAATAGAAAGTTTGATAGTATCTGTTACTACTAAATTAGGTCTGCGTTCTACAATTAAATTATAGTTGCCATTTTTTATTGCAATATTATCATAAATGTTCATAATTTTTCTTACATCAAAATTATCTATACCTGCACTATATGCATTATCAAAATTTTGCAATACGCCATCTACTAAAATATTATTTCCTGTTGCATTAATAGAATACATATTTATTTCCAAAGTTGGCCTTGTAACACCAGCTCTGCCAATTACATTGTTACTTTCGATATTTTTAGTTTTTGAAAATGCCCAATTAGCTTTGGATTGCATATCAGCATTATCTGTTGATAAAATTTGGGCAAAAGAATTTTGCGTAAATAGCATTAAGCAAATTAGCAAAAATGCTGTTGTCATTTTAATAGAAAATAGTAGTTTTTTCATGTATCAGTGTTTTGGTAATATCAACACACATTCAATTAAATGAGCATGCATTGTATTCAGTGTAAAATAAAAAACTAGGTTTTACTCTACTTATCTACTTTACAATACAACTAAAACGAAATACATAAATTATTATTGTATTGTTCAAAAAGTAATTTTAATTTCGCAAAATCATACTTGAAAATTCAAAATAAATAAATCAACTTTTTTGAATTATTTGAATTTTCAAAAAAAAAATAGTTTAAGAAATTTTGGTATTTTTCCATCTATTTCCATAAAATTCTAATTAGCAATTCAAGTATCCCATTTTTTTCAGATATTTGCTTAATCGCAAAAAAATGAATGTATTATTACAACAAGTAACCATTATCTGTTCTACATCGGCTTTTAATAAGCAAGTAAAAGATATTCTTATTTTAAATGGTACAATAAAACAAATAGCCAATAATATTGCTGCCGAAAACTATGTAGTTGTAAAAGGCAATAATTTACATGTAAGTATTGGCTGGATGGATATTTTTTCCAATTTTGCCGAGCCAGGTTACGAATACAGAGAAGATTTTGAAACTGGTGCAAATGCTGCAATGGCAGGAGGTTTTACCGATGTAATGCTAATACCCAATACAAAACCAATTGTAGATAGTAAAGCGAAAGTGGAATTTGTAAAACAACGTTTTGTTAAAACCGCTTTAAACATTTACCCTATTGGAGCCATTACTACCGATACCAATGGAAATACGCTTACAGAAATGTATGATATGTATAATAGTGGTGCAATAGCTTTTAGTGATGGCATTAAATCTATACAACAAAGTGGTATATTGCTCAAAGCACTGCAATACACAAATGCAAAAAATGCAGTAATTATACAAATACCCAACGATATTAGTATAAGCGAAGGAGGATTAATGAACGAAGGAATAGAAAGTACTAAGCTTGGTTTGCCTGGCTCACCAGCTATTGCCGAAGAAATAATGATAGCAAGAGATATAGAATTATTAAGTTACTCCAACTCCACACTGCATATAACTGGCGTATCTACAAATAAAGGATTAACACTGATTAAAGCTGCTAAGCAAAACGGATTAAAAATTACATGCTCTGTTACACCTTATCATTTATTTTTTAGCGATAAGGATTTAATAAATTACGATACTAATTTAAAAGTAACTCCCTCGCTACGAACCATTGAAGATGTGAATGCGCTTCAAGCTGGGTTAATAAATGGAGATATTGACTGTATTGCCAGCCACCATGCACCTTATAGCTGGGACGAAAAAGTATGCGAATTTGAATATGCCAAAAATGGCATGATAACTTTGCAAACCATGTATGGTACTATAAATGATATATTGAATGATACCGAAGCACTAGTGAAATTATTTACCGAAAATAATAGAAATATATTTGGCATACCAACTCCATTAATAGAAGAAGGTGCTAATGCATGTATAACTATTTTTGAACCAGATACTGAATATATTTTTGAAGAATGTATGATTGTATCAAAATCGAAAAACAGTGCATTTGTAGGCCAAAAAATGAAAGGGAAAATTGTAGGTATTGTAAATAAAGGCATGATGGTTTTAAATAAGTAGAAGAATATATAAATAAGAATTTATGAAAAATATTTCGGCAAAATATATTGGTATTATTACAGGTATTGTAATGGTAATAGTATCATTATTTATGTTTTACCAATTACATTTGCCAGATACTGGTACAGTAAAGTATATTTGTTATTTTATTTATACAGTAGGTATTATTTTTTGTTTGCTTAATTTTAAAAATAAAAATTCAAATAATACTTTTGCTCAATACTTTGCCGAAGGGTTTAAAACATTTGTAGTAGTAAGTTTAATAATGGCAATTTTTACATTTGTTTTTTATAAAATAAATCCTCAAATTTTTGAAAAAATATTGCTAGAAATTAATAAATTTAATGCTACTGATGTAAACAAAACCCAGGCAGAAGTATTGGAAAATGGAAATAAATTAAGAGATATTTTTGTACCAATGACTGTGGCTACAAATACAATAATGTACATGGTATTGGGAGCAATAATAACTGTAATTGGTGGTGGATTTTTATCAAAAAAGAAATATAAATAAATATTTTGAGCATAATTTAATGATTGTAGAATGTAGCTATGATCCTAAAAGTAGGCTACTATTTCTTTTACAAAAAAATGTTCAATACAGTTTCTTTGCTGGTTCAATAAAAAAATAAAATATGGATTTATCGATTGTAATACCACTATTTAACGAAGACGAATCTTTGCCACAATTAATGGAGTGGATAGAAAGCGTAATGCTTACAAATAAATTTAGCTACGAAGTAATAATGGTAGATGATGGTAGTACCGACAATTCGTGGAATGTTATTGAAAATTTACGGACAAAAAATGAAGCTGTAAAGGGCATTAAATTTCAGCGAAATTATGGCAAAAGTGCTGCACTTAACGAAGCATTTAAAGTAGCCGTAGGTGATGTGGTAATTACTATGGATGCAGATATGCAGGATTCGCCAGATGAAATACCAGAACTAAGAAAAATGATATTGGAAGAAAATTTTGATATTGTAAGTGGTTGGAAAAAGAAAAGATTTGACAATAAGCTTACAAAAAATATTCCATCGAAATTATTTAATGCTGCTGCACGAAAAAGTAGTGGCATACAATTGAATGATTTTAATTGTGGCCTAAAAGCATACAAAAATAAAGTAATAAAAAGCATAGAGGTATATGGCGAAATGCATAGATATATACCAATACTTGCTAAGTGGGCTGGTTTCAGAAAAATTGGCGAAAAAGTAGTAGAACATAGAGCAAGAAAATATGGGGTTACAAAATTTGGGTGGGAACGTTTTATAAATGGTTTTTTAGATTTGTTTTCGATAATGTTTGTAGGCAAATTTGGCAAAAGGCCTATGCATTTTTTCGGATTATGGGGTACATTTTCATTCATTATTGGTTTTACTATTTTTGCCTACTTAACAATATCAAAATTCTTTTTTGATAATACAGGAATAACACAAAGACCATTATTTTTCTTTGCATTATTTATTATGACTATTGGTGTACAATTATTTTTAGCTGGCTTTATTGGAGAATTAATATCAAGAAACTCCGCCGATAGAAATAATTATTTAATTGAGAAAAAAATGGGTTTGTAATATGTATTTTTCTATAATTATACCAGTTTTTAACAGACCAGATGAGGTAAAAGAAATTTTGGATAGTTTGGTATTGAGTACCTACAAAAAAGAATTTGAAATTGTAATTGTAGAAGATGGTTCTACATTAGATTGCAAAAATATTACAGATAGCTTTAAAAACAAATTACAAATTGCTTACTATTTTAAAGAAAACTCTGGCCCTGGCGATTCGAGAAATTATGGTATAAAAAAAGCAATTGGAGATTACTATATTATTTTTGATTCGGATTGTATAATACCACCACAATATGTAGAGTTTGTAGAAAAAAACCTTATAAATAATTATGTAGATTGCTTTGGTGGGCCAGATAGAGCATTTGGTACATTTACCAATATTCAAAAAGCAATAAACTTTGCTATGACTTCTTTTTTAACCACTGGTGGTATAAGAGGTGGGTCAGAAAAATTAGAAAAATTTCAGCCCCGAAGTTTTAATATGGGCATTTCAAAAAAAGCATTTTTAGCATCAAACGGATTTGGGTTTATACACCCTGGCGAAGATCCAGATTTAAGTATCAGACTCTGGAAATTGGGTTATAATACAAAATTATTTTCCGATTGCTTTGTATATCACAAGCGAAGAATAGACTGGGATAAATTTACAACTCAAGTATCAAAATTTGGTAAGGTACGTCCCATTTTAAATTCTTGGCATCCCGAATATACAAGAATTACATTTTGGTTTCCTGCAGTTTTCATCATTGGCATGGCTTTTTCTTTTGTATTGCTTTTTTTCAAAATAAAATTTGCAGCAATACTTTATATAGCATATTTTATAGTATTGTTTTCAATATCTAGTTGGCAAAATAAAAGTTTTACAATTGGTTATTTATCTTTAATTGCTGTATGGAAACAATTTTTGGGCTATGGCTTAGGTTTTTTAAAATCTTATTTTAAAATAAATATTTTGCGCCAAAAACCAGAACAAGCATTTCCAGAATTATTTTTTAAACCCAATTAACATAAGTTTTCGTTAAAAAACTTATTTGCTAATACTACATTTATTTGATTACTTATTTTTATAAAATGAAAAATTATTTTACAATTATATGTTCACTTTTATTTACACTTCAAATTAATGCCCAGCAAATATCAAAAACCGATACTAAATTTCTTCAAAAAAAAGAAGACTCATTAAAAAATGTTGGTTTAAAAATTATACAGGGTATAAATGCTTCGGATCGTTTTTTTGCCGATAGTGCATTTACTCGAATATTGGTAAGAGCTTTAAAAACAAAAAATTCGTTTTATTATCCTTTCGATTCTATTATAAATGTGTCAAAACTTTATGCACCTGATAGTAGCTTTAGAATTTTTACTTGGCAACTTTTGATAAATGAAAATACCATTAGGCAACATGGAGCTATTCAAATGCGTACTACCGATGGCAGTTTCAAACCTTTTGTTTTAATAGATAAATCAGACGTTACTAAAAATGCGCATGATACTATTGGCGATAACCTAGGCTGGATGGGTGCGGTATATTATAAAATCATTGTAAAAAAGAATGATGGTCGTACATTTTATACATTATTGGGTTTTGATGAAAATAATATAAAAAGCGATAAGAAAGTAATGGATATTTTGGAGTTTGTAAATGGTAAACCAGTTTTTGGAAATAAACTTTTTGTAATGGAAAAAAATAGTACTTATCCAAAAAATGCTGCAAGGTTTATTATGGAATTTAAAAAAGAAGCCTCAGCAAAATTATCGTACGACGAAGCAATGGACGCCATAGTTTTTGATGAATTGGTTTCGGAAACAAATACCCCAAATAAAAAATGGACTTTAATTGCCGATGGCGAATACGAAGGTTTTAAATGGAAAGATGGAAAGTGGATACATTCATCTGCCATATTTGGCACTAAAACACCTATAAAAATATCGGTACCAAAACCTTTAAAAGACGAAAAAGGAAACCCAATAAATCAAGAAATAAATTAGCAGAAAACTTAATCTTTTTTTACCCACCTAAGCTCCATCATATTTAAACTATTAGGTACAAAATGATGCACATTTTTTTGCAATAAATGCAAAGCCATATCGTACCAAAGTGGCACTATTGGTGCATTTTCTATAATTATTTTATCCATACTTTGGTATAATAAATAACGTAGGCTATCGTTTTTTTGTGCCAATGCTTGCTCATACAAATTATCATAGGCAGAATTTTTAAACCTTGTATAATTTGGTGGAGCAGGGTTTTTGCTATAAAAAACACTCAAATAATTTTCTGCATCGGGGTAATCGGCTATCCAACTACCTCTAAAAAACAATGTTTGCGATTTGCTTGTTTGCTCCAAAAGCAAACTCTTTTGTATGGCTTCTACCTTTACAGTAATACCAATTTGTTTAAGCTCATTGGCTACATAACTTGCAAGGTTTGCATATACAGGTATGGTAAGTAATTTTATTTCGGGCAAGTCTTTACCGTTTTCAAAACCAGATTCTTTAAGCAGCGCCTTTGCTTTTGTAGGATTATAATTATAACCAATAACTTTATCGGCGTTAAACGATGGTAAACCTTGTGGCACAAAACCACTCTCAGCAGCAGTACCTATAGAATTACGTAAATACAACATCATTTTTTTTCTATCTATTCCATAATTAATTGCTTGTCGTATTTTTAATAATTTTAGAGGCGAATTTTTTAATAAATCATTTGCTGTATCTGCCAAAATTCCAAAATATTCTACATTCAAATATGGAAACTTTTGAAGTTCTATTTTATTTTTCCATGATGTTTTTAAATTGCCAGTCTTAGTTAACAATTCATCTTTAAAAGCAGCATCTACATCATTTATAAAATCTAATCTATTTTGCTGAAATGCTAAAAATTCGGTAGCCTTGCTATCCAAAAAATTTATTTTAATTCCATCTAAATAAGGAATTGAATTTCCTTGCATATCTTTTTCAAAATAATTTTCATTCTTTTTAAAAACCATAGCTTGTCCTTCTTCCCAAGCTACAAATGCAAACGGACCAGTACCTACAGGGTGACTACGAAAATTACTGCCATATTTTTCTACTGCTTCCTTTGGTACTATAGAGCAATACTGCATACTCAATATACCCAATATTGGTTGAAAAGGATTTTGCAGTTTTAATTGAAAAGTAGAATCGTTTAATGCCATAAAAGGAGTAATTGAATCTACCCTATTATTAAAAATCCATGCGCCTGGGCTTGCAGTGTTTTTATCTATAATTCTGCCAAAACTATACACTACATCTTGTGCAGTCACTTTCCGCTTCTCCCCTTTTCTAAAACAATCATCTTTATGAAAATATATATTATTTTTTAAATGAAAAACAATAGTTTTGTTATCGTCCGAAAACTCCCAACTCTTTGCTAGTGAAGGTTTCAGCTGCATATTACTATCTACTTCTATTAAAGTATTATATAACTGATGTATTGCCCACATTATAGATTGGTTTTTGGCAAATGCTGGATCCAAAGACGCAATACCAGTAATTTCATTGTATCTAAAGATTTTTTTTGTGGGGTGCAAATGATTTTTACAAGATTGAAAAAACACATTAAAAAAAACACATAAAACAATTAAACCCATTATTCTTTTAAAATATTTACTACTTTTTACATTACTTATATATTTTTTGTTCATCTTATTTCTTTTACAATTTCATTTTGTACAACCAATAATCAAATTTAATCTTTTGCATCACAAAATCTTACTAAATTAGTTGTTTAAAATACTTACAATGCATTTATTCAAAAAAAAAATAGCACTCATATTTTTTATATTATTTATATCGGGTAGTATTAAGGCTCAAATTAATACAGAAAAAAATACATTTACACATGCCGATACTCTACGTGGAAGCAATGGTATTTTTAGGCAAAAATGGAATGTAACCCATTACGAAATAACCATACAACCAAATATAGAAACAAAAACTTTGGAAGGTATAACTACAATAAAATTTAATGATGAAGGTTCTACAATAATGCAAATAGATTTGCAACAACCAATGATTTTAGACAGTGTAAAAGACGAAAAAAACAACTATACTTTTAACAGAGAAAACAATGTGTATTGGATAAATTACAGAGATTCAAATACTATTACAAAAATAAAACCTGCCAACAAGTTGCTTACTTTTTATTATCATGGCAAGCCAAAAGAAGCCATACGAGCACCTTGGGATGGTGGATGGATTTGGAAAAAAGACAAAAATAATAACCCATGGGTAACAGTAGCTTGCCAAAGTTTGGGCGCAAGTGTATGGTATCCTTGCAAAGATATACAAAGCGACAAACCCGATAGCGGTGCTACTTTACATATAATAGTGCCCGATAGTTTGGTAGCAATTGGAAATGGAAAATTAATAGAAACAAAACCTTTGAAAAATGGTAAAACTATGTTTACTTGGTTGGTAAAAAATACTATTAATAATTATTGCATTGTACCCTATATTGGCAAATATGTACATTTTTTTGAAAAATATAATGGCCTAAAAGGAATATTGGATATGGATTATTGGGTACTTAACTATAATGTAGATAAAGCAAAAAAACAATTTTTAGATGCTCCAAAAATGATGAAAGCTTTTGAGCATTGGTTTGGTCCATATCCTTTTTACGAAGATGGTTATAAAATTATAGAAGCACCGCATTTAGGAATGGAGCACCAAAGTGCAATAGCTTATGGTAATGGTTATAAAATGGGTTATGCTGGCAACGATTTATCAGGCACTGGGCAAGGTTTAAAATGGGATTTTATTATAATACACGAAAGTGGCCATGAATGGTTTGCCAATAGTATTTGTACCAACGATATAGCAGATATGTGGGTACACGAGGGTTTTACAAACTATAGCGAAACTTTATTTACCGAATATTATTGGGGCAAGCAAGCTGGCGAAACTTATGTGAAAGGTTTAAGAAAAAATATTGAAAACGATGTGCCAATAATTGGATCATACGGTGTAAATAAAGAAGGCAGTAGCGATATGTATTACAAAGGGGCAAACCTTATACATTTAATAAGGCAGCTTGCCAAAAATGATACAAAATTTAGAGAAATGCTTATAGGATTAAATAAAACATTTTACCACAAAACAGTAAATACACAACAAATAGAATCCTTTATTGCATCAAAATTACACTTAGATTTAACATCGGTTTTTAACCAGTATTTACGAACAACAAAAGTACCAATATTAGAATTTAAAAAAGAAAACAATATTTTTTTTTATCGTTGGACAAACACTGTAGAAAATTTTATTTTGCCCATAAAAACAAATTTTGCAAACAAAATAAAATGGTTAAAACCTACCAACAATTGGCAAAAAATTTTAGTTAACAAAAATTTCAATATCGAAAATTTTAGTGTTGATAATAATTTTTATGTGCAAAGCAAAAACCTAACACAACTGTAAAATATTTTATGCAAAAAAAATCTTTTAAAATTAATTGTGCTAAAAATTATCAAATGCCCTTGTACACATGGTTGCCAGATAATGAACCTACTGCCATTTTATTTATTATACATGGCATGGCAGAATATGCACAGCGCTACAACAATGTAGCAACAATAATTGCAACAAACAATATTGCAGTATATGCATGCGATATAAGGGCACACGGTAATGCAGCAGCAAATAAAAACCAACTAGGCATTGTACAAAAAAATTGGTTCTACAGCCAGATTGATGATATTTTAATAGCCATACATCATTTAAAAAAAGAGCATCCAAATAAAAAAATATTTTTATTTGGTCACAGTATGGGTTCATTTTTATGCCAACGATTTTATCAATTATATAGCAATGAAATAGATGGTTTAGTACTATCTGCTAGCAATGGAAAAATTGACCCATTAATGAAAATAGGCATAGCCATTGCGTATGTACAAATGAAAATATTTGGTAACAACCACAAAAGCAAATTATTAAATAAATTATCTTTTGAAAAATTCAATGCAGCCTTTAAACCAAACCGCACATCGTTCGATTGGCTTAGCAGAAATGCCAATGAAGTAGATAAATACATTAACGACCCAATGTGTGGTTTTGTGTGCAGTGCCACATTTTTTTATTATTTTTTTAAAGGAATAGAAGATTGTTTAAACACAAAAAATTACATAAATATAAATAACAATGTACCAATATATTTATTTTCAGGCAGCAAAGATCCTGTAGGTTTATTTGGAAATGGATTTTTAAAATTAGTGACTAATTATAAAGCTGTATGCTCAAAAAATGTATCGTATAATTTATATGAAAATGGCAGGCACGAAATGCTAAACGAAATAAACAGAGATGAAGTTTTAGCAAATTTAATTTCTTGGATAAAAACAAACTGCTAACTTTAAATAACAAAAAGATTAAAACAAACAAATACAAATGCTAAAATTTATACCGATATTCTTATTTTATTTATTATTCTCTTATACTGCTTATTGTCAAAATAAATTTGAGAAAATCGATTTTTCGGAAGTAGATAAATTTGCTAAATCTGTAAAATACAAAGATGATATTTTTAATCTTACACATACACTTACAACCCCTTATAATACTGATATTTTAAAAGTAAGAGCCATTTTTATTTGGATTACCGATAATATCGAATACGATTATAAAATGTATAACGAAGGAACACAACAAAACTTTAGCTGTACTGGAAAAAAAGATGTATGTGAGACTGCAAAGATTGCTTTTGAAAATGATTTTATAACTACAGTATTAAATAAGCAAAAAGGTATTTGTAGTGGTTATGCAAGATTATTTAAAAAAATGTGCGAAATAGCAAACATTAAAAGTGAAACAGTTTCAGGATATACAAAAAAATCTGCACATCAAATTGGCATATCACTGAGTGTATCACATGATTGGAATGCAGTACAAATAGACAGTAGCTATTATTTTTTAGATGCTACTTGGGCTGCTGGTTATTGCCCAATAAATGATGAAACAGGAAAATTAAAAGATTATACAAAAAGATACAATAATTATTACTGGCTTACACCATTTTACAAATTGGCTCAAAATCATTTTCCTACCAATGAAAAATGGATACCAGAAAAAAAATATAACAAAGAATGGTTTTTTAATTCTCCCTACTATGCACAGCATGCAATTGAAAAAATAATTTTAACAAACCCAACAACTGGCATGCTAAATAAAAATAAAAATGATACTATTCATTTTGAATTTAATTATACCGACAAAATAAATACCATTTTAATAAACACAAATAATTATCAAAACCCAACACTACCACTTTACAAAACATCAAATGGCGAAATAAAAGTAAGATCTAACGATTCTTTGTTACTAAAAAGAATTAGGTATATTCCATTTATTCAAAAAGGAAACACTTACACATTTGATTATATTGTAACGGAGCAAACACTTAGTTTTCTCGAAATTTTATTGGATTATAGAGTAGCTATGAAATTTAAGATAAAAGTAAATTAATAATATATATCTATCAATCTTTTTATAATCAAAATTTTATTACTGTACTCTTAATATTTTACTCATACATTTTCCTTTCGCCAATTCATCTACCAATTTATCTAAATACCTTACTTTTTTTGTTAATTCATTTTCAATTTCTTCTATTCTATAACCACATATTACTCCTTTTATTAAGCTTGCATTGGGGTTCAATTTAGCTTCCCTAAATAATTCATCAAAAGTTATTTTGTCTTTAATATTTTTTTCAATTTCATTTTCATTAAAACCAGTTAACCACATTATCACTTTATTCAACTCTTGCTTAGTTCTTCCTTTCCCTTCCACTTTTTTTAAATATAGTGGATATACAGTAGCAAAAATCATTCTAGCAAATCGCTCATTATGCTCAGGTTTTGTTGTCATATTTTCAATAAATTAAATAAAACAATTATGAATAATTAAATACGTAATTATTTATTTACAGATACTGTTAGTGTAACTCCAGTCATATCGGCATTGTACATATCCATATCGTAACCAAAAGCTCTTTTGCATTCATTCTTACTTAAAGCATTTACTTTTTGCCATTCCAAAATTAAATTTTTAGGCAATTCTCCATCTACTTTTACATACTCATAATCTTGCGGTGGCACTACTATTGTTGTTAAAGATTTATCGACTTGCTCAGTATTTAATTCTGTCATAAAACCTAGCAACATGTCGTACCCTCGTTCTTCTAAATTATAAGCATCTACATAATTGTAATATACCATATGTAGTGTTGGGTAAGCTTTGTGCAAAATTTTATCAGCCATATTATCTGTCATAAACTTTGCCCATGCATCAGCAATGTCTTTTGCTTCTTTATTATTTTTTTTTGTAGTAGTTATTTTATAACCAGTTACCTGAAACGAGCCATGTGAGTATTTTTCCATTTATTTTATTATTTTATCATTAGCATTTATCAATTTTTCAATATCAAATTTTTTCATTTGTAAAAATACATCTATTACTTTTTGTTGTTTTTGAGGGTCAACCATTAACTCTCCTAAAATTGTAGGTACTATTTGCCAGCTTACGCCAAACTTATCTTTACACCAACCACACATACTTTCTTGCCCTCCATTTTTTGTAAAATAATCCCAATAATAATCAATTTCGGCTTGAGTTTCACAATTTACTACAAAAGATACTGCTTCGTTAAACTTATACATTGGTCCGCCATTTAAACACATAAATTTTTGTTTGTTGGTTTCAAACATTACCACAATAGCATTTTCAGCAGTTATCACAGCATCTTTAAAAACAGTACAATAAAAATTGGCTGCTTCTTTGGCATTACCGTCAAACCACAAGCAAGGAAAAATTTTATTTGTCATTTTTTATTATATTTTGTATTATTTTCCACTACTCTAAATTCTATAATTTTTTTTATAAGGTCATAAGGTATTTTTTCATTAATCGGAAATTGCACTGACCCTTTGCCCTGTTTGTAATTTGCCAATTCCTTTACAAAAACTTTATGTGCATTAGGAGTAGCATAAAACCCAATATGATTTTTATAGGCAGCAAAGTAAAGCAGTGGTTTTTTAAAAGTTTTATAAGTTGGCATACCATAGCTTATGCTCTCTTCAACTTGAGGCACATTTTTTAATACCAAGTTCCTAATCTTAGTTAAAATAATTTGCGTTTCCTTTTCAAAGTTTGCAATATAATCTTCTATGGTTAAAAAATTTTTCATGCATATAATTTATCATTTAAAATGTTAAACTGCCACATTAAAGTCTCTTAAAGCATCATTCAAGCTGGTTTTCAAATCGGTGCTGGGTTTGCGTTTACCAATAATTAATGCACAAGGCACATTGTAATTACCAGCAGCAAAAGTTTTAGTATAACTACCAGGTATTACCACACTTCTTTCAGGCACTAAGCCTTTAGTTTCTATAGGCTCACTACCAGTTACATCTATTATTTTGGTAGATTGTGTAAGTACCACATTAGCACCAAGTACTGCTTCTTTTTGTACCCTCACTCCTTCTACAACAATGCAGCGACTCCCAATAAAACAACCATCTTCAATAATTACAGGGCTAGCTTGCAAAGGCTCAAGTACACCTCCAATACCCACGCCACCACTAAGGTGTACGTTTTTACCAATTTGAGCACAACTGCCTACAGTAGCCCAAGTGTCTACCATTGTACCTTCATCTACATACGCACCTATATTTACATACGATGGCATAAGTACAACATTTTTGGCAAGGTAAGCACCATACCTAGCTACTGCATGTGGCACTGCACGTACACCAAGGCTTTTATAATTACTTTTCAATTTCATTTTATCATAAAATTCAAAAGGAGGAAGTACATAAGTTTCCATTTGTTGAATTCCAAAGTAAAGCAAAATGGCTTGCTTTACCCATTCATATACTTGCCAAGTATCATTTATTGGTTGAGCAGTACGTAACAAACCTTTATCTACCTGTTCTATCACATTTCGTATAGCATCTTTATATTTTTCATCTTTTAAAAGTTCTCTATCATCCCAAGCAGCTTGTATTAAATATTGCATAATTTTTTTTAGCGAAAATACAAAATTTCTATTTTAAATAAAATTTATAGAAGCATGAGCAATATACCAATAACCAACATTTGTTTCTTACTTTTCGTTAAAAGTATTTGGCTTCTTTACTCAACCGATGTTCCATTACAATCATTTTTTGGTCCTCAAAAAGTATTTTCGCTATTATCTAGCAGCCATATAATTAAGTTTTGCAATGTAACAATACTATATCTTTTATTTAATATATAAATTCACTAACTTTAAATATCAATAAAATAGGTACAACACTCATTTTTTAATAATATTGCAATATAAAAATTCAATAAATTATGTGTGGAATTGTAGGTTATACTGGGCCAAAGCAGGCTTATCCCATTATTTTAAAGGGACTAAAAAGATTAGAATATAGAGGCTACGATAGCAGTGGCGTAGCATTACTACATAATGGCAAATTAGATGTATATAAAAAGAAAGGTAAAGTAGCACAACTTGAAGAAAGCCTTGTAGGTGTAAATGTACATGCACATATTGGCATTGGCCACACTCGTTGGGCTACACATGGCGAACCAAGCGACAGAAATTCGCATCCGCATACAAGCAGTTCAGGCAGGCTAAGCATGATACACAATGGTATTATAGAAAACTATGCACAGCTAAAAAAAGAATTACTCAGCAAAAATTATACATTTACCAGCGATACCGATACCGAAGTATTACTTAATTTTATAGAAGATATTTTACTAAACAATAATTGTACACTCGAAGAAGCTGTACGCATTGCATTAAAAAGAATTACAGGAGCATATTGCATTTTGCTTTTAGATGAGCAAGACCCAGAAACAATTATAGCTGCACGTAAAGGTAGCCCATTGGTAATCGGTATTGGTAAAGGAGAGCATTTTTTAGCTAGCGATGCATCGCCTATTATAGAATATACAAAGGAAGTAGTGTATGTAAACGACTACGAATTGGCCATAGTACGCCCAAATGAATTGATACTTAAAAATATTGGCAACGAAAAAATTACTCCTTTTATTACTAAATTAGATATGGAATTAGCGGCCATAGAAAAAGGCGGCTACGATCATTTTATGCTCAAAGAAATTTATGAGCAGCCCAGTACTATACAAGATTGCCTCCGTGGGCGCCTACATGCAGAAGATGGTACTATTACAATGGCTGGTATAGACGATAATATAGAACAAATAAAAAATGCCGAACGTATTATGATTGTAGCTTGCGGTACAAGCTGGCATGCAGGTTTAGTTGCAGAGTATATTATTGAAGAGCTTTGTAGAATACCTGTAGAGGTAGAATATGCATCGGAGTTTAGGTATAGAAATCCGATTGTAAATAAAGGAGATGTAATAATAGCAATATCCCAAAGTGGCGAAACCGCCGATACTCTAGTAGCATTAGAAAAAGCAAAAGAAAATGGAGCTTTTATTTTTGGTGTAGTAAATGCTGTGGGCTCATCTATTGCTCGCATTAGCCATGCAGGTGCATACACACATGCAGGTCACGAAATTGGTGTAGCATCTACAAAAGCATTTACAGGACAGTTGGTTGTACTTACAATGATGGCATTACGCATCGCAATACAAAAAGAAACAATAACCCAAGAACGTTACCTACACTTACTTACAGAGCTTGCCGATGTACCCGAAAAAGTAGATGCAATACTTAAAAATGCCGAACATATAAAAACAATTGCATTAAAATATAAAGATGCACACGACTTTTTATTTTTAGGACGTGGGTATAATTTCCCTATAGCATTAGAAGGAGCATTGAAACTAAAAGAAATTTCTTACATACATGCCGAAGGTTACCCAGCAGCAGAAATGAAGCATGGCCCAATTGCATTGGTAGATGAAAATTTACCTGTGGTATTTATTGCAACAAAAGATTCCTACCACGAAAAAATTGTGAGCAATATGCAAGAAATAAAGGCACGAAAAGGGAAAATAATATCTATCATTACCGAAGGCGACGACATAAGCCCAACCCTCAGTAACGACTGCATTTTTATTCCTCCTGCCGATGAATTAATTGCACCAATTATAAGTGTAATACCACTACAATTACTTTCGTATTTTACAGGCATTGCAAAAGGTATAGATGTAGATAAACCAAGAAATTTGGCGAAGAGTGTAACGGTAGAGTAGGAAACTTTGACCAGAAAAAAAAACTAAAAAAAAAGAATATTGAACATTCAAAATTGTTTATTGAACATTCTTAATTCCGCTTTTAAAAAACTCAATACTCAACATACAATTTTCAAAGTTCAAATAAAAACAAGTTCCAAAATTTAAGCTCTTTGTTTTAAATGATAATTTTAGCTGGGGCAAAAAAGCCTTACTTTTTTGCCCCAGCTAAAACACAGCTATGTTCAACATCGTTGTGTCACTCACTTGTACGGCATACCTTTATTCATCTTTTATTATGCAATAGAGTATGGAGGAGACTATGCACAAACTTATTCCGAAGAGATTTTCCTTTAGTACCCACGGGTGCTACCTGTACTTAAAACATCTATGTAAAAATACTAAATACTGCCCTTATGAACATCATAAAAACACACCCTGTAGAAGAACTAGGATATAATTTTATAGAACCTAAATATATACCCGAAGGGCAAACCGAATACCATATTAGAGATATGCAAAACGGAGGTAAAAAATACAGAGCTCTAACAGCTTTGGAATTAGATACGCTCATTCACAATCGAAACACATCAGACAATTGGAATAATGTACAAGTATCGGAAAATTTCACAGCTGGACTAATCAAAAATTGTAAATTTTATGGCTTGGTACGTATAGGTGTTTTACAACCATTTTATAGGGAGTTTCATAATTTTAGAATGCCAGTAGGCTTGTATAACAGCACCATCATTAGCTGCGATTTAGGCGATAATATATGCATAGAAAATGTAAATTTTTTGAGCCATTACATTATAGAAAACGATGTAATGATGGCCAATGTAAATGAATTAGCTTGTACCGATCATGCCAAATTTGGGAATGGTATTTTAAAAGAAGACGAAAAAGAAAGTATAAGAACATGGGTAGAAGTATGCAATGAAAATGGTGGAAGAAGCATTTTACCATTTAATGGTATGCTACCTGGCGATGCTTATTTGTGGAGTAAATATAGAGATGATGCTGAATTGATGAACAGGTTTAAAGAATTTACACAAAAAGAATTAGATGAAAAAAGAGGCTATTATGGCAAAGTTGGAGAACGTACAGTTATAAAAAATTGCGGAATTATAAAAGATACTTGGATAGGTGCCGATGCATATTTAAAAGGTGCAAACAAAATAAAAAATGTAACCATAAATAGCGATGCTGCACGCAAAACACAAATAGGCGAAGGCTGCGAACTAGTAAATGGTATTGTTGGCTATGGTTGCAGGGCTTTTTATGGAGTAAAGGCTGTGCGTTTTATTATGGCTTCCCATTCGCAATTAAAATATGGTGCAAGGCTTATAAATTCATATTTGGGAAATAACTCTACCATTTCCTGTTGCGAAGTATTAAACTCTCTCATTTTTCCCAATCATGAGCAGCATCACAATAATTCATTTTTATGCGCAGCCTTACTAATGGGGCAAAGTAATATGGCTGCTGGTGCTACAATTGGCAGCAACCACAATAGTCGTGGGGCAGATGGCGAAATACAAGCAGGCAGAGGATTTTGGCCAGGTCTTTGTGTGAGTTTAAAACACAATAGTAAGTTTGCTTCATTTACAATAATTGCCAAAGGCGATTTTCCATCGGAAGTAAATGTGCCAATTCCTTTTGCATTAATTAGTAATGATATTGTAAATAACCAATTGGTAGTAATGCCAGCATATTGGTTTATGTATAATATGTATGCGCTAGAACGCAATGCTTGGAAATATAAAAACAGGGATAAACGAACAGAAAAAATACAAGGAATTGAATTTGATTATTTAGCACCCGATACTATTAATGAAATATTTGATGCTGTAAATGTTTTAGATAAACTAGATGTAGATGCTGCTGATACTGCAGAAATAAGTGGGTGGGAAAATTCTACGAGGCTTACAAAAGTAATAAAAGTAAAAAAATCGGTTTCGGTTTTTAAAGAATTAATAAAATTTTACGGAACTACTGTTTTGTTGAACCATTTTGTAAAAAATAATTTTGAAGATTTTGACACTTTCAAAAAATCAATACCACAAATTATTAGTAGAACGGCTTGGTTAAATATTGGTGGCCAATTAATGAAAGCAGACACTGTAAAAAAATTAAAAACTGATATTAAAACAGACGTAATAAATAGCTGGACCGACTTACATCATTTTTATAAAAATGAAAACAATCATTACGAAAATGATATATTAGAACATGCTTATTGCTCATTACTCGAAATTTTAAATCTTACCACCAAGCAATTTACAGCTGATTTGTTTTTATCGTTGCTAGATGAAGCTATTGCAACAAAGACTTGGATGGTAAAAGGTATATTAAACGCTAGAGAAAAAGACTACACAAATGCTTTCCGAAAAATGGTATACGAAAACAATGCCGAAATGAATAAAGTATTAGGCAAGCTAGAAGACAATAGTTTTATACAAGAACAATTTGAAGGATTGGAGGTGTTTAAGGAGATGGTGAAGGGGGTAGAGCTTTAATTAATTTTTAATAAATTTTAAAGACTCTCCATTCCCCAATTTTAAGTAATAAACACCAACTGCCAATTGCTCCACATGTATAGTATTTAAGGTGTTTATTAAACCTAATAAAACAACAGCACCTTTAGTATCATAAATTTTATAATTACGATTGCCATTAATTGGCATGCCATGCAAAATTAAAAATTTACTTGTAGGATTTGGTGCTATTGTTACAGCATTTGTAGCACAATTAATACCCACACTTACCACAGGCGAATATTCAAACCTGCCATCGTTGTCTATTTGGTTTAGCCTAAAATATATTTTACCATTGCTTAGTTTGGCAGTATTAAAATTATAATGTTGTGTTGTATTACTATTGCCATTGCCTTTTGATGGAACAAAACTTACAGCAAAAAAATCTACCCCATTGGTACTTTGCTCCACACTAAAACCTTTGCTATTTTGCTCTTGAGCTGTTTGCCACTGGATGTTGGCGGTGTTGCAATTGGTGGTGTTGGCCGTAAAGGTGGTAAGTTTTACGGGGGTTACTGCTACATTATTTACTACTATACTTCTTATAATTTCGGTACATTTATTTGTACGATGTGCTATATCAAATTCTATTTTTACTTTGTGTGTACCTACTCCAAGCGATGCAGTTGTAATAATACCACTAGGTGCTGCAATCCATGCACCGGATTGATTTAGTTGGTAAAAATATGTTGGATTACTGATTGTACCTCCCTGTATATCATGTGTAGAAATGGTAAGATTTATTGATGATGCAACAGCCATATTTATTGGATTGGTATAATCATGTACAATATCAAAATTTAGGTTTTGTATCAAATAACCAATACGTAATGCAGGTGTTTTTAAAGATGAAGGATTGGTAATTTGGGTTGTTGTATTTTTTATGTCAGTTATTATTGCTCTTATTTCAGATGCTGTCTTTGAAGGCATTAAGTTCCATAACAAATTTATTGCACCTGCCGCACCTGGTGCAGAAGCTGATGTACCCTGCCAACTTACAGTACCTGAAGTTCCAGTTTCTGTTAAACCTCTCATACCGGTTCCTTTAAAACTTAATGGTGCATTGTACGAGCTAAAACTTGCCTTGTTACCTAATCCATCACTTGCTTGTACAACAATAACAGAAGGATGAAAATTAGATAGCGTTGTTCCAATTGGATTACCATCATTACCTGCTCCAATAATAAAAAGAACTTTACCATTAGCATCTGCTTGATTAAACATTTGGTCAAAATCAGTATCAACTCCTGTTGTTATTCCAGCTGAAATAGACAATACTTGTTTATTTCCGCTAAAATTTGTTTCATTTATTGCAGCTTGCAAAGTGGCTAAGAGTGCGGCTTTGCTACTAAAAGCAGAGTTAATTCCAATATTTTTTAAAATAGGTTGTTTTACATTATTCATACCACTCATGTCACCATTGTAAGCCCCTACTGCATTATTTATTTTTGCAAATGCTACACCCGCTGTTTGCGACCCATGAGCGGTTGCATTAACAAAATCTACCGGAGTGTTTCTATAGTAATCCCAAGAAACAGTGTTATTAATTGTTGGTAAGTCCAGGTGGGAACCATTAGGTATTTCAGTTAGAACAAGATCAACTGTTTCGGAGACTTCGTTCACATTATTCCAAAAATTATCTTTTACCAACCAATAAATGCTATCCATTAATTGCTTTTCTTTTAAAATATTTTGATTCAGAGAATTCCAATAACCCATATCATTCCACGAATCGTTGGCGGCAAAAATGGGAGTGGTGCAAATATTATTAAACAATTTTTTGTCAAACTGTGCAGTAATACCGAATGATTTTAGATATCCAATAAGTAATGTATTTTTATCCTCATTTATTAATTCAATTAAATAATAATTTGTTTCCTTCCCAATTTCTGCAAAGCTTTTAACTGTACTATCAGTTTGTAATTTTTGTTGTAAAAATGCTAAAATAGCTTTATCGTTATGGCTAGCCTTGAAATAAATACGGTTATAAATGGTTACAGTATCTTCATTTTCCTTTTGTGCATAAGTGTTGGTTATAATGCAGATAGTTAGTATTATCGTTATAATAAATTTCATATATCCATTTTCATTTTGAATCATCTTACTGAACTAGAATTTTTACTTTAGAATATTTTAATTTGTTTTTACAGAAATTACATTTGACCATGGGCTTTCTCCTGTTGGTGTTACAATTTTAATTCTATAGTAATACCAAGTATTTGAGTTTAAACTATTCCATGACAAGTAAGGGTATGTAACATTTTGTTGCCAGTTAGAAAGAGTATTTGTAAAATTAATATCAGTTGCAATTATTGTATGATAATATCCAACTGCTAAAGGACTTTGTCCACTCCAATTCATTTTAAAACCATTAGTAGTAATATTGGTAGCTGACGTTGCAACTGGAGCTGTAATAATTTGATTTGCGGTTTTAAAAACTTGAGGTGTTGAATAATTTGAAGACACTCCGTTTACATAAGATTTAACAGTCCAATAATATGTTGTGTTAAATAAAGCTGCTTCAGTTACTCCTCCCCCTATACTTCCAAACGTTGTAGAATTATAGGTTGATGTATTTTGATTCATTACTCTATCTACATTATCTAGAAAACCATTTAATGCAGTCCAACCAGATAGAGATTTGGATATTTGAATTCTGTAAATAGTGCCTGCTGTAGCATTTTGCCAATTTAAAGAAACAGGAATAGAAATGTTTTGAGAATTATTAATTGGTGATAAAAGTGTTGGTGCGATTGAAGTATTGCCACCATAATAATTACTTTGAACTCCATTTACTTCACATCCGATAGCAATGATGTTGTATAGATTGGAAGAGCTAGCTGATAAGCAAGAGTTCAAATAAGTTTTATAGCTGGTTTCTCTCAGGGTTTTTGTTTGGTCTAAAGGATCAATATAAAAAATCTTACTACCACTTTCAGTTGTCGTTAATTCTAAACCTACTATCGTAACAAAATGTCCAAAAGCTTTAACTTCAGAAATATAATTAGGGCTAGAGGTACTAGTGCCACCCTTTATTGAGACAAGCGTAATTATTGGCAGCCCTTTTTCCAAATTGTTTTTAATATAATTTTTTGCTTCATCTCTAATTTTAGTTTTAGGAATTGAAGGATTACAAGTACCTAAGTCGCTTTTGGCGTAGGATTGGCATTTTGAAATACTTGTTCCATCAGTACAACTTGTTCCCATGGTGGATACTATACTGTTTAATTCTTGTACAGAAAAATTTCGATTTGGATAAACTACTGCCCTTGCAATCATATATGAAGTAGGTAAGCAGGCTTGCCCACCACAAGTAACCCCTATAGTTTTTTGATAGATATGTTTAAAGTTCGTTCCATTTACAATTATTTTTCCAAAAATTACATTTTCTGTTGCCCCATTTCCTAAATCTTCCGGAGCAGGTATTTCAATAAACTCTAAATTATTATTTGCATCACTAATTGCAGATTCTTCAGTAATTAAATCTTTAGTTTTAGTACAATTAGTAAATAAAGTTGATAAAATTATAAGTGTGATTATTTTTTTCATTTCAAAATTTTATGAATAATGGATTCAAATTTCCTTAACACTAAATAAACGACAAAATGAATGCGACAAAATTAGTAACACACGAAACCAATGAAAACCAACACGAAATCACTTTTACTGCAAACATGCTTTAGTTTTTATTGATTTATTTTTTATTTTATTATTTATCTTTTTTACTTGAATCAGATAAAGTTTGATATACTTCGCTTTTATAAATCTCAGCTGCTTCACTTACTTTTTCAATGTTTTTAGCATCGGTTGAGTCAGCACTATCTTTATGTGTTCTTTCGGTATTGGGATAACTGCTATCGCTATAACCAAATGATTCTTTTTTATCCGCCATAATTATTAATTTTTTAATGATGAATTAATAAAGTAAAACAAGTAATAAAAATAATTTAATTACAAATGATTAACATGAAACCTTCAAAGACAAACACAGAACCACTCCAAAAACACCAAACCCCAAAAACCTTACACGAAACCATTTCCCCTTTACCCGTACTTATTCTTATTTTTAAAAAGTGAAATTCTTTTTAAGTTTTATTGCTATCACAATAAGGAAAATAAACAGCTAATTAAGCATACTCAATACTATTTTATAAACTTTTTTGGTATTACGGAGTATTAAAACTATGTTTTAGCCTTTCTAATTAGTAATACAACTTATTAAAAATTTGTACCTTTATAAAAAATATATTATGGGTTTAGTATATGCAGATATTACATTGATAAATGGCGAAGATTTAATACTTGCAAAAAGAAATATTATTGGTGAAGAAGAAGTAAAGCAAATGACAGTGAATATGCTTGCCGATAGTGGGGCTTATATGATGGCTATTAATGAATCAATTCAAGAACAATTACAACTTGAGGTAAAAGAAAGACGTAAAGCTCAGATGGCAGATGGTAGCATTCAAGAGTACGATGTAGTAGGACCAATTGAAGTAAAATTCAAAAACAGAAGATGTTCTATAGATGCAATGGTGCTGCCAGGTGATAATGAACCGCTGCTAGGTGCAATACCAATGGAAGACATGGATATTTTGATTCACCCTCGAAGGCAAGAGCTAATTGTAAATCCTGATCATCCATATTTCGCACAAATGAAAATGAAATGATTTAATGTTTTTGCAAAAAACATTACACACCAAACCCCAAAAACCTTACACGAAACCATTTCCCCTTTACCCTATTTTTTATTATTTTTAAAAAGTGAAACACTTTTTAAGTTTTATTGCTATCATCTTTATTTGTAATGCTCATGCTCAAGCACCTCCATTCCCCAATGGCGTAGCCAATACTTATACTCTTACAGAAAAAGAAGGCTACAATGGTTTTATTTATAGCTGTATTGCTTATGGCCAAGACGGCACTGTTTATACCTCCGATTATAATGGTAATATAGAAATACACGGCAATAACTATAGTATAAAATTGGAAAATAAAAACAATATTGGACAAACACATTTATTTAAAATTATAAACTCAAATGAAGTTTGGGCTTTTAGCTTAAAATCAGTTACAATCATTAAATACAATAAAATTGAAAAGGTAATTCCTCTACCACAAAATGTAATTAATATAATAGAGCAAAAAAACTGCGTGTATATTTTTTGTGCAAATAATAATAAAATAGAAACTTATTCTTTTACTAATGGCAAAGTAAATTTACTCACCATCTCCGATATTTCATTTACTTTTGGTAATGGTGGAATGTGCGAAGCTACAGACCATTCAATTTGGCTCTTTAATACCTCTAACGGTATTTCAGTATTATATAAATTTAATACAACTACATATAAGCTTACACCTGTAAAAAACCTTGCAAATCTTTATTATATAGCTGCCATAAAAGATGAAAATAATTTTTATGCTTTAGATAAAAACAGCATAAGTTATTGGGCAAAAAATAATAAACAAATAAAAGTTCCTTTTAAGATTGGCACAAGTACGGATAATAGTTTAAATTTTTATACAGGCAATACTAATAATATATTGTACAAGTATAAAAGTTCAAATTACAGCACAGCAATTTATGATACGAGCTTAAACATTACATTTAGTACTCCCTTTATTTATGATAATGATATTACTGGTAATTTTAAAAACCAAACTGGTCATATAAATTTGGGGGTTACTTCCAACAAGCCAATACTTATATCAAATTATATAAAAAAATATCAAACTCTATTTGATGGCAATGATGCTGCTAATATTTTTACTTTAAGAGAAGATGGCCAAGGGCGTATATGGGCAGGTAGTTATAAAAACAAAGTAGCCATAATAAATAAAGACAAAATAACGAACTTAAAGGCTATAGACTATAAAATATCAAATGGTGGAAGTTTTCTAAACAACAAAATGTATTTAATTGGAGAAGGTATAGGTGGATTGCTACAATACGATATGCAAGGCAATGCTAAAAAATTAAATACAAACACTGGCTTTTATACTTTTGTATCTAAGAGTAAAAAAGATTTTTATTTTTCTACAACAAACCAACTTGGTTTATGGAAAACATCTACAAAAAGTTTAGAAACTTTACAACCAGTTTGGAATAAAATTGACTCCACAAAAGGTAATAGCATCAATAATATTTTAACCATTACAGAAGATACTTTGGGGCGTATTTGGTGTGGGCATCCACGTAATGGCATAAGTGTATATTACCCTACTACAGATAAAGCAACATCATGGAATATTGATAAAAAAGAAACTCCATTTGGTGAAATGGCTTCTATAATTGATAATAAAGGAACAATATGGTTGGGAGGCAGGCAGGGGCTATGGTTTTACAATGACTATAGTAAAGCTGCAAGCCCACAAAATTGTATTAAAATAAATCATCCATTAATAAATACAGCCAAAAACTTAACAGCTTTAAGCATTTACGATAAATGGCTTGTTATTGCTGCGTACGACAAAATATTGTTGTTTGATTTAAAATCATTTTACCAAAGCAAAAAAATAGTTATTCGCTATTTAAATCCTTATGAATCTAATTTCACTTCGTTTACCGAGCAAAATACTATGCTTACTGCAAAAGACAGTACCGTATGGTTTAGCACAGGTGATATGCTCTATCATTGGGATATAAAAAAATGGTTATACTTAGAAACACCAAAAGTAAATACATCTGTTGTAGCTATTGGCAATAATATTTCTGATACATTATTTGAAAATAAAACACAATTATTTAAACCACATTTTAATTCATTTGATATTGTTTTGCATTATGTAAGTAAAGATAATATGCTTCGTTACACAAGTACAGCACTTATTAAAGATGGAGATACAATTTTAATGGCTGAGCCTTCACTAATACGTAATTTTTTATTTAAAAATTTAGAAAGCGGGCATTATACCTTTTATGTAGATGTGTTTGAAATGAATGGCACCACCTCCCACTACCAATACAAAATCGTAATCAAAAAATTTCTTTGGCAGCAATGGTGGTTTTGGCTAAGCATAGCATTGGTATGTATTGGTATTATTACTTATTTCTTAAACTTAAAAAAGAAAAAACAACTGGCTGAACAAACAGCAAAAACAAAAGATGCAGAACTAGAAGCTGTAAAAGCAGCACAAGCAAAAAAGATTGCTAACTTACAATTGGTAACGCTGAGTAGCCAGTTTAGACCACATTTTATCTTAAATGCACTCAATACCATTGGTGCACAAATGGACGATAAGCCACAAGCTGAAAGTGTGCTGAGCAGATTGGGAGAAAGTATAAATTTAATATTTAGCCATGTACAGCAACAAAAAATTATGCATCCATTTGCAAACGAATGGCAGTTGGTAGAAAATATTATACACATACATCGGTTAATGTATTTAAAAAAATTACAAACAAAACTTCCTTCAAACGAAGTATTGAATAATTATAAAAACATAAAAGTACCCCTTGGTATTTTACAAATACCAATAGAAAATGCTTTGTTGCATGGGCTTAGTAATAAAGAAGTTGGACCTTGGTTGCTTTCTATAACGATAGAAGAGAAAAGTGATTTTATTGTAATCAATATTACTGACAATGGTATAGGTAGAAAAAAATCGGCAACACTCAGCAATTTTACAAAGCATGGTACCGGTACAAAAAACTTAAATGAAATCATTGACATCATAAACACTTCTAATCCAAATAAGATTATGGTGGAATACCAAGATGATGTATTTACAGAAAATGAAATATACTACGGCACTAATGTAATAATTACTATACCAAAATCAATTGAATATGCAATCCAATAAATTAACTTATTTGGTGGTAGAAAATGCACCTGACGTATGCGAGGGCATTATTAGGCGTATGGATGAATTTACAAACTGGCACTCACTTGGATATTGTTTAGGTGTAAAAGAAACCGTTCAGAAAATAGAGAACGAAAAACCTCAACTTGTTTTTTTGGATTGGAGCCTTAATGGTGGCAGTGCTTATGAAGTATTGCAAACAATACAAAACTTACCAAAATACAACCCATACATAATTTTTAATACAGGCTATCAAAAAGACAATCCCGAAATACCTCAAGAAATAATAAACAATTACAAAGTAGATAAATATTTAATAAAACCCTTATGGGAAAACCTTAGAACCAACTTAGCAGCATATTTACTAGCTGCAGAAGAAAAAATAAATTTGCATAAAACCAAAGATAAATCGATTTGGATAACTGATGATAACGGGCACAAAATTTTAATAAACTTAGAAGAAATTATTTGTATTGTACAACACCCAACTGAGCAACGTAGTAGAAATGTATTTTTCACTTCAAAAGACAAACAAATTACATTGCCACTTCAATGGCAAAAAATTTATGACTTATTAAAAAATAATGAAGTAAATTTTTTTGTAACCAAACATCGTTCACATTTGGTTGTTAAAAAACATATAGAAAAATTTGAAAAGCCTTTTGTGAGAATGAAAGGATTAACAGCCTTTAAAATAGATGTAGTAAAAGAAAATTGCAGTGCTTTTGAAGATTGGTTGTTGTTATAACAAATCATTTTGCAAAACAGTAAAAATCGGTATACTTTTTATTAAAATTTTTCTAATTTCTTACAATCTACCTCATTCCTGGCATTCGTCCCATCGGCATTTTATTCATCATCTTCATCATGCCTTTCATTTGTTCAAACTGTTTTAAGAAAGCGTTTAGTTCAGCAATATCTTTACCAGCGCCTTTAGCTATACGTGCCTTACGGCTAGGGTTTATTATATCTGGGTTGCGGCGTTCAATAACTGTCATGCTATTTATTAAGGCTTCTATTCCTTTAAATGCATCGTCGTTTATTTCCACATCTTTTATTTGTTTGCCTACGCCTGGTATCATGCCCATGAGGTCTTTTATATTACCCATTTTTTTTATCTGCCCAAGCTGTGTTTTAAAATCTTCAAAGTCAAATTGATTTTTACGAATACGTTTTTCAAGCTTTGCAGCTTCAGCTTCGTCAAATTGTTCTTGTGCTTTTTCTACAAGACTTACAATATCGCCCATGCCCAAAATACGTTGTGCCATACGCTCAGGGTAAAACACATCTAAGGTATCCATCTTTTCGCCGCTGCTCATAAATTTTATGGGCTTGTTTACCGTATATTGTATAGATAGTGCAGCACCACCTCTTGTATCACCATCTAACTTCGTAAGTACCACACCGCTAAAATCTAAACGTTCATTAAATGCTGCTGCTGTATTTACTGCATCTTGCCCTGTCATACTATCTACTACAAATAAAATTTCGTGAGGGTTTACCGCTGCTTTTACATTAGCAACTTCGGTCATCATCACCTCATCTACAGCAAGGCGACCAGCGGTATCTATAATTATTACATTTTTGTTATTACTGCGTGCCGCCTTTATTGCATTTTGTACTATGCTTACAGCATCTTTATTATCTCTTTCGCAATATACTTCTACTCCAATTTGCCCACCAAGTACTTCCAATTGGTCTATAGCAGCAGGGCGGTAAATATCTGCTGCTACCAATAGTGGGGATTTTCCTTTTTTTGTTTTTAAATAATTAGCAAGCTTGCCACTAAAAGTAGTTTTACCACTACCTTGTAAGCCAGCTACCAAAATAATGGCAGGGTTACCATTTACATTAAAATCGCTTTCTTTGCCACCCATTAATTCAGTAAGTTGATCTTGCACTATTTTTACCATCTGTTGCCCAGGATTTACTGCTAGCAACACTTTGGAACCAAGAGCAGTTTCTTTTACTTTGTCGGTAAACTCTTTTGCAATTTTATAATTCACATCGGCATCTACCAATGCACGGCGTATATCTTTTACAGTATTGGCAATGTTAAGCTCTGTTATTCTGCCTTCGCCTTTTATATTTTTAAAGGCACTTTCTAATTTTTCACTTAAACTGTTGAACATGTTTTATTTTTTTACTCACGCAAAGCATATAAGAATGCAAAGTGCGCAAAGGTTTTTATTATTTTTTTGTTTACAAACCGAAGAGCCTTGATTGAACTTCAGTGGCGACCCTCCGTTGAAAATTTGTTTTTCGATTTGGCTTTTATTGTGCAATTTTTTTCACGCAAAGCATAAAAGAAAGCAAAGTGTGCAAAGGTTCTTATATTTTCTTAAATGCTTTGCGAAAACTTAGCACCTTTGCGTGAAACCCTTAAATCGAAAACGCAGTATCCACAACCGCCGCTTGCTCCTTAGCATGTATTTTGCTATAGCCACTTGCCGTACTTGCACTAGCTTTTCGGCTAATAATATGAAAATTAATACTCTCCAAATTCATACGCAAGTACGATGCCGCACCCATATTTTGTGGTTCTTCTTGCACCCAATGCCAAATGGCTTTGCTGTATTTTACATACAACTCATCTAATTTATTTTGTGGTAGTGGATATAATTGCTCTAGTCTAATAATTGCCACATCATCTCTTCCATCTTTTTCTTTACGCTCCAATAAATCAAAATATATTTTACCACTACACATCAATACTTTTTTTATAATGCTTGCATCTTTGTTTGTAACATCATCATACACTTCGGTAAAACCACCTTCGGTAAATGCACTCACATCGCTATATGTAGCAGGCAATCTTAAATTTGCTTTTGGCGAAAAATTTACCAATGGTTTTCTAAAAGACCAAGTCATTTGCCTACGAAGCATGTGAAAAAAATTTGCAGCTGTAGTAATATTTGTAATAACCATATTTAACTCTGCACACTGTTGTAAAAAACGCTCCATTCTAGCGCTACTATGTTCTGGTCCTTGCCCTTCGTAACCATGTGGTAATAAAAGTGTAACACCATTCATTCGTTGCCATTTAGTTTCCGCAGCAGCTATAAATTGGTCAATTATAATCTGACAACCATTTACAAAATCGCCAAACTGTGCTTCCCAAAGTACCAAAGCATTAGGGTTGGCCATACTATAACCATATTCAAACCCAAGTACAGCATATTCGCTAAGCAAAGAGTTGTAAATTCTAAATGGTGCTTGTGTTTCTGTAAAATGATTTAAACGGTTGTAACCTTCGTTTGTAGTTTCATCATATATAACAGCATGGCGGTGGCTAAAAGTGCCACGCTTTACATCTTGCCCACTCATACGTACATCTTTACCATCTACCAACAAGCTCGAATAAGCAAGCAACTCTGCAGTTGCCCAGTCTATTTTTTTATTATCGGCAAATAATTTAATTTTATCAGCCAATAATTTTTCTACTTTTTTTAAGGGTTTAAACCCTTCTGGCCATTTCATCAATCCATCAAATAATAATTTTACTTGATCTAAAGATATTGCAGTTGTAGGCGAAGTTTTAAAATCTTCTGTAGTAGCTCTCCGCAATTGCTGCCACCACTCTTCGGGCTTTTGGTAAGAGTATGGTAGCGGATTTTGTTTTACTTCGTCTAATCTTTCTTGTAAGTCTGCCAAAAATTTTTGTTCCATTTCTTTTGCCAAAACTTTTGCATCGGACTCTCCGTTTTCAATAAGATATTGTGTATAAACTTCCCTTGCATTCATGTGCTTATCTATAAGCCCGTACAACGCAGGTTGTGTAAACTTTGGCTCATCGCCTTCGTTGTGTCCATGCCTGCGAAAGCACACCATGTCTATAAAAATATCGCTGTTAAATTCTTGTCGATATCTAGTTGCAATTTCTGCAACCTTTACTACCGCTTCGGGGTCGTCGCCATTTACATGTAATACTGGCGCTTGCACCATTGCTGCTACCGATGTGCAATAATCTGCACTACGAGCATCATCAAAATCGGTAGTAAATCCAATTTGATTATTTATTACGTAATGTATAGTACCACCTACATAATATCCTTTAAGATTACTCATTTGTAAAACTTCATACACTACACCTTGCCCAGCTATTGAGCTATCGCCATGCACCAAAATAGGCAATATTTTATCAAAGTCAGAATCATAAAGCACATCAGCCTTACTTCGAGTAAAACCCAATACAATAGGATCTACAGTTTCTAAATGAGATGGATTGGGGCATAATTTCAAATCTATTTTTTTGCCGCTAGTTGTATTTGTTTGAGAGCTAAATCCCAAATGGTATTTTACATCTCCACTACCCATAGTTGTATCTGGAGTAGCGGTGCCTTCAAATTCAGTAAAAATTTGTTCGTAAGTTTTACCCATTATATTGGCTAATACATTTAATCTTCCTCTGTGTGCCATACCAATTACTACTTCTTGCACATTATTAGCTGCGCCAGTATCAATAATGGCATCAAGTCCAGCAATGGTACTTTCGCCTCCTTCTAAACTAAAACGTTTTTGTCCAATATATTTTGTATGCAAAAACTTTTCAAACATTACACCTTCATTCAGTTTTTGCAATATGCGTTTTTTTTGCTCAATAGATAGTGGTTTGTGAAAACCAACCTCCATTTCGTTGCTAAGCCACTGTATTTTTTTTATATCGTTGAGTGCACTATACTCCACTCCTACATGATGTGTATATGACTTTTGCAAATGCAAAAAGATATTTTGCAAACTTGTTTTACCAAGGTTTAAAAATTTACCTGCTTCAAATTCTGTATTCAAATCGGCATCGGTTAAATTAAAATTAGATAATTCCAAACCAGCATGCCTATCTTTTCTTTTCTTTAAAGGATTGGTATTGGCTATTAAATGCCCTTTTTTTCTGTAAGATTGTATGAGTTGATAAACAGCAAATTCTTTATCTAAATTGCCAACAGAAATAGTTGATGTACCTGTAGCAACAACATTTGTTTCAGCTGTTGTTTTACCATTTGCTACCATAGCATTACTCACAGCAAAATCAAACCCTTCAAAGAATTTTTTCATTTCTACATCTACACTTTGTGGGTTTGCTATAAAATCGTTGTATAGGTTTTCTATATAAGATGGATGGGCGTTTGTTATGTATTGAAAATCCTTCATTTTGATTATTATTGAGATATTAGAATAGAGTATTGAGATTAGTATTTTATATTAGGCTCCTAGTTTTCATCATTTTATATTTAATATTCAATATTTTGCATTTTATTTTGGTTGCAAATATCGGATTTATAATTTGAAAAAAAGGAGTAAACTGGGTAACTAATATCGTATTTTAGAAAAAAAAAATAAACAATATGATGATAATATAAAAAAAAGTGTTACTTTTGCAATCCAAAAATAAGAATAATGGCAAACCACGCAGCAACCAAAAAAGATGTAAGACAAAGTACTAAGCGTAACGAACGTAATCGTTATTATGGTAAAACTACCCGTAACGCTATTAGAGATATAAAAGCAATTGATGAAAAAGCAGCAGCAACTACCAAACAACCAAGTGTAGAAGCTATGATTGATAAATTGGCACAGCGTGGAACAATACACAAAAACAAAGCTGCAAATTTGAAAAGCAAATTAGCTAAAAGAATTAATGCTTTAGCAAAATAATTTATTAATATATTTTTACAAAAACCCGTAATAGCAATATTTACGGGTTTTTTGTTGATGTTTTGTTAATATCATTTCTAAAAAACTAATGTATTTTTGTACAAAATATAACCCCCTTTATATGAAAAAAATTTACATTTTATTTTTGTTGGCTTTAATTACCAGTTTTAGTTTTGGTCAAATTTCTATAACATCTGCTGGTACAGCTTTTATCGAAGATTTTAATACACTTGCTAATACTGGTACTAGTAGTACAACTCCAAGTGGTTGGGCTTTTTTTGAAACTGGATCTGGTGCAAATACCACTTATCTTGCTGATAATGGTGGTGCAAATGGTGGCAATACTTATAGTTATGGTGCAACAAGTAATACAGATAGAGCTCTTGGTACTTTAATTTCTGGTTCAGTTACTTCTTCAATTGGGGCATCTTATATAAACAATACTGGTGCACCTATAGCAGAGTTAACCATTTCTTACACTGGCGAGCAGTGGCGTTTGGGCACTGCTGGTAGGCAAGATAGGTTAGATTTTTTTTATAGTACAACTGCTACAGCACTTAATACTGGGGCATATACAGCTGTAACAAACTTAAATTTTACAGCTCCTATCACAAGCGGAACTTTAGGTGCTTTTGATGGAAATTTGCCTGCAAACAGAACTGCAGTTTCTTTTACTATTACTGGCTTAAATATACCAAATGGTTCTACATTTTGGATAAAGTGGGCTGATTTTAATGCTACAAGTGCTGATGATGGTTTGGCTATAGATGATTTTTCTATTACGGCAATTGCAGGCGGTGCAGATATAACCGCACCAATAGTAACTACACTTACACCATTAGATAATGCCACTAATGTACTTACAAATGCAAGTTTGCAAATATTATTTAACGAAGCTATTGCAAAAGGTACAGGTAATATTGTAATAAAAAAATTATTGGACAATACTGTTCATCAAACAATTGATGTAACAACTGCTGCTGTAACTGTGGCTGGCAGTACTGCTACTATTTCGATTACTCCTGCATTTTTAAATACTACCGATTATTATGTAGAGATAGATGCTGGTGCATTTACAGATATAGCTCTAAACAACTTTGCTGGGATAACAGGAAATAGCACTTGGAATTTTACCACAATATCACCACCTGCTGCCGGAGTTATAAATAATAATTATGGTTTCACAAATTGTGCAAGTACATTTTTAGCCGAAGGTTGGAGCCAATACAGTGTGGCTGGTACGCAAACATGGACTTGTAGTACAACTGGAAGAACAGATGCAAATGGTATGCAAATAAATGCTTTTGTAGCATCAGGAAATAACCCACTAAATGAAGATTGGCTTGTATCGCCAATATTCGATTTGAGTGCTGTAAGTTTACCTACACTAAAATTTTATAGTAGAGGAGATTTTATTGGAAACTCTTTACAATTAAAAATATCGAATAATTACACACCAGGCACAAACCCTACTGGTGCCACTTGGACAAATTTGACAGGCAATTTCCCTACCAATGTTGCTGGGCAAGGTGTTTGGACATTATCAGATAATATTGATTTATCTTCATACAACAGTTCAAATATTACGATAGCTTGGGTATATGCAAACCCTACAATAGCCAGCTCATCAAGATGGACAATAGATGATGTAATTATTTATCCTCAAATAGTTTTACAACCATGTGCAGAGTTAACCGATCAACCAACAAACCTTGTATTAACTGCTACAGCAGCAACGGTTTCGGGCACTTTTGATTTGATTCCTAATCCAACTACTGTGCAAAACTATTTGGTAGTACGTAGTTTAACTACTCCATTGACCCAATTGCCAGTAGATGGTGTAAATTATACCGCTGGGCAAGTAATTGGAGGCGGAAATGGCTCTGTATTTGGTATTTCATCAGATGGAACATTTACAGATAATACAGTTTCTCCATCTACCCAATATTACTATTTTGTATTTGCTATTGAAGATCAAAATTGTATTGGTGGCCCAAATTACAATCAATTATTACCTTTAACACAAACAGCAACTACACCAGCACTTGCCCCATGTACAACACCTACTGAGCCAACTGCTTTAATACTTACAGCAGCCAATACTACTATTTCAGGTACATTTACAGCATCTGGAGCAAGTGCGTATTTAGTTATAAAAAGTACTGTTCCTCCAGCTTTAGGTGCAAGCCCAGTAGATGGTACTACATACACCATTGGGCAAGCTTTTGGCAATGGTAATGTTATAAGTATAAGTACATCTAATACTTTTACAGCTACTGGATTAACAGTGGCAACACCTTACTATTTTTATGTTTTTGCATTAAACAATGCTTGCACAGGTACACCATTTTATAGTGTTGCAAATTTGCCAGGTACAATTTCTACTACCAATGTTGCTACAGGCATACCTACAGGTTATTATGATGCAGCTTCAACATTAACATGCCAGCCTTTAAAAACAGCTTTAAAAAATATTATAACTACAGGTTCGAATGTATTAGGATATACTCCAGGCATTTGGAATATAATACAATATGCAGATATGCATAGAAACGATGCCAACACAGCAGATATAATTTGGGATATGTACAGCGACAACCCAACAGGACCTGAGCCTTATACATTTACTTATGGCTCAAGCCAATGTGGTACTTATACCAACGAAGGCGGATGCTATAACAGAGAGCATAGTACACCACAATCTTGGTTTGGTAGTATAGCACCAATGGTGTCAGATGCTCATCATATTTTTGCTACCGATGGAAAGGTAAATGGAATGAGAAGTAATTATCCTTATGGAGAAGTAAGTTCTGCAACTTTTACAAGTATGAATGGCGGCAAATTAGGTACTGGTAATAACTTTGGCTATACAGGCACTGTATTTGAGCCTATTAATGAGTATAAAGGCGATTTTGCTAGAGCATGTTTATACATGATTACAAGATATGAAAATGAAGTTATTTCGCAAAACTGGAGTAACCAAGGCACTGGTAATACTGTATTTTTAAGCCCAACCGATGAACCTGATGCTGCAAAAAGACAATTACAGATGTATGATTTATATTACTTAAAAACGCTAATAAAATGGCATAATCAAGACCCTGTAAGCCAAAAAGAAATAGATAGAAATAATGCTATTTATTACACTGCTGTAAACAGTACACCTATAGCCCAACACAATAGAAACCCTTTTGTAGATCACCCAGAATATGTAGCTCAAATATGGTCGAATGCATGTGGACTTGCAGTACCAATATCCTTAATAGAATTTAAAACCAATTTGTATGATGCAACTGTAAAAATAAACTGGACTGTAGATAATGCAATAAATTTTAGTCATTTTATTTTAGAACGTAGTACTGATGGTATTTTGTTTAAAAAAATAGCTACAGTAAGTATAACTAATACAAAAACATATAATTATTTGGATGTAAATACTCCAAAAGTAGCAGTTATTTATTATCGTTTAAAAATGATAGATACAGATGGTAAATTTAGTTATAGTAAAATAGAAGCCGTAAAACTTAACATTAAAACTAGTGCTATATCTATTTCACCAAACCCTACAACCGATTACTTAAACATAAAACTAGATAAGCAATATTATACCAACAGTACACTTACAATAAACGATATAGCTGGGCGAAGAATATTACAACAAAATGTGCCAGCAAATACAACAACTATAAATATCAATATTAAGAATATTGGTGCTGGTAAGTATTTTGTGAAATTGATAACTAATAACGAAATCGTAAACAATTCGTTTATTATTGTAAAATAGAAATTACGTTGTTAGCAAAAATTTATTTTTGTACAAAGCAATTATAAATAGTATTCTTCTATTCTTAAATATTTTTTTTAACAAAAAATAATTTCACAAAAAATAAAACAATACAAATAAATATTACTTTTATATTTTAAAAATACCAAAAAAAATTAAAAATGACACCAAGTATAATGATAATATCGGTAGTATTTATGCTACTAGGAATGCTGGCTCAATACAAGCTAAAGAGCAAATTTACAAACTATAGTAAAGTGCCTACCACAAGCGGTTTGAGCGGAAAAGAAATTGCCGAAAAAATGCTCAGAGATAGTGCAATTTACGATGTACAAGTAGTATCTGTAAGCGGCTTTTTAAGCGACCATTACGACCCTACAAAAAAAACAGTAAACCTTAGCCCCGATGTATATGAAGGCAGAACAGTATCGGCTGCTGCTGTTGCCGCACATGAGTGTGGCCATGCAGTACAACATGCTACAGCATATAGTATGCTTACCTTACGAAGCAAATTGGTACCAGCAGTAAAAATTAGCAGTACCATATCGCAATGGATTATTATGGCTGGCATTGGTATGATGGGCTTTGGAGGCGGAAACCCTACTATTTTATTGGTAGGTATAATTTTATTTGCCGCCTCTACCCTATTTTCGATAGTTACCTTACCAGTAGAGTTTGATGCAAGCAAAAGAGCCTTAGCATGGTTAGATACTGCCAGTATAACAACTACAGATGAGCACACAAAAGCAAAAGATGCACTTACTTGGGCAGCCATGACTTATGTAGTAGCAGCACTAGCCTCTATTGCAATGCTTGTACAATATGTTATGATGTATTTGGGCCGTACAAGCAACGATTAATTTTTACCCAAAACATTTTGAAGCATCAGCTCCAAATCCATAATCAGCATTAGTTTCCCGTTTTCTGTAGTACACCTGCAATAAGTTTATACAAAATGAAATTTATTATTGCAGGTGGTACTACTGCCAACCGGGGCTAGGCTCAGCTAAATATCATTATTCAAATTTTATTAGTAATTCCAATTCATTTTGTAGATAATATTTTAAACTGAATACTAAAAAAGTAATTTTCGTAAATAAACGAAATTTATGTAATTTTGCACTCTTTATAAAAAATCATGCCGTAACATGATACGTGCCTTTTACTATTTGAGGCTTGTTTTTCAGTAAATAAAATTTATTATTTACACGGTATGAGATAAAATTTATTTTAAAATGAAATTATCTCAATTCGAATTTGACCTTCCATTAAACCTTATTGCACAAAACCCTACAAAAAAAAGAGAAGATAGCCGCATGATGGTTATTGAACGCAAAACGGGCAATATTACCAACCGCACTTTTAACGATATACAAGAGTATTTTAACGATAAAGATGTATTTGTAGTAAACAACACCAAAGTTTTTCCGGCACGTATGTATGGCCGAAAAGAAAAAACAGGCGCTAAAATAGAAGTATTTTTATTGCGTGAGCTAAGTAGAACCAATAGACTTTGGGATGTAATTGTAGACCCAGCTCGTAAAATAAGAGTAGGCAATAAATTATATTTTGGCGAAAACGACGAATTGGTAGCCGAAGTAATAGATAACACTACTAGCCGTGGCAGAACAATAAGATTTATATGGGAAGATAGTGAAGAAAGTTTTAGAGAAATGCTTGATTTTATGGGCGAAACGCCATTGCCAAAATACATAAAACGTACGCCAGAAGAAGAAGATAAAGAAAGATACCAAACAGTATATGCAAAGCATGAGGGAGCAGTTGCTGCACCTACAGCAGGCTTGCACTTTAGCAAAGAGCTAATAAAAAAATTGGAAATAAAAGGTATTCGTTTTGCAGAAGTAACATTGCACACAGGCTTAGGTACTTTTAGACCAATAGAAGTAGAAGACCTTAGCAAACATAAAATGGATGCTGAGTATTATAATATAGAAGAAACCGCTTGTGGTATTGTAAATAAAGCAAAAGAAAAAGGGCATAGAATATGCTCTATTGGTACAACTACAATGCGTACTTTAGAAAATTCTTATACAGCACAAAAATTTTTAAAACCTTCAGAAGGCTGGACAAATAATTTTATTCATCCACCTTACGATTTTAACATTGCCGATTCATTAGTAACAAATTTTCATTTACCAAAAACCAGTTTGCAAATAATGGCTTGCGCTTTTGCAGGCTACGATTTAATGACAGAGGCTTACAAAAAAGCAATAAAAGATAAGTATCGCTTTTTTAGCTATGGCGATGCAATGCTAATAATATAATAACAATAAAAAGCAGCCGACAGTAAAATTGTTGGCTGCTTTTTTTAGAAAAATATTTTTTAATATTCATCTTCGTTAAAGAAAAAATCATCTTGGCTAGGGTAATCTGGCCAAATATCTTCAAGCCCTTCATACATATCACCTTCATCTTCTAACTCCTGAAGATTTTCTATAACTTCAATAGGCGCACCGCTACGAATGCTATAATCTATTAATTCATCTTTGGTTGCCGGCCATGGTGCATCTTCTAAATGAGAGGCAAGTTCTAGTGTCCAAAACATCGTATTAACTGTTTAATTTTGTGCAAATGTAGAGTTTCATACGAAATAACCAAAAGTCTTTTTTTTTATGCTTTTTTTTATACTTTTTTTAAGAAATATTTATATAAAAAATTAAATGCAAAATATAGTTTTATTAATTATTTTGTGCCAATGTTAGTAGCCAAACAAATTGAAAAATATTACGATAAACTACAGGTTTTAAAAACGGTAGATTTAGTAATAAATAAAGCCGAAATAGTGTGTATTGTTGGCTCATCGGGGGCTGGCAAAAGTACATTATTACATATACTTGGCACATTAGATAAGCCAAACCAAGGCGAAGTATATTTACATGGGCAAAGAATAGACACATTAAAAGGCAATGCACTTGCAAAATTTAGAAATAAAAACATAGGTTTTATTTTTCAATTTCATCATTTATTGCCCGAATTTACTGCCTTAGAAAATGTATGCATACCTGGCTGGATAGCTGGAAAAAAGAAAAAAGAAGTAGAAAATAGAGCAATAGAATTATTGGAAACATTAGGTTTGAAAGATAAATTGGAAAACAAACCACACCAACTATCGGGTGGCGAACAACAGAGAGTAGCAGTAGCAAGGGCATTAATAAACAACCCTGCTATAATAATGGCTGATGAACCAACTGGTAATTTAGACAGTACAAATGCAAGGGAATTGCATAAACTTTTTATAGAACTTAGAAATACGATGCAACAAACATTTTTAATTGTTACACATAATGAAGAATTGGCTGCAATGAGCGATAGAATAATTTTTATGAAAGATGGAAAAATTGAATAACAATATTTGCTAGATTTTTTATAAGAAGTACCAATTTTTTTTATTGATTTTATTTTTATAATTAAAATAAATTAAATATGGTTTCAAAAATTTATAACCAATAAAAATGATGCCATGTATTCAAATCTTCAACGGAGCGTCGCCAATGAAGATGCCATAAAAATCAAATGCTGGTAAACAAAAAATAAACTTGTTGTAAAAAAAAATAATTATACTAAATATCTTTAATAGAAAAAAATTTGTTGAACAATACAATTTTAATAAAAGCATTTATACATATATGCCAAGCAAAAGCCATGGCAGCAATATACGAAGCTAATCGTAGCACTTGCAAATACGTACACAGCACTAGCCGTGGGCATGAAGCCATACAATTGGCTACTGCTTACAATTTACTACCATGCGATTATGTGAGCCCATATTATAGAGATGAGAGTATGATGCTTGGTATGGATTTTTTGCCTTACACTTTAATGTTGCAACTATTAGCAAAAGGCGAAGATATATTTACTGGTGGTAGATCATATTACAACCACCCAAATTATAAAGGAGATGATAAGCCAACAATTATACACCAAAGTAGTGCTACTGGTATGCAAGCAATACCTACAACTGGTGTAGCACAAGGGTTGAAATTTATGATGCAGTTGAAAAAAAAGGTGGCTTCGCATATTGAAGGCAGCAAACAGCCAATTGTACTATGCTCTCTTGGCGATGCATCGGTTACTGAAGGTGAAGTAAGCGAAGCTTTTCAGTTTGCTGCATTACACCAACTGCCTATAATATTTTTGGTACAAGATAATGATTGGGGTATAAGTGTAACATCGGCTGAGGCACGCACTTGCAATGCATACGAATTTATACAAGGTTTTAAAGGCATAAAAAGTTTGAGTATTGATGGATCAGATTTTGAAGAAAGTTTTATTGCAATGCAAAATGTAATATTAGATGTGCGTACAAATTGCTGCCCATACTTAGTGCATGCTAATGTACCCTTGCTTGGGCATCATACAAGTGGTGTACGAAAAGATTTTTATAGAACGGAGGAGGATTTACAAAAACATTTTGCCAACGACCCTTATCAAAAATTAAGAAATTCATTATTGCAAAATGGTATTAACGAAAACGAATTAAATGAAATAGAAGCTAAACAAATAATTTTTATACAATCTGAATTTGACAAAGCTGTTGCATCGCCTGAGCCTGATGCTACTACAGTAAGTAATCATATTTTTGCACCTACTAATATTATCGAAGAAGTTGGTAATCGTATGCCCATGGGCAATGAAAAAGTATTGATGGTAGATGCTGCATTATTTGCCATAAGAGAAATAATGGAAGATTGCCCCGAGGCTGTTTTGTATGGGCAAGACGTAGGCCTTAGGCTTGGTGGTGTTTTTAGAGAAGCCGCTACATTGGCTGAGCAGTTTGGCGATCATAGGGTTTTTAATACCGCCATACAAGAAGCATATATAATTGGAAGCACAATAGGTATGTGTGCTGTAGGTGCAAAACCAATTGTAGAAGTACAATTTGCCGATTATATTTACCCTGGGTTAAACCAATTGGTTACCGAAATTTCTAAAAGTTGTTATTTAAGTTGTGGCAAGTTTCCTATACAAACATTAATACGTGTGCCTATTGGTGCTTATGGTGGTGGTGGACCGTATCATAGTGGTAGTATAGAAAGTACATTGCTAACCATTAAAGGTATAAAGATTGTGTACCCTAGTTGTGCAGCCGATATGAAAGGCTTAATGAAAGCAGCATTTTACGACCCTAACCCTGTAATAATGCTTGAACATAAAGGATTGTATTGGAGCAAAGTACAAGGCACCGAAGATGCAAAAAATATAGAGCCTAGTAGAGATTATATAATACCACTTGGCAAAGGCAATATTGTTTTGGAGGCTAATGAAGAAAAAATAAAAAGCGGTGAAACTTGCTGTGTTATTACCTATGGCATGGGCGTATTTTGGGCAAAAGCTGCTGCAAAACAATTTAATGAACAAGTAGAAATTATTGATTTAAGAACATTATTTCCATTAGATGAAGCATTGGTTTTTGCTACTGTAAATAAGCACGGAAAATGTATAATACTTACCGAAGAACAGCAAAATAATTCATTTGCCGAAGCGCTAGCAGCAAGGGTTTCCAAAGCATGCTTTAAAAATTTAGATGCAGCAGTGGAAGTACTTGGTGCATTAAATTTGCCAGCAGTGCCAATGAATATTATTTTAGAAAAAGAAATGTTGCCAAATGCAGAAAAAGTAGCCGAACTTATAAAACAATTATTAAACAATTAAAATCATTTTTAATTACCAAATATCATTCTAAGGTACCGCTCTTCTTCTGTTTCTTTTTGCATAAATTTCCAAGCTTTTAGCATTTCTTTTACATGCCTCAAGCCCATTTCGGATGCAAAATTTATTGCATTTTCTTCTAAATTTTGTGCAGCTTTTTTCGCACTCTTTAAATGAAAATTTATAACATTTACTGGAGAGTTATTCCGTATTTCATACCCAAATTCATCTAGCAAAACTCTATACTGTGGCTGTTCTGCAATAGATATTTTTTGATACTCTAGTTCTTTAGTTTGCTCTTTTAATATATGCAAATACACTGCTAGTTTTTCTTCGGTTAGGCTTTCTAAATGATTGTTTTCGTTGTGTATCCATCTAAGTTCTAAAGTAAGCAATGCATGCAAATTTTTTGCATCGTAAGCAGCAGTAAGCTCTTTCATAAGTATCTCTTTCTCTAGCTTTCTTTCGGCATCTTGCTCCAAATCGGGGTGAAAAAGTTTTGCCAATTGTTTATAAATTGTACTTATATTTTTTTGCTTCATTTCTTCAGCTGCTTCTTGCATTTTTTCGTATGCTACTTGCTTTGGTGTTTTCTTCTTTTTGGCTTGCATTTTTTCAAATTTTGCCTGTTCATTTTCCTCTCTTTCTTGCACTTTTTGCCTGGCTTCCATAAATATTTTTGCCATAGCTTCTTCATCGTTTATATCTACACCATCTAAATCTATATCAAGTTCGCCAAACACATTTTTTATTTCTTCTTTTTCTTCTGCTGCTGCATCGGTAATAATTTTTTCATAGCTCATTCCTTCTATGGCTTCCAATATTATTTTAAACTCTTCATCTGGCTCTGTATCTAATTCTCCTAAATAATTATCTAAATGATATTGCAATACACTTTTCAAATGCCTCAAATCTGTTTTTGCTAGTTTTTTTAATCTATATATTTCCCACAAAACACTTATAACTTTTCTTCTACATACTGCAACTAATATTTTGGCAGGGTGCAAATGAAAGCCATACATTTTTAAAGCCTCATCAAATAGCAAATGCTTTTTTGCTATTTCCTTTTGCAATTTTTCTATACGTATTGTTAGCTTATTAAAAGCTTCTTGATTTTTTGAAAGTTTTTGCTTGCCCTTTTGGGTAATGGCAAGACTTGTAGCTTTTGGATTAGGCATATTGCCAAAAATTTTTTGTTCCATAAAATTATAAAAACTTCAATTACAATTCAATTGTATTGAACCTATATACCTATTATCCATCACACATAAGTCATCACTCAAAATTTACAACTTATTACTTAAAACTTATTACTTACCACATTATCTACTCCATTCCTTTTACAATATCCTCATTCCTTTCCATCCAGTCTTTTTCTTTATTAGTAGTAAGAGCTTGCACAATGCCTATAAAAAAAATAAGCCCCACATTTGCAGCTAAAAAAGCAAGATTAAAACAATTGTACTGACCAATACTGTTGTAATGTTTTTTAAAAAATATTACAAAATCGGCTATCCAAAAGTAAGCCCAAGCAGCCAGTGCTATAGAAAACATAGCATAAGAAAAATATTGTACAACTCTTGATGGGTGAGACTTAGTAAGTTTAAAATAAATAAAATAAACAGTAATAAACAGCAATGCTGGTACACAAATTATAAAAAGGGTAAACATTACCGAAAACCAAGGCAAATAATCCAACACACCAAACATATACCTCAGCCCAAGTATTATTAAAGCAAGCACTACAAAAAAACCAACAAAAGCTAAAAAAATGCTTCCAAAAAGCTGAATAAATTTTGCGTATCTGTCCATTAAAAAATTATTTAAAATAACTAAGATTAGTATTTGGAGTAAGTTTTATTAAAGTTTCGTACATCAATTTTACAGTATTTTCAATATCATCTTTATGCAACATTTCTACAGTAGTATGCATATAGCGCAATGGTATTGAAATTAACACCGATGGGCAACCATCATTAGCATAAGCAAACGATTCGGTATCCGTACCAGTACTTCTACTTACAGCTCTTAGCTGGTAAGGTATTTTATTTTTGTCGGCAGTAGTTTGTACAAAATCCAATAATTTATTGTGTACCGCTGGGCCATAACAAAGCGATGGACCTTTGCCACAAGCACAATCACCTTCAATAATTTTATTTATCATTGGTGTAGTACTATCATGTGTTACGTCGGTTATAATAGCTACATCAGGTTTTATTTTTCTAGCTATCATTTCGGCACCACGCAAGCCTATTTCTTCTTGTACCGCATTTACAATGTATAAGCCAAATGGCAATTTCTTTTTATTTTCTGCCAATAACCTAGCCACTTCTGCAATCATAAATCCTCCTACTCTATTGTCAAATGCACGACCAATAAGGTATCCGTGCGCAAGCTCTTCATAACACTCTTCATATACCGCTATTGCACCAATATGTATTCCCAAAGCTTCCACTTCTTTTTTAGTACGAGCACCACAATCCAAAAACAAAGTTTCTACCTTTGGCTGTGGTTCTTTATTATCGTTATTGCTCATACGAGTGTGTATAGCTGGCCAACCAAAAACTGCCCTTACTTTTCCTTTTTTGCCATGTATTGCTACACGCATGCTTGGCGCTATTTGATGATCTACACCGCCATTGCGTTTCAAATAAATTAAACCCTCTGCCGATATATAATTTACAAACCAACTTATTTCGTCGGCATGAGCTTCTATTACCACTTTAAAAGCCGCACTTGGGTTTATAACTCCTACTGCAGTACCATAAGCATCTGTAAAAAACTCATCTACATAAGGTTTCAAATATTCCATCCATAGTTTTTGCCCACCACTTTCAAAGCCAGTAGGCGATGGATTGTTGATATATTTTTCTAAAAAAGAATACGAACTTTCTTTTAAAATACTTTTATTTTTTGTTGCTTTTGCCATAATGCTTGCAAAGTTAATTTATAAAGAATAAAAAAATAACTAATTAAGTAAAAGCTTGCTATTTTTTACTATTTAGTTTTTAAGTGCCTTTTTAAAAAATATTGTTGGGGCTTTCCACATCAAATAATAAACAGCATTAGTTCGCTGCCCGCCTACAATCTTTTATATTTTGCAAAATGCAAAATATAAAAGGATTTTCGGCTAAGCAGCGCAGCCATTCAGCCTTTTGTTCATTGCCCAACAAATTTAGAAAATATATTATTACCTACAAATGTTGCCAAAGCTGATACCAACATTAGCCCATCTACAATAAAATAATAAAACACATAACCTTGTTTTAGTTTAGAAAAACGAAATACAACCCACAATAAAACTGACGTAAAAATTGTAGCAACAGCCTGAAAAGTATTAGCAAAAAAACAATTATAAAATAAACCTACACTTACATGTAAAACAAAAGCTATAGCAAAAATAATATTCGCATTTTTTTCACTCATATTTGTAGCAAGGCTATTTAAGCCATTTATTTTATCAATAACTACATCTCTTTTATCAAAAATAAAACACAACAAAAACATAAATAAAAACCTTGCTACAAATAGTAAAGCTACAGCTATAAGCCGTACATCGGCAGCAAAAGCTGCTGGCAATACTACAGTTGTGTATGCCCATGTACACGATAGTAAAATTGTTTTTGCAAAGCCCAAATGTTGTAATTTTCTTAAAAAAGAAAATGGCCACAAAGGCAACGTATATAACAATGTTAGTAATACACTTAATAAAATATAAAGAAATATTATATTAAGAAAAAGAAAAAAATAAATAGAAAACAATGCAGATAAAAAGAAAATTAGTACATAACTAAAATTAACTTTTATAAATTCAATATTAATTTTGAAAGCTGCAAAATAACTTTTGCTTAAAAGCCAATAAAAATTATAACTACACAGTGTAGAAAAAAACACAAAGCCATAAATAGCAAAATTATGTTCAATTAGTAATAAAATATTGGTTTGGTAACAAAGCCCAATAGCACAAAACGCAATAAAGATAGAATGCGATAAAATAAAATGCAAAAAGCGCATTAATGAATATATAAAAGTGGGTCATCGGTTTTTATGACATTACTTTTATTTTTTGCAAAATCCTTTACATACACTTCAAAATAAAGCGTATCTCTTGCACCACCGTTAGTAGCTAAAACACCTCTACCACCACCTGGAGCACCTTTGTTTTCAATATCAATATCTACCAATGCCTTAAAATTAGATTTAGTAATGCCATTTATTTCTTTCGGAAATTTAAAAGAATCTATTTTAAATGGTGGTACAGTTAAGTTTTTAATATATATATAAGATGTATCCTTATTTTCTAGAAATCCCAAATCTCCTTCAGCATCTTTTACTTCTATAGTAAGCAATGGCAAAGCATTGGGGTCGCTCGAAAAAATTGGAGAAGCAATTTTTTTAAACTTAATTTCTGGTGCAGAGTTGCCATTATTTTTTTTGCACGAAACAAAACCCAAAAACACTACTATTGTAAGTAATATATAACGCATAAAAAATATTTTAATACTCAAATTTAAGCTTTCAATCGTAAAAACAATTTAAAATTTTAGCTTTGCTAAAACATTTAACAGAATACAGTAAGGCATTTTAAAATGAATAATATACTAGAGCACAAATTAAGAGCAAAAATACTACAAACTACTGCTGCAAATTTTGAAGAAACAGCACTAGAGGTTTTTAATTTTCAATACACTAATAATGAATTTTATAAGGCTTATTGCAATTTACTACATATTAATTCCAGCAAAATAAATTGTATTGAAAAAATACCATTTTTGCCAATACAATTTTTTAAAACACAGGTAATAAAGACTACTACTTTTAATGAACAAATTATTTTTGAAAGCAGTGGTACTACAGGTTCTACAAATAGCAAACACTTTGTAAAAGAAAAAAAACTTTACGAAGAAAGTTACTTAAAAACATTTCGTAATTTTTACGGTTCCGAAAATAACTATTGCATTATTGGTTTATTACCATCGTATTTAGAACGGCAAAACTCATCGTTAGTATATATGGTAGATGATTTAATAAAAAAATCGGAACATAAAAACAGTGGCTTTTATTTATACGATTACGAAAAATTAAAAAAAATATTATTAGAAAACGAAGCTACAAAGCAACCTACTTTATTAATTGGTGTAACTTATGCACTTGTTGATTTTGCTGAACTAAATAAAATAAATTTACAACACACTACTATTATAGAAACCGGTGGTATGAAAGGTAGAAGAGACGAACTAAGTAGAAAAGAAGTACACCAAATTTTAACACAAAACCTTGCTGTGCAAAATATACACTCGGAGTATGGTATGACAGAGTTGTTATCTCAAGCATACTCCACTGGAAACGGATTTTTTACAACACCTACTTACATGCAAATACTTTTGAGAAGTAAAGACGACCCTTTTGAAATTTATAGCAAAGTACATACAGTGCAAAATACACTAGCTGGCGGAGTAAATATAATTGACTTAGCAAACTTATACAGTTGTGCATTTATAGCCACCGACGATGCTGGTATTTTATACCCAAACAATAGTTTTGAAATAATAGGTAGGTTAGAAAATTGTGATATAAGAGGGTGTAGCTTAATGGTAGCAGAGTGATAAAATAATTTAACCCTAAATATGCTTAACCGGTCTTTGCAACGAATTTTCTCGGAACTTAGTAACTAATCGTTAGCAAAAAAACTCAGCTGTTTTTACGGTAACAAGATAGCACATAGCGAAATAATGATGACTACGTACACAGCGATTTTTGTGGATCAATTTAATTTTTACTATGGTATTAGATATGTTGAGCAATGGTATGCTGATGAAAGGCTGGGGGATAGTAGCGGCACCGTAGCGATAGCGAAGGTACAGCGGATAGCCCCGAATGATGCTGCTTTTTATGATATGTTGACAGCCCCTAAATTTTATAGTAAAAAATGGGTTGGGGGTTATTGTTTAGAAAGTACAGAGTTTAATATATTACTACTTCTCCTTTTTCTTTATCTACTTTTACTTTTTGTTGGACATTGCTATTTATTACTTTGCCACAATAATCTGGTTGTATTGGAAGTTCTCTATCAAAACGTCTGTTTACCAAAACGCAAAGTTCTACTTTTTGGGGTCTTCCAAAATCTTGCAAAGCATCTAAGGCTGCACGTATTGTTCGGCCAGTGTATAATACATCATCGATTAAAATTACTTTTTTACCATCTATAGAAAATGGAATTTCGGTTTTGTTAGCTATATGAATTTGTGTACGAACATCGTCTCTATAAAATGTAATATCGAGCAAGCCGTATTTTATATTTTCGGAAGGGCAAAGTTGTTTTATTTGCTCTACAATTAAATTACTTATATATATTCCACGGGGCTGTAAACCAATAAAAATTATATTTTCGCAATTGGTATCGTTTTCTAAAAGCTCTTGGGCTAGCTTTTGTATTATTAAATTTAGTTGTACTGAATTTATTAAAACTTGCATATAGCGAAGTTATTTATTTTTAGTTTAAGGAATTACTTATTGTAAAAATTATATTTGGTAATGTAACTTATGGTATAAAAAAAGATGTTGTAGAAATAAAAAAAATAGCAAAAAAAATAACTTTTGTATAATTATTTACTGTTTTAAATTTAAGTGCTATTTTTGCAAAAAAATAAATTACAAAAATGACAAACAGAACTTTTACGATGATAAAGCCAGATGCTACTTTGAACGGAAGTACAGGTGGTATTTTAGGAATGATTAATGCTGCAGGGTTTAGAATTGTAGCCATGAAAATGGTACACTTAAGTGCTGCAAAAGCTGGTGAATTTTATGCTGTGCATAGTGAGCGTCCTTTTTATGGTGAGTTGGTAGAGTTTATGAGCCGTGGACCAATTACAGCTGCAATTTTGGAAAAAGAAAATGCTGTTGAAGATTTTAGAAAATTAATTGGTGCTACTAACCCTGCACAAGCTGAGGAAGGAACTATACGTAAAAAATATGCTACTTCGATTGGTGAAAATGCGGTGCATGGTAGTGATAGTGATGAAAATGCTGCTATTGAAGGTAGTTTTTTCTTTAGCAAATTAGAGCAATTTTAAGGATACTTTTATACTCTTACTTGGAGGCTGACTCAAATATGAGTCAGCCTCTTTTATTTTGAGAGGGTATATAAGAAACCTAAGTTATGGTTGATGGTAATAGTAAGGTCTATTTTTGCTTGAAACTGTATTTAATGGTATAATTTTATTTTTTTGCAATTAAAACCATACTATTATTTTTATAAAGCTCAATGAGGTTTTCTGTTTTAGATTTTTTGAGGTACGACTAAATAAATTGAAAGTTATTTTATTTGGTTGAGTCTAAAAAGTAGAATCTAATTTTATTATACCGCATTTTCTACTTATGTCATTACATAAAAGTATTACAAAAATTAAAGGCTTTAAAAAAAATGCTTTAAAATGCTTTAAGGCTGAAGCAAGCCAGGATAGTAGCGAAAATACTTTTTTGAGAGCTTGTCGCCCATTGGCGGAAACGAAAAAAAGATTGTAGCGTATAGCCTGAAACCAATGCTGTACAATGTTTTTATGCTGCTGCTCCAAATATTAAAAAAAATATTACATCATTGTTCCTATAGCATTGTCGTATTTTTCTTTCCAAGTAGTAATGTTGCCCCAGGTTTCGTTATTTATTTTTATAGTATTTTTTGTAACAGTGCCTAGCTTTGCAAAAGGTATATTATTTTGCTGCAAGGTTGCTATTATTTTTTCTTCGTTTTCTGTGGATGATGATATTACTACTCTACTTTGGGCTTCGCCAAACCAATAGGCATCGGTACGAATATTTTGGTTATTTTGTATTACGCTAAAACCAAAGTTATTGGTAAAAGCACTTTCTATTAAAGTTACAAAAAGTCCACCTTCACTCACATCGTGGGCTGATTGTATTAATTTATTTTTTATTAAGGTAGAAATAATTTGTTGTAGATTATATTCTTCATCTATTTCAAAAAATGGGCATGGGCTATACTCCTCTCCTATTATTTTATGTAAATACTCCGATGAATTTATATCGTTTTTACTTTCGCCGATAAGGAAAATAATATCGCCTTCGGTTTTAAAATTCATTGTCATTTTATCAGCAACATTTTCTAACAACCCTACCATACCAATTGTTGGCGTTGGATACACTGGCCCAGTAGGGCTTTGGTTGTAAAAACTTACATTGCCACCAGTAACTGGTGTATCGAATTTTAGGCAAGCTTCTCCCATTCCTTTTATAGCATTGCTAAATTGCCAATATACTTCGGGGTCGTATGGGTTGCCAAAATTTAGGCAATTGGTTACACCCAAAGGTATGCCACCACTACATACTATGTTGCGTGCAGCTTCTGCCACTGCTATCATTGCTCCTTTGTAGGGGTTTGCAAATACGTAGCGGCTATTGCAATCGGTGGTAAGTGCTAGTGCTTTATTGGTAGGTTTTGCAAGTACTATTGCAGCATCGCTTACGCCATTGGTGCTTGTATTGCCTGCGCCAACCATGCTATCGTATTGCTCGTAAACCCATCGTTTGCTGGCAATGTTAGGCAAGGTTATTAATTTTTCGGCTATTGTTTGTAAATTTTGTGGCTCTGGTATTTTTGTTGCATCAAATGCTTTTATTTTTTGTATGTAAGTTGGTTCTTTTGTTTCTCTGCTGTATTGTGGTGCTCCTCCACCAAGTACCAATTCATCGGCTGGCAAAACAGCTTCTAAAACACCATGCATAAAAAACTGTAACATACCATCATTTGTTACTTCGCCAATGCAACTGCAAGGTAAATCCCATTTTTCGAAAATATCTAACACCGATTTTTCTTTTCCTTTTTTTACCACTAAAAGCATTCGCTCTTGGCTTTCGCTCAAAAGCAATTCCCATGCTTTCATATCAGCTTGCCTAGTTGGTACTTTATCTAAATCTATACGCATACCAGCTTTTCCTTTTGCACTCATTTCGGCGGTAGAGCATATTATACCTGCTGCACCCATATCTTGCATGCCTACAACTGCTCCTGTTTGTATTACTTCGAGGCAGGCTTCTAATAATTTTTTTTCTTGAAAAGGATCGCCTACTTGCACTGCTGGTAAATCTTGTACACTATCGGCAGTAATTTCGGCACTAGCAAATGAGGCTCCGCCTATACCATCTTTACCAGTAGCACTACCTACAAAAAATACGGGGTTTCCTTCTCCCTCGGCAGTTGCCGAAACGGTTTCGCCATTTTTAAGAATACCCACACTCATAGCGTTTACCAATGGGTTGGTATGGTAACAATCTTCAAAATAAATTTCGCCACCAACAGTAGGCACACCAAAGCAATTGCCATAATGCCCTATTCCTTTTACTACTCCACTTAATAAATGTTGCGTTTTGGTATCTTTTAAATTGCCAAAACGTAGCGAATTTAAAGATGCAATTGGTCTTGCACCCATGGTAAAAATATCTCTATTTATACCTCCAACACCAGTAGCAGCACCCTGAAATGGCTCTAGTGCACTTGGGTGATTGTGACTTTCTATTTTAAATACAACCCCATATCCTTCACCAATATCCATTAAGCCTGCGTTTTCTTCGCCAGCCTTTACTAGCATTTTAGCTCCGTCCCTGGGCAAGGTTTTTAATAATTTTATGGAGTTTTTATAACTGCAATGCTCACTCCACATACCACTAAAAGCACACAATTCGGTAAAATTTGGTGTACGTCCTAATTTTGATTTTATGTTTCCAAATTCTTCTTCGGTTATTCTTAATTTGGCAGCGGTGGCAGCAGTTATTTCCATTATGTGTAATTGTAAATGATTATTGGAGCAAATTTACAAATGCTTTTTCTTTGCAACTAATTAAATGAAGTTATTATTTTAACTATCTTCCCACATATTAAAATACCTTGGTTGGGGTTTGCTGTGATTTAATATTTTTAAATACGTTATTATAAACTTGATATGTTTTTATATTTTTTATTTGCTGTCTACTTTTTAGTTTGTATTTATTTTTTACCGAAAATTAAATTTGTACAAAATACAGATTTGGGTACTAAAATGATCTTACTGCTTTTTAGTATTAAAATTACAGCAGGTATTATTGGTGGGCTTGTAAGCCATTTTTTAATGCATGATAAATCGGATTTGTTTTTATATACAACCCAAGGCTTAGTAGAATATGACAATCTTATTCATAACCCCAAACTATTTTTTACCGATAGCTTGCCAAGTGTATATGAAAATGGCATTGGCAATTTTTTTGTAACGCAAAATTCTTTCTGGAACGATTTAAGAAATAATATACTTATTAAAACAATTGGCGTTTTTAATATTTTAAGTAGAGGTAATTATTATATTAATAGTTTGTTTTTTAATACGATAGCCTTTATGGGAAATATTGCTTTGTATAGAGTATTTAAAACCATTTATGTTAAACAAAATTGGGCAGTTATTATTGGTAGTTTTCTTTTACCATCTACTTTATACTTTGATTCACTTATTGGTAAAGATTTGGTTTTATTTACTGCACTTAGTTTTTATTGTTACTCCTTATTTTTTTCTTTAGAAAATAAGTTTACTTTAAAATATATTTTAGTTTTTATTTTGTCTTTTTTTTCGATATTATTTTTTAGAAACTTTGTACTAGTTATTTTATTGCCATGTACTGTAGCATGGGTTATAAATAAAAAATATAAAATTAAACTACTCAATGTATATGGCTTAGTATTTATAGTAGCTATTATTGTAATTATTATCACACAATTTTTGCCTCACAAATATAATTTATTAGAGTTAGTTGTAAAAAGACAACAAGATTTTTTTTCGTTAGGTAAAGCTAATTCGCAATACCAAAACGACACTTTAACACCTACAATTAAAAGCTTTATAACTGCAACTCCGAATGCTTTACGTCATTCATTTTTATCTCCTTTTATAAATGAATTTAACAATAAGTACCTCAATTTATTTGCTTTGGAAATGTGGGGTTATTTTCTTCTATTTTTATTGATGTTTATCTACCCAATAAAAGAAAAAAAGGGTTTGAATAGTTTTACTTTATTTGGCATTATTTTTTGCTTGTTAATTTTATTATTTGCAGGTTATATTACTCCTAATGCTGGTAGTTTAATTAGGTATAGAAGTATTTATTTGCCTTTTTTAATTATACCTATTTTATGTAATATAAATTGGAATTTTATAAAAATAAAAAATACAACATATAAATCATAAAACAACAAAAATATTCTTCCTACAAAAAATCCCCTCCGAAAAACCGAAGGGGATTTTGCATTTTATCTTGCGTCTAAAATCTCATATTGCAATGCTATTAATATCCGCCCATACCGCCCATATCTGGTGCGCCATGGCTATGCGGAGCTTCTGCAGCTGGCTTATCTGCTATTACACACTCGGTGGTAAGCAACATACCTGCTATAGATGCAGCATTTTCAAGTGCTACACGGCTCACTTTTGTAGGGTCGATTATTCCTGCTTTAAACATAGATGTTTCGTATTGCTCTGTACGAGCATTGTAACCATAATCGTTTTTGCCATTTTTTATAGCTTCTACAACTATACTACCATCTACACCTGCATTGGCAGTAATAATACGTAATGGTTCTTCTATTGCACGGCGTACAATAGCCATACCTGTAGTTTCGTCGGCTATTTGGCCTTTTACTTTAGCATCTAAACTTGCCAATGCTCTTATATAAGCCACACCACCTCCAGGTACAATTCCTTCTTCTACTGCTGCTCTTGTAGCATGTAACGCATCGTCCATACGGTCTTTTTTCTCTTTCATTTCTACCTCGGTAGTAGCACCTACATACAACACTGCTACACCACCAGCAAGTTTAGCTAGGCGTTCTTGTAATTTTTCTTTATCGTAGTCAGATGTTGTATTTTCTATCTGAGACTTTATTTGATTTACTCTTGCAATAATTTCAGATTTTTTTCCTTTACCGCCTACGATAGTAGTATTGTCTTTATCAATTGTAACCGATGCCGCTTCTCCTAAATCTTCCAACTTTACACCTTCTAATTTTAAGCCCATTTCTTCGCTAATTACTTCTCCTTTTGTTAATTTAGCAATGTCTATCATCATTTCTTTTCTTCTGTCGCCAAAGCCTGGTGCTTTTACTGCTGCTACTTTTAGTGTGCCACGCAATTTGTTTACTACCAATGTTGCTAATGCTTCGCCTTCTAAATCTTCGGCTATAATTAACAATGGCCTACCACTTGCTGCTACTTTTTCTAAAATGTGTAAAATATCTTTCATCATCGATATTTTTTTATCGAAAATAAGTATGAAAGGATTTTGTAATTCTACACTCATTTTTTCGCTGTTGGTTACAAAGTATGGCGATATATAACCTCTATCAAATTGCATGCCTTCTACAATATCAACTGTAGTATCGGTACCTTTAGCTTCCTCTACTGTTATTACACCTTCTTTACCTACTTTTACAAAAGCTTCGGCTATTAGTTTACCTATAGATTCGTCATTGTTAGCTGATATAGTAGCTACTTGTTGTATTTTTTTTGCATCATTACCTACTGTTTGGCTTTGGCTACGCAAGTTTTCTACAATAAGCGAAACTGCTTTATCAATACCTCTTTTTAAATCCATTGGGTTTGCACCTGCTGCTACCATTTTAAGACCTTCACCTATAATAGATTGTGCCAATACCGTAGCAGTTGTGGTACCGTCGCCAGCTATTTCAGCTGTTTTGCTTGCTACTTCTTTTATCATTTGTGCACCCATATTTTCAATTGGGTCTTCTAATTCAATTTCTTTTGCTACAGTTACACCATCTTTAGTTACTTGTGGTGCACCAAATTTTTTCTCTATAACCACATTTCTGCCTTTTGGTCCAAGGGTTACTTTTACTGCATTTGCAAGGGTATCTACACCCTTTTTCATTCTGTTTCTTGCTTCTATATCGAAGTATATTATTTTGCTCATTTTATTTAGATTTTGATTTGAGTATCAAGTATCAAGACTTAATACATTATAAAAAATGTTATTTTCAAAAGTTAGACCTAAAACACATTTATCTTGTATCTTGTGTCAAATATCTCAAGTCTGAATTAAACTATTGCCAATATATCACTCTCCCTCATTATCAATAAATCTGCCCCTTCAATTGTAATTTCGGTACCTGCATATTTGCCATACAAAACAGTATCGCCAGCTTTTACTGTCATAGGTTCATCTACTTTGCCTGGTCCTGCAGCCACTACAGTTCCTTTAGATGGTTTTTCTTTTGCAGTATCAGGTATATAAATACCGCCAGCAGTTTTTTCTTCAGCTGCAGCAGGTTTTACAATAACTCTGTCGTGCAGTGGTGTAATACTTAGCTTCTTACTAGTAGCCATAATTTCTATATTTTTTTTATTATTAAAAAATGTACCCAATTGGTAAACAAAGCTAAGCTAATATTGTACCAAAGTATAATAAAAGTATTGTTGTCAGTTTTAATTTGACAAAACGACACAAATACAAGAACCATATTTTGCATAAATGCAAAAATGCCTTGTTTGCCCACAAAAAAGCTTTACTGAGCAGTATTGGCGTCGCACATTTCATCATCATATCTTTTGGCATCTTTTATTATGTTTTACGATTAACAAGTTGTGTTCCACAAAAAATATTTAAACAGAAAATTTCATTGAACTTTACAAAAATAAATCTTCAAATAAATAAAATCCCCATCAACTACTTCGTAAAATTGCTAATTAAAAAAACTATAACATTGCAAGAAATTTTTTCTTTAAAAAAGAAAAATTACCTTTAGCCAAAAAGCAACAAACAATGAGCAAATTTTCAGATTTTAACTTTAAAGGGCATAAAGCCTTGGTACGTGTAGATTTTAATGTACCATTAGACGAAGCATTTAACATAACAGACGATACCAGAATGGCAGCTACCATACCTACCATAAAAAAAATATTAGCAGATGGTGGAAGTGCTATTTTAATGAGTCACTTGGGTCGTCCAAAAGATGGACCAACCGATAAATTTTCGTTGAAACATTTGGTTACTCATTTACACGAATTATTAGGTGGGCAAACAAAAGTTTTTTTTGCTGATAATTGTATTGGTGGGCAAGCAAGTCTTACAGCAAATATGCTACGAGCAGGCGAAGTATTGTTGTTAGAAAACCTTCGTTTTTATAAAGAAGAAGAAGCCGGCGACGAAGCATTTGCAAAAAAACTAAGCACCATTGGCGATGTGTATGTAAACGATGCATTTGGCACAGCACACAGAGCACATGCAAGTACAGCCGTAATTGCAAAAAACTTTGATACCAACAATAAAATGTTTGGATTATTAATGGAGGCAGAGGTAAATAGTGCCGAAAAAGTATTACACAATACCGAAAAACCTTTTACAGCCATTATAGGCGGAGCAAAAGTTTCCGATAAAATACTTATTATAGAAAATTTATTAGAAAGAGCAACTGATATAATTATTGGCGGTGGCATGGCATATACTTTTTTAAAGGCAAGAGGTGGCAAAATTGGTGCATCGTTGTGCGAAGATGATAGACTACAAACTGCCCTTGATATTTTAGAAAAAGCAAAGCAAAAAAATGTGAGCATACACTTACCCGAAACAAGTACCATTGCCGATAAATTTGCTGCTGATGCTAATACTCAAGATTGTGTAAGCGATGCCATACCCGATGGCTGGATGGGATTAGATATTGGCGCAAAAGCCATAGGAATATTTAGTGAAGTAATAGGCAAATCGAAAACTATACTATGGAATGGTCCAATGGGCGTTTTTGAAATGGAAAAATTTGAAAATGGAACCAAACAAATTGCTCTTGCCGTAGCCAATGCTACAAGCAATGGTGCATTTTCGCTTGTAGGTGGAGGAGATAGTGTAGCAGCCGTAAATAAATTTAATTTAGCTACAAAAGTAAGTTATGTAAGTACTGGTGGTGGCGCTTTGTTGGAATATTTTGAAGGCAAAATATTGCCTGGTATTGAAGCTGTAAAATAAGTACTTAATATAATATCATCTTTAAAGACAATGAAAAGCATAGTACTAAATAAAAATATAAGTAGAAGAGTAGAAAATGGGCACCCATGGATTTTTGCTAATGAAATAAACACAAGTAAAGAAAAAGACACAAATGCTGCTCCAGGAGAAATAGTAGATGTATTTACATTCGATAAAAAATTTATTGGAAAAGGCTACTACAATCCAAAATCTCAAATAAGTGTACGGTTATTAACCAGAGATAAATCAGATATTATAAACGACGATTTTTTTCTTAACAAAATAAAGCAAGCTTGGGAGTATCGAAAAAAAATTGGATACCAAGAAAATTGCAGATTAATTTTTGGCGAAGCAGATGATATACCACAATTAATAATAGATAAGTTTAATGATTATTTTGTAATACAAACATTAGCACTAGGTATAGATGTATGGAAACCTGCTATAGTAAAAGCTTTGAATACATTATTTACCCCAAAAGGTATTTTCGAACGCAACGATGTGCCTGTTAGAGAACTTGAGGGAATGGAACAACAAAAGGGGTTTTTATCGGAAGAATTTGACACCAATATTATAATTCAAGAAAAAAGCAGCGATGGTAAAGTTGGTATAAAAATGCATGTAGATATTTCCACTGGACAAAAAACGGGCTACTTTTTAGATCAACAAGATAACCGATTTGCCATAAAAAACATTGTAAAAGATGCCGACGTTTTAGGTGCATTTTGCTACACTGGTTCATTTGAAATTAGTGCTGCACATTTTGGAGCAAAATCAGTTTTGGGGTTAGATATTTCGCAAAATGCCATTGATATGTGCAATAAAAATGCATTGTTAAATAAAGTACAAAATATTTGCACATTTGAATGTGTAAATGCATTTGATGTTTTAAAAACACTTTCAAAAGAAGAAAAAAAGTGGGACGTTGTAATGTTAGACCCTCCATCGTTTACAAAAAGCAGAAGCAGTATAGACAAAGCTGTAGCTGGCTACAAAGAAATAAACCTTAGAGGAATAAAATTAGTAAAACCTGGTGGTTTTTTGGTTACATCTAGCTGTACAAATTTGGTACAACCACAATTATTTTACGACATTATTTTAATGGCAGCTAAAGATGCAAAACGCAGAATACGCCAAGTGGTTTTTAATGCACAATCAGCCGACCATCCTATTATAAGCGGACAAGAAAATACACATTATTTAAAATTTTTGATAGTTCAGGTATTATAAAAAAATAATAATACAAGGGCAAAAAAAGGTTTCTCATAATCAATCTCCTAAAATGATTTTAAGCATATTTTCTATTTTGAAATGAGTTTTATATTTGATAATATACCAATTAAGTATAATTATCATTTAGGCTTGGAATAATTCCTCATTTCTTGATCGGAATAAAAAACCTCCTACATAAAAATGCAGGAGGTTTATATTTTTTAAAAAGTTAAAATTATTCGCCTTTTGACTCAGCAGTTGTGCCTGCTTCATCGCTAGTCAATTTAGCTTTCAAATCGGCAAGAGCTCCAAGATCGCCAAGGGTTGTTTTTTCTACTTTTGCTTGTATTGCTTTTACAGCTTTTTTAGTAGTTTCTACTTCCGCTTTTTTCTCTTTTATTTCTACTTGTCTTTCTTCTTCTTTTTCTTGTTCCCATAATCTTGTATGGCTAAGTACAATACGTTTGTCGTTGCGGTCAAATTCTATTACAACAAAGTTTGCAATTTCATCTTGAGCAATAGCTTTTTCGTCTTCTTTCATTAAATGACGAGTAGGTGCAAAACCTTCTAATCCATAAGGAAGTTGTACAACAGCACCTTTATCGTCTTTTTTGCTAACAGTACCTTCGTGTAATGTACCTACTGCAAAAGTTTCTTCAAGGCTATTCCAAGGATCTTCTTCTATTTGCTTATGACCAAGTTGTAGTTTACGTCCTTCTTTATCTATACTCATTATCATTACCTCTATTTCGTTGCCTACTTTAGTGTATTCTGTTGGATTATGAAAACGTTTCAACCAGCTCAAATCGCTTATATGAATCATACCACCAATACCAGTTGTAAGTTCTACAAACACACCATACGGAGTAATGTTTTTTACAGTACCAGTATGCTTGCTTGCTTCAGGAAATTGATTTTCGATAGTACTCCATGGATCTTCTGTTAATTGCTTAACAGATAAACTCATCTTACGAGTTTCTTTATCTAAGGTTACTACTTTAGCTTCAAACTCATCGCCTAATTTAAAGAATTCTTTAGCATTTATTGGGTTATTTGCCCAAGTTATTTCACTTACATGTATCAATCCTTCTACACCTGGCATTATTTCTAAGAAAGCACCGTAATCTTCTATATTTACAATTTTACCTTTTACAGTATCGCCTTCTTTAAAGTTTTCGGCTAATGTATCCCAAGGGTGAGGTGTAAGTTGTTTTAAACCTAAGCTAATGCGTTTTTTATCATCATCAAAATCTAATACAACTACATTTACTTTTTGATCCATCTTAAGTACTTCGCTAGGATGATTAATTCGACCCCAAGATATATCAGTTATGTAAAGTAATCCATCTAATCCACCCAAATCAAGGAAAGCACCAAAATCAGTAATGTTTTTAATAGTACCTTCCAATACTTGTCCTTTTTCTAATTTACCAATTATTTCTGCTCTTTGTGCCTCCAAATCACTTTCTATAAGTGCTTTGTGCGATACAACTGCATTTTTAATTGTTTCATTTATTTTTACTACTTTAAACTCCATTGTTTTACCTACAAACTGATCGTAATCGGTTACAGGTTTCACGTCTATTTGAGATCCTGGCAAGAAAGTTTCCATACCAAATACATCTACAATAAGACCGCCTTTTGTTTTGCTAGTAACTAAACCAGTAACAATTTCGCCAGTTTTATTTACTTCCATAATACGCTCCCATGCTCTGCTAGAACGGGCTGCCTTACGACTAAGGTTCAAATTACCTTCTCTGTCTTCTTTTTCTACCACCATCACTTCTATCACATCTCCTACTTTAATGCCGCCTGGTACATCTCTAAATTCGTTTAAAGAAATTAAACCATCACTTTTAAAGCCAATGTTTACAACAGCATCTGTTTTTGTCAACGATTCTATCGTTGCTTGAATCATTTCGCCATCGTTAATTTGTTTGAAAGTGTTATCATAAACACTATCGTACTTTGCACTTTCTTCTTTTGTGTAAAAAGCTACGTTACGCTTGTCTCTACTCCAATCAAAATCATCATGGGCAGTTTGTACAGGTGGAACGTAAGCAGGTTTTTCTGCTACTATTTCTGCAATGGGTTCAGCTACTGTTTCAGTAACTTCAGGTGTGTTTGTTGTCGCAGTTACTTCAGTAGCATCTTGTGCTGCTAAAGGCGCCTGATCATCTGCGTTTAGTTGTTTGTTAATATTAAATGACATATAAAAACCCGTTTGTTTTTTTAACGGGCTGCAAAGGTACTTATTTTTGGTTAATTATACTAGAATTTATACCTCTTTTTTGGCTGTGTAAATACGTATTATAAACCAATGGTTTTAAATAGAATATCACTTTTTTTATAGAAAACTTAACAATATAAAAAGTTTTAAGCTTTACGAAGTGTATATTATTTTTTCGACTTAATACAAACTTTTTAAACTCTAATTTGGTTTTAGAATTTTCAAAAGCTTTGTTACACCATTTGTAGCTGTGCCTTTTATTGTAATTACATTTTCATATTTTCCTACTTCTGGTATTGTTTTATCTATAATATATTTTGGTGTGTTGGTAGGTACATAATCTATTAAACCTGCGGCAGGATACACTTGTAGCGATGTACCAACTAGTACAAATATATCGGCAGTTTGCATTACAAAAGCTGCTTTTTCAATCATAGGTACTGGTTCTTCAAACCATACAATATGTGGTCTAAGTTGCCCGCCATCTTTTGCTAAATCGCCTACATTTATATCGCCTTTTATGTCAAATATATTTTCGGTATTTTTCACACTTCGCATTTTAAAAATTTCGCCATGTAAGTGTATTACTTTGGTAGAGCCTGCTCGTTCGTGCAAATCATCTATATTTTGGGTAACAATTGTTACTTTAAAATCATTTTCTAAAAAAGCTAATCCTGTATGTGCTGTATTCGGTAATGCAGCTTTTACATTGCTGCGGCGTTGGTTATAAAAATCTAATACCAATGCAGGGTCTTTTGCAAAACCTCTAGGAGTGGCTACCTCTTCTATATTATAGCCCATCCAAAGTCCATCGCTATCTCTAAATGTTTTTAACCCACTTTGGGCACTAATGCCTGCACCGGTGAGTATTACAATATGCTTTTTTGACATTTTAAATAGTATTGAGTATGAGAATATAGTATTGTATTTTCGCTATCCTGTAACTAACTTATTTGTCTGCCATTTTTATTATTATATCCCACTCTTCTTTTTTTACTGGTTGTACACTTAGCCTAAACGATTTTATAAGTGCCATATCTTGCAATGCTGGCTCAGCTTTTATTTGTGCAAGTGAAACAGCATTTTTGAGTTTTTTTACTGCTGCCACATCTACTACAACCCAAGCAGGTTCAGGAGTTGTAGGGTCTTGATAGTGTTCTTTTACAACCTTAGCTGTACCTACAATTTCTAAGCCCTCATTGCTGTGATAAAAAAAAAGCTTATCACCTTTTTTCATTGCTTTCAAAAAATTACGAGCAGTATAATTACGTACACCATCCCAAAAGGTAATTTTATCTTCCACAAATTTATCCCAACTATATTTTATGGGTTCTGATTTTATTAGCCAGTAATTCAAATTAATTAATAATTTTATAATGAATAATTTATAATGCTTCCAACTTAAAATGTCTTCAAAGATTAAAAAAAACTTTTAATAGAAAAATTAGCAAATTAGCACAATGTACAAATTAACTTAATAGCTTACCACCCACTAGCCAGCACATCTGCTAAATGCATGGTTTCTATAGGCAGCTTTTTATGTTTTAATACCCCACTAAGTTGCATCATACAACTACAATCGGTAGATATTATACAAGCTGCTCCAGTAGCCAATACATTTGTAATTTTTTGATCAGCCATTGCTGTAGAAATACCTTCAAATTTTACAGAAAATGTACCACCAAAACCACAACAAGTTTCTACATCTTTCATCTCTACAATTTCTAATCCTTTCACATTAGTTAATAATCTCCTCGGACCTTCTTTAATTTTACACTCTCTTAATGCAGCACAACTATCATGATATGTAGCTTTGGTGTAAAGCGATGCTCCAAAGTTTTCAACCTTTATAACATCTGTCAAAAATTCACTAAACTCAAAGGTTCGTTTACCTAACTCATTTACTTTATCTAATAATTTAGGTTCTTCAAACAAAGTTGGATAATAATTTCTAATAAAACCAACACAACTTGCACTTGGCGCTACCACAAAATCGGCATTGTTAAAATCGGTTAAAAATTTTTCGGCTACAACCCTACTTTCAGTACAAAAACCTGCATTAAATGCTGGCTGCCCACAGCAAGTTTGGTTGGAATTGTATGCCACTTCGCATCCTGCTTTTTCTAATACTTTTACCATATTAAAAGCTGTATTTGGGTATAATTGATCTACAAAGCAGGGTATAAATAATTGCACTTTCATGTGTGTAAATTTACAGCTAAATACGCCAAATAAAAATAGGCAACCAAAATGGATGCCTATTTTTATTTGAAATCTTTTTATTATTTAGTAACTCCAAGCCTTGCAAGATATTTATCTACATCGCCACTTTGTACTGCTTGGCTTGTAGCAAATTTATCTTTCAATTCTTGATACAAATCAATAGCATCTTTAGTTTTACCAAGTGTTTCGGCATAAGATGCAGCAGTAAGTAATGCTTCGGCAGTAAATGCTTCATCTTTTGTATTTACAGTGGCAGCTTTTTTGTATGCAGTAAGTGCATCATCTGTTTTTTTCAATTCTGCAAATGCATGCCCAAGCATCATATTCTTTTTAATATCTGTTTGATAAGCTCCGTTGGCGTCAAAATCTTTCAAAAAACTTATTGCTTTATCAAATTCTTTTGTTTGCAAATACGCTGCACCAATTAAATATTTAGCTCTATTGCCTGCTGCTGTACCGCTATAATTACTAGCTACTTTTAGTAAGCCAGTAATACCTTTGCCATCTAAAGTACCTCCATTTAAAACAATGTTTACTGAGTCTTTACTAAACCCAGTAGTAGCCATTTTTCCAAATAAATTTTCCGCCATAAAAATTGCTTCTGCTGCTTCTTTTTCTTTAGGTTCTTTTATTAAGTTTTTGTACCCATAGTATGCACCAACACCAATAACTAAGGCAGCTACAGCATAAATAATAGGCTTAGCATAAGTGGTTAAAAAATCTTTTTTTACAATTTCAGTTTCTTCAATTGTGTTATCTACTTCAGTAAATGTTATGTCCTTCTTTGCCATGTTTATATTTGTATTGTTTGTTTTAAAATTGCCCAACGGGCAAGTATTTTTAATCAGTTATATATGGGTAATCTTCATCAATATATACATCTTTTAGCAATTCGTCTTCGTTTGGCCAAGGGCTATCTTCGGCAAATTGTACAGCCTCATCTACTTCTAATTTTACTCTGTTATTTATTGTTTCTATTTCTTCCTCTGTTATACCAAAATTTGTATTCAACACTTTCAATACATGATCTATTGGGTCTTTTTCTTTATATTCTTCTAGCTCTTCTTTCGTTCTATATTTTGAAGGATCGCTCATGCTATGCCCTTTGTATCTGTAAGTTTTAATTTCTAAAAGTGTAGGACCACCTTTTTCTCTTGCTCTATTTACTGCTCTTAAAATAGCATTGTGCACTTCTTCTGGGCTCATACCATCTACTGTATCAGCTGGCATTTCGTAGGCATCAGCCATTTTATAAATATCCAATGTTTTGCTTGTACGAGCTACGGAAGTACCCATTGCATAATGATTATTTTCGCAAATAAACACTACTGGTAAATCCCAAAGCATGGCCATATTAAAAGTTTCGTGGAGCATACCTTGCCTTGCTGCACCATCACCAAAAAAACACAAACATACATTTTGTGTACCTTTATATTTTTCGGCAAAAGCAATACCAGCACCAGTTCCTATTTGTGCACCTACAATACCATGCCCACCAAAAAAGCCTTGCTCTACACCAAATAAATGCATGCTTCCACCTTTACCTTTGCTACAACCTGTAGCTTTACCATACAGTTCTGCCATGCAACTTTTGGCACTTACACCTTTAGCAATAGCAAGTGCATGGTTTCGGTAAGCTGTAATAAATTTATCTTCGGGCATAGTCGCCGTCATACAACCTGCTGCTATAGCCTCTTGACCAATATATAAATGACAAAATCCACGTATTTTTTGCATGCCATACAACTGCCCCGTTTTTTCTTCAAAACGACGCATTAATAACATTAATTCGTACCAATAAAGATAGGTTTCTTTAGAAAACTTTGTTGTCAATTCTATAAGTTTTAGGGCGCAAATATACAATAAAAAGGTATTAGAAAATCATTAAAACCAATAAGTAAAAAAACAACAATCAAGTAGCGCTTTGTTTTCTTTAAAGAAAGAATGTAAAAAAGTTTAACAAACATATTTACTTTATTTTTATAATCTTTCGTTGTACCTTCCACCAAAATTTTAAAAAAATGCCCAAAAAAGAAGAATTTATACAAGCCATAACTGCTGGCTACACATTTAAAGGCGAAGCTGTACAAATAGGGTGTGCTGTGTTAGATGGTGAAGTAGTACCCGAGGCTAAAGTTTTTTTACCCTTAAAAACGATGAACCGCCATGGACTTATTGCTGGCGCTACTGGAACTGGTAAAACCAAAACTTTGCAAATGATAAGTGAGTTTTTGAGTGATGCAAGTGTGCCTGTATTGCTAATGGATATTAAAGGCGACTTAAGTGGCATAGCTGCACTTGGTGCCGAAAACGATAAAGTAAAAGATAGGTATAGCAAAATGCAAATGAATTATACACCTGCTTTATTTTCGGCCGAATTATTATCGCTTACTGGTAAAGATGGGGTAAAATTGAGAGCTACGGTAAGTGAATTTGGTCCAGTTTTATTAAGTAAAATACTAGACCTTAATGATACGCAAGGTGGTGTAGTGGCTTTAATTTTTAAATACTGCGACGATAACAAATTACCTTTATTAGATCTAAAAGATTTTATAAAACTACTTCAATATATTGGCGATGAAGGTAAAGATGAAATAGAAAAATTGTATGGCAAAATATCCACCACATCTACAGGTACTATACTTCGAAAAGTGATAGAGTTACAACAACAAGGTGCCGATATATTTTTTGGCGAAAAAAGTTTTGAGGTAGATGACCTTATGCGAATAAACGACAAAGGGCAAGGTGTAATTAATATACTTAGGGTTATGGATATTCAAGATAAGCCAAAATTATTTTCTACTTTTATGCTGCAAATGCTGGCCGAATTATATGCTTCATCGCCGGAGGAAGGTGATATGGATAAGCCAAAATTAATTTTGATAATAGATGAAGCACATCTTATTTTTCAGGAAGCAAGTACGGTACTAATACAACAAATAGAAACTATAATAAAACTAATACGTTCAAAAGGTATTGGTATTTTCTTTTGTACACAAAACCCTATGGATATACCTGCTGCAGTACTTGGCCAGCTTGGTATGAAAATACAACATGCGCTAAGAGCCTTTACCGCTGCCGACAGAAAAACAATAAAACAAACTGCAGACAACTATCCTGAAACTGCATTTTACAAAACCGAAGATTTAATAACTCAACTTGGTATTGGCGAAGCTTTAATAACAATGCTAAGCGAAAAAGGAGTACCTACACCACTTGCACACACCATGCTTTGTAGCCCACGCAGCCGTATGGATGTACTTACACAAGCTGAGGTAGACGATATAAATAGCCATAGTAAATTAGTAGCAAAATATGCTGAAGATACTGATGCCGAAAGTGCTTATGAAATACTAAACGCAAAATTGAAAGAAGCGGCAGAAAAAACCGAAGAAATGTCCGAAACAAAAAAGAAGGAAAAAGAAGAACCATCTACTTTAGAAAAAATTGCTGATAATAGCATTGTAAAAAGCATAGTACGTACTGCGGGCAATACAATTGTACGCTCATTACTAGGCTCACTTGGGCTTGGAGGTAGAAGCAAGAAAAGTTGGTTTTGATATATTTGATGTATGAGTAAATGTTCGTAGTCCAACATTAGTAACATGATGTTTGCTAATGTCTCCCAAGAAGGTTGGCATCCAATACCATCATGACTAAAAGATTAGGTTGGATTTTATTTCAAGAAAAATATATCATATAGAATAAAAATTGATGCAATTTTTATTCTATATGATCTTTTAAACGTATAAAACAAAAAGCCTAAATTCTAATTTAAATGACTAAAATCGTCGGCAGTAAGCATTGTACTTTGGTCTTCTTCTCTTTCTTCGTTATACTCAATTATAAAATTATTTCTGCCTTCGCCAATGAGTATATGCAAAAATTTTTGTTGTACTAATTCTAACATATTCAAGAAAATAAATATTGCATGTATTCTGCTTTCGCAATTGTCAAATATTTTTTCAAAAGCCAATGTTTTTTGCTCTTTACTTATTTGCAGCATGTGCTCTCTTACACCTTCCATGGTGTAATTGTATTGTACTACGGTATGTACTGGCTTAAAATTTTTATCTCTCAATCGTAAGGCTACTCTTTCAAATGCCTTCATTAATTTGAATAAAGTAACTGTTTGTATTTCTGTGCCTTCTCCAGCTTCTTCTCCAATTATTGAAAGTTCTTTTTGTATATTTCCACGCTTTATCATGAGCATACGCACTGCTTCCATTTCGGCCATTTGAGCAGATGCTTCTTTAAATTTTTTGTACTCTAAAATTTTATCAATAAGCTCTTGCCTTGGGTCTATTTCATTGCCTTGCGCATCTATTTCTTTGCGTGGCAAAAGCATTTTTGCTTTTATACGCATAAGGGTGCTTATAAATAAAATAAACTCACTACCAAGCTCTATATTTAGTTTTTCGCTTGCATGAATATGGTCTAAAAATTCGTTGGTAATTTTTGTAATTGGAATATTGTAAATATCCAATTCATCTCTTTCTATAAAAAATAGTAAAAGATCAAAAGGACCTTCAAATTCTTCTAACTTTATTTGGTACGATTCTGCAATGCTCACAATAAAATATTTTGATAAAAATGCCCCACCATTATTGGCGGGGCACAAATGTATTAATTTATTGAGTTTTTAAGAAATATAGTTCAGCAAAGAAATTACAACTTGTAGTTTAGTCCTAAACCCAATGCGTGCTGTGTTTGCGTACCTTTTGTTTCTATGTCATTATATCTTGTATTAAATAATAACGTAGCTCCTATGTATTTATTTACAGTAAATGTAAATAAATTATTCATATCAAAAATAATATTACCTGGGTTTTTTAAATAATTAGAATATAAAGTAGTAGTCGATTTATAATTTATACCTTTTGCTATATCATAATTTACATTCATTTGCAAAAATGCACCTAGCCCAAAAGCTGCTTTTTTTGCAGAGTCTACTCCATACACGTTTTTGTTAAATAAACTAGTTTTCAATTTTGTAGTTACCTGAGCCATTAAAGGAGAAAATAATACGGAAAAATGTGCATTAGGTTTATACAAAATGCCAGGGCCAAACTTTATATAACCAGGCGTTAAAAATGCATTTTCAAAACGAGATTCCAAAGATACAAATCCTGCATAACTCCAACTTTTTCTAAATTCTTTCCCATATATAGAATTAAAATTTAAGAAATCATCATTTTTTAAAAATTTAGTACCTGTAGATGTTGTTTTGGCCACACCATAACGACCTCTAAAAGAGTTTAACCAATTGGTCTTTCCTTTTTTTCTATCAAAGCTATAATCTACAATTCCTTTAATACTAATAAAAGATAATTCACCTTTATTTACATTATACCAATCATTGTTAATTCCGGCTTCATTTGCTGATAAATTTAAGGTTCCACCTTTTGTCCAACCTTCTTTTAGATCTGCTTTGGTTTTTGTTAATTGCTCGGTAGATGTAGCTACATTTCCTTTTGCTTCGCTTGTAGTTTGTGCTTTTAATGTAGTAATTGCAAACAATGTTGTTGCTAATAAAAATACTTTTGTTTTCATTTTAATAAGAGGATATTGTTATTTAATAAATTTTAAACGCAAAACTACATTTTAACAAAAAAAGCGCCAAATATTTATTTAGCGCTTTTTTAAAATAATTTCAAAAATGTTATTTTTTCAACGCATCTCTTATTTCAGTAAGCAATACATCAGTAGATGAAGGCCCTGCTGGTGCAGCTTCTTCAGGTTTCATTGCTTTTGCGGCAGCTTTTACTACTCCAAACAATACAGCTCCTATTACCACAAATTTAATTATCGAAGCTAAAAAATTGCCATATTTCACAGCACCCCAAGTTAGCTTACTTATATCTTCGGCTCCAGCAGCCTTTAATGCAGGGGCTAATAATAGAGGTGTAATAATATCATCTACCAACGACGATACAATTGCACCAAAAGCAGCACCAATAATTACAGCTACAGCCAAATCTACAACATTACCTTTAAATAGAAAGGCCTTAAATTCTTTAATTAAACTCATAATTTTCGTTTTGAGGGTTTTTAAAATGATTGATATAGCAAAAGAACGGATTTTTTGTTAAAAAAAGTTAATGTGGCATTAATATTTTTAGTTGCATCTTTGCCCAAATTTTTTGAGAATATGAATAATAAATTGATAAACTGGTTAATATTTAGTGTACTTTCTATAATTTGGGGAAGTAGTTTTATACTGATGAAACTAGGTTTATACGAAGACAACGATATGAGTAAGCCTATTTTAACTGCATATCAAGTAGCATCTTTGCGTATAATATTTTCGGCAATTGTTTTATTGCCAATTGCAATAAAACATTTTAAATCGTTAAATTCAAAAACAGTATTTATCATATTTTTATCGGGCTTACAAGGCAGCTTAGTACCAGCCTACCTTTTCTGTATTGCCGAAACTAAGATAGATGGAGCTTTAGCAGGTTCATTAAATGCACTTACACCTGTTTTTGTAATTTTAATGGGAAGTTTTTTTTTCAACCTTAAAGTTTCAAAAAATAAAATTTTAGGTATTTGTGTTTCATTTGTTGGTAGTATTTTATTATTTTTTGCACAACCTACATTTGCTCAAAACCCTAATATTTTTTATACATTTTTGGTAGTTTTAGCAACTTTAATGTATGGCATAAATGTAAATATGGTTGGTAAATATTTAACCAATATTCCTTCGCTACATATTGCTGCAATAGCACTAGTGCTCAATGCTATTCCAGCACTTGTAGTATTGTATTTTACAGGTTACTTTAGTCAAAATGTTTTTACTCATTCTATGCTTACCGCTACTGGGTTTACTTTTATACTCGGTGTATTTGGAACAGCTTTAGCATCGGTAATTTTTTATATGCTAATGAAAAGAGCTGGCTATGTTTTCGCATCTATGGTTACTTATGCTATACCTACAGTTGCAGTGGGTTGGGGTATTTTTTATGGCGAAAAAATAGGATGGAAACAAATTGTATGCTTGGCAATAATATTATGTGGCGTATATATTGCAAATAGAGTACAAAGAGATGATGCTTAAAAAAGAACATTTTTATAAATTTTTAAAACAAATTAATAATCATATTCAGGTCTGATTATGATTTAGTAATATAAAATTCTTTCTTCTCAAAAAAACTGCTGATCATAGCTTAAAATTTCTTTAACTTTTTATTATACTTCAAAAAATTGCCATTGGCATAGCTTTTGAACATGATCTTGTAAGCAATATAAAAATTGCTTATATTTTTTAATAATTAAAATGTTTAACTATGAAAAAGATTTCAACTCTTGTACTTCTGATGGGAATTATCTTTTCGGGGTATGCACAATGGCAAGGCAATGGTAATGATAGAAGCCAACGCAACAATGGCCCTAATAATACTGGGCAATATGGTAATTATGGTACTTATAACCAAAACAGTGCTTTGGTTGTAAATGCATTTACCCAAAAACAGTTTGTGGTGGTGGTAGATAATGGTTACCAATATAAAAGCCAAGGCAATACAGTAAATGTAGGTACACTAAGTATGGGTAACCACAATATTACTATTTACGAAAATAACAGAGGCGTTTTTGGAAGAGAAAGGCAAAGAATTATTTATAATTCGATATTGTATTTTAAACCAAATACAGAAATGTCTATAAACATAAACAACTATGGTCAAGTAAATATTTTGGAAACAATATTAGCCCAAAACCAAAATGGAAACTATGGCAATAAAAGAAAACACCGAAATAGAGGCCATGATGATAGAAAAAATGATTGTGACAGACATGGTAGAGATGATGACTAAACCCCTATAAAAAACAATAAAAAAAGCCCCAAACTATATAAGAATGGGGCTTTTATTTGTTTATTGTTTATAAAAACTTTCAGTTATTTTAGTGTCATCATTATTAATTCTAACATAATACACACCAGTTTTTAAGATATTAATATCTATTTCTGATTTATTAAAGCCAATATTTGTAAATATGTTTTTGTTTAATATTACTCTACCAAATGCATCTATAATTGTGATAGCAGTAGTCGAAACATTTTTTGAATTCCATTCTATAGTTACTTTATCATTAGCTAGCTTTGGATAACATAATATATTAGAATTGCTAACAATGCTTTTTAAAGTAACAATGTTAGAATATGTTATTTTACCATCATTATCTACAATTCGCAACCTATAATAAGAATTTGCTAGCAAAGCAGAATTATCTACATATTGATAATTTTGCGAACTTGATACACCTCCAAGTCTGTTTAATTGTGCAATTTCTATAAATTCTGAAGCATTTCCAGACCGTTCTACAGCCATATATTTTATATTTACTTCGCTCAAGGTTTTCCAATTTACTAGTACAGAATTTTTTGAAAGCCTAAATGCAGTAATGGAAGAAAGCGTAATTGGTGTAACAACATTTGGCGGAGGAATTGCACAACCATTATTGCTAAAAGAAAGCGACGATGTTCCACTTCCACTATTACCTGCTGCTAATGTTGGGTTATCTGGTGCAGCAAAATTTACATACTCTCCATCATTATTTGCTGGTGTAGTGTAGGTATAGCTGCTGGTAGAACCTGCATTACACCCCGTTGTTGCTATAGTTGTAGTTCGGGGTACAGTATTTGAGAAAAAAGCAGTAGATGGAGTAACGGTAATATTGGATACCAATACATATAAAGTTAGCCCACAGTATGCATTAAAATCATATGCAGCACTTACAAAAGTACCACCTGGAAAATACAAAATATTTGCATTTGGTGGAAAAACTGTGGATGCATCTGATGCTATTAAAATAGGAGTTGCTCCATTACTTTTACAAGCTGCATTTGTTATAAAAGCATCAAAAGACTGAACAACTGTATTAGCTTGAGTTATAGAACCAAAAGTATGTATTCCTGTAGGATTACCAGAAGGCAAATCTAAACTTATATTGCCTGCCATAGTAGTTGAGTTTCCATTTCGAATTACCAAGAATTCGTTAGTTTGCTCCGTTGAAGTACCAATACAAGCATTTATCATAATTCCAGAAATAACTGGGCATTGTGCAAAAATATTTTGACCAAAATAAATAGTAAATAATAAAATAATAATTTTTTTCATAATATTAGTTTAAAAAAAAGACGCCAAAAACAATGGTTAGGTTTCTATTAAAATAATTAATTAAACAAAAAAGGCTAGTATTACAATATATTGATTGCAATACCAACCTTTTTTTACTTTTTATTCTGTATTATTTAAACTTATTTTTTTAATGCCTCGGCCATTGTTTTACCAATATCTGCCGGACTAGCAACCACATGTATACCACATGCAGCCATTATTTTCATTTTTGCAGCAGCTGTATCATCTTCGCCACCTACTATTGCTCCTGCATGCCCCATACGTCTACCTGGAGGTGCAGTTTGACCAGCAATAAAGCCTACCACAGGCTTTTTATTGCCAGTACTTTTTATATATTCGGCAGCTTCGGCTTCCATGCCTCCACCTATTTCCCCTATCATCACAATAGCATCTGTTTCATCATCATTCATAAATAATTCTACCGCTTGCTTGGTAGTAGTACCAATTATTGGGTCGCCACCAATACCAATGGCACTCGATATGCCTAACCCAGCTTTGGCTACCTGATCGGCAGCTTCGTAAGTAAGTGTACCGCTTTTGCTTACAATACCTATACGTCCTTTCTTAAAAATGAAACCTGGCATTATGCCTACTTTACATTCATCGGCTGTTATTACACCTGGGCAATTAGGACCTATTAATCGGCTATTACTGCCTTGCAAATAATTTTTTACTTTTACCATATCGGCTACAGGTATTCCTTCTGTAATGCATACTATTAATGCTATACCAGCTTCGGCTGCTTCCATAATAGCATCAGCAGCAAATGCTGGTGGCACAAAAATAATGCTCACATTTGCAGCTGTATTTTTTACTGCATCGGCTACAGTATTAAAAACAGGTTTTTCTAAATGTAGCGTTCCACCTTTATTTGGTGTAACACCACCTACCACATTTGTACCATATTCTATCATTTGTGTTGCATGAAAACTACCTTCGGTACCTGTAAAGCCTTGTACTATTACTTTAGAATTTTTATTTACTAAAACTGACATGTATTTTGTTGAAATTTGTGAATAATTGCAAATATAAGGCTCAAAGTTGAAGGTTCAATATTGTATAAAAAAGTTGACAACAAATTTTATAAAAATACTTAGATTTGGTAGAGTGAGAAATAACAAAAAAAACGTTGATAGATGCCGATTTACAAATGTTTAGTAGCCTTAAGTTTTTACTACAATGCAGCATTACAAATAACCAAATTGTCTAAATTTTAAAATTATTGTATGAAACCTATCAAAATTAGAATGGCTATTATTTTTGCAGTTTTTTTATTTAAAGCAATTACATCTTTTGGGCAAAAAAATGAAGTAAATGTAAACCTATATAGTGGTATTTTCGCTTTCAGAGGAAAAGGAGCTACAATTAATTCTTCCATAGATTTTAATCCTTACACATCGCCAAGTATATACACAACTAATCCGTTTGGGCGAAAAAGTAAATTTTCGTACGCTATCGAAATTCATACTCAAAGAATTTTAAAAAATAGTAACATCATTGGTGTGGCAATTGGTTACGAAAACGGCACTAGTAAAGTACATATTGATACTGTAACTCAGAATGGTTTTTTAGTTTGGGTTTATGCTGCAAACGGAAAAACTACTATGAAAAATACCTTTATTGGTTTAAATCCTTATTTTGGGCATAGGTATAAAATTAAAAATGTTACTTTCGATTTATTGGCTGGAGTTGATTTTGCTATACATTTAAAAGGAAAAGAAATAGGATATGCAATACTAAACAACAATAAAGAATATGAAGTATCTTATGAAAGTGTATTTACCAAACCCTTTTTAGATTTAAGACCTAGAGTTGAAATAAAAACAACGTTTACCAAAATTAGTTTTCTTACTGGGTATTCATTTGGGGTTACAAATTACCAAACTCAAAATAACAAAAAAGTTTTTTCAAGTATTTTAAGAATTGGTTTAGGGTATCAAATAAAATAAATGCTATATACTCAAAAATTCTAAAAAGCTAGTCGGTATTGCTACAACCTTTTTGGCATTATACTCATAACAAACCATACCAGTTTTTGCATTAGCAATAAGTGTAGTTTTTGTATTTCTACAAACAGTAATTTCGTATAAAATTTCAAAACTTACTTTGCTTATTTCATCTACAGCAATAGAAATATGCAATATATCGCCATAAAAACTTTCGTTTTTATACTCTACTGCCAAATCGCCCATTATTAGCGATGCTCCGCCTATATTTAATTCGGTAAAATTATTGGCTGCAAGCCAGCGTACTCGGGCTTCATGCACAATACTTACCAGTGCATCGTTGCCTAAATGATTGCCATAATTTATATCGGTAATACGCACCGGAATTTGAGTTTCAAACAATCTTTTTTGTGGTATTTGTAATTTAACTCTTGCCATTGTATTGATTTAAAAAATTTATTAACTGTAGCAATGCTTTTTTACGATGGCTGTATTTATTCTTTTCATCCATACTCATTTCTGCAAAAGTTTTTACATCGCCATTTGGCACAAAAATGGCATCGTAACCAAAACCCATTTCGCCTATTTCTTTATTTATTATTTTGCCTTTGCAAATGCCAGTAAATTGATACTCTTTGTTATCTAAAAAAAGTGAAATAACAGTTTTAAATTGTGCATTTCTATTTTCTATATTATGCATATTAGAAAGCAACAATACAATATTTTTTTTATTATCGGCATCATCTCCTGCATATCTAGCACTGAGTACACCAGGTGCTCCTGCAAGGGCTTCTACCTCTAGCCCAGTATCTTCACTAAAACAATTTTGTGCTGTAATGTTGTGTATTACTGTAGCTTTTTCTCTAGCATTTTCTTCGAGGGTTTCGTGAGGCTCAGGTATGTCTATATTTATACCTGCCTCGGTAAGGGTAATTATTTCTAACCCATTGGTAAGTGCCGCTTTTATTTCGGCTACTTTATTTTGGTTATTGGTGGCAAAAATTAGTTTCATTATTTTCTGAATACTGTTTTAAATGGTTAATAATTTTTAGGTAAAAAAGCTGTACAATTGTGTGCTATACTCCAAATATTTCTTTTAAACACAACCACAGCTTTTTCTTTTCTTCTTTATCTGCAGCAATTTTTTGCAAACTTGGTGCACATAAATATTGTTGCCCATTATATTTTTGTATTTTATATGCTGGTATTTGTACCGGATAGCCTACCAATTGTGGCTCTGTACCAAAAAAAAGTACAATCACTGGTGCAAACTGAGCATTCAAATTTTCATACTCTACTTCGGCATTACTACAAACATTTACTAAAGCTACATCTTGCATATTTATAGCACAAGCATTAAAAATATTTATTAAAAAACTCAATTCATCATCCCCCAAAAAAGCATGCATTTTTTCATCTACAAGCACTACAATATTTTTGGCATTTTTGCCTAAAAATTTTATATTACCTAAATAATTTTGTGGTGCAATAACAATTTGCTTAGATTTTACTAAACTTTCATCCTTCGCTATATCTTCATTGCCTATTACGTTTCCACTAACGGTAGTTTCTATCAAACTATTTTTGTAAAGTTTTTCTACCAAAAAAGGCGAAATATTTATATCATCTAATCCCATAAAAAAGTTGTTTGCTAGTAATTTTTCGTTTCTTTGCATCAAAATTAAACAATATGTTTTCAGTAGCAGATTTTAATATTACAAAGATAGAAAGGAGTAAATTAAATGATATTAATTTAGAAAATATTCCTTTCGGAAAATACATGACCGACTATATGTTGGAAGTAGATTTTGAAGATGGAGAGTGGAAAACACCCGAAATAAAACCATATCAGCCTTTGCTCATACAACCATCGCTTGCAGCAATACATTATGGACAAGCTATTTTTGAAGGCATAAAAGCATATAAAAATGCAGCTGGTGAAGTGGCAATTTTTAGACCGCAGGATAATTTTATTAGGTTCAATTTATCTGCCGAAAGAATGCAAATGCCACAAGTACCTGAAGAAATTTTTATGGAAGGTTTAAAACAATTGGTAAAGTTAGATGCCAATTGGATACCTACACAAAAAGATCATTCCTTGTACATACGTCCATTTATGTTTAGTACCGACGAAACTATAGGCGTAAAACCAAGCGACAACTACAAATTTATGATTATTTTGAGCCCAACTGGGCCATACTACACTACTCCAATGCGTATTTATGTAGAAGAAAAATATGTACGAGCCGTACCTGGTGGTATTGGATATGCCAAAGCTGCTGGCAACTATGGAGGCGCCATGTATGCCACTGCGCAAGCAAAATTAAAAGGCTACGACCAAGTATTATGGACCGATGCATTTGAACATAAATATGTGCAAGAATGTGGCACCATGAATGTAATTTTTATTATAGGAGACAAAGCCATTACACCAAACTTAGACGAAGGCACAATTTTGAAAGGAGTAACTAGAGATACCGTAATAACAATTTTAAAAGAAATAGGGCTTACTGTAGAAGAACGACCACTAAATATAGATGAAGTAATAGAAGCCCACAAAGCAGGCACTTTAAAAGAGGTGTTTGGTACTGGTACAGCCGCCACCATATCGCTTATAAAAGAATTGAGGTATAAAGATTATGATATGTTTTTTGAAGTAGATAAATGGGAAATTGCACCAAAAGTAAAAACGATATTTAACGATATAAGGTACGGCAAAACCGCCGATACACATGGTTGGATGATGAAATTATAAAAAAAATACCAGCTTAAAAACTGGTATTTTTTTTTGGTTTACCAGCATTTGAGCAATACCGAGCATTTGTGGCGTCGCACACATGTACATTTGTACTTTAAGCAGCTTTAATTATGCTATATTTTAAGATAAAATAACACAATAAATCATTATAAATATCTTATTATCAATCATATAAACACAATTTACCAAAAAAAAAATACTTTTTTTAATAAATAATTCCCTTTTCTTAAATTAAAATCATACCTTTGCAATCCTAAAAAAAAGGTTACATAAATGCCAACTATACAACAACTAGTTAGAAAAGGAAGAGAAATTATTAAAGCGAAAAGCAAATCAAGAGCACTTGATGCTTGCCCGCAACGTAGAGGAGTATGTACAAGAGTATATACAACTACACCTAAAAAACCAAACTCTGCACTACGTAAGGTAGCAAAAGTTCGTCTTACAAATAAGATTGAAGTTATTGCTTATATACCAGGAGAAGGACATAACCTACAAGAACATAGTATCGTATTGATACGTGGTGGTAGAGTAAAAGACTTACCAGGTGTACGTTACCATATAATTCGTGGATCTTTAGATACCGCAGGTGTAAAAGACCGTAAGCAAAGCCGTAGTAAATACGGAACTAAGAAAGCTAAAAAGTAATATTTTAGCATTTAGCATAAAGTAAAATCAAATACAATTAAATAGGGTTGAGTAAAGTTTTAAACCTTGAAGAAAATTAACCCTAAAACTCTTTAAAAATTAAAAAAAATGCGTAAAGCACAAGCAAAGAAATTACCCTTAGCACCAGATCCTAAGTTTAACGATAAACTAGTTACTCGTTTTGTAAACAACCTAATGTGGGCTGGCAAAAAAAGTGGAGCATACAATATTTTTTACAACGCTTTAGATAAAGTAGCTAAAACAACAGGCGAAGATGGCTACGAAGTTTGGAAAAAAGCATTAGCAAATATTACCCCAGGTGTAGAAGTAAGAAGTCGCCGTATTGGTGGTGCTACTTTTCAAATACCAGCAGAAGTAAGACCCGATAGAAAAATATCTTTAAGTATAAAATGGATGGTACGTTATAGCCGTGATAGAAACGGACGTAGCATGGCAGATAAATTAGCAAACGAAATAGTAGCAGCAAGCAAAGGGGAAGGTGCATCGTACAAAAAGAAAGAAGATACACATCGTATGGCAGAAGCTAACAAAGCATTTGCTCATTTTAGAGTTTAATTTTTTACAATATTTTGATATAAGAACCACTCTTTTTTAGGAGTGGTTTTTTTATTGTGTCTGCCTAAAATTTTAAAAATATGTAAATATACAATCCACATTTAATTAATATGTGATACTGTACAAAAAAGTGTGTAAAGTTTAAAAAATCTGATTTTTGTGTTTGAGAAAAAAACACAGATAAAATGAACTTTACACAAGAACAAATTTCGGAGCTTTTCGATGAATTAGCAAACAAAA
>JABFQZ010000029.1 GCA_013141435.1 Ferruginibacter sp.
GCTATCATAATTTGTAGGCTTTAAACCTCTATATATTTTTGAGCCAGCACTATCATAAGCCAACATATATGGCCTAATAAGTCCTAGCGTTAAGCCTCCGCCAATATTTGCCGAAATACTTACACCATTTTTATTGCCCTTATTGCCCAATAAAAATTGCTCTTGTACACCAAGTTTTACAGGGTAAAAATAATTTATTTTACCATACACAAAACTACCTCCAAAAGTACCTGGTATTGCTTGTTTATCTTCTTTTGAGTGCTTGCGTTCAGTAATATCTAATTGAAATAACAAACTTTTTTTAACCGATTTGGCTAACCCTTTCTCTATAAAAGCACCATAACCATCAGTAGTAAGTTTTATACCAGCCAAAAAATGTTTTTTATAAGCTATCACACCCTCTTCCTCTTGCCTTACAAGTATGGCAATTTTTTTTTTACGCAAAGCTTTTTTTTCCAACTTTGTACTTTTTACTTTATCCTGCCCAAAACTGTTTACCGATAATGCAATTATTACCAACAATAAAAATATTTTCTTCATAGTCATTATTTAACTCAGTAAATTTATGCAAAAATAACCGCTACAAGCTTAGCATATAAAAATAAATTTTAAAACCCATAAAATATTAGCATGACAAGCACTATTATTTACACAGGCAACCTACGCTGCCAAGCCACACATATACAAAGCAAAAGTATTATAGAAACCGATGCACCTACAGACAATAAGGGCAAAGGCGAAAAATTTAGCCCAACAGATTTGCTCTGTGTATCGCTTGCTACTTGCATTACAACCACAATAGCCATAAAAGCAACCGATATGGAAATTGATATTGCCAACACAACCATGCAAGTAACAAAACACATGCTTTCCGACCCAAGGCGTATAGGCAAAATAGAAATAAATTTAAAGTTTCCAAATTCGTTAAAAATTTCAGAAAAAGATAAAACCATATTACAACGAGTAGGTAATACTTGCCCTGTAAGCAAAAGTTTGCACCCAAATATGAGCATAGAAATAACCTACAATTGGTAAAATAAGAAGCATCAGCAAAAAAAGCAACAGTTGTATGCTGCTTTCCGCTACTATCTTTTTGTAGCCTATCGGCATACAAAAAGTATAGCCGCTACAATCAGCGCTAGGCTCAGCATTTGTTTTTCAAACATCATTTATTATCTTGTAAAAAATTACAACAATTATGACCAATAATATAAAATGCCCCGATTGTGGGCATGTGTTCGATGTAGAAAATGTGCTAGCAGCCGATATCGAAAAAAAACTGCAGCACCAATACCAGCAAAAATTGCAAGAGTCGTTGTACAAAATAGAAGAAAACGAAAAAAAATTAGAAGCCGACAAATTATTGTTTGAAGAAAAAAAGAAAAATGAAAACGATATTTTTCTTAAAAAAATACAACAAGAAAAACAAAAAATAGAAAAAGAAGTACAAGAGCAATTAACAAAAAGCATATCCTCCGATTTTGAAAACAGAATAACCCTATTACAAAAAGATAAAAACGACAACGAAGAAAAACTAAAAGAAGCCCGAAAAAAAGAGTTGGAATTTTTGCAAAAAGAACAACAACTACAACTAAAAGAAGCCGAGTTAGAAATAACATTGCAAAAAAAATTGCAAACCGAAAGGCATTCACTTGGCGAGCAAATACGCAAGCAAGAAATAGAAAAAAATGCCATTAAAGAAAATGAACAAACCATGCGCATGCGTGAGTTAGAAAAGCAATTAGAAGACCAGAAAAAACTAGCCGACGAAATGAAACGCAAAGCCGAACAAGGCTCTATGCAATTACAAGGCGAAGTACAAGAGCAAGCATTAGAAGAAATGCTGGCAGCCACATTTCCATTTGATATAATAAGTGAAGTAGGCAAAGGCGTACGTGGAGCCGATTGCATACAAACTGTGCGCAACCATATAGGGCAAGATTGTGGTAAAATTATATACGAAAGCAAGCGTACCGAAGCCTTTACAGCCGAGTGGATAGAAAAACTTAAAAAAGATATGCTTGCCCAAGCAGCCGATATAGCCGTAATAGTTACCAAAACAATGCCCAAAGATTTGCAACAATTTGGTGAAAAAAATGGTGTATATATTTGCACATTTGCCGAAGCAAGCAGCCTTGCCAAAGTATTACGCAATGCCATTTTAAAAATAAGCGAAAGCCGCAGTAGTCAAGAAAACAAAGGCGAAAAAATGGTAGCCATGTACAATTACCTCACCAGCCATGAGTTTGTTGGTAATATGAATGCCATGAGAGAAGGGTTTAGAGGCTTACGAAGTATGATGCAAAAAGAAAGAGAAGATTTTGAAAAAAACTTCAAGAAAAAAGAAAAGCAAATAGAACTAATAATACAAAACTCATTGCATATATCAGGCTCTGTAGAAGGCATAGCTGGGCAAGATTTAATAAATATGCAATTAGTAGATGGTGAAAATGAGAAATGATAGTAGATGTAAGTAGTGAATGTGATAAATGAAAACTAAAAATAAATGCTTAGAGATACAATTTGGTACAACAATGGCAATAATTTTTTACTGATAGATGATCAAATTAAAATCGATTCTAACTATAAAGCATACAATATTGATTTGAATGGAGAATTAAAAGGCATACCCTATTCATACAACCTAAAAAATTCAAAACAAGGCGATTCTATCTTAAAAATTATTTCAAAAAATAGTATCATAACCGAAACGGAATTATTGTATAGAAAAGAAAAAGATTATTACGATAATTTATCTACAAACATAGAAATGTTTATAGCTTTATTAGCAATAGTTTTTATTTTTTATGCCTCTAAACGAGCAAAAAAATACAAAGAAAACCCATTTGTCGAAACCGAAGATTGGGTAGAAATTGGCACAAGTCAAAATACCATAGAAAACGATGGTTGGGTTTCAAAACCAATTCAAAAAAAATATAAACCCAATTACCTTACTTATTATGGCAACAGCTTAAAATTTACCGAAGAGCAAATTACCACAGTTCTTCAAAAAAGATTTCCTTATTTTTCAAATCTTTCTTTTTCCGAGAAAACAAGATTTTTAGCACGGCACAAAAAGTTTATGAAAAGTAAAATCTTTAAAATACACGACAAAAGTGGTTATAAAGAAATGCCAATTTTATTATCGGCAACAGCCATTCAATTTAGCTTTGGGTTAGAGGAGTACTTATTGCCACATTATCAATTTATACATATTTTTCCTGATGCATTTTTGGGCATAGTACCTACACTCCGATTTTTAGAAGGCAACGTATCTGGCAATACAATAAATATTTCTTGGAATCATTATCTACAAGGTAATCAAGATCCAAAAAATGGACAAAACGTAGGCCTACATGAAATAGCTCATGCTTATCATTTTCAAAATATTTTAGCTAGCTCTGATAATGATAAAAATTTTGCAAATGACTTTCCAAAATATTTCTATAGTAGCAATAAAATATTTGAATTAGAAAAAAACAACCACAATAGTTTATACTCTACTTACGCATTTAAAAATGCCGAAGAGTTTTGGGCAGAAAGTGTAGAAATATTTTTTGAAAAACCTAGTGATTTAAAAGAAAAATATCCCACACTATACAATAATATGTGTATTTTATTAAACCAATATCCAATATAAAAGTAAAATAATGCAACTATTAATAAACTTATGTTTCAAAAAATAGGATAAAAACAAAGGCATAAAAAATAGTGCATAATTGCAAATACTTTCTAGCTAAATTTTTTCATATCTTCGCAAAAATTTTTAACATGAACCTGCACGAATATCAAGCAAAAGAATTATTAAAAAAATACAATGTACCCGTACAAGAAGGTGTAGCTTGCAATACAGTAGCTGAAGCTGAAGCAGCTTACCGCCAAATACACACACAATACAATAGCAAATTTGCTGTAATAAAAGCACAAATACATGCTGGTGGTAGAGGTAAAGGCAATATTGTAGGTAAAGAGCAGCGTGGAGTAGCAGTTGCAAAAAGTGCTGAAGATGTTACAAGTATTGCTACAAATTTATTAGGTGGCACATTGGTAACTATTCAAACAGGCGAAGCAGGCAAAGTTGTAAATAAAATACTAGTAGCGCAAGATGTATATTATGATGGACCAAACCCAGTAAAAGAATTTTATTTATCTATATTATTAGACCGAACAAAAGGTGAAAACGTAATAATGTACAGTACCGAAGGTGGTATGAACATTGAAGACGTAGCACACAATACACCCGAAAAAATATTTAAAGAGTGGATACACCCAAGTGGAATGCTACAAGGATTTCAGGCTCGTAAAATTGCATTTAACCTTGGTTTGAGTGGCGAAGCGTTAAAAAATTGCGTAAAATTTGTTACCAATTTATACAATGCTTATGTAGGGCTAGATTGTGGTATGTTAGAAATAAATCCATTATTTAAAACAAGCGACGATAAAATAATAGCAGTAGATTGTAAAATGAATGTGGACGATAGTGCATTGATGCGTCATGCAGATATTGCAGCACTAAGAGATGTAAGCGAAGAAGACCCAACCGAAGTTGAAGCTGGACAATACAATTTAAACTTTGTAAAATTAGATGGTAATGTAGGCTGTATGGTAAACGGTGCTGGGCTTGCAATGGCTACAATGGATATGATAAAACTAAGTGGAGGCGAACCAGCTAATTTTTTAGACGTAGGTGGCTCTGCCAATGCACAAACAGTAGAAGCAGGCTTTAGAATAATAATGAAAGACCCTAAAGTAAAAGCAATACTAATAAATATTTTTGGAGGTATAGTACGTTGCGATAGAGTAGCACAAGGTGTTATAGATGCTTACACAAGTATTGGCAACATTAATATTCCAATAATTGTACGCCTACAAGGCACCAATGCCGATGTGGCAAAAAAATTGATAGACGAAAGCGGCTTAAAAGTACAAAGTGCTATTTTGCTAAGCGAAGCAGCCGAGCTAGTAGGTAAAGCTGTGGCATAGTAAACTTCATATTTTAACCACAAATTACGCTGTTGAATTAAATTCTCTTACGTTAGTTTGAAAATGAACAGATAACTTTAAAAATCCTAATGCCTAGCATTAGGATTTTTAAAAAGTATTTTTTTCCAAAACCCAGTACTGTTTTTATATTCGGCGGATATAAAAACTTAAAAAATACTTTATATCATTGTAAAATTAAATTGACCCACTAAAATCGTTGTGTAAATAGTTATCGCTTTTTCGCTGTGTGAAATATTTAATCACATTGGTATTATTGCTTAATTTAAGTTGAACAAGATAAACACAATCTAAGATATAATTTGTTTTACAATTCAGATATCATAACGTACAATTTTAATAAATACTATTTAAAATTTCCAACGTACAAATGCTTCCATAGCTTCATATTCGGCTAATCCAAGTTTATTGTATAGCTCCGCTGTTCCTCGGTTTCTGTCTTCTGCTCTCTTCCAAAATTCTCTACTATCTGCTCCCTGAAAAACTACACCATCTTTTTGGCTTTGGTGTTTAAAAATTCCATTGCGTTTTTTTAGCACTTGGTCGGGGCTCATAGGCACTACCATTTCTATCAAATCTATATCCCACTCTGCCCATGCACCTTTATAAAGCCAAAGCCAGCAATCCTTCATGTATTCATTATGTTTCAATCTTTTTACAGCTTCAAATACTCCATCAAGACATACCTTGTGTGTACCATGCGGATCGGCCAAATCACCAGCTGCATATATTTGATGTGGTTTTATTTTGTCAATTACATTTGCTATTATTTCAAAGTCGGCTTCTCCTATTGGCATTTTTTCTACCAAGCCAGTTTCGTAAAATGGCAAATCTAAAAAATGAGCATTACTAAGCGATACACCTACAAATCGGCAAGTATTTTTTGCTTCCCCTACCCTTATTATTCCTTTTACTTTTCTTAATGCTTCAATATCCTTTTCTCCATTTTTTTTCACTTTTAAAAATGCAAGTGCTTCGTCATACATTTTTTCGGTTTCGGCACTTTTTACACCAAACTGTTTATTATAATCTTTTACAAATTCAATAAAACGTAAAGCCTCATCGTCTGCTACGGCTATATTTCCACTTGTTTGATAAGCTACATGTACCTCATGCCCTTGATCTACTAATCTTTGAAAAGTTCCACCCATAGATATAATATCATCATCGGGATGTGGGCTAAAAATAAGCACTCTTTTTTTTGCAGGATTAGCTCTTTCAGGTCTATTGGCATCATCAGAATTTGGCTTACCACCAGGCCAACCTGTAATAGTATGTTGCAATTGGTTAAACACTTCAATATTTATATCATAAGCTTGACCATGGAGGGCAAGTAAATCGCTCAAGCCATTTTGGTTATAATCATTGTTTGTTAATTTTAATATAGATTTATTTAGCAATTGTGCTAAATAAATAACCCCTTTTCTTATCATAGCATTATCCCATTTTACCATATCGGTAAGCCATGGTGTTTTTCTACGAGCAAGCTCTGTAGAGCAACTTTCGTCTAACACAAACGATGCATTTTTATGCCCTTGTAAATATGATGCAGGTATATATTCCGTTACAATTCCTTCTACTGCTTGCTGTATTATGCTTGCTTTTCTTTCGCCCCAAGCCATTAGTACAATACGTTTAGCTTTCAAAATTGTACCAATGCCCATCGTTATGGCTTTTCTGGGTACATTAGCCATGCCGCCAAATTCATACGCAGCATCAAACCTTGTCAAATGATCTAAAGTAATTAACCTAGTTACTGAGCTAACATGGCTGCCAGGTTCATTAAAACCAATATGTCCGTTTCTTCCAATTCCAAGCAATTGAAAATCTATTCCTCCATACGAATCTATTTTTTTTTCATATTCATCGCAATGTTGTTTTAGTAATTCTGTCGATATATTTCCGTTTGGTATATTACAATTTTCTTCTTTAATATTTATATGATTGAATAAATTTTCATTCATAAAGGTTTTATAACTTTGTATAGCAGTACTTGGTATGCCGCAGTATTCGTCCAAATTAAAGCACACTACATTTTCAAAACTTAAACCTTCTTCCTTGTGCATTCTTATTAATTCTGTATATACTTTTTTTGGTGTAGCACCAGTTGCTAAGCCCAATACAGCAGTTTCTCCTTTTTTTTGTTTTGTTAAAATTAGTGTAGCTATCTCACTAGCAACCGCCTTAAAAAGTTCATCTAAAGATTGATAAATAGAAGTGTCAATTTTTTCAAACGAAACCAAATTAAAATGAGAAAAAGTTTCTAATGTCATATCAAATATTTTTAAAAAAGTTGATTGAAGTTAAAACTTTTTTTTTAAAATTTCATCTTGAAATTTTATTTACAACTTTAAATTGTAATATTTAATTTAGTAATTTCCTTTTCTATATGTTTGATATAAAAAATACTACATTATTTGTAAACATAAACATACACAAATAATTAAAATCTAATTGCGTAAATTGTATTTTTTTTAACCATATTATTTTTGATGACAGATTTTAGAAAAGTAACCGAAGAAGATAGTAAGTATAATCATTTAGAAAAAATGACTGTTCAAGATGTTTTAAAAAATATAAACCATGAAGATAAAATTGTAGCAGTAGCAGTAGAAAAAACAATACCTCAAATAGAAAATTTAGTAGAAAAAATTGCCGATAACATACTTGCTGGTGGTAGGTTATTTTACATTGGTGCTGGCACAAGTGGCAGACTAGGTGTATTAGACGCTAGTGAAATACCACCTACTTATGGCATGCCTTATGGTGTAATTATTGGTATTATTGCTGGTGGCGAAAAAGCTATACAACATGCAGTAGAAAATGCTGAAGATAGTATTACACAAGGCTGGGAAGATTTATTGGGATATGATATAAACAAAACAGATGTAGTTATAGGTATAGCAGCAAGTGGAACTACGCCCTATGTTATTGGAGCATTACAAAATTGTCAAAAAAATAATATAACAACTGCATCTATTAGTTGTAACCCCAACTCTCCTATTAGCCTTTACGCAAATTATGCAATAGAAGCAATAGTGGGTCCAGAATTTGTAACAGGTAGTACTCGTATGAAAAGTGGTACCGCACAAAAACTTATTTTAAATATGATATCTACAGCTGTAATGATATTAATAGGCCGAGTAGAAGATAATAAAATGGTAAACATGCAACTTACCAACGATAAATTAGTAGATAGAGGTACTAAAATGCTAATGGAAAAAAGTGGTATTACAAACTACGAAAAAGCAAACACACTTTTAGTAAAATATGGTAGTGTAAAAAAGGCTCTGGAAAGTTTGTGAAAAATTTTGCTAATGTGGCAAAAAGGTAAAGTGGGAAAAAATAGTTGGAAATTTTTACTTAACCTTCCCCTTTATCTCTTGCAATTTCAGCAATGCTTCTACAGGAGTTAATCTATTTATATCCACAGTATCTAATATCTTTCTTATTTCTTCAAAAGTAATTGAGTGTGCATCAAAAATATTTAGTTGCATATTAGGCATACCAATTTCTTTCATTTTTTCTTTTAGGTTGGGAGTATGAGCAGTACCTTTTTCATACTCTCCTTCATTCTTTTTTTCGAGCTCCAATAAAATTTCATTAGCTCTAGCAATTAAGCTAGGTGGCATACCAGCCATACGGGCTACATGTATACCAAAGCTATGCGTACTGCCACCAGGAGCCAACTTGCGCAAGAAAATTATTTTATTACCCACTTCCTTATTCGTAATGTGGTAATTTTTTATTCTGTCAAATTTATTTTCTAGTTCGTTTAATTCATGATAATGCGTAGCAAACAAAGTTTTTGGAGCATGTACACTTTGATGTATAAATTCTGCTATACTCCATGCAATAGAAATACCATCGTAGGTAGATGTACCTCTACCAATTTCATCTAATAAAATTAAACTACGAGCAGTAAGATTATTTATAATACTTGCCGTTTCGTTCATCTCCACCATAAACGTACTTTCACCACCACTAATATTATCAGAAGCACCAACTCTTGTAAATATTTTATCAGTAAGTGGAATTTTTGCTGCCGATGCTGGCACAAAACTTCCCATGTGGGCCATTAATGTAATGAGTGCAGTTTGCCTCAGTATTGCACTTTTACCACTCATGTTTGGCCCAGTAAGTATAATAAGTTGGTTGGCTTGATTATCTAAAAAAATATCGTTGCTTATGTAAGATTCTCCTTGCGGAATATTTCTTTCTATAACAGGATGCCTGCTATCTTTCAAGTCCATCTCAAACCCATCGTGCAGTAAAGGTTTTTTATAATTGTATTGCAACGCATTGTTGGCAAAGCAACACAAATTATCCAGCACCGCCATTACATGCCCATTTACTTGCATTGGTGCAATGTAATCTTGTAACTCATTTAATAATTCTTGAAAAATTTGTTGCTCTATGGCAAAAATTTTATCCTCTGCTCCTATAATTTTTTCTTCATATACTTTTAATTCTGGTGTAATATATCGCTCCGCATTTGCAAGTGTTTGCTTACGTATCCAAGTATCAGGTACTTTTGGTTTGTGCAGGTTGGTTACTTCCAAATAATACCCAAATACGTTATTAAAACTAATTTTTAAGGACGATATACCAGTTTCTAATGCTTCTTTCTGTTGCAACTCCAGCAAATAATTTTTACCACCACTTGCAATATTTCTTAGTTCATCTAATTCTTCATGTATGCCTGTAGCTATGAGCCCGCCTTTGTTTGCAGCCGCAGGAGGGTTTTCAATTATTTCTTTTAAAATTTTGTTTAAAATATAATCACAACTATTTAAGCTATCACCCAATCGTTTTAAATATTCATTGCTACTGGCTTCACAAATAATTTTTATGGCAGCTGTCTGTTGCAATCCTTTTGCTACTTGCAACACTTCTCTTGGGTTTATTTTTTTTAAAGGCACTTTCGCAGCCAATCTTTCCACATCACCAGCTTGCTTTATATGCTTGGTAATATTATTACGAGTATCAGTTTCTTTTATAAAAAATTCTACTGCATTCAAGCGTTCGTTTATTCTTGTTAGTTCATTCAACGGCATTAGCATCCAACGCTTCATCAACCTTGCACCCATTGGCGATACGGTGTTGTTCAACGTTCTAAACAAGCTACTATTTTCGTTTGGCCCAAGCAATTCCAGATTACGAATCGTAAACCTATCCATCCATAAATGCTCATCTTTATTTATTCTTTGCAATGAAGTAATATGTTGCAGGTTTGGATGTTCCGTATCTTTCAAATAATGCAAAATAGCACCAGCTGCAATAATACCAGCCGCCATTCCATCAGTACCAAATCCTTTCAAACTATGAGTACCAAAGTGTTTTAGCAAAATTTCATTGGCATACACATCTGCAAAAATCCATTCGTCGAGTGTGTAAGTAAAAAAAGAATTGCCGAAAGTTTCTTTAAAATATTTTTGTTTGTTGCGCTGAAAAATAACTTCGGCAGGTTGTAAACTCTGCAATAATTTATCGGCATATTCTTTATCACCTTCTGCTATAAAAAACTCACCTGTAGAAATATCTAAAAAAGCAATACCAATTATATCATCCGTAATATGTAGCGATGCTAAAAAATTATTGTTGTTATGCTCTAGCAATTTATCGCTTGTAGCTACACCAGGTGTTACCAATTCTGTCACTCCACGTTTCACAATTCCTTTTGCTGCTTTTGGGTCTTCCAATTGGTCGCAAATAGCCACTCTATAACCAGCTTTTACTAGCTTGTGCAAATACGTATCAAGCGCATGGTGCGGAAACCCTGCCAATTGAGATGAATTTTCATCACCATTATTTCTTTTTGTTAATGTAATGCCCAGCACCTGCGAAGTTACAACCGCATCTTGCCCAAAGGTTTCATAAAAATCGCCTACTCTAAAAAGCAAAATTGCATCAGGATACTTTGCTTTTATAGCATTGTGTTGTATCATTAATGGTGTAATTGAAGCCGCTTTTGCCATAATTACAAAAATATATAAATACAAACTGTAAAATGCTAAGTTTTTAATATTTACCTTTCATTTTATTATTTATTTTTTAAAATAAAAATATTTTTACTTATGTAACCAGCGGTTGTAATACTATTGAACTTCATTGGCGACGCTCCCTTCAACATTAATTACATATCAACTTTTTTTACTTTCATTTTATTAGAATTAAAGTGAAATTTTTTTGAAGGTTTTAATTTTTGCTCTATTCATATTTCAAAGCAATACTGAAAAGCATATAAAATTAAAGGAAACTACATTTTAGCAGCACAACTAATTAAAATAATTAAGCAAAATTTCAATTTACTGTTTCAACATTAGTTTTATAAACTTTACAACAAAATATAATATTTTTAAAAAAGAAACGTTTAATTAATTAATTTCGTCAATATTATATATCATTACTATAAACTTAAATTAATTTAGCATGGGTTCAATTTACTTTAAAAAAACTAGCCGTATTTTTTTGATGTTTTTTTTAATAGTGTTTACAAGCTATTATTGTAATGCTCAAATTACATATCCTACACCAGCACAAGCTGTAACTAGGGGGTTTGGTGAAAACAGCTTACTTACTGTACGCATTGTTTTTCCTTCTGCATGCGCTAATCCTGTAGTTACAATAAATTTAGGTACCACAAATGCTCCAGGGTTTATTGAGTATATGCCTGGTAGTATTATAAAAATAGGAGGTACAGTTGCATTAAATATTGCCCAAAGCAATATAAGCAATTTGGCAAGCCCAGTATTTACAGTTTCTGGTTCACCTACTGCAGGGCAAGATATTATTTTTACTATAAAGCGAAGAGCAAATTGTGGTACCGCAGCATCTACAAAAGATGCAATAGTAGTTAGCGGAAGTTGTAGTTTTAGCGAAACCGACCCTAGTATTAATACATACAATTTGTTAGCACCTGCTTTAACTATTACTCCGCCGGCTATAATTAACAATGTAAATGTAGGTAGTAGTTATAGCAGAAACATAACTATAACCAATGGTGGTAATGGTTGTATGGATACATTAGGCTTTACTATAAAATACAACAATGGCTCACTTAGGTTAGATAGCCTAAAATTAGGCACAAAAAAACTAACTGTATTTGAGCCACCAACTGTAGATACAGCTTATTTTGAATTGGTAGACGACGATTTAACTGCTGATAGTGCACTTTGCAATGGAGAGCCTATTGTATTAACAGAATATTTTACAGTTTTAAAATGTGGGGCTGTTACTACTTACAAAACCAATTGGTTCGAATTTGGGCCCAATGTATGCCAAACTGTTGTAGCAACTGCTAATGTAACTATGAGCAGCAATTTACCTAATATTAATATCTCAATTCCTACTCCTGCAGCATTTTGCCCAGATGGTAATTATAGCATACAAAGTGTAAGGGTAATAAATAGCGGAGCCGGTGCTGCTATTAATTTTAAAACTACTTATTGGAGTTCTAGCCTTGGAGCATATTATTTAGTAGCTACAGATACAAGTAACTGGGTTGCGAAAGATAAATTGGGTAATATTTTGGGCAATATGATAAGAGTACCTGGTAGTGCTATGCCTAGTAGTGCCAACTTATTAAATAGTACGTGTATAGATGATCCAACATGGTTTATCTCTAATGTGCAAATGACTTTACCTAATCTAATTATTCAGGCAAATGATACAATTTATATTGAGTATAGGGTGTATCACAATAATGTAACTTGTGCTGCAGAAATGTGCCACCCCGATTATTATGGCTGGGCAAACGATGATTTTGCAATTAGTTACGATAACCAATGTGGTACTGGCACCAATAGTAAGCCTCGGGTTAGTTTATATAGCACAGGTTATCCAAGGGCACAATATCAAGTTCAGGTAGATCCCGATATTAATGCTGGAATACCTTTTAGTATGAATTTGAATTATTTTACACTGGCGTCGGTAGTAAAATCGGGTACTGGTCGTAGCTATATTTTTATAAAATTACCAGCTAATTTTACATTAAATGGGCCTATTACTAGTACATTAACAGCTGGTTACCCAAGTACTTTAAATAGTTTTCAAAGTAACGATACTTTGTTTATAGATATGTTGGAAAATACAAATGGAAATGGCAAAGTTACAATTCCTTTAATTGCTACTTGCGGCTCTGGAGGTGCAAAAGCATTTAAAATAGGGCATTTGCATTGGTGGGATAGTACAGCCTGTACCACTTTCCCATTAAGTCTTAGTTGCCAAACAGCCAATACCAATTTGCATTGCCCTAGCCCATGCCCTAAAGGTGGTGCTACCCCAGTAAATTTTCAACTGAAGCGCATTACTTACGGCTACCCCGATGCCAATAACGATAATTTGCCAGATGCTTTTAGTGGCACACCTGTTTTATCTCAATTAAATTTAAAAAACACTTTAAACGGCGATACTGTATTAGGTACTTGGAACATAAAAGTATATCCAAACGTAGAGCCCACTGATCCAAATTTTGGATTGAATTTTACTAATTTATATATAGATTTCCCTTTGAGCAAATACCCTGTAGCAGATTTTACTAGTGGCCTGTTGCAATATCCATACAAGTACAACCCACAGCCAAATGCAGTAGTAAGCATTTACAATAATGGCAGTTTTGTAAGCAATTGTACTGTAACACCATCTATAATAAATAATATTGCCCATTATGATATTAGTAGCTGTAAAGCTACTTGGGTTACTGGAGATAGCCTAGTAGTAGATGCAAAATATGTAATAGGAGGCTACGCAGATAGAGCAGGTTATGCACAAGCATTTACAACAGCAGAAGTATATGCAACTTATGCACCGCAAGCCACACCTACTACAGCACCTATAGCAGCTTCAACATACACTTGCGATCATTTTCAAAACTATGTAGATATTTTAAACTCCTATACAAATCACTATAGTTACGCACAGCAAATAAATGGTTGTGTAGATAGAACAGTATCAGTATTTACTGAGTATAGCTTAATTGATAATGGTGCTGCTGTTAAATTTCCTTACGAAGCAAGGCTAATAAGCACACCCGATACAGTAGTAATGCGTATACCTCCTGGGTTCGATTATGAAGTAGGATCTGCACAAATGCTTAACCAAGGTGGGGGTACAACAAATGTACCAGCAGTAAATGTTACACTAAGTGGTAATATTTTAAAATTTGTTGGATTAAAATCTTTGTTTTTGCAATATGGCGGCACAAAAGCTATACAAGCAGAATATTCGTACCATTATTTTTATTACAAAGTAATTCCTACTTGTAGTTCAATAGTTGGTTTTGCTGGTACACAAAGGCACGAAGTAATTACAGCTGGCAATGGGTTAAATACTCCATTATCTTATCATGAAAATTATCCTTGGGGTGGGCATAATGTTTCTGATAGTTCTGCAACTGCATCTGATGCTGTAAATTACAATGCCCCACAACCTATATTTACTGGTGGCGGTACTATAATTAGCAACGATGGTACTGCTAGTTGGAATGTAGTTTTACAAAACGGCAGTAATACTTTAACAGCACCCAATAGTTGGTTTTATATAAATCCCACAAATGGTATTACAAACATAGTGGTAAAAGAAGGGGCAACT
>JABFQZ010000015.1 GCA_013141435.1 Ferruginibacter sp.
ATACAGTAACCATAAATTGGGGTGTACAAACCGAAGCAAACATAAATAATTATAGCATAGAGCAAAGCAACGATGGAAGCAATTTTGCACAAATAAAAACACAAACGCCTACAGCAAATAATGGTGGCAATGCCAACTATAGTATAATAGATGCTACAGCAAGCAAAGCAGCAAACTGGTACAGAGTAAAATATACAAATATTACAGGTAATATAAAATATACAAGTATAGCTATGGTAAATGCAGTTGCAACAAATTTTGCTAGCAACTTATCCGAAATAAAAATTTACGACAATCCAATAACAAATGGCAAATTAAATATATTTTTTAATAATCAGCCAGAAGGCAAATACAATATAAAAATTTTTAATAGCATCGGTCAGCAAATAATTAGTAATAATGTAAATATTAGCAACTCTAATTTTTTATATAACATAAATTTATCAAATCATTTATTGTCTTCAGGAAATTATAATGTAGTAATAACCCCTTCAACTGGCTTAAAATCTAGCCTAAAATTTATAGTGCCTTAATTTAATTATTTATAAGTTTAGTAACCTTTTAGTTAAAAATTAATTCATTAAGATTGAATAAATTATATAACAAATTACTTTTTGGGTTAAAAAATATATTGCAGTGCTAAAAAATCTTAGCATTATACTTGCATTTTCAATATTGTACACTAAAATTATTTCTGTTTTTTTAAGTTAATTTGAAAAAAAACATACAAAAAATAAAAAAAACTTACTGTAGAAATCGTTTTGTGTATAAGATAAAAAAATATACAAAATATTGCTGATGCTTACAAATAGTATCCCTACTATTTTGCACCTTTTTTTCATATATAAATAAATTACATTTATATATATATATCGTTTTTGTTTTTGTAGAAAAAATACTACCCATATTTTATTTAATTAAACATAAGCACAATATAAAATATAAAATATCGTTAAAGAAACTGTATGTATTTAAGAAAATATTTTTTTAAAATGAAAAAAGAATTTCACACAAAAATTTGGATAATATTATTTTTACTTTTTTCTAATTCAGGAATAACGCTAAATGCTCAAACAATTAGCTATCCTACTGCAGCACAATCCATTAGCATTGGTTTGGATAGTACTTTACTTACAGTAAAAATTGATTTCCCCAATAGCGGAGCATGTGGCACCAACCCTCTTGTAACAATTAATTTGGGTGTATTAAATAGCCCTGGCGAAATACAATACATTTCAAATAGTCTTACAAAATTAGCTGGCAATGCAGATGTTAATATTATTGAAAGCAATATAAGCAATCTTCAAAATCCTATTTTTCAAATAAATACTTTATCAACCTTAGCAAATAAATCTATTACATTTTCCATAAAACGTAGGGCAAATTGCAACACCGCATCTACTACAAAAGATAATATTACTGTAAGTGGAGGTTGCAATTTTAGCGAAACTAACATTGCTACCAACGTATATACTCTATTATCGCCTACTCTATCTATAATTGCACCTTCGGCCTTAGCAAATGCAAATATTGGAAATACCATTAATAGAAATATTACAGTTATTAACGGTGGCAATGGCTGTTTAGATACTCTTGGTTTTTGGGTACGGTATGCAGGTTCTACTATTTCATTAAATTCCATTAAAATTGGAGCTACAACTTTAACTCCCATTTTTCAAAATAGCGATAGTGCATATTTTAGAATAACCGGCAACTTTTTTGGAGTTGATAATTTATTTTGCAATGGAGAACAGTTAATTTTTACCGAGAATTTTACAATATTAAAATGCATAAACACTCCAACAAGTTATGGTGTAGAGTGGTTTAGTCATACAACCAATATTGCATGTAGTAAAATAAATGTTACTAGTGATATTACGATGAGCAATGATTTGCCACTAATAACAACAACCCTACCAAATCCTAATAAGGATTTTTGTCCAGATGGTGGTTATACAATTCAAAAACTTAGAGTAACAAATTCTGGCACTGGCCCAGCCATAAATTATAAACTTACGTATTGGGGCTGGACAGAAGGAGCTTTTTACTTTACCTACACCGATACTACAAACTGGGTAGTAAAAAGTAGTACTGGGGTTGTTTTAGGAAACATGGTAAGAGTACCTGGTGCAGCACTTGTAAATTATGCTGATTATTTAAAATATAATTCGGCATGTGTATTAGACCCTACATGGTTCAATAATAATGTAGAAATGACATTACCTGGTTTAGTAATACCAGCAGGAGATTATGTAGAAATAGAATTTAGAGAATATCATACCAATGTGTCTTGCACGCAAATACAATGCTACCCAGATTATTATGGTTGGGCAGCAGTTGCTGTAGCAACATCCTACAAAAATCAATGTGAAAATAGTTTAAACAATAGCCCTAGAACCAATTTATGGACAACTTCATACCCAAGGGCACAATATAACGTACAAGGGCCAACAGATATAAACGCAGGTCCATTTAATTTGCAGTTAAATTACAGCTCGTTATTATCGCAAGTAAAAGCAATAAATGGGCGTAGTTATATTTTTATAAAATTACCTTCCAATATTACTTTAAACGGTGCAATTACTCATACATTACAAATGTATTATGGTACAGCTTATGCTGCAAACATTACAAATTTTATGAGTAACGATACATTATTTATAAAGATGAACGAAAATTCGTTTGCTTATGGTATAATTACTATTCCACTTTTAGCAACATGTGGTAGTGGAGGCCCAAAAAATTTTAAAATTGGTCATTTACATTGGTACGATAGTACAAATTGTGCATCAAAGGTTTTAAGTTTAGCTTGCCAAACTTATAATATAAACTTACACTGCCCAGTATCTTGTCCAAAAGGAGGTGCAACTCCTATATCTTTCGATTTAAAAAGAGTAAACTATGGATACCCCGATGCAAATAACGATAATTTCCCAGATGCACTTGTTGGTACGCCAAACCTTAGTTTAATAAACCTAAAAAACACTTTAAATGGCGATACTGTTTTGGGCACTTGGAATATAAAAGTATTTCCAAATACAGTAGATGCTCCTTATATTAATGTACCTTTTAATCATTTATACATAGATTTTCCGTTAACTGCACAAAATGCAGCCAATATTAGCGCAGGCTATACAAATTGGCCTTATAGGTATAATCCATTACCAAATGGAAGAGCTACTATTTACACCAATGGCGTATTTGTAAGCAATTGTACTATAAGCCCAACTATTATTAGTGGCATTGCTCATTACGATTTTAGCAGTTGCAAGGCATCATGGTTTACTGGCGATAGCTTAGTAGTAAATGCTAAATTTATTACAGGTGCTGTTTGTAATTCTGGTGGTTATTATCATGCTTTTACTAATGCCGAAGTATATACAACTTACTCCCCACAAGCCACTCCTACTACTGCACCTATCAATAATAGCACATATACTTGCGATCATTTTCAAAGTTTTGTAGATATATTAAATTCATACTCATCGAGTTGGAATTACGACCAAGTAATATCTGGTTGCACAAGTAGAACTTTATATGTTGGTCATGAAAATAGTTTAGTGGATAATGGTGCACCTACAAAATTCCCTTACGAAGCCAGAATAATAAGTGTGCCAGATACTGTAGTTATTAAAATGCCATTTGGTTTCGATTACGAAATAGGTTCTGCAGTATGGAACTCTTGGGCTTATGGATCAGGTATAAATGGTGGTTATAGTTTAGCTATTCCCTCAGCCAATATTATTAATAGTGGCAGTTTATTAAAATTGGTAAATTTAAAATCGCTATTTACTATTTACGGTGGCACAAATACATTACCTGGCGAATATCTGGGAATGAATTTTAGTTATAAAGTAATACCAACATGCAATGCAATTAGTGGTGGTATAGTTCAAACAGCTCACATAATTACAAATGCCGGCAATGGTTTTAATACACCAACTAGTTATTATCAACATAATCCTTGGCAGGGTCAAAATGCTTTATACGATAGTGCAAAAGCAAATGTAACTTATAATGCTCCTCAACCAATACTAAGTGGTGGTGCCGGTGTAATACATAGTAGCAATGGTACAGCAAGTTGGTCGGTAGTATTGCAAAATGGTAGTAGTACAGTAGCTGCCACAAACAATTGGTTTTATATTTCACCAGTAAATAGCCTTAGCAATATCGTAATAAAAGAAGGTACTACAACCATATTGCCCGACGCAAACGGATTTTATCAATTAGGAAATTTAGCTGCAAGCGCCAACAGATTATTTACAGTAACTGCAAAAACTGGCAATTGTGGTATAGATAGTATGCAAATAAACCAAGGCTTTAATTGCATAGCATACCCAAGTAGTTTTGTAATGCAAAACTGCACAAAATCTAACTGGCTAGCAATAGACAATAACCAAAGTCAAATACAATTATCGGTAAGCACTCAACCACTATCATTATTAACTGATTGTAATGCACAAACGGTAGAATATGTATTAAACAGTTCGCATTCTGCATTTGCCGATAATCCTATTTTTTTAGTAACACCACCTTTAGGTTTAACAATTACACAAGGCCAGATCGAATACCCTACAGGCAGTGGTTTTTGGCAAACTATTACTCCATCAATAACAAGTGGTGTATATACTTATAAAGTAGAAGATCATGCGCAAGTTATAGCAAATTGGGGTACAAATGGGTTGCCAGGTTCGATAGATTACCCAGCTTCCGACAAAAGGCAAGCAAAATTGAAATTAATTTTTAATTTAGATTGTAGTTTTGCAAATGGCTCAAAAATAATGGTAGAACAAAGAGCAGACAGACCTTGTGGCACACCTTTAACAACTACATACGGCTATGGTGATAAAGTTCGTACAAACCCAATTTATATAGATCAGTCATTACCTTGCTTTATAGATGCTACCAACTATGCTATTACTCCACAAACTGGCAATATTAATTGGAATAGCTTAGCCTGGAGCCTTGGGCATGTACCTACTTGCTGCGAAAGCGCACATATTACATATACAGGTACAAATGCAGGAGTAGATGCTGTAACAGTAGATATTACAAACGATATTTGTATTAAAAATCTTACATTAGTAAACTCAGCTACATCTGGCACAAATAAAATTTTTAAAACTATACTACACCCTAATTATAATATGGTAATGAATGGTTTTGTGCGTATGTCTGCTTCTGGCAATTTATCTAGCGATAGCTGTATTTTTATAGCAAAAGGTGGTGGCACAATTACAGTATTTCGCAATACACGAATTGGGTTAAATACAGATAATGCTTATTGCATATTTGGTTCGGCACCTGGTACAAGTACTTATGCCAATTATGTGTTACATGGCGATAGTTTAACTTTTAATGCAAAATCATATACAAATCCAAAGTTTACTTCTATAATATTAAACCCATTATTTACCGATACTGTTTATATATCAAACAATACAAATACATCACCTTTTGCAAATGCCTTAACATTTGATGTATTAAAAATTGGAGCAAATGGTAGCCCAACTACTGCTATAACAGTAGGTACAAATCAGAATAGTTATGTAAACGATAATGGCGGATATGTAGAAGTAACTCCAGCATCTACCCTTATAATGCCAGCAAACTTTTCTATTAATGCAAAAGATTTTATAGCACCAGGCATTTTTAATAGTAGTTTTATTTTACAACCAAATTCTACCTTACAACTTGGTGGAATAGCTGGAGGAATTACAGGTAGCAACTTTCCTGCAAATTTTTCTACATACAATTTAACTCCAACAAGTACGGTATTATTTTATGGCGCTGCTCAATCAATACCAGGTACAGTAAATAATGTAAATGCTTATGGCAATATTACCCTTACTGGTACTGGTGTAAAAACTGGTAGTGCTTCTAACGTAAATTTAGCTGGCAATTTGTATAGAACAAATACGGGGCATACCTTTAATGCCAATACTGGTAGGTTTACATTTACATCTGCTATTAACGGTCAAAGATATTATGCCGATGCAGGTGCTACGCCTATTAACTTTTACGATTTTACCAATAACAATACCCATACTGCTGGCTTATCTTTAGATTCTACAATTGGTATTTTAAACGAATTTGAACCAAAACCAAATACAAAAACAATACTAAATACCGGAAACGTTATCATGCGATCTTCGGCTTTAAGAACATCACATATTACTAATTTGGGTGCTACAATACCATCTATTGTTTACAATGGCAATTACCGTTTCGAAATAGAAAGATATTTATTTGGCGAAAAAGCATGGCGTTTTTTAGCCACTCCTGTACAATTAAATGCTGCAGATGTTACCACACCTACCATTGCAGCATCGTGGAGAGAAGGCGTAAGTGCATTAACATCTACAAATTATGGTACAGCTATTACTGGCCCATCTGGCCCCAATGCAGAGTTAGATTATTACACCCAAAGAGGCTCTATGAAATGGTATAACGATGCTGCTAATGTATGGACCGAATTATCGAACACTACCTCTACCAAAATAGCCAACACACAAGGTTATATGGTATTTGTAAGGGGCGATAGAGGAGCCGTAAACTCTAGCAACACCTCTATTTTAGGCACTCCTACTAACCTTCGTATTAAAGGAAAAATACGCACAGCCAATCAATCATTTAATGTATTAGCAAACAAATTCCAATCTATTGGAAACCCCTATGCATCGCAAATAAATTTTGCTACCATTACAAAATCCTTTACTGCTAATGCTTTTATAGTTTGGAACCCAGTATTGCCAGGTTTGTATGGCGTAGGTGGTTACGAGAATTATAGCTTAGTAGGCTCCGATTATAGGCTCAATGGCTTAGCTGGAGGTGCAATACGAAATACAATACAAAGTGGCGAAGCATTTTTTGTGCAAAACAACTCAGCAAGCGCAGGTACAATAACCATTAAAGAAGCCGATAAAGGTATACTAAGCTCTTTAGTAAGCCGCACAAGCAATGCCAACATTGTAATACCCACAATAGATTTTAGCTTGTTTGAAAAAAATGCTAGCAATAATTATATTTTTGTAGATGGTGCAACTACAAGTTTTGATAATACTTTTAGCAACAGTATTGACAATGATGATGTAATTAAATTTACAAATACATACGATAATTTATTTATAAAAAGCAACAACAAAAATTTGGTGGTAGAAAGAAGACAAATGCCAACACAAGCAGACACCATAAAACTTGGATTAACTGGTACTAGAGTAGCTGGATATAGTTTTATTATAGATCCTTATGTGTTTACTTCTGTAGCATTAAAACCATATTTGGTAGATAAATTTTTGAATACAGAAACCGAAATAAATATACAAGATACAACCAAAGTGTTTTTTGATATAACAACAGATGCTGCAAGCAAAGCTACCGATAGATTTATTATTATATTTAAACAAAACCCTACCAATTTTACGAATATTGCAGCAATAAGAAATAGTGATAATACTGTAACCATAAATTGGGGTGTACAAACCGAAGCAAACATAAATAATTATAGCATAGAGCAAAGCAACGATGGAAGCAATTTTGCACAAATAAAAACACAAACGCCTACAGCAAATAATGGTGGCAATGCCAACTATAGTATTATAGATGCTACCGCAAGCAAAGCAGCAAACTGGTACAGAGTAAAATATACAAATATTACAGGTAATATAAAATACACAAGTATAGCTATGGTAAGCAAAATTATAGATACTACCGAAGCTGCAGAAAGCAATATAAATATTTATCCAACTATAGTAACTAATAATAAAATTAATATACAATTTACCAATAAAAATACGGGTAAATACGACATAAAAGTTACCAATAATCTTGGTCAGATAATTAAAAAATTAACTACAGAAATTACAGATAGTAATGCTTTAAAAATTATCGATCTAGACAATATAGCTTTGGGCAATTATCAAATTACCTTGCAAGATGCAAATGGCAAAAAAACAACAGTGTCTTTTATTATAAAATAGTATTGATAAAGAATAAGGTAGATTATTAGTAATATAATACTAATAGTGAGTATGACACCAAAATGTGTATAACAATTTTATTTTTAAAAATATTTTGAGTTGTTGGGGATTTGCTTTTTTCATAATTTGCCTAAAAAAAGAACGATACTTGCCACAATAAATCAACCTAAATTAATTGCTGCTTAACCTTAGGTTATAAGAAAAGAGTACTTTGCCAATCAATACAAATAACTGACCATTCGAATGTGCTTTTTATCATAAAACTTGTACAAAAATTAAGCATGTATCAATTATTTTAAACCCACTAAAAAGTAATAATATCATTTTCTCTTCTAAATAATTTATGTGTAATAATTATTAATTTTCAAAGCCGCTGCTAAGTTCAAATACCGCCAATCGGCATTATCTATTTGATGTGCGTTGGTTGCATTAATTTTTTGTTGTAAAACTTTAGCGTTTAATATTTTTTCAGATACTAGCAATTCTTTGGCATTGTAAATATATTCTTGCACTATTTTACTTTGCATCCATATTTTTTGCGGCGGCTCAAACCCAGTTTTAATGGGATTCCATAAAATACTATTTGGTAATTTATTTTGCATGGTTTTTCTCAAAATACTTTTTGTAAACCCATTGCTAATTTTAAAAAAAGGTGGCAACGAAAAAATAAATTGCACCAATTCGTAATTTAAAAAAGGCAAGCGTACTTCTACTCCATGTGCCATACTATTTCTATCAGCATACCTCAAAAGCTCTTCTAGCCCATACTGCATGGTGTTGTAATACAAAATATCGTTTAGCATTGTAACTACAGGCTTATAAATACCTTCTGTTTCGTTTCCTTTTACAAGCTGTCGTATTTCAGCACTTAAATTATTGTTTTTTAAAATCTTGTTGGCTTCATTTTTTTCTAAAGCTACAGCAGCATGAGCTGGCATATAAGTAGCAGCTATGTTTTTTAAGCCAAATTTTATATCAATTTTATTTTTTGCAAAAGCACCAAATTCATTTTTAAATTTGGCAAATTTATTGCAATTGATAAGCTCTTGCAAATACCAATGTATGTACTTTGTATAGCCGCCAAAAACCTCATCGGCTCCTTGACCATCTAATAATACTTTTATGTTGTGATTTTTTGCTAATTCAAACACTTTGTATTGAGCATAAATACTAGAGGAAGTAAAAGGTTCTTCTTGATGATAACATAGTTTTTCAAAATCTTTTATTAATCCTAATTCGTTTGGTGTAGTACCAAAATTTTGTATGGATAAAGATTGAGATAACTCTTGTATAAATAGGCTTTCATCTTTTTCGAACCCAGGAAAAATAGCTGAAAATGTTTTAAAACTATTTTTATTTTGCTCTTTAATTAAATAGGCAATTGTAGAGCTATCGATACCTCCACTTAAGCTAGAGCCAATTGGCACATCGCTACGCAAACGCATGCTAATAGATGTTGTAAGTAAATTATTTATTTTTTCAATTGCATCATTTTCCGAAATTTTTAAAGTTGTTTTTTTATCTACATCTTTATACTTATATATTTTAAAATGCAAATTTTGTAAAGTAAACATACCAACATGAGCTGGTGGTAACGAAAAAATATCTTTAAAAAAAGTTTGCGATTTGTTTGTGGCATTTTGTACATGGCCTAAGGCTAAATAATTTACCATCATTTTTTCATCAGCATTTTTATTAATCCCTATATTCCAAAGGGCTTTCATTTCGCTAGCAAAAGCAAATACATTTTTTTCAAAAAAATAATAAAAGGGCTTTTCGCCAAAAATATCTCTTGCACAAAAAAGCATTTGCTCTACTTCGTCCCATATTGCAAATGCAAACATGCCATCGAAATATTGAACACAATTATTCTTATAAAAATCGTAAGCTGCTAATATTACTTCGGTATCGCTTTCGCTTTTAAATGTGTAACCTTTACTTTGTAATAACTTTTTTAGTTCTTTATAATTATATATTTCACCATTAAAGGTAATGCTGTATCTATCAGCAAAATGCATAGGTTGTGCCGCATTTTCAGATAAGTCTATTATGGCTAATCGCCTATGAGCAAGTCCAATATTATTTTCAGCATTTATCCAAAAGCCTTCTCCATCAGGCCCTCTATGCGAAAGTGCATTCGCCATTTTTTTTAGCGAATGTTTATTTACAATGTTTTTGTTGGTAGATAAAATGCCTGCAATGCCACACATAATATAAAATTAAAATACTATTTTTTAAAAACAATTGGTAACACAGTTTTTACATTATCCCAAGCCATAATTAAATTGGCGCCTGTATTGTTTTCTTCAAAAAGCATCGTAAAATCTTCAATAATTGGAGCCTGGCTTATAACTGGTATTTCGGTTTTGAATACATCTTTACTGCTATCAATATGTAAGCCCCAAGTATATAAATTATTATTTAAAATTACTTGCCATTTATCTTTTTTTGGAATACAATACAATATATAAGTACCTTTTGCAATGTTTTTATCGGCAATAAGTACATTTTCAAAAAAGGTAATTTCGGTAGCTTCATTGGCACCTAAGCGCCATGGTTTTCCATATTGGCAAAGGCTTTTGGGTGTATCACCAAAAATTTGGCGTCGATTTTTATGCGGTCTGCTATAAATTACCCTCGCTATTAGTTTTTGCGTTATATTGTTTTCCATTTTTGCCAAAGGGTAATTTACAGGGCACCAGCTCATATCCATTGGCGAAATATCGGCATTTAATAACGAATGTTTTCTTTGGGTTGTATCTGCCGAAATACCTATTTGAGTATTGTTTTTTAATTCCTTTTGTTTACACGAAAAAAGAAAAAAGATAGCAAATGAAATATGTTTTAATTTCATGAATTTGTTTTTTATTTTGCTAGTTTTATATTGCGAACAAACATTTGTATAGATTTTTATTAATTAAAAAATCCTTTACTAAAATATAATAAAAGCTACAAAATTGGTAATGTTACTTTCACATTATCCCAGCCTGCATTCATTGTAAACCCAATACTCGATTTTTCAAAATAAATAAAAAAAGTTTCAGCAATTGCTGTTGTTAATTGCACAGGTACGTTTACCCTTAAAATGTCTTTTTTTATATCGTATTTAAAAGAGCCCCAAGTGTATAAATCTTTATTAAATATTATTGTCCACTTATCGGTATTGGGTATAGCAAAAACTGAGTATTTGCCTTTTTTTACCAGTACCTTATTAATTTTTACATCTTTAAAAAACTCTATTTCGGTATTTTCGTTTGCGCCAAAACGCCATACAGTATTATACTCTAGCAATTCTCCAAAAATTACTCTGTCGTTTTTTTGAGGTCGGCTGTAGGTAATTCTTGCTACCAAAGGCTCTTTTACTTTATCTTGAATTTTTAGCAAAGGATAGTTAGCAGGGTAAGTGCTCATATCTAAAGGAGATTTATCTAAAGGAGGAATTACAGGCTCGGGCTGCGCAAGCCCAGTAGTGTAAATAAAGCAAGAAAAAAATAGTACATAAAAAAACTTCTTCATAAATATTATTTTAAACAAATTATAAAATTATTGTACCAAAAGTATAGCTAATTTATTGTATGCAAATAATTTTAATTCTGGAAAAAATTGTTTGTATTCGTTTTCAATATAATCCATTTCGGCTAAAAATATTTGAAATGCAGTATCTGTTTCGGTTATATATGTAGCTCTACGAGCAAGTCCGTTAAAACTTTTTTGCATACCAGTTGTAGTTTTATAATTATACAGCCAATCTTGCAATTGCATATAGGTAAATGTTTTGGCAAATTTTTCTGGGAAATGTACAATGTTTTTTTCTAAAGATTTATAGGTGCTTTGCGTAAATTCTTTTAACACTAAACTATTGGCAAATTCATTTTTATCGTTTGCCAAAAAATAATCGTAAACTACATCTACAAAAGCACCTGCATATAATCGGTAGGTAGGTTTAAACAATTGTTTTAACTTGATTGTAACGGCATGTGTATCTGTAAATTCGTCTATTGCTCGGTGCAGTTGTATGCCTTGTTGTATTGGTATTGGATAATTGTATTGGGTTTTTCCTTTTACATAATCGCTAATCATATTACCAACCAACACATTTGTATTATTAAAAGATAAATATGCGTGGGCAAGTAGGTTCATAATATTAATGTATAAAATTATGAAATTTTTTGTAAATCTTATTTTTACTAAAAGCATTGCATTACTTATATTTGCAACTTATGTTTACTTATTATTAAGTAATAAATAAAAAAATGAATTATGATAACTCAAAAAATTAATATCCGTTTTATAGTATTAGTAGGTATTGTATTTGCTGCTGCCTTTTGTAGGCTATTGCCTATTCAAAATTTTTCGCCACTTGGTGCTATTGCGTTATTTGGTGCAGCACATTTTGCTAAAAAGTGGCATGCAATTGCTATTACAATTTTGGCCACATGGCTTAGCGATTTGTTTATAAATAATGTTATTTATGCAAAATTTTTTCCAACATTTACTTGGTTTTACAAAGGCTTTTTTTGGCAATATGGTGCTTATGCATTAATAGCTATTGCTGCTTTTTTTATACTTAAAAAAGTTACTGTAAAAAATGTATTTATTGGTGCTTTAGCTTCGGCTCTTATCTTTTTTGCAGTTTCAAATTTTGGTGTATGGCTTGGTAGTACTACTTATCCGCAAAGTTTTGCTGGCCTTGTACAATGCTATGTAGCTGGTATACCATTTATTAATGGCACATTAATGGGCGATTTGTTTTATGCTATTGTTTTATTTGGTGGCTTTGCATTTGCTCAAAAACAAGCGCCATTTTTACAATTGGCAAAGAGCTAATATTTCAAAAAAATATCTCTTTTCATTTGGTATATACTTAAAATACGGTGTTGAAAAAAACGCTACAATAAGTGCTGCCAAAAGTTATACTGCCCACAAGCGGCAGGATAGAAACGTAAAGCCCACAGGTGGAGGAACGACACCGAGGACTTGCAGTGAATAGCCTGAACAAAGGCTAAGTAATGAAATAATATTGACCGCCAAAATTGTTCTAATTTTTCTTTTATTTTTACTGCCAATTACTGCTAAAAAGCAGTTATTTTTGTAGCCTAAACTTTACAATATTATGAGCCAAGGACCAGTTTCAAATTTTATAGAACACCATTATAGACACTTTAATGCTGCAGCACTTATGGATGCCGCAAAAGGTTATGTAACACACCTAAACGAAGGTGGCAAAATGATGGTAACCCTTGCTGGTGCTATGAGTACGGCGGAGCTTGGGCTTAGCCTTGCCGAAATGATAAGACAAGATAAAATTGCAATTATTAGTTGTACAGGTGCAAACCTTGAAGAAGATGTAATGAATTTGGTAGCGCATAGCCATTACAAAAGAGTGCCAAATTATAGAGATTTGAGCCCACAAGATGAGTGGGATTTGCTAGAAAATCATTACAACCGTGTAACCGATACTTGCATACCTGAGGAGGAGGCATTTAGAAGATTGCAACAGCATATTGAAAAAATTTGGAAAGATGCCGATTCAAAAGGCGAACGTTATTTTCCGCATGAGTATATGTACAAAATGTTGCTAAGTGGCGTATTGGAGCAGTATTACGAAATAGATCCCAAAAATAGTTGGATGCTTGCAGCAGCCGAAAAAAATATTCCAATTGTAGTGCCAGGCTGGGAAGATAGTACCATGGGAAACATTTTTGCATCGTACATTATTAAAAACGAAATGAAAGCAAGCACCATGAAAAGTGGTATAGAATATATGGTATGGCTTGCGGATTGGTATAGAAATAATTCATCGGGAAAGGGTGTAGGCTTTTTTCAAATTGGCGGTGGTATAGCAGGCGATTTTCCTATTTGTGTAGTGCCAATGATGTATCAAGATTTGGAGTGGCATGATGTACCTTTTTGGAATTATTTTTGCCAAATATCAGACTCGACCACATCGTACGGAAGCTATAGTGGTGCTGTGCCAAACGAAAAAATAACGTGGGGTAAATTAGATATTAATACACCTAAATTTATTGTAGAGAGTGATGCTACAATAGTGGCTCCACTTATGTTTGCGTGGATATTAGGTTGGTAGATTTAGAATTGAGATAAAGTAAAATTATTTTAAATTATTGTAGCTTAATTCCTCTCCTTTGGAGAGGCGGAGGTAAAGTTTTTTCCGAACAAAGAAGCAGCTATGGGCATCATCGTTGTGTCACTCACTTCAGCGGCATACCATTTGGCAACATTAATTATACAACAAGTAAAAGTAAAATGAATAAAATAATTAAAGCCTTACAAAAAGTAGAAACTAAATTTATATTTGCCGAAAGGCAAAACACAAAAATATCGGCAGCAAATGTAGGTTGGCATATTGAGCATATTATTTTGGCAAATAATAGAATAATAGATGCTACTAAAGCAAGTAACCCTGCCGATTATAAATGGAAATTTGATAAAAATAGATTTTTTGCTTTTTTATTAAAAAAATTTCCTAGAGGTAGAGCCAAAGCGCCTAAAGCTTCGTTGCCAGTAAGCGAATTTAATGAAGCTGAGGTAAAATTAAAATTAGAATTGGCTAAGCAAAAAATATTAGAATTAGATAATTTATCTGCTACCCATTATTTAGATCATCCATTTTTTGGTAAAACAAAATTATCAGGCGTAAAAAAAGTATTATTAATTCATACAAATCATCATTTAAAAATTATTGCTGATATTATAAAACAATCATAAAATGGAAAAAGTAAAAATAACCATCAACAACAATGGTTCTTTAAAAGTAGAAGGCGATTTTGAAATTGTAGATAGAAATGGTGGTGTGTACGACCTTGGCGGAAGAAATGTTTTAGGACTATGCCGTTGCGGCTTATCTAAAAACAAACCATTTTGCGATGGAGCTCACAATGGTAATTTTGAGCATGAGGCGATCGCTTTTGCTTTGCCACCAAAGAAGGTGTAAATTATTGAATTGTTAATCTCTCTAACTTAAAGAAACCTCTAAAAATACAAAGACAAATTTTAACTCAAAGAACACAAAGAAATTCTTTCCTTTGCATCCTTTTTGGTTTTCAAACTTAGTTTTTAGAGATGCCCTTAAATTTAAAAACAGATTTTTTAAATTTTGAAATTAGAGCAATTGTTATTAGTCTATGATTAATTAAACAGTATTTCGATTATTATAAACTTTAACAATTTAACGATGCAACAATTAAACTATGAATTATTATGAACGTAGATGAATTATATTTAGAAAGCGAAGCGGATATTAAAAATAACGAATATACCGAAGCATTTAAAAAATGCGAAACCATACTTTACGAAATGCCAGACCATGCGCCTGCGCACAATTCTATGGGTTGGATATTTAAAACCCAGTTTGATGACTATGCCCGAGCCGAAAAGCATTTTTTGATGGCTATAAAAATGGCTCCACTTTACCCTCATCCCTACTTTCATTATGCAACATTGTTATCTGATTTGGAACGGTGGGATGATTTAGACCTTCATTTATCTTTTTGTGTAGAAATAGCTACACTTGATAAATGTTGGATATACAGCAAGCGTGCAGCTATGTATGAACTATTGCAGAACTATGCCCATGCTATAAAAAATTATAAACAAGCAATTTTATTTTCGCTTAGCGATGATAAAATAAAAACTTATAAGGAAGATATAGAAAGGTGTTTACTAAAAGAGGAAATGGTAAAACAATCACATAAAAACACACTTAAACCTAAAGTAGTAAAATCAAAATAATTGTTTATTTACAATCGCTAATACAATTCATCCATCTTATTTTTTGGTTTATAACATTTGGTATATTCCTCCGTTTAACATTACTACATTGCTGTAACATAAATTATAGAATCTAAAATTATTACGATTGTGCAGTAGTAGTCCATCTTTTAAATGCTTTTTTTGAGGTATAAAACTGAAAAATTGTTGATAAAACCTTGCTTAATAAAGAAGATTTTTTTCTTTAATTGAAAGCTGAAATTATAATAATGTTATTCTGATTTTTTTTAAAGCACAAATAAATGAAAACTTTGTACATTTTTTAGAGCTCAATTAAATTGGTATTTCAAGCTTTTTGAGCAGTGGCTACTTACAAAAAAATATGTACATTAATTTAAAGGTAATGATGAAATCATTACTATAAAATTTCAATACTTTTTATTAGCTATTATACTTGTTTCCCTTCACTCTCTGGCCTTTCCATTACACCTCTTTTGTAAATAACTAAGCCATTTAAAAAATTGCGAAGTACTTGGTCTTGTGCTGGCACAAAGCTTGGGTGGTCGGCGGCTCTAAACATATCGCCTAAAGCACCACGGCTTATTTTAAAATTTACAAGTGCCAATATTTCGATAATATCATCGTTGCGAAGCGAAAGTGCTACACGTAATTTTTTTAAAATATCATTATTATCCATTTGCTGCTACTTGAAATTAAAAATATTGTAAAAAAAACTATTTTTAAATTGATTAAAAGTAAAATAAATAAATTTCTCCATTACAAAAATAAATCGTTGTATAGTTTTCCTCCCGGCACTACAGCATACTTATCAAAATTTGTAACACCTTCAGCAGCCAATACAACTTCATCTATAAATGCATTGCCAGTACAAGTAGCAGATTGTTTACTCAAAATAACATGAACAGCATCTGCAACGATATCAGTAGTACGGCTCATATTTATTAAGGCTTCTCCTCCTAGCAAATTTTGTACCGCAGCTGTGGCTATAGTAGTACGTGGCCACAAAGCGTTCGATGCTATATTAAATTCCTTTAGCTCTGCAGCTAATCCAAGTGCTATCATTGTCATATCATATTTGCTTATTGTATATGCAATATGGTTTTTAAACCATTTCATATCCATATTTAATGGTGGCGATAAAGTTAGAATGTGAGCATTTTCTGACTTTTTTAAATGTGGTATGCAAGCTTTACTCATCAAAAATGTACCTCTCACATTTATACTATGCATAAGATCAAATCGTTTAGCCTCGGTAGCCTCGGTTTTAGTAAGCGAAATAGCCGATGCATTATTTATTAATGCATCAATACCTCCAAAAGTTTCTAAAGTTTTTGTAATTACGTTTTCTATTTGTGCTTCATCTCTAATATCGCATGGCACTGCCAACGCTTTGCCCCCAGCAGCTTCTATTTCTTTTGCTGCACTGTAAATTGTACCACCAAGCTTTGGGTTTTCTACGGTGCTTTTTGATGCTACTACAATATTAGCACCTTCTTTTGCTAGCCTAAGTGCTATTGCTTTTCCAATACCTCTGCTTGCTCCAGTAATTACTATGGTTTTATTTTTAAACAACATTATAAATATATATTAATAAAAAAATTGTTTTTAAAAGTAAAGAATTATTGCAATAAAATAGCAATTTGTTTTCAAAAACTATGAAGCTTATTCGTAAAAATTATATTTTTCTTACCTTCATACTATGCAAACACTCACAATAAGCATTATACAAACTAATTTGTATTGGGAAAACAAAGCAGCTAATTTGCAAATGTTACATAAAAAAATAAAGGATAGAGAATCTGCTACAGAAATAGTAATACTACCCGAAATGTTTTCTACGGGATTTTCTATGAACCCAATTGCATTAGCCGAAACCATGGATGGGGAAACCATGGAATGGATGAAAAAAATAGCACAAGAAGAAAAAATTATTTTAACTGGAAGTATTATTATTTGCGAAAACGAAAATTATTATAACCGACTTATTTGGATGTTGCCCAATGGGCAATTTGGATATTACGATAAACGACATTTATTTGGTTTTGCAAAAGAAAACGAGCATTACACAGCCGGAAAAAAAAGATTAATAGCACAAGTAAAAGGATGGAAAATAAATTTGCAAATATGTTATGACTTACGTTTTCCGGTATGGGCTAGGCAAACACAAAATTTAAACAAAGAGCCCGAATACGACATACTTATATATGTTGCCAATTGGCCTGAGCGTCGCAGCCATGCCTGGAAAACATTACTCTGTGCCAGAGCTATCGAAAATCAATGTTATGTAATTGGTGTAAACCGTGTAGGCAATGATGGTAATAATATTTATCACAGCGGCAATTCGTTAATTGTAGATGCACAAGGACAAATACTTTACCATAAAGCAGATGATGAAGATATGTTTACAATTGAGCTACAAAAAGAAAATTTAATAAAAACAAGAGAGCAGTTACCATTTTTAAAAGATGCCGATGTGTTTAGTTTTACCCAATAAAAAATTTGAAATTTAAAATATTTATTACACTACATAACTCATATTCTTATAAATAAGGTAGTTAACTTTTCATTTCTTCTAATTCCTTTTGTAGTTTAAACATAGTATCTCTTAACCTAGCAGCTTCCATAAAATCCATTTCTTTTGCTGCTTTATCCATTTCTTTTTTTGTTTTGGCTATAGCTTTTTCCATAGCTGGTATGGTTTTGTACACTGCTTGGTCTTCGGCAGCTATAGTTAAAACATCTTCGGCATTTTCAATTACATTAATATTATTTTCATCATAGTTTTTAATATCCAACACACTGCCTTGTGCAAAAACCTGCTCTTTTGTTTTTGATATTGTTGTAGGTGTAATGTTGTGCAGTGTATTATATGCAATTTGTTTTTCTCTACGCCTTTGAGTTTCATCTATAGTTTTTTGCATACTCATGGTAATTTTATCTGCATAAAAAATTACTAAGCCATTGGAGTTTCGGGCAGCTCTACCTGCAGTTTGTGTTAGGCTACGTTCATTTCTTAAAAACCCTTCCTTATCGGCATCTAATATTGCTACTAATGATACCTCTGGCAAATCTAATCCCTCTCTCAAAAGATTTACACCTACAAGTACATCAATAATACCTAATCTAAGTTCTCTCAAAATTTCAATTCTATCTAACGTATGTACTTTGCTATGTATGTATTTCGATTTTACATTTATTCGTTGCAAATATTTTTGCATTTCTTCGGCCATACGTATGGTAAGAGTAGTTACCAATATACGATCGCCCATTTGTATGCGCTTGTCTATTTCGTCGAGCAAGTCGTCTATCTGGTTTATAGATGGGCGTACTTCTATTGGTGGGTCTAATAAACCTGTAGGTCTTACAACTTGCTCTACTACAGTGCCTCCGCATTTTTCCAATTCGTATTCTCCAGGTGTTGCAGATACATATACAATTTGATTTACTAAATTTTCAAACTCATGAAAATTTTGAGGCCTATTATCCATTGCCGATGGCAATCGAAATCCATATTCTACTAGCGTAAGCTTTCGGCTTCTATCACCACCATACATACCACTTATTTGCGGTATAGATTGATGGCTTTCATCTAAAATACACAAAAAATCTTTCGGAAAATAATCCATCAAGCAAAAGGGTCTTGCACCAGGTTGGCGTTGATCAAAAAACCGAGAGTAGTTTTCTATACCATTACAATAACCCAATTCTTTTATCATTTCAATATCGTAATTTACCCTTTCGGTTATGCGTTGAGCTTCTATATATTTACCCGATTTTTTAAAATATTCAGCTTGCGCAAAACACTCATCTTGTATTTGGCTTATCACTTTTGCTTGCATATCTTTTGGTGCTAAGTACAACGATGCAGGAAAAATTGCAGCATCATCTACCTGCACAATACGCTTACCTGTGCTAAGTTCTAGGGTTTCTATACTTTCAATTTCATCTCCAAAAAAACTTATTCTGTAGCCATAATCTACATAAGGCAAATTAATATCTACCGTATCGCCTTTTACTCTAAATGTACCTCTGGTAAAATCGCCTTGGCTACGATTATACAAACTATTTACAAGCGCATGTAAAAACCCTTGGCGGCTAATTATCTGATTTTTTTTAATTCTAATAATTCCATTTTCATACTCTTCGGGGTTGCCCATACCATATATACAACTTACACTGGCTACTACTATAATATCTCTTCGGCCGCTTAGCAATTGTGCAGTAGCTTGCAGTCTTAATTTATCTAACTCTTCGTTTATAGCTAAGTCTTTTTCTATATACGTATTGCTGCTTGGCATGTATGCTTCGGGCTGATAATAATCGTAATACGATACAAAATAACCAACCGCATTGTCAGGAAAAAACTGCTTAAACTCTCCGTATAATTGTGCTACAAGTGTTTTGTTGTGCGTAATTACCAAGGTTGGTTTTTGGGTATTTTGAATAACATTAGCCATGGTAAAGGTTTTACCACTACCAGTTACCCCAAGCAATACTTGGTGTTTTTCGCCTTCTATTATACCATTGGTTAATTGTGTTATAGCATTTGGTTGGTCGCCTGCGGGTGTGTAAGAAGATTGTATTTGAAAGCTTGCCATTGCACAAATTTAATAAAGATTTTATGCAATAACATAAATAGTAAAGTCATTAAAAAAATTTGGTTACCAGCTTTTGGTTGTTATGGCATCAGCATTGGCGTCGCACATTTCATCTATATCAATTATGGCATCATTTTTTTCTCCTGTTTTTACAGTAGAGTATTTAATTCGATACTACTTTTATATACAAACTTTACATTTCTAAACTTACCTTTGCAATTCAATTTGTTTTATTTTAACAAGGTTAAATAAAGGTTTTATGAATAAAAAAATTTGGTTTTATTTTATCTTCTTTGCTGCATTGTTAGGTATTTTTTACGGCATGGTTTTTAAAGATTATGATTTTGATGCTGCACCTTTGGCTGTAATAAACCCAGCAGTACCTGCTTTTAGCTTTACAAATCAAGATGGAGTTGTTATTACCCAAAAAAATACCGATGATAAAGTATATGTAGCCGAATATTTTTTTACAACTTGTAAGGGCATTTGCCCAAAAATGAATGCTAATATGAGGCGTGTATATGATGCCTATAAAGACAACAATGAGTTTCTCATTATTTCTCATACTTGTATGCCAGAAATGGATAGTGTACCCATTATGAAGGCACATGAACAAAAAATGATTAATAGCACTTTGCAAAAAGATGAAGATGGTGTTTACACATTTAGCAAAACGATAGTTGAACAAAACAAAAAAAATAGCAATTGGCATTTTGTTACTGGTAGCAAAGATTCGTTGTACAAAATGGCAAGAGTAGGTTATATGATAGATAACCAAAAACCAGATAGTGCACAAAATATTGCCAACCAATTTATACATACCCAGTTTTTTGCTTTGGTAGATAGGTATCGTAGAGTACGAGGTATTTATGACGGGCTAAAAGAAGATGAAGTGCAAAAACTATTGCATGATATAAAAAGTTTATTAAAAGAAAAAGTTGATCACACTAGGTTTATGAGTGGGTTTAGCAGTTCGCCAACATAATTATATATGCAAACACAACCAGACATATTGCGCCAATCTGGACTAAGCGTAACAGATAGCAGAAAAAAAATATTGGATTTGTTTTTAGCAGCTAATGGTGCATTGGCACATGCCGATATTGAAAAAAACACCTCCGCTACTTTTGATAGAGTAACAGTGTATCGTACGCTACAAACTTTTGTAGAAAAAGGTATCATACACCAAATACCTACTACCGATAATTCTATTTTATACGCTCTTTGCAAACACAATTGCCAACAAGGACACCACCACGACGATCATGTACATTTTATTTGCATCAATTGTGATAAAACAATTTGCCTTGATGATGTGACAGTACCAAATGTAAAGCTACCAAAAAAATTTACCAAGCAGCAAGCAGCAATGGTGGTTACTGGAGTTTGTGGAGAGTGTGGGTAGCATTTCACAACAGCTTCTCCATCATAATATTACTTCGTATATAATGTGCATCTTCAGGCAATGGTATTTCTACAAATCCATATTTTTTGTACACATGTATGGCTGCACTTAGTTTTGTATTTGAAAAAAGTGACAACTTTTTTGCGTTTAATTTTATCGCTTCGGCAATGCAATAATCCATAAGCATTTTTCCAATGCCAGCACTTTTGTATTTTTCTGTTACTGCCATTTTTGCCAACTCATATTCCTCATCGTTTACTTTAAGCAACGAGGCTGTAGCTACTACTGTATTGCCATCTAAGGCAAAAAATATTTTTCCGCCCTTGTCTAATATTTCTGTTTGCGGATTTGATAATTGCTTTATATCATTTTCCTCTACAGCAAAATATTTTTCAAGCCATTCGTAATTTAATGACTTAATATATTCTTTGTATTCGTCTTTGTAAGAAACAATATGAATCATACTTAAATATTTAATCCTCCACAAACACTTATAGTTTGCCCAGTTATATAGCTACCCATATCGCTTGCCAAAAATAACGCTGCGTTGGCAATATCACCGCCAGTTGCAAATTTGCCCAATGGTATAGATGCTTTGTATTTTTCAGCTGCATCGCCTTCTTGCAAATAATTTGTCATATCTGTTTCTACAAAACCTGGTGCTATGGCATTGCAACGAATATTTCTACTACCAATTTCTTTGGCTATACTTTTTGTAAAGCCAATAATACCTGCTTTGCTGGCAGCATAACTACTTTGGCCTGCATTGCCGGTTTCGCCAATAATACTACTCATGTTTATTATGCTTCCGCTACGAGCTTTCATCATTGGGCGAATAACTTGCTTGGTAATATTAAAAACACTTTTTAGGTTTACTGTCATTACATCGTCCCACTGCTCTGGGGTCATACGCATAAGCAAATTGTCTTTAGATATGCCTGCATTGTTTACACAAATATCTATTTGCCCAAATTCTTTTAAAACATCGGCTACAAATGTTTCTGCTGCTGCATAATCGCCGGCATTTGTTTTGTACCCTTTTGCTTTTATGCCAAGTGCAGTAAGTTTTTGTTGCAAAGCATTGGCTTTTTCTATACTGCTATCACTTACATAGGTAAATGCTATGTTACACCCATTTTCTGCAAATTTTAGTGCAATGGCTTCGCCAATGCCTCGGGCAGCTCCGGTAATAATGGCTGTTTTATTTTCTAATAATTTCATTTGTTATGTTTAAAAAAAACAAAAATAGTTTATTTGTATTTTTAAGAAATCATTTTTTTTATTTCTTCTACAATTTTTCTTTCGTTACTTAGTCTAGGCACTTTGTGTTGGCCGCCTACTTTATTTTTGCTGCGTAGCCAGTTTGTAAATGTACCGTTAGGCATTATTTGCACTACTGGCATACGAAGTGCAATATCTTTTTGTCGTTTGGCTTCGTAATCGCTATTTACATTTTTTAAAGCATTATCTAACTCTTGTGTAAATAATAATACATCATTTGGTACAGTTTCAAACTCTATTAACCACTCATGTGCACCATTGCTTTGTGCTGTAAAATAAATAGGCGCTGCTGTATAATCTTTTACAATAGCGTTAGTTTTTTGTGCAGCAGTTGCTATTGCTTTATCTGCATTATCCACTATCAGTTCTTCGCCAAAGGCGTTTATATAATGTTTAAGTCGGCCTGTAATTTTTATTTTGTATGGGTTTAGCGATGTAAATATTATTGTATCACCAATTATATAGCGCCACAAGCCACCAGTAGTGCTTATTACAATGGCATAATTTTTATTTATTTCTACGGTAGTAAGCCCAAGTGTTTTTGGATTTAATTTTCCATATTCTTCTACTGGCATAAATTCATAAAAAATACCATGCTCAGTAAATAATAACATGCCTTCATCGTTAGGTTTTTCTTGAGCAGCAATAAAGCCTTCGCTGGCATTGTATATTTCTAAAAAATTTATTTTTTTTCCAATAATATTTTCAAATTGTTGTTGATAAGGCACAAATGATACGCCACCATTTATATATAATTCTAAATTTGGCCATACTTCGGCAATGGTTTTCTTTTTCTTTATTTCTAAAATTCGTTTAAGCAAAATTAGTGTCCATGTAGGTACGCCAGCAAGGCTTGTTACATTTTCTTCGGCAGTAATTTGAGCTAGTTTTTCAATTTTATTTTCCCATTCATCTAGCAATGCTATGCTAAGCTCTGGCGTACGTAGCCATTGCCCCCAAAAGGGTGAGTTTTGCATAAGTATGGCACTCAAATCGCCACACATTATATCATCGCTTAAATTACTTATTTGGTGCGACCCACCAACAACAAGGCTTTTGCCTGTTAATAAATTGCTACTAGGGAAATTTTTATAATATTTTGTAAGCACATCTTTACTAGCCTGAAAATGGTTTTCTTGTAAACTTTCTTCGCTTACTGGTATAAATTTGCTTTTATTGTTAGATGTGCCACTACTTTTTGCAAACCAATTTACTGGACTATTCCACAATACGTTTTCTTCGCCTTGCATCATACGTTCTATATATGGGCATACATCGTTGTACTCATGTATAGGTACTCTTTTTTTAAATTCTTTAATGCTAAAGAGTTTGTCAAAACTATATTTTTTTCCGAACGATGTGTATTGAGCATTGGTAACTAAGCTTTGCAAAACTTGCCTTTGAGCTGCTGCCGGGTGGTTTACCCAATTGTAAATACGTTTATAACGTAGCCTTGCAATTAAAGATATGGTTTTGGATAGCAAATTCATTATTGCAGCAAGATAAAAAATATTGTTGTAGAAACACTATTTGTATATGCTTAAATATTTTTTTCTACGAAACTTTTGCAGTAATCTTTTATCATTTGCCTAACAGCATTAAATTGTTCCAAAATTTCTTGTTTGCTACCTTTGGCTTTTGCAGGATCGGGAAAATTGTAATGAAACTTTTTTGCTGCACTCGAAAAAAAAGGGCATCTTTCGTTCGAGGCTTTGTGCAGTTGGGGAATTGACCAACTGTCCGCCCGGAAACGAAGCTAAATTTATAACTAAAAGCCGAAGTTAAGAACTACTGCCCGGCAGAATTACGTCCGCCGAAACCAAAGCCTGGATATGCACTGCCGATGATTGCTTCAACGTCGAGCCCCAATTGCACAAAACCTTTTGTTGTGCGTTCGTGCTGTCATTGAAAATGTCAGCTGAAGGAAAGCAAGGCTTACTTTTTCAAAAATTAAGATTGTATCAATCAAGCAACTCGTCAGCTTCTTCATTGTAATGAAAGGAAGTTATTGTCCAACCAGTTCCACTATTATAAAGAGTGAAATCAACTTTTAAAAAGAACTTGCTGAATTTAATTACATAGAAACGTTTAGCAATAAAATTCTTAACCTTACTTTCCTTTATAAATTCGGATGAAAGCATTTTGCCAAACTGCGGAAAGAGATTTTTGATTTGGTCTGCTATTGTCACTTTTAATGTGTCAATAGAGTTTGGTTGCATAACCGTATTCTGTTTCAAAAGTTCTAATGCTTCGTCAGTTTTACCTGCTACGAATTGCTGCATGAAGTTGTCACAGACATTATCAATTCGATTTTTGTCTTTGTCTAAATTTTGTTTGGTTTGTCCACATGAAACGAGTGTCAAACAAACAAAGAGAGCAGTCAATAGTTTTGTCATAAATATATACGATTGAATTTGTAAAATGTGTCGGTGTAGCATGACGCACAACTTTAGCATTGTCGCAAACTGTTATTACAAAATCGAAATCAACTTTTCGATATTCTTCGATATTGTTAGATGTGTGATGCGAAATATCAATATTATCTTCTTTCATGGTTTCGATGGCTAATGGATTTACGCCATGAGTTTCGATGCCTGCGCTATACACTTCGGCTTTATTTTTAGCAAAATACTTTAAATAGCCCTCTGCAATTTGGCTTCGGCAGCTATTACCTGTGCATAATATCAATATTTTTTTCATGCCATATTTTTTTGTTTATAAGCTTCAGAGCAATGACATAGCTTTAGTAGCGATAATTATTTGTTTGTTTTTTCTTTGATTAAATATTATACTCCTATTGTTTTACTTCTTCTTTCCATTATCACATTATCTCTCCATACACCATTCTTTGCACCAATTTTTTCCCGGTATCCAATTATTCTAAACCCCATTGTTTCATGCAACTTTATGCTGCTAATATTCTCAGGAAAAATACCCGATTGTAATGTCCACAGACCATTTTCTTCACTTTCACTAATAAGTTTTTCAAAAAGTATTTTACCAATTCCTTTTGCTCTTTCATTTGATGCTACATATATACTTACTTCCGCTACACCTGCATACACACATCTAGAAGACACAGGCGAAAGTGCAGCCCAGCCTAACATTTTTACATCCTCAAAAATGGCTATTCTGCAAAATGGCAAATGACTTTTATCCCATTCGGCCCAAGTTGTAGCTTCGGTTTGAAAAGTTGCATTACCAGTTGCAATTCCTTGTTCATAAATTTCTACAACAGTTTGGTAATTGTTTTCTTGTATTGCTTTAATTTTCATTTGAAAATTTGCTTTTTAAAACTACAAAATAAAAAGTTTTGTTTTGTTCCAAAGGGTGTAATATGGTTTTCGGTAATGCAACGAATTTTATCAAAACTATTTTTAAATTCGGTTGATAGTTTTTCTTTGCTGTATTTTTTTATTTCTAATCCGCTACATCTATCTGGTCCATCTTCCGAAAAAGTGCCAATGGTTAAATAGCCTGCTACGGTATTTTTAGCCGTTTTTAAATAAATAGCTCTTTCTTCTTCGGTAGTTAAAAAATGAAATGTAGCTCTATCATGCCAAACGTCATAAGTAGTAGTTGGCTCAAAGTTTGTAACATCACTTACTATCCATTGTACTGTTTTTGCCCTAACTCCCAATCTCTTTTTTGCTTTTAAAAGAGCAGTTTTAGAAATATCAAGTACAGTTATGTTTACAAACCCCTCGTTTAATAAATTATCTACAAGGGTGCTATCTCCACCACCAATGTCAATAATTTTGGCGGTTTTATCTACTCCAAAAGAATGTATAAAATCTAACGATGTTTTTGGAACAGCTTGTGTCCAACTTACTTCATTGGGGTTTTTTGTTTTATAAACTGTATCCCAATGTTTTTTAATTTGATTTTGCATATATTTATTTTTTAGCAACAACCACTACCTGGAGTACAACAATTAGCTACTTCTTTTACTGCTGACATTACAGTGTGTAAAGATGGTATCCCACAAAAATCCAAAGCCAAACAGGCTGTATGTTTTGCGGTTAGTATAAAATCTTTTCCGTTAAAATCTAAACCATATTTAGATATCGTTTCGTTTTGATATTCTACTTCTATTTCCCAATCCTCAATGCCCAATTTCTTTTCTGAAAGGGAAATAATATTTAATAATTTTTGTGGTTTTAATCTATGTTCAAAATCATTAGCCTCCCATAATTGAAAGACAACTTTGTTTTCTTTGCGAATAATACCGCCACAATCAATAAAGTTTTTGGTAACTTTGCCTACTTCTGTTACATGAAAATGCGCTGGCACAAATGTTCCATTTTCTAATTTAAAATTTACTGCTTCGGCAGAAGCCAAAATTGTTTTAATTTCTGATAGTTTCATAATGCTTAATTTTAACAACAACTTTTCTTCTTTTCTATTTTTAAAGAAAATTCGGATAAAAATTGTTGGAATTTTAAAAAAGTTTTTTCATTTATACAATAACAAATACTATTGCCATCAATAGTTCCTTTTATGAGTTCTGCATTTTTTAATTCTTTCAAATGCTGCGATACAGTAGGTTGCGCCAATGGTATTTCTTTCACAATATCTCCACAAATACAAGTATTTATTTTTAGCAAATAATCAATAATGGCTACCCTTGCAGGGTGTGCTAAGGCTTTCATAATGCTGGCTATTTCGTTTTGCCTTTTGGTAAATAATTCTGTGTTTGATGTTCCCATTGTTTATTTGTATATTGCAATATTACGATAAAGTATTTGTTTCATAAAATAAATTTTATATTTGTAAAAAATAACTTAATGAGAAGAACAACTTTTGAAATAAAAGAAAATCTTTTTGCCATAGGGTTAATGACGAATGACGAAATGGGCACACTATTTCCTTTAATAGAGGAATTAAACCCAGGTATGCAAAGAAACATTTTTGAGGAACGCCTAAAAGAAATGAAAGCTAATAAATTTAATTGTATTGGCATTTGGCATAATGATACACTTGTGGCTTGTTGTGGATTTTGGATATTAATAAAATTTTATAATGGCAAACATGTAGAGCCAGATAATGTAGGTGTATTAGAGCAATATAGAAACTTTGGCCTTGGCAAAATATTAATGGATTTTTTGCATGACCATGCAAAAAAACTAAACTGTAATTATAGTGAACTTAATGCTTATGTAAGTAACTACAAAGCTCACAAATTTTATTTTAAAGATAATTATAAGGTTCTTGGGTTTCATTTTCAAAAAACACTTTAATACTCAAAAACATTAATTCTTATAAGTCTTGGTTTTGGTATTACATTTTATAAGTTTTAAAAAAAATGCTGAAACGTAGTACAATGGATGAAAGGCTGCGGTGGAGGGAGCGATGTGTGTTTGTGCATGTATGCTACGAAAGAGCAGATACATGCACAAACACACGGCACAGCGACTAAGACCGAACTGTGGTTGCTTAGCGTATTTACCGATGCCAGCCCATAATTTTAATGATAAAAAAATATTTTACAAAAATGCCTATCTTATATTTGCAGCTATGCATTACGCCTCGGTAGAAAATATTAGTAAAAGTTTTGGAATAAGAACGTTGTTTAAAAATATTTCTTTTTATGTAGAAGAAGGAGATAAAATAGCTTTTGTGGCTAGAAACGGTACTGGAAAATCTACTTTGTTAAAGATTTTTGCAGGGTTAGAGACTGCCGATGAGGGTACGGTGTGGGTACATAAAGATGTAAAAGTAATTATGCTACAGCAGGATACTCCTTTTATGGAAGATAAAACCATTAGAGAAAATGTACTCCGCTTAGATAACCCTACTATAAAAACGGTAAGCGCCTACGAAAAATATTTAGATGAAGGAAGTGAAGATATGGACTTACTTACGGAGCTTATGGGTAAAATGGAGGAGCTTAATGCTTGGAGTTTTGAGAGTGAAATGAAGCAAATATTGGGCAAGCTAAACCTACACGATCTTGAAGCTATAATGAGCACACTTAGTGGTGGGCAGCGCAAAAGAGTGGCGCTGGCACAGGCTTTGATAGAGGCTCAACTGCATGAGGGTAAATGTATGCTCATAATGGATGAGCCTACAAATCATTTAGATGTAAGCATGATTGAGTGGTTGGAAGATTTTTTAAGCACTCATAAAATGACAATTTTATTGGTAACGCATGATCGTTATTTTTTGGATACTGTATGCAATGAAATTATAGAAATGGATGGCGAAAAACTTTTTGTATATAAAGGTGATTACGATTATTTTTTAGAACAAAAAAGTTTGAGGCAAGAAATTGAGGCAAGCGAATTTCAGAAAGATAAAAATATTTTTAGAAAGGAATTGGAATGGATGCGTAAGCAACCAAAAGCTCGTACTACCAAAAGTAAGAGCAGGCAAGATGCTTTTAAAGATGTAGAAGAAAGGGTATCGGTAAAAAAAGAAGATGCTGAGGTGAGCTTACAGGTAAAAATGACAAGGCTTGGAGGTAAGATTTTGGAAATGAAAAAAGTGAGTAAATCGTATGGCGATAAACTTATAATGAAAGGGTTTGACTATACTTTTAAAAGAGGCGAAAGGGTTGGTATTGTTGGCAAAAATGGTGTGGGAAAATCTACATTTTTAAAAATTGCATTGCAGCAAGAAGAGCCAGATAGTGGTAAAATAAACCATGGCGATACGGTTGTGTTTGGCAATTTTAACCAAGAGGGACTAACTTATAAGGAAGACAAAAGAGCCATTGAATATGTAAAAGATATGGCTGAATATTTTCCATTGGCCGATGGTACAAAGCTTAGTGCTAGTATGTTTATGGAAAAATTTGGTTTTAATGCACAACAACAATTTACCCCATTAAGCAAATTGAGTGGTGGCGAAAAAAGGCGATTGCATTTAATGAGTGTGCTTTTTGTAAATCCTAATTTTTTGATATTAGATGAACCTACGAACGATTTGGATTTGCAAACCTTACGAACTTTGGAAGAATTTTTAATGGATTTTCCGGGTTGTATTTTAATTGTAAGCCATGATCGTTATTTTATGGATAGAATGGTGGAGCATCTTTTTGCTTTTGAAGGCGAAGGTGTAATAAAAGATTACCCTGGCAATTACACTCAATATCGTTCTTACCTAAAAGAAATAGAAGCTGGCACCAGAAAAGATGATGGAAAAATGAATATGGTAAGTATAGAGGAAAAACCAAAACAGGTACCACAGGCAAACATAGGAATTAATACTGCAAAGAAATTATCATTTAAAGAAAAGCATGAATTGGAAACCCTAGATAAGGAAATACCCAATTTGCAAAAAGAAAAAGAAGCGTTAGAAATAAAAATGAGCAGCAATATTACCTACGATGAAATGCAAAAAATCGCATCTAGGGTAACTGAAATAATTACATTGTTAGATGTAAAAGAATTGCGCTGGTTGGAGTTGAGTGAGTAAAAACAATAATAAAATCATTATAGGGTTGAAGAAGAGGCTGTCTCAAAAGTACGAGACAGCCTCTTTTTATTTGGTAAGGTGATGGAGAAAGTTTTCGTTTAAGCGATTCTCAGAGTCATAATTTTGTTTTTGAGACTTCCTCTTTTCTTTTTTATTTTTCGCACTATCAAAATTTGCACCAATATTAAATTACCAAGCATTACACATAAACTCAATTAAAAAAAACATAATTTTGCAAAAAAAATATAAAATAAATAACATGAACACAACAGGAAAAATAGAAACAAGCAAAGGCACTTTTAGTTTTGAACTTTATGATGAAGCTACACCAATTGCTGCCAATAATTTTAAAACATTAGCAGAAAAAGGGTTTTACGATGGGCTTAGTTTTCATAGAGTAATACCAAATTTTATGGTTCAAGCTGGTTGCCCAGATGGGACTGGCGCTGGTGGCCCAGGTTATACTATTAATTGCGAAGTAGCAGCACAAAACCAACACCATGATAGAGGTGTTATGAGCATGGCGCACAGAGGCAGAAATACTGGTGGTTCTCAATTTTTTATTTGCCACAACAGGCAAGGAACTCAGCACTTAGATGGCAACCACACTTGTTTTGGTAAAATTACAGAAGGTTTAGATTTTTTAGATGATATACAAGGTGGCGATAAAATGATAAAAGTAACTATCGATAATCAAGCCTAAAAATCACTGCTTCTATACAAATTTTGCATTTGTTAGGCTCATAATTTTTCATTTAATAAATTTTTTCTTATGTCAATGGTATTTCCCGATTTTTTTGAAAAAAACACATTTTTTATAGATGAAAAAATAGGATTTTTTAAATTTACCAATGCTTATAAAGTATATGATGAGTATGGCGAAATTGGGTTAATATCCCAACGGCTATCTACATGGCAAAAGTTTTTGCGATTGTTAATTAACAAAGCAATGATGCCTTTTCATTTGCAAATTATAGATTTGAATGGCGATGTGTTGGCTTCTATAAATAGAGGATGGACTTTTTGGATGTCGAAAATAACAATAACAGATAATAACAACGATTTGTTGGGTTCAGTAAAACAAAAGTTTGCTTTTTTAAAACCCACTTTCATAATTTCTGACGAAGCAGGCTCAGAAATAGCCCGTATTACAGGCGATTGGAAAGGTTGGAATTTTACTATCGTAGATACAAACAATAATTTAATAGGCACTATAAGCAAAAAATGGAATGGCATTTTGAAAGAAGCTTTTACAACCGCCGATAAATATATTGTAGATATTGTACCAGCTTATGCCGAGGATAAGAAAAAAATTGCAATAGTATCTTGTGCTATAACTATAGATATGGTATTAAAAGAAAGTAAATAATATTAATTACTAACAATAGATGCTACAACATGATGTAAATGAAATTTTTTCAATTAGATTATGTTGTAGCATTTTAAATTTTATACAGTATTAGTACTTAAGCGCAACCAATTTAATGCTGCTTTGTTTTTTTGCCATAAACCTTTGGCAAAATATGCATAGTAAGTAGCTTCGTTTTCATCGCCAAAGCCATACATGCTTGGCACATTGGTTATAGCTTTGCTAGATAATAATTTTTTAGGTACAAATACATTCGCTTTTATAGCTTTTGCTAATTTGTTTTGGGCTGTTTTTGTATCTCCAAGTGTTAAAAAAGCTGCTAAAGCACTGTTATAAAATGCAAACGCTGTAACATCGGTATTATATATTTTTTCATACTTTTTGTACTTTTCAAAATCATTTAATTCTAATATGCGTACAAAAAACAAATCTCTCACACCCTGGTTATCGTTGGGGTTTAACGCTAACATTTCTTCATAAATTGCTACACATTCGTTTGTTTTTAGTAAGCCAAATAAGCAGCCAGCATAATGTTGTAAACACCTCATAAAAGGTCTGGTTTCGTGTATGCCCCAAAAATGACCTTTATATTTATTATATTTTTCGCCGAAAAATATTCTTCGCCCAATATTTATACCATCTTCGAAATGAAAAACAGCTTTTCTTATATCTTTTTCTTTTAAGCCCAAAAATTCGTGTGCTTCTATACAATCTGGGTTTAAAAGTAGCGCCTCTTTTATTTTTTCTTGTGCTTTTTTTGGTGGAAGTTCGCTGGCTGCAAAAACCATATCTTGAGCCTGTTCTTCTATTGTTAGTTCATATTGAGGCAAGGTATTGCTATCTATATTTGTATTATAGTTTTTTATAAAATCTTGTACTTCGCTTTCCGATTTGAAGTTTTGCTTTTGTAGCATTCTATTAAATTCTGTAAAAAAATCGTCTTTTTTCATGCTGTATTATTTGTTATATTTATTTACACTTATTGTGTGCATATATTTTAAAATGCCAAAATTAACTGCAATAATAATAAGTAGCAATTTTATATTATTTTAGGTAGTTATTTTTTTTCATTTTACTTTTACCAAAGTTGAATGGAATAATGTATTTTTAAACAAACTTTAAGGTGTAAATATTATTGTTTAATTAATGTACAAATGCCGATGGGCTTGGGATGGCAGCGGCACCGAATGTAGTGTGAGCAAACAAGATGAGGTACGAATACTTGTTTTGCGAAACACGGAAGTAGGTATAGCGTACAGCCCAAACAAATGTTGAATATTGGTAGCTGATGATAGCCCCAAAAAATAAAAATATATAAATATGGTAGATGTTATTTTAGGCATGCAATGGGGCGACGAAGGAAAAGGTAAAATTGTAGATTTTTTTGCGAAAAATTATGATATTATTGCTCGGTTTCAGGGCGGACCAAATGCGGGGCACACTTTGTATGTAAACGATAAAAAAATTGTGTTGCATCAAATACCAAGTGGTATTTTTCATGAAGATAAAATAAACCTTATTGGCAATGGTGTGGTTTTAGATGCTGTTACATTAAAAAAAGAATGTGATGCTGTGGCAGCCTTTGGTGTAGATTATAAAAAAAATCTTTTTATAAGTGAGCGTACGCACCTTATTTTGCCTACGCATAGGGCTATTGATAAGGCTAGTGAGCTTAGCAAAGGTGTAGAAAAAATAGGTAGTACGCTAAAAGGTATTGGCCCAGCATACATGGATAAAACTGGTAGAAATGGCTTAAGGGTTGGAGATTTGTTGGATAAAAACTTTACATCTAACTACATAAAACTTAGGCTAAAACACCAGCGCTTGTTAGATAATTTTAATTTTCAGGAAGATATATCGGCTTGGGAAGAGGAGTTTTTTGAAGCATTAGAGTTTTTGAAAACGCTTAAGGTTGTAAATGGCGAATATTTTATAAATGATAAAATAAGTGCTGGCAAAAAAGTATTGGCCGAAGGTGCACAAGGTAGCATGCTCGATGTGGACTTTGGTACTTTTCCATTTGTAACTAGTAGCAGTACTATTACTGGTGGTGTGTGCAGCGGATTGGGAATAGCGCCACAAAAAATTAAAGAGGTTATTGGCATTACAAAAGCTTATTGTACAAGGGTTGGTAGTGGTCCTTTTCCTACAGAGTTAAATGATGCTACTGGCGAATATTTACGCAATACTGGTAATGAATTTGGCAGTACAACCGGACGACCAAGAAGGTGTGGATGGATAGATTTAGTGGCTCTACAATTTGCTTGTATGATAAATGGTGTTACACAAATTGTAATGACAAAAGCAGATATTTTAGATGGATTAGCGGAACTAAAAGTGTGCAATTCGTATAAAATTAATGGAGTTGAAACCAACCAAGTGCCTTTTCAAATGCATAAAATGAATATAGAACCTGGTTATAAATTGCTTGATGGTTGGAATAAAGATATAACTACAGTAAACTCATATGCAGATATGCCAACACAAATGAAAACTTATATAAATTATTTGAACAATTACTTAAAAGTGCCAGTAAATTACATAAGCAATGGTCCTGGCAGAGAACAATTGGTAAAAGTGTAAAAAAATAATAAAAAATAATAAAAAAAATTTGGCAAATTAAAAAAAGCGTTGAATTTTTACAGTAACAATTTTAATATACAATGGCAGTAAAAAAAGAATCAGTAAAAAAAGTAATTACATCTAAAGCAACTTCAAAACCTAAAGCATCAAAAGTTATTGATGAAGATGATGAATTAGATGAGGATTTTGATGATGAAGATGAAAAACCTAAAAAAGGAAGTAAAGCAAAGTCGAAAAAAATAGACGATGATGATGATGACGACGTAGATATTGACGATGATTGGGAAAAAAATGAAGTAGATGAAGATTGGGATAAAGATTTTGATGAGTTTGATGTACCTTCTTCAAAATCGAAAAAAAGTACTGGCAAAAAAGTAAAAGACGATGATGATGATTTGAAATTGGAAGACGATTTTAGTGATTTTGATAACTTTGATGATGACGACGACGATGATTTTGGTGGTGGAAAAAGCAGTCGTTTTAACGATGATGATTATTAAAAATTAATGGATATAAATAAAGATAGTTTTATAGAAATAAAAACAAAAATGTTGAATTGGGCAAACCAGTTCAACATTTTTTGTTTTTTAGATAATAACGAATATGATTTTGAAACACCAACTTTTGAATGCTTGCTGGCTGTAGGTTGCAAGCAAACTATATGCTTTTCGGAAACCAGTGATGTAGAAAAATTACAAGCATTTTACGCCAAAAAACCAACATGGTTTTTTGGGCATTTGGGTTATAATGCATTTGAAAATGCTTATACAAAAAATGAAGAAACAGATTTTGGTAATGGCTTTTTTTTTGAGCCAGAAATTGTTTTAAAACTTACTAATGGCAAAATAGAAATTTTACAAACATCGATTGATGAAAATATTATAAAATATGAAATAGAAAATACTATTGTAAATATAAAGATTGAAAAAAATGAAGAATTAAAAATATTGCCACACATAACCAAAGAAGAATATATACACAAAATAAAACAATTGCAACAGCATATATTAAGAGGCGATTGTTATGAAATAAATTTTTGCCAAAAATTTGAAGCAAAAAATACAACTTTAAACCCTATACAAAAATACTTAGAACTAATAGCTTTATCCCCTGCACCTTTTGGCTCATTGTATAAATTAAATAATGCATTTTGCCTTTGTGCAAGCCCCGAAAGATTTTTACAAAAAAAAGGTAATAAACTTATTTCGCAACCTATAAAAGGCACTACAAGAAGAAACGCTAATGCAACAATAGATACAGAAAATAAAAATCACTTACTACAAAGCCAAAAAGAAAAAAGTGAAAACGTAATGGTAGTAGATATTGTACGTAATGATATGAGTATGGTTTGCGAAAAAGGTTCGGTAAAAGTAAAAGAGCTTTTTGGTATTTATAGTTTTCCGCAGGTACACCAAATGATAAGCACTATAGAAGGCACTGTAGCAGCCGATTTGCCATTTACTAAAATTATAGAATCCTGCTACCCTATGGGCTCCATGACTGGCGCACCAAAAAAAAGGGTGATGGAATTAATTGAGCAATACGAAGAAAATCAAAGAGGATTATTTTCGGGCTCTATTGGTTATATAACTCCTAATGCAGATTTTGATTTTAATGTGGTAATACGATCTATTTTTTATAATGAAACTAAAAAGGAGGTTTCCTTTTTTGCTGGCAGCGGTATTACTTTTTACAGCAATGCTGAGGAGGAATATGATGAATGTATAGCAAAGGCAGAGGCTTTAATGAAGGTGTTAATTTCGTAAATAATTTATTAATACGAAAATAAACAAAGAGGTTTTTAATACTCTTTGCTTTTTTTATTTCTCTCAAAAAGTAAACTCTTATTTTATTCTCAAATGTTTTTCCAGTTTTGTTCCCTAAAAAGTATAAAGACAAGCTTTGAAACAAAAGTGTACCAAAAATTAAACACTTTATAAAAAATATATTTTATAAAATTACAGGTTTTGAAAAGTTAATTTTCTATAATTAAAGATGTAGATGTTAATATTGTGATACCACCTGAGCCTGAAAAAGCTTTTGCGATAGCACCCTCGTAATTGTGTTTTAAAATAATATTTTTAACGTAAAGGTAGCCTTGGTTATAAAAAGCCCCACCATTATTTGCACTATATCCATTAATAAAAGAAAGATTACTAAAACTTGCTGTAATACTTGCTGGAATTGTAATCATTGATGTACTATTTTCTCCATTTATTACTGTATTTGAAGTGTCACTACCTAATAAATTAATATTATGTGGCAATACAATGGGGCTTGTAATAAAAGAAGTGTCCACAGCAAAAACAATAATATCGTTTTGGCAAGATTGGTTAATAATATCTCTTAAGCAATTGGGTGTAAAATCTATTGTAGAAGTTACAGTACGGGTAACGCCACTTACAGGTGTACCCACACAACCACCATTTACACAATGATCGTTAATAGTGCAAGGATTATTGTCATTACAAGAATGTGTGTTGTTGTACACAAAAAAACAGCTGCCTGTATTGCTATCACAAAAATCATCTGTACAAATATTGCCATCATTGCAATTTCGAGGCATACCAACACATACACCATTTACACAATAATCGTTAATGGTGCAAAGATTGCCATCATCGCAGGCTGTACCGTTTGGACATTGAGTATAAGCTGTATTAAGACATATTGTTGCAAAAAAAGAAAGCACAATTTTTTTTATTTTTAATTTCATAGCTAATATAAAACTACAGGATATATTACAACGTATTTTTGTTCTATAAGTTGTAATAAAAAAATTTTAATTTTTTTATTATTTCATGGTTTCACAATCTGCCATGTGGTAATCATTTTTATCTAAAAATGCTTTACCATAAGTACCTCCACCCATATATTGCTGGCGTAAGCCAAAACCCTGAAAAAAGCAAGCTTTACCATTATTAAATTTTACAAATATGGTGTACCATTGATTGCTGTATCTGTAAATAGGAATACCGTAGTCGTTGTTTACGGTTGTCCACCCACCGTTAGATGGCGATGCATGAAATTTTACAACAGTGTGAGGATCTAACTTGGGGCTAAAACTATTTTGGTACATGGCTATTAATTGGGCTTGTGTTAACCCCATTGCTAAGGCAGATGTTTTTTCTGCCCATTGTTTTGGTAATGCAGTAATGGCATTTTTTTTGGCAGCATTTTTTAAATCATTTACTTTATCTGCTTCATCAAAAACTGCTGCTGCATCTTTTGCCGAAAAATTATAATCAAAAAAACTATGGTATTCAATATCCTTTCCATACACAAGTTTGCCCCAATCATCTACCATTTCGTTAGATACAACTACAGCAACTTTGTAACTTCCATTTTTTTTAAAAGTATATTGATCATGTTTTCGGGCAAATGTGCCCACCCAAAAATCACTTTGCTTACCATTTGAAAAATTTGCAAGATTTGGTATAATATCAAAGGTTATTGTTTTTCCTTTTGCTTGTGCATCTGTTAATTGAAATTTTTCTATGGTTGCAAATTTATTAATGGTTTCGTCATTATCATCATACAATACAAATTGAAATTTTATTCCATCATCGTTGTCTGCAAGTTTTAGTGCATCTTTCAAAGTGCCTTTTGTAGCAGTAATTTTTGCATAAATACCATTGGCGGATGTAAAACTATTTGTTATTACTTCGCCTCCGCCGGTAAAAGTTTTATTTGAAAAAGTGATGGTTAAATCGTTGTTTACTGGCTCGGTAATGTTTGCTAATTCTGGATAATCTTTGGCAAAATGGAAAGTGCCTTTTTCGTCGGATTGACGCACATGCGAATAAGGAGTAAATTTAATATCCTGTTGTTTTAACGCTGCAAGTGTATAGTTGGAGCCACCGCTACGATAGCCGTATTGTTGGTCGTACAAATAATATGTATTAGCACTACCATGTACTTTTGCAGCTACTTCATCATTAGATGAGCTTTGCTGGGTTGCAATATTTTCTGTAGATTTTTTTTCGATTACTTTGTCTTTTGCTTTTTTTAAAAGACCGCCAAGTTGGGCTTGGATAGTTAATGTTCCAATAAAAAATATTACAATGGATAATGTTATTTTTTTCATGATATACTATTTTATCTTTGATTATTTTTTTTGATTACTAAATTTATTTTCTAAAACTTCTAATCTTTTTATTAAAGCTTCAATTGTGCTATTTTGTTTTTCAATTATAATTTGCTGTTCTTGTATTGCTTTTACCATGGGTGCCATTAGGTCATTGTATCTTACTCCATACATTCCTGCATTATCTTTACTTATTATCCCATTATTTACGGCGCCAAATTTATTGAGTGTAGTTTCTAATTCCTGGGCAATAAAACCGTATTCAGTTTTTGCATTGCTTGTTTCTAAAATTTCATTTTTCTCATTTCTAATTTCTACATCTTTTCTGTAATATGAAACAGGGTTTAGTGCTTTAATAAATTCTAAGCCAAGGTTGCTTTTTTGGACATTTGTTTTCCAACGACTATCCGATGTAATGCTCCAGCCTACTTGCACACCAGCATAAGTAATAGAAGCGTTGCCAATGCGTACTTGATTGTTGCCTAAATCATTGGGTACATTTGCACTATAACCAATTGCGATATTATTAACTCCATGAGAATTGAAAAGAGATAAGCCTCCAATAGCTATATTTTGATCCCCAACGCTGTTATTATTTAAGGCCTGGCTTCCTATAGCTATATTTGAAGAACCTGTTGTATTGTAATACAGTGCATTAATGCCAAGGGCAGTATTATGATTACTTGTAGTATTACTATATAAAGCATTGCTACCTACAGCTATATTTGAAAAACCATTTGTATTTAAAAAAAGAGCCTTAGTTCCAAGAGCTGTATTATTATAACCTGCTACATTACTATAAAGTGTTTGATTGCCCAATGCGGTATTATCGTTCCCTGTTGAATTTGAAGCAAGTGAATATGTTCCTGTTGCTGTGTTATTATATCCTGTGGTATTTTGCAGTAATGATAAACCTCCTATTGCAACATTTTCATACCCAGTTGTGTTGGCATAAAGTGCTCTTGTTCCATTAGCCGTATTATAACCCCCAGTAGTATTGTAATGTAATGAAGCCTCCCCAACAGCTGTATTACTACCTCCAGTATTATTATATTTAAGTGCATTTGCACCTATGGCAGTATTATCATTGCCTGTAGTATTTGTAGATAGTGCATCGATGCCATTTGCTGTATTGTAGCTTCCTGTATTATTAGATGCTAATGCATAATATCCAGTAGCAGTATTATTGCTCCCTGTTGTGTTTGATTGTAATGCTAAGTGCCCAACGGCAGTATTCCAATTGCCATTAGAATTAGAGAATAAGGCGTTATTGCCAACCGCCACATTAGCACTTCCAGCCGTATTTTTATACAGAGCATATTTACCTATAGCCACATTATCGTTGCTATGTATATTTTTGGCCAATGCAAAAGCACCTACAGCGGTATTGTCTATGCCATCATAATTTAATTGTAAAGCACTATCACCAATGGCGGTATTATAATTACCAGTTGCATTGTTTTCTAATGCAGATTTTCCTACTGCGGTGTTTTCTTTGCCTGTTGTGTTTTGTATAAGTGCAATTGAACCAAAAGCCGTATTTGAATTGCCTGTTGAATTTTGCCAAAGGGCATACCAGCCAGCGGCGGTATTGTGATTGCCAATGGTATTAAAATGCAAAGTGCTTGGGCCTATTGCTGTATTGAGGTTACCTGTAGTATTAGAAAAAAGCGATTCGTAACCTATGGCGGTGTTTAAATACCCAGTAGTGTTGGCATACAAAGCTTTGCTACCTATAGCAATATTAGTGTAGCCATCTGTAGTATTATAAAGTACAGAGTCGCCAATAGCTATTTCTCCACCAACAATATTTCCTCCGTTATACAATGCTGCTGTACCAATGGCTATATTACCATTGGTATTATTTTTTCTTAAGGCACTAGTGCCTATAGCTATATTTCTATCCGACAAAGAGTCTAAATAACCACTTTCAAAACCTAAGTGTATGGAGTTAGTTGATTGTTTGCTACCCCAACCTGCATTCATACCAATATTTACATTTGCGCTTCCATTAGCCATGTTATAACCAGCATTTGCACCAATAGCTATATTTTTACTTCCTGTAAATACATTGAACCCACTATTATTGCCCACAAAAGTATTATTAGTGCCAGTGCTATCTCTATAGCCACTTAGTATGCCCACAAATGTATTGCCACTATAGCCAGTCTTTAAATTCCAACCACTGTTTGTACCTATTAAAAAATTATTACTTGCACCTAATGGATAATTAATAACCTGATTTGCACCTGTTGCATTTTTTAAAAAAGAAGTATGGTCTGTTCCAGCAGTAGCAATTCTTACTACATCATCGTTTGTAGTTCTTTCTACTTCTACTGTAGTGTTGCCGTCTTCATCACTTAATAATTTACTGTTTGCAAATGATTTCCAAACAGTGCCAGTATAATAGTAAAATACTTTTACAGTACTATCGTAAACCAATAGCCCTTTTGCTGGAGTTAATATGGCTATTCTATTTGTAGTTGTCATTACAGGTATTAGTAATCCTTTGGTACTCGACTTTATTTCGAGTGCAGCACTAGCATTTGGTGTATTTGTACCTATGCCTACATTTTGAGCATAAATATTTATTAGTAAAAATGTGAAAACAATTATTAATTTTATTTTTTTCATATTAATCTTTTATACATCTTATTGAAAGTCCACATTTTTTTGCATTATTATTTTCTGCAAAATCTGCATTGGCATAATAAAGGGTTCTAGTTAATGCAAAAGTGTTGTTTGCCATGCTTTCAGTAGCAGACCAAAAGGCAGCATCAAAGCCTAACAAAAATTGTCCTGTGGAATATCTAAGTCCGGCTCCAAAACCATTAAATCCGCTAAAGTTTGTGGCGTTTGTATTTGGGCTTGCCCAATGGGTAATACCTTTTTCTTTTAAAGCACCACCAGCAAGTGCTACATTGCCTCCTAAGCAATTGTATAATGTTGTAAATTCGAAAGTTGATGGTATATGCCATCCATAAGGAGCCAACCCACGGGTATCGTTTATTGCATACCAATTATATAATTTACCATATACAGCACCAGCCACAGGATCGTTATTTATGTAGCACCAAGCACCTGTAGTTAATAATGACCATGCCGTGGCATCTGTAACTTGCGGTATAGTATCGCCATTTCTGTATGTAACTACATCAAGGTTTTTGGTCATCCAAGTGGCGCAACATATACCCACAGCAGGGTAGTAAGCACCTGTATCTAAAGCCTGTTTCCAAGTGGCTAAACCAGCTGCATTGCTAGTAAGTATTTTGCCATTACCTTGGCTCCCATTAGTTATTTTAAAACTGCCATTTATATGCAAATTTGCACTTGGAGAAGTTGTGCCAATGCCTACATTTTGTGCATTTGCTTTACCAAAAAATAATAGCATTAAAAATATGTAAATCATTAATTTCATTTCCATTTTTTTTATTATTTTCCTCCACTAACAAAATAGCATAAAAACCCTCCATCTTTATCCTTATAATCGTAAGCTATTGCTATATTATTATCTCTGTAAATAGCCAATTGAGGGTCGGTTTTATATTTTTCATTCATTGCAGTTTCCATAGTTGTTTTAAACTTTTTTAAATCCACATTTTTATTGCTTGTAGTGTGTACCGTGTAGTGGTACGTAATCATAAATTCGTTAAAAACTGTTGCACTATCCATACGAGTATTTTCATCTGTAGGCATAGGGCAACGTTTGTTTATTTCTTTTGCTACTGCAAAAAGATTTTGGTTTACAGCACTGCTGGTAACCCCACTGGTTTTGTTTGATGGTGCATTGGAGCAGCTAAAAATTAATGCTAATACTGATAAAGATAAAATTGCTTTTTTCATATTTTTATTTTTTTGTTTTTAAAAACTCTTCGGCACAATCTTGCCCAATCTGCATCTGGTTGTATTTATCAGCATTGGCTTCGCTTTCGCTTTTATATTTTGCCGCCATTTTTTCGGCTGCACAATCACAAATTATTTCGGCAGTTTCTTTTGGTACTGCACCATCGTCTATTTGCTTTTGGCTATCCTGCATGCACCATTTTTTTGCGGCTTCTTTGTTCCATGGTTTTGCGGTGCAGCTAAATAAGAAAATGGCAAGTGTTGGAAGGAATAATTTTTTCATTTTGTATTAATTGGTTTTTTTAATGTTTGTTTTTATAATTGGAGGAGTAATCACAGTTATTGTTTTTACACAGGTACAACTGCCAGTGCATTCTAAAACATCGGGGGCATCTACTACCTGCCAATCGCAAGTGCCGGTAGAGCCTTGTGCACATTCGCAGGTAAATTTATATGTGCCGTTATTGGGCCTGTATGTAATGCTTCTACCATCAGCCGATTTAATGTATTTTATACTTTTACTAATTATAAGTTTATTGTTTTTATAACTCACACCTTCGGGCAAATCTTTTGCTGTGGCATCAGTTATTAAAAATGTTTTAGTTTCGGTTTGTGCAGCAGCTACTTTATTTTTTTGTGCAATTACATTTGCAAAAAATAAAATTGTAAAGGTTAACAATAATAGTTTTTTCATGAGTTTAATTTTTCATTAATTGGGTTAAAAAATTTTTAAGCGAAATATTTATTGCTGCTGTCGACTTTAGTAAAAAATCAATTTGTTTATTGCCATAATTAATTTCTACAGCGGCATTTGGTTTTATATTTTTATTGGTTTGTGCCTTTTTATTGGCTAAAGCGGTTTTAAAAAGCTGCTCTAATTCGTGGCTTTCTTTTTCTGTTATTGCTTTAGTGGTATAAGTGCCGCCAGTATATTTACCCGATGAGCTTTCACTAACTTTTACTGGTATGTACTCCAGTTCATTTTCGTTTAATACATATTTATTTCTTGCAGCATCGTAGTAGGTATAAACTGTATCGTTGTTGTTATTGGCTATTGCATTTGTAAAGGCCATTATTAAAAAGAGTAGTATTGAAATATTTTTTATCAAAGATTAAGTAATTTGCTGCAAGCATTAAATACATTCAGGCCTATACATCATCACTATCAAACTGTTCGTTATCAGAAAGTTTTAGCCATTGTCCACTAACACATATATAACTTACCGCTGTTCTTGACCATCTATAATCAGTAAAAGTCAAAGCAATATATTCGACATAAAATAGTTTGTGTGTATAATCATATCCATCGGGTTGCAAAGGATTTGCAATTGGCTTATCACCAAAAGTTCCTATTATATTAACACAGCGACCTGTAGAAGGTGTACCCGGAGTTACCTTGGGTGCATTTAATACAAGAATGGTATAAACCCTTCCTTCTCTGGCAGCAGTTGGTGTAGGCAGATTCACATTAATTGTTCTGCTACCATCGTTCTCCATATCGCAATAAAGTATATGGTCGTTATCGGTTAGTGTATAATTATCGTTTACATATTTAGTACTATAACTCACCGAGCCATTTACCCTTAAACTGGAGCTTAATGTGAGCAATGCAGGCCACCCAATTTGTGTAGTGGTATTGGCTACATCATTTATATACACTCGGCTGCCAGCTTTACCGCCACGTATATAAGTATCTTCGTTTGCACCTTGCTGGAATGTAGAAGGGTAAACACTTCCTTGAAAATGTGCAGAGCCGTTGGTATTAATACTTCCTCTCCGTACAAACAAAGTCGCATCTGGAAGCCCTGTGCCGCCAATTCCAACATTTCCATTTGTTTCAATTCTCATACTTGCAATGCCATTATTTGTAGCAAACGATAAAGGGAAATTATTGTGTGTTTGAAGAAAGGCTGACACACTACTAGTATAAAAACCAATAGCCGGATCTAAAGGAGAATTTTGCTGGCTAAAACCAATCCCATCACTAGTAAGGCTTAATTTTCTATTAGGGTTAGTATTACCAATACCAACATTTCCATTGGGCAATATTTTAATAGCATCGGCATTATTTGTTTTTATGGTAAATGGATTATTATTGGTAGTACCAATAAAATCTGTTGCTGAAGCTGCATTGCCTGTAGTTTTCCAAGTATTATTTACATCGCCATTGCATACATAACTTATATTTGTTACTTCGGCAGCATCTAAAGTGTTGTTGCTATTATTATCTACACCAGCTTCTATTTTTGTACCGCCTACAGTACAGTTTACACCAGCAGCTTCGGCAGTAGCTTTTACCAAACTTATTTTTCCATTAGCACCTGTAGGCAATACTAAGTTGATAGTTTGTGTAGGGCTTGTACCTGCAATTGTAGCACTTGCTGGTGTGCCAGTAGCACCCGTAACCACTGTGCCTATGCTTAATACATTTGGCGGACCTTGTGGTCCAACTTTTCCATTTACTGCATACAAGGCATAAGGTACACTTAGCATTTCGGTATTGCCTAAGGCTAAAAAATTTGTACCGCCAAGTGGATCTACTTCTACTTTTATAAATTTTTTGCCTGTGCTCCAATCTATGGTCGCAAAGTTTCCGGTAACACTTGTAGCACCAGTACCACCAATAGCTGCAGTAAACAGACCAAGTTGGTTGGTAGTAAGTTGCCTCACTTCGCTATACACATTTGCACCTGTAGCGCTACCATCTAATATAGTAAACCTTGTGCGTATGTTGGCATTGGGTATGCCTTGCCCTAAGCTATTGCGGGCTACTGCTTGGTAGTTAAATTGGTTGGGCACTTGGGCATAGCTTATTTGCATTATGCATATTAAGAGCACTTGTAATAAATATTTTTTCATTTTGTAAAACTTATAATTGATGAATCTTGTAGGCTTTTTAATTTTAAATTATTATTGTTTTGCTCTATTATTTTGTGATACAACAATGTATCGTTACTAAAACTAATTGCCTCAAGTGTATCCGATTTCTGTTTGTTTAAAACACCTTTATATGTATGCGTTTTTTCTTTATTTGCTACAATATCAAAATAAAAATATCCCGAACTTCTTATATCCATTCTTACAAAACCTGTATCACTTTTGCTAAACCATATACCTTCTAGCTTGTGCTTTTTATTAGCAAATGTTTTTGGCATAAATTTTTTTCCTACTAGCCAAGCAATCAACAATATTATTATTGAGCCAGTTATGGTAATCATAAACCTATCTTTGCCTGCAATATTTTTGCCTATATAAATCATTAGTAATAGGTTATATCGTTATTGCCATTTGCACCGCCGTTTATTTTACGATTGATTATTTTACCTGCTGCATCGTAGGTATAGGTATAATCCGATATTTGGGTGTTAGTAGGGCTAAAAATATATTTTACTTGTTTAACAGGTTTATCAGATTCTTCGGCATAAAATAAATAGCCCATATTTTTAAAGCCAATGGTATTGATTTTATCGGTATAGTATGTGTAATGAGTTCGGTATTTATCAGTATTAGAAGAAAATGTTTTTATGGTACTATCTAACAAATTGCCAGTGTAATAAAATTTTTCGGTGGTGGTATTGCTATTTAATGTATTACTGTTTACTTTTTCCGATACCAAATTATTGGCATTGTACGTATAAGCGGTTTGGTAAGTATCTCCAGAGCTAAAAATTCTTCTTACCAATCCATTATCTGTTTGAAGTTCGTACCGATAAGTAGAAGATAATGTAGTGCCTACATAATAATTTTCGGTTACTACATTTGTACCATAGCTATATTCGTATTTCCAATTGCTAACAGTATTTACCCTTGTAAGTATTCTGCCTTGTGCATCGTAGGTATAAGTAACATTATCGCCACCAATAGTGTAGGTTTTTATTTTGGGTAATTGTGCTACAGGGTTAGGTAAAATTACATCTTCACTCTTTTTTTTGCAAGATGTTATTGCCAATAAAACGATGGCTACGTAAATTATCTTTTTCATAATTAATTTATTTTTTGAATAGTATAAACACATTTTTTGGGTTTAGTAGTTCCATTTTCGGTAAAAAATAATTGTAAGTAATATTGCCCATTAGCATACTTACTAATATTATATTGTTTGGTAAGAAAAGTATTATACACAAACTCATCTTGCAACAATTGTTTTCCCATCATATCATACATACGTATGCTTGCATTACCTTTTTTAAATAAACTCAACCTCAACGAAAACACACCTGGGTTTGGGTTAGGGCAAATGGTTACTTCTGTTTGGCTATAACATTCGTAAATGGTATCGGCAATGGAGTTTGTAGGTTGCAATATACCTTGTGTAATTATTAACCCATTGCTACTTTGTGTAGATATTAATGGCATTTCGCCAATGGTATAACTAATATTAAAATTACCTAAAGTATTTTGGCCAGTAGTTGTGCAAGCTGTTTGCACATTTGTAATAATTTGTGCAAGCGAAATAAGCGAAGCGGAAATAAGAAATAATAGAAATAATATTTTTTTCATTGTATTTTTATAATACACAAATATTGCTATTAATAAATTTTAATAGACTAACGTAAAAGAGTGATTTTTTGTAAAATGTTTGGATACTTACTTAAAGAGAGTTTAATTTACATTACCAACTAAATGTAATCGCATGCAAAATAAAAAAAGAAATTACGCTTTATTTTTATTTTTATTTTTTTCGTTTGCAACATCAAATGCACAAGTAACAATAAAATTAGATTCGCTTAAAGCAGGTTTAAAAAATGAAAAAAAAGATACAAATACTCTTAAAAAATATTTAATCTTAATAGATTCGTTAGACTCAGATAACTTAGAAGCAAAAAAGGAAATTGCTAACTGGATTGTAATAAATTCAAAAGATAGGTTATCACAAAAAATACATAGCATGGCTTACTCTGCACTTGGAAACATTTATGCAGAGTTAAACGAATATCCCAAAGCAATAGCATACTATGATTCGGTAAGCTCCATTGCAAAAGCAAATACATTTTTAGATGTAGAAGCCAATGTTCAATTTGCTTTATCTAAAATTTATGTTTATCATCTTACTGCAATAGATGCATTAAAAGCAATTGACAATGCCATTCAAATTTGTTTGCAAACCAAGGATTATAAACTTTTGGCTAAAAGTTTGTTTCAAAAATCATTTATTATTCAGTATGATTATTCAAACCGAAATATAGATACTGGCTATGAAAAAATATTCGCACTAAAAGAAGAATCAATTTCTATAAGCAAATCTATAAACGATACTAATGCTATTTTAAGGGGTTATATTGGGTTAGCAGAATCCTACGCAGACAATAATGAATTTGATAAGTCAATTGAATATTTAAAAGAAGCTGATAATTTTAAAGTGCCTGGAATAAAAGGTAAGTCAATTATTGGTTATTACTTTGTATTTGGAAAAATATATTTACTTAAAGGAATAGCTTTAAAATCCTCACTAGATATTAAAAAATCGATTCCTTTTTTTGAAAAAAGCCACGAATACGCAAATATGTACAATAATCTTGATTGGAAAGCAAATAATGCAGGATGGTTATCTTCTGCTTATTATAAAATTAATGAATTTAAAACCGCATTTGATTATTTAAAAAAGAAGAATGCTTACCAAGATACAATAAATGATCAGGAAAATTCAAAAGCAATTAATGAATTAAAACGCAAATACGATATTCAGCTTAAAGAAAATGAAATTACAAAACTTTCAAACCAAAACCAACAAAAAGCTACCCTCAACAAGATATTAATTGGAACCAGTGCTGCATTACTTTTTATCGGATTTATTAGTTATCGAAATTTTAAAAACAAACAAAAAGTATCATCTCAAAAGCAAGAACTACAAAAACAAAAAATTATAGAATTAGAAAAAGACAAACAATTATCAGCTATAGACGCCATGTTGCATGGTCAAGAAGAAGAACGTAGCCGCATAGCCAAAGACCTACACGATGGACTTGGTGGTATGCTAAGTGGCACAAAATTATCATTTATAAATATGAAAGAAAACTTAGTATTAACCCCCGAAAATGCTATGCAATTTGATAAAAGCCTCAGCATGTTAGATAATACCATTGCCGATTTGCGAAAAGTTGCACACAACCTAATGCCCGAAGCATTAGTAAAATTTGGCTTGCAAGATGCAGTTAGTGATTTCTGTAACAGCATACAATCATCTACCAATTTAAAAGTAATTTATCAACCACTTGGAGAAAAAAGAAAACTATCAAATACTGCCGAAGTGTTTACTTACCGTATTATACAAGAGCTAGTAAACAATGTTGTAAAACATGCCAACGCTACACAAATAATTGTACAACTATCTACCAACAACAATAAAGTAGGATTAGTAGTGGAAGATGATGGCAAAGGCTTTGATATGAATGCGCTTGCTAATAGCAAAGGAGCAGGTATGGATAATATAAAATACCGAGTACAATATTTTAATGGCACAATAGATACAGTAACTTCGGCAGGTAATGGAGCATCAGTGAATATTGAATTGAATGTATAAAGTTTATGTTTTGCATAACCTTAGTGTGCTTTTTAATCTTTGTTTTCTTTTTGTGAAACCAACTTATGATAAAAATTTATATAGTAGAAGACCACTCTGTAGTAATAGAAGGTATTTATTCTTTACTTCAAAACGAAAAAGGAATACAGGTAGTTGGTTATGCTATAAATGCCTCAAATTGTATAAATTATTTTACAACAAATACTGCTGATGTAATATTGATGGATATTGGATTGCCCGACATGAGTGGCATAGATTTATGTACTTTAATTAAAAAAAAATACCCTGGTATTATGGTTATTGCTTTAAGTACATTTAACCAAGGTACATACATAAATAAAATGATGGCAGCAGGTGCAAATGGTTATTTATTAAAAAATACCAACAAAATCGAAATGCTTGAAGCCATAAAAATTGTAGCCGAAGGGAAAATTTATTTGAGTTTTGATGCTGATAAAGAATTGCAACTTACCAAAAATGAAACCCATAAATTGCCATTGCTTACCAAACGAGAAAAAGAAATTTTACTATTAATTTCAGAAGGTTTAACGAATCAACAAATAAAAGAAAAATTATTTATAAGTATTGATACAGTTGATACTCACCGAAAAAATTTGCACACAAAATTAAATGTAAAAAATACTGCTATGCTTATTAAGTATGCAGTGCAACATAATTTATTGTAAAAAATTATTCCCAAAAGTTTATCTTAATCTATTGCTATCCTTTATCAATTTTTCATCGGCCATAATACTTTTTGCAGCAAGTAATAAAAATAGCACAACTCCTAAATGTAATAATGCCGTTACTGCAAATTCACCTTTACCTACTAGTAAATGTATTTCTCTGTAATATAAAAACGCTAATACAAACTCTAATAAAAGAGCAAATAACACTACTTTTATTTGCAATTTTCGCTGCTTAAATAAAAAAATAGCAATTAAGCTTACTGTACCTACAACCGATGTAGCAATAACTAAAACGGTAGATGAAGTGCCTTTTATAAAATGTGCAATGCCCTCAGCATCTGCTCCCACATAGCTTGTAAGTTGCATAGTTAAAAAAACAAAAACTGTAGCAAGCAATAGCCATATAGATTGTATTCTTTGTATCATAATTTAGATATTTGTATTTAGTATTGATATGTTAGTATTGATATGTTAGTATTGAGATTAATTTACAAACTGAGAAGCACTATCCCTATACTCAATACTAACATATTAATACTACTTACGGCAACGGAAATCCCTTCATCATTTCATGCACTTCATTTTTTACAACTAATAAAGTTTCTTCATTATCAATATCCATCAATATTTTATCAATAAGAGTTACCACTTTTTCCATATCTATTTCTTTCATTCCCCTAGTGGTTATTGCTGGTACGCCTACTCGTATGCCGCTTGTTACAAACGGGCTTTTATCGTCGTAAGGCACAGCATTTTTATTAAGCGTAATATTTGCTTTATCTAAAGTTTCTTGAGCTTTTTTGCCAGTAATATTTTTATTTCTAAGGTCTATGAGCATCAAATGATTATCGGTACCGCCACTTATAATTTCATAATTTCTACTTACAAACGCTTTTGCCATAGCTTGAGCATTTTTTTGTACTTGCTGCATATAAGTTTTATACTCTTGTGTAAGTAATTCGCCAAAAGCTACAGCCTTTGCTGCTATTACATGCATAAGTGGTCCGCCTTGTGTACCCGGAAAAACAGCCATATCTATCACATTACTCATCATGCGAATGTTGCCTTTCAAATCTTTTAGCCCCATTGGGTTTTCAAAATCTGTTTTCATTAAAATTATTCCACCTCTTGGCCCACGCAAGGTTTTATGAGTAGTACTTGTTACAAAATGACAATGTTCAAATGGCGAACTTAATAAGCCTGCAGCAATTAAACCAGCTGGGTGTGCCATATCGCACATTACAAAAGCACCAATTTCATCAGCTACTTTTCTAATACGAGCATAGTCAATATCACGGCTATACGCCGATGCTCCGCAAATTATTAGTTTTGGTTTTTCGGCTCTTGCTTTTTCTTCCAACATTTCATAATCTATCAAACCGGTTTCTTTCTTTACTGTGTAATGAAAAGCTTTGTATAGCTTGCCGCTAAAATTTACAGGCGAGCCATGTGTAAGATGTCCACCCATGCTCAAATCTAAGCCAAGAATAGCATCGCCAGGCTGCAAAATACCAAGCAATAAAGCTGCATTTGCTTGTGCTCCACTATGAGGCTGCACATTTGCGTATTCACAATTAAAAACTTTTTTTATTCTATCTATTGCCAGTTGTTCTACTTCATCTACCACTTCGCAACCACCATAATATCTACGTCCAGGGTAGCCTTCGGCATATTTATTGGTAAGGCAAGTACCCATAGCCTCCATTACTTGCTGGCTTGTAAAATTTTCGCTGGCTATTAATTCTATTCCATGCTGTTGTCTTTCGGCTTCTTGGGTTATCAAATTAAATAAAGCTGTGTCTCTTAGCATAAATATTATTTTTAGATTGCAAATATACGAAGCCGTTTTTAAGTTATATTGTATAGTGTACAAACTCAAAAAATGGAGTAGGTATTATTGACCGATTTTGTTATTTTTTTTGTAATATATTAAAACGCTTATGCCTCAATCCATACGCCGTTTTCTTTTAATAAATTTATAAGTTCATCTACTGCTATATCTCTATTTATATTTTTCTTTACAACATCTTTGCCTTTATACAAAGTTATTTTGCCAATGCCACTACCTACATAGCCAAAATCGGCATCGGCCATTTCGCCTGGGCCATTTACAATGCAACCCATTACCGCTATTTTTAATCCTTTAAGGTGGTTGGTTACGGCTCTTATTTTTGCCGTGGTTTCTTGTAAGTCAAAAAGTGTTCTACCACAACTTGGGCAACTAATATATTCTGTTTTAGAAATACGAGTTCGTACAGCTTGCAAAATAGAAAACGATGTATTGTTTAAAAATTGATGATTATTTGTAGTAGTCAAATATGTTCGGCCAGTTACTTTATCGTTTACCATTTTCGATGGGTCGTTCATAAGCCAAATACCATCTCCCAATCCATCTAATAATAACCCGCCAGCTGTAGAGCTAAATTCTATCAATTGTGCATCTATATTGGTTTGCATGCTTTCCACAGCAATTACTATTGGGCAAGAAATACCTTGTTGCATTAGTTTATTTGTAAACATACGCATTTGCTGCATAGCATTTTTTTTGCTCGAATAAATACAAATTACAACGTTAGTATTTTGCTTTAGCAATTTTAATAATGCCCCATTATCCTCATCTACACAAACCGAAATAAAATTTAAAGTACTATGTTTTTTTTCAGCTCCCAAAAACTCATAAGCAGTAAATAAAGGAAAACATTTTCTTTGGTCTGTTATTGTATTATTCCATATTTTGTAATCGCAAATAAATTGTAATGTACCTGGCAATGCTAAATCAATAATCTTATTTGCAGTATAGATATAATCTGCTGCTGCATCTCCAATATTCCATTTATCTGTTGTGGTATTGTATTTATAACCAATTGTATCTATATCCGTTGGAGCTATAGTTTTAGCTAACATAAAATCTGCAATAACTATCGGTACATTTTTGCCTCCAATATTATGTACTGCATTTGTAACCCTTCTTTTATATTCAAAAGGTGAGTACGAAAGTTCAAGGTTTAAGGTTGGAGGTTCAAGGTTTGTTTGAATTAAATTTTCCTTTGATAAGCTATCGTCGAAAGAATTAGAAGAAGCTTGCATTAAGTAATCTTGTGTCTCATTTCTAATATCAAACATCTTATACCTTTGCACCAAATCTTTACAAACAGGTATTTCAAATTCGGGATCTTCGGTAAGGCTTACTCTTATTGTATCTCCAATACCATCTTCCATTAAACTACCAATACCTATTGCCGATTTTATTCTTCCATCTTCGCCATCGCCAGCCTCGGTTACACCAAGGTGTAGCGGATAACATTCGCCAAATTCATTTTGCATTTGTGTAATTAACAATCGGTAAGCTTGCACCATTACCAATGGGTTACTACTCTTCATGCTCAAAATAATATTGTGATAATTTTCGCCTCTTGCAATACGCAAAAATTCCATAGCACTTTCTACCATACCATTAGCTGTATCTCCATAGCGGCTCATTATTCTATCGCTAAGGCTACCATGGTTGGTACCAATTCGCATAGCAGTACCATGCGCTTTGCAAATTAAAACCAATGGTGTAAAGCGTTCTTTTATTCTATCTATTTCTTCTGCATATTCGGCATCGGTATATTCTATTTGTTCAAATTTTTTTTTATCTACATAATTACCAGGGTTTACTCTTACTTTTTCAATAATTTTTGCAGCTATTTCGGCAGCATTTGGGGTAAAATGTATATCGGCTACTAATGGTACAAAATAACCAAGTTTGTGTAGTTCTGTTTTAATGTTTAGTAAATTTTCGGCTTCTTTTTTAGATGGAGCAGTAATGCGCACCAACTCTGCGCCAGCTTGTATACACCTAATGGTTTGTGCTACAGTGGCAGCAGTATCCATAGTGTCGGTAGTAGTCATTGTTTGAATACGCACAGGGTTATTGCCACCTATAATTAAATTACCAACTTTTACCTCTCTTGTTTTTAAACGCTTATAAGTAGATAATGATTCGCAGTATAAGTTCATATATAATAATTAATCGAAAAAATGGGTAATCACAAAATCTTTGATTGCTATAGCATTTGCGTAAGCCTCTTTTGCATCTTCAAAAGTAAGGTCATCAATATCGTCAGAGTAGCTTGAGGATACTCCATATATCTCAATTTTTTTTGCATTAGGTAATATTTCTAAAAATACTGAATTTTTAGAAGCGCAAATTTTTACAAGTAAAAATAATTGATGTGTTTTTAGGAATTGAATATTGTGAGCAGTCAAAAATGCTTTTAAATATTTCTCTGCAGCTTGTTGTGCATGAAAACAACAAATTTCAAATGGCGCATCTTTTGCAGTAATTATGAGTTTTATGGTTAGTAAATCACTCTCAGCTTTCTTAAACCATTTTTCATACTCTTTCATACAATAGTTTTCCTGTTTTTATGGCTTCTTTTGCAATACTTATTACATATTTATTTGTTGCTTCTATTTCTTTTGGAGTAAAAATAATAAAATCAACACCAACATTGGGATAAGTATTAATATCAAGTATGTTTAAAACTGTTTCAACTCTGTCTTTTTTCCTTTCGGTAGTATCTTTTACAATAAACAAGTCTATCTCACTATCTTTTGTAGCTGTTCCATTAGCATACGACCCAAAAAGATATATTTTATCGGGCTTATAACCTACAGCTATTTCGTTTACCAATTGTTGTATTTGGCTTTGTGTAACCATGCGGTAAAGATAATTAACATTTATAAAAAATTATTTAAAAATTATAACCAATCGTTTTTTTTCAAATACCCTTAATATACTACATTTGGCAATGCAAAAACTTGGAAACTATATTACTGGTCATTGGATAGATGGTGATGGAGAAGGCACACAATTATACAATGCAGTAAACGGAAATATTATTTCAAATGCTACATCAAAAGGTTTAGATTTTGAAAACATTTTAAAATATGCAAGAGAAATTGGCAACCCTTCGTTGCGTAAAATGACTTTTCAAGAAAGAGGTAGAATGCTGCGTGCGCTTGCTTTACATTTGCTAAAACACAAAGAAACATTTTACGCTTTAAGCTACCAAACAGGTGCTACAAGGGTAGATAGCTGGATAGATATAGAAGGAGGTATTGGAAATTTATTTAGCAATGCTACCCTACGAAGAAAATTGCCCAATGAAACTTTTTGTTTAGATGGTGATGCTATAAACCTTGGTAAAGAAAATACATTTATGGCCCATCATATTTTGGTGCCAAAAGAAGGAGTTGCAGTACATATAAATGCCTATAACTTTCCAATTTGGGGAATGCTCGAAAAAATAGCATGCAATTTACTTGCAGGAATGCCAGCAGTTGTAAAGCCCGCCACTGTTACATCTTACCTTACCGAGGCAGTGGTTAAAGAAATTATTGCATCAAATATATTACCCAAAGGTGCACTGCAACTTATTTGTGGTAGCGCTGGCAATATGTTGGATTTTGTTACAAGTCAAGATGTAGTTACGTTTACTGGCTCAGCCAGCACTGGTGCAAAACTAAAAAGCCATTCTACTATATTACACGAAAGTGTGCCTTTTAATATGGAGGCAGATTCTTTAAACTGTATTGTACTAGGTAGCGATGTAGAACCAAACATGCCAGAGTGGGATATTTTTATAAAAGAAATACGCAAAGAAATGACTGTAAAAGCAGGGCAAAAATGTACTGGAATACGTCGCATATTTGTACCCCAAAATAAACTGGAAGATGTACAAAAAGCAATAGGAAAAGAATTAGACAAAACAACAATTGGCAACCCACTAAACGAAAAAGTACGTATGGGAGCACTTGCTGGGCAAGAGCAGCGCATTGATGTACGCCAACAAGTGCAAAAAATATTGGCATCATCTCAAATAATTTATGGCTCTTTGGATAGCGTTTCGGTTATAGATGCAGATGAAAAAATTGGCGCCTTTATGAGCCCATTATTATTGCTAAACACCAATCCGTTTACCAGTAGCGAGCCTCATAATATTGAAGCATTTGGCCCAGTAAGTACCATTATGCCATACAATGATATTTACGATACAATTGCTTTGAGTAAAATGGGCAAAGGTAGTTTGTGCTCATCTATAGTAACGGCAAATGCAAGTATTGCAAAACAATACGTTATAGGTGCTGCAACACAACATGGGCGAATATTGGTATTAAATGCAGCTTGCGCAAAAGAGAGTACAGGCCATGGCTCGCCACTACCAAGCCTTGTACATGGTGGCCCTGGGCGTGCAGGTGGTGGCGAAGAAATGGGTGGCTTACGTGGAGTAAAACATTACATGCAGCGTACTGCCATACAAGGTTCGCCAGATATGATTACTGCTATTACTAATGTATATCAAACACATGCTACTGGCAATATTGAAGACAAACACCCGTTTAAAAAATATTTTGAAGAAATAAAAATTGGCGACCAACTTATAAGCAAAAAACGATTAATTACCTCAGAAGATATAGATGCATTTGCAAACCTTAGTGGCGATCATTTTTATGCACACAAAAGAGAAACAGATTATAAAGGAACTATGTTTACTGAGCAAGTAGCACATGGTTATTTTATAATGAGTGCTGCTGCTGGCTTGTTTGTAGATAGTTTTGAAAAAAATCCAGTTTTACTCAATTACGGAATAGATGAATTGCGTTTTACAAAACCAGTGTATGCTGGTAGTAGCATTTATATTCGCTTTAGCTGTAAAGAAAAAACACCGCAAGAGTTAAAAGATATAAACCCCGATGTAGCTTTTGTGCATGGGCAAGATATACCAAAAGGAATTGTAAAATGGCTAGTAGAAATATTTGATGATGCTGATGAAGCTGTGGGTATAGGAACTATATTGACTATGGTAGAAATGAAGGAACATAAATTATAATTTTTAAAATAAATTAAAATAAATAACAACAATGCAACCAATCACCGAAGCATACGTAACCTCCGAAACCCACGCAGGTGTTACAACGATAGAATTCAGCCATCCGCAAAGCAATTCTATGCCAGCAAAACAACTAGAAAAATTGGCAAACGAAATACATTTTGCAGGTACACACACCGAAACTAAAGTTATTATACTAAAAAGTGCAGGCGAAAAAACATTTTGTGCTGGAGCATCTTTTGATGAACTATCGCAAATTAAAAATGAAAAAGATGGCGAAAAGTTTTTTAGAGGATTTGCTAATGTAATAAATAATATACGCCGTTGCCCCAAATTAATTATTGCTCGCATACAAGGTAAGTGTGTAGGTGGTGGTGTAGGTATAGCTGCAGCAGCAGATTATGCAATAGCAGTACAAGGTGCCGATATTAAACTTAGCGAATTGGCTGTAGGCATTGGACCATTTGTAGTAGGCCCAGCAATAGAACGAAAAATTGGTATAGCTTCTTTTAGTGCATTAGCAATAGATGCTACTATGTGGCGAAACAGTGAATGGGCAAAGAAAAAAGGCCTATTTGCCGAAGTTCATGAAAATATAGAAAATATGGACGAAGCCATAAACCGATTAGCAAACACCTTGGCACATAGCAACCCAGAGGCTATGGCTGAACTAAAAAAAGTATTTTGGAGTAACACCGAAAATTGGGAAAATCTTTTAAACGAACGAGCTGCAATTAGTGGAAAACTAGTTTTAAGTAATTTTACTAAAAATGCAATTGATGAAATAAAAAATAAAAAATAAATCTGTAAAAAAAGAAACCATTCATTTTACTTCATCGTCTTATATATGGTTTTTCAATGGATATTGGAATTTATATCGGAGCTTTATTTTTATTTAGCTCCTTTTTAATACCAAAAACTAAATATTAATTAAAGTAAATATATATTTTAAAATTATGCTTACTATCTTTTCAAACTAATAGTATACTCTTCATATATATTACCTACTCCAGGTTCTTTACGATACAACAATAAAACGTTATTTGTTATTGTTCTTATTTCATAAGAATCTAACCCTAGTGTTAAAATATAATTACCCTGTACACTATAACTTACTTGCCTTGTAGAGCCTAATAAGGCATCATTAGCTATGCCATTTTCATCAAAAAAAATTGTATTAGATGCACCGCCGGTGGTAGTGGTTATATGTGCAGTGTTTGAATAATAATCGTTGTAAACATGATCAACAAGTGTCCATTGTCCTACTATTATTTCAGACGAAGGCTTATCTTTTTTACAACTTGCAAATAAAACTCCAAAAAGAATTGCCAGTAAAATAGTGTTTTTCATATTTTATATTTTGGTTCTTAATTTTAGTCAGACTAATATAATTTCAAATGTAATAATTATCATTCCAATATTTTCATTTATTTTAAGCACTTTTGCAAAAACTTTTGTTATTACTACCATACTACTCATAACACCTCCATTTACACAACTTAATACTCCATACCCTGCTACGGCTTATTTAAAAGGGTTTTTAAATACAAAGGGCATTAAAAGTTTTCAATCTGATTTGGGTATAGAAGTAACTTGTGCTTTGTTTTCAAAAAACGGGTTAACAAATCTTTTTGAAAAAATAAATTTATTAAAACAACCTTTTTCAGCCAATGTAAAAAAAATAATTTCACAACAAAAAGATTATATAAATACTATTAATGCTGTTATACATTTTTTACAAGATAATAATCCTACTCTTGCACATAGCATTTGTAAGAGAGAGTTATTGCCCGAGGCTAGTAGGTTTGAACATACCGAAGATGTAGAAAATGCTTTTGGCAATATGGGCATACAAGACAAAGCTAAATACATTGCCACTATGTATTTAGAAGATTTATCGGATCTAATAAAAGAAACGGTAGATACACATTTTGGGTTTAGTAGATACGCAGAAAAACTTGGACGATCGGCTAATAGTTTTGATGAATTATATAACGAACTACAAAAACCTTACACTTTTATAGATGAAATTTTGATAGAAATTTTAGCCAACCAAATGGAGGAAGTAAGCCCAAAAATAGTTGCACTTTCAGTACCTTTTCCTGGCAATTTATACACATCACTTCGCTGTGGGCAATGGTTGAAGAAAAATTATCCTACAGTTAAAATACTGATGGGCGGTGGTTTTGCAAACACCGAGTTACGTTCTTTATCCGATATACGTGTATTTGAATTTTACGATTTTATTACTTTAGATGATGGCGAAGCTCCCATTGAAAATTTGGTAGCTTACATTACAAAAAATAAAACAATAGATGAACTTAAACGTACATTTTTATTACAAAATGAAAATGTTGTTTACATTAATAATGCAGCTGTAAAAGATTATAAACAAGGCGAAGTAGGTACGCCAGATTATAGCGATTTGAAATTAGATAAATACATATCGGCATTGGAAGTAGTAAACCCAATGCATAGAATGTGGAGCGATGGTAGATGGAATAAACTTACCATGGCACATGGTTGTTACTGGGGAAAGTGCACATTTTGTGATGTATCTTTAGATTATATAAAGCTCTACGAACCAATAACAGCTGCAATTATATGCGATAGAATGGAAACCATAATGGCACAAACAGAGCAAAATGGTTTTCACTTTGTAGATGAAGCTGCACCACCAGCACTAATGCGTGCCGTAGCTTTGGAAATAATAAAAAGAAAAATGATTGTAAGCTGGTGGACAAATGTACGCTTTGAAAAAAGTTTTACTAGAGATTTATGTTTGCTACTAAGTGCATCGGGCTGTATTGCAGTATCGGGTGGGCTTGAGGTAGCAAGCGATAGGCTTTTACAATTAATAGATAAAGGAATAACAGTAGAGCAAGTTGCAAAAGTAAACAGAAACTTTACACAATCAGGCATACTTGTACATGCATATCTTATGTATGGTTTTCCTACACAAACCAATCAAGAAACAATAGATTCTCTTGAAATGGTGCGACAATTATTTGCAACCAATGTACTTCAATCTGCTTTTTGGCATAGGTTTGCACTTACTGCACACAGCCCAGTTGGGCTAAACCCCGAAAAATATAAAATAAAAAAGCTAACAAATATTGTAGGTAGCTTTGCTAATAATGATGTAGAATATGAAGACGAAACTGGTGGAGACCATGATAATTTTGGCTATGGTTTAAAAAAATCTTTATTTAACTATATGCATAATATTGGCATAGACGAACCTTTGCAAAAATGGTTTGAAACCAAAGTGCCACGTACTAAAATAGCCGCTAATTTTATAGAAAATGCATTACTGGAAAATGAATTAAATCCATTTAAACCTTCTGCTAAAGTTATATTTTTAGGCAATATGCCATCTGCCGAAAATTTTACACAATCAAAAAAAGGATTTACAAGAGAAATAACAAAATTGCAATTTTACAATAAAAAAAACACTGCCGAAATACAAATACCAAAAGCTAATGCAGATTGGCTATTAACTATACTGCCACAACTATTAGTTTGCAACAAAAAAGAATATAGTTTGCAACAGGTAAAAGAAAACTACGAGGCAGCAGGTTTAGATGATTTTGAACTTTTTTGGGATAATAAACCAATGAATAGTTTATGGAAAGTAGGGTTGTTGGTGTTGTAGTTATGGGGATTATAAAAAACTAAATTCCCCTTTAAACTTAAAATGCATCAAATCATTTTTAAAGAAAGTTGCAACTACATTTACATTTCCACTTTCGGAAAAAGAATGCTTTAAAGAAACATCAATGCTATTATTTTCTACAGGATTTATTATTGCCAAAAATTTCATTTCGGCAGATGAAATAAGATTGGCTTTCTTTTCTAAAACTTGCTCTAAAATTTCCTTTACCATTTGCATCATACACACACCAGGCACTACAGGCTGTTGTGGAAAATGCCCTTCAAATATTTGATGCTGTACATTTATAATAATCGTAGCAGCAGTTTCAAAATTTTCAGTACCTATTTCTTTTATTTCAAAAAAATTATTCAGTAGCATTTCTTTCTATTCGTTTTAAACCTATGGTAAAATTAAATGTAGTGTGATTTATACTAACAGTATCGGGCATGCCATTTATATAATTTTTCATTGTTGCTTCTGCTACAGTTTTTTTAGTAGAAGCTCTTTCCATACGTATTAAGTTATTGCCTAAGCTATCCGTAATATAATAATAATAACCTTTATTTTGCGGAAAAACATAATAAAACAAACCTTCCTTTTTCCGTACAGAAACATTTTCAGCTTGCAAATTTTGCATCAAAATTAATTCAAAATCTTTTCTAAGTGTTTTTAAAACCGATTTTTTATTCATCTGTTTTATTACCGAATATACTTTAAAATTGCCTGTTGGAGAAAATTCAAAATCGAAAAACTTAAAACCAATTTCGTTAGAAAAAACCATACGAATACTACTATCTGGCATTTTTTTTATTATCAACAATCCACTTAAATGATTACCCACAACATCTACTTGTGTATTATACAATGCAACTGTAAACGATGGCTTAAATTTATTAATATCTAGTACATTGCCCGATGCCATTTGCATAGTTTTGTATGCAGGCGTACAACTAATTATTAAAAATAAAAAACTATTTAATACTAAATAACGCATCGGCTAAGGTTACATTCAATTCTTTGTTAGAAAAACGCAAAACAGTATTGTCGCCAGATTGCTCTTGCATATTAATACTTGTTACCGAAAAGTCTTTTTTATCTACTACCACTGTTATGGTTTTAAATAAATCTTTAAGCCCTTTGGCTACTGGAGTAAGCTCTATTAATGAAGATGTTTTGTTTTCAAAAACCCTAGTTTTAAAATCGGTATTATTAAGAGCAGTACCTTGCATACAATCAATCATTATTTGATTTATTTGCTTAAATAATTTATTAGATTTTGTAGATACTTTATTTTCTTTTGTGCCATCTTTTACAAAAACTTTATCCTTATTTATTATCATTAAGTACAAATATGGCTGGTTGTACTCCATACGAACTTTGCTTTCTTTTTTGTACCAAAATTTTCCTTTCGAAATAATTTTTTCCGAAAGCATACTCAAATTCTTTTCTTGTGCAAAATCGCTTTTTATTGATATTGTATTTTGAGAAGCTGCAGCAAAAGCAGTTTTAAATTTTGCAAAATCGGCTATAGGTATGTAGCCAGTATATTGTGCTTTTAACGAATAGGTTGTAGCAATAACAATAGCCACAAAAATAAATAGTTTACGCATAAGGTTGCAAAAGTAATAATTTATCTAATGGTACAATACTATATCCCCTATTTTTAACTTCTTGTATAAATTTTGGCAAAACGTTTGCTGTTCTCAAGCATGTATCATGAAAAAGAAAAACTGCTCCAGGTTTAATGCCAGCTACTATTTTAGTAAGTAATTTATTTTCATCTGTTGCTACAGTATCCATACTACGCACACTCCAACCTATTAGTGTATAACAACCTCTTACAATAGCTTTTTTTACATTTGGGTTTGTAACACCATAAGGCGGACGAAATAATTTTGGTTTTTTGTCTAAAACCTTTTCCATTTCATTATCCATCATTTGCAAATCTGATTGCATTTTTTTTGCCGAATACATATCAAACCAAAAATGATGAGAATAACTGTGATTGCCAATTAAGTGCCCATTGGCATCTATTTGTTTTAAAATATTTTCGTTGCCCATTATATTTTTACCTATACAAAAAAATGTAGCTTTTATATTTTCTTTATTTAATATTTCTAATATTTGAGGTGTATAATTTTGTGCTGGGCCATCATCAAAAGTTATTGCTATTTCTTTTTTGGTTGTGTTTGCTTTGCATATTATTTTAATAAAAAAATTTGAGCCTACATAATAGCAACCATAAAAAACTATTAAAGAATATATTAAAACCACTATGCCAAATATATAAATAGGCATATTTACCCTAGCATTAAGCCAAAGCAAAGAAGCTACTAAGCTTACAAAAAAAATATTTGTATTCTTAAAATTTAGCATGCTGATATTAACAATAATGTATGATGAATATTTTGATAATTAGTGTACACTAAAATTGATTTAATTGGATTTTCGCTTAATTCATTTTTTAAATATACAGCAGGAAGCTTTCCTTCTTTTACAATATCTGTAGCAAGCCATAAAGCAAAAGCAGCAGCAGTAGGGTATTCGCCACACAAGTGTTTATAATTTATTGTAACATTATTTTTAAAAATACTTTTTTCTAATTCTTCATAAACATCATCATTTGTAGCATCTCCATTTTTTCCTACAATTATTAAATCTATATTTTTTAACAATATGGCGTTTTCTATTAAAAAATTATTTATACTTCCTTCAATTTCTGAAACATTATTCGGCTTATAAAAAGTATGCAATGCATTTAATTTTGCACAATTGTTTTCTGTTGGCTCATTGGCTAGTAAAAAAAATGAAGAGCCTTCACCAGCTATTGTTCCTTTACTTTTTTTTGCAAATAAATTACTATTACAAATGTTGCCTTGCTTGTATAAACCCAATCTGCTTAAAATAGTATGGCTTGTATTTGTAATTTCATCAATAGCACCTACCAATACATTTTGTGCTTCATTTTCTTGTAGCAACATTATTGCATCTTGCAATGCACTTTCAAACGAAAAACCTCGGTGCACAAATGCATTGTTGTAATTATGGCATTGCAACATTAAGCCTATTTGCCCACCAATTGTATTATGGGTAGATTGTATAAATGCAGTGGGAGTAAGTAGTTCTTCATTATACTCCACCATTTTGGTAAGAAACAAACCAGTATCTTCTAAACAACCATAAGCAGTGCCAGTAACGATTGCATCTGGTTGGCTAACACCTGCATTTTGCAAGCATTTTGTGGCTGCTGTTACACCCATTTTTATAATGCGACTCATACGGCGTATAAGTTTTGCATCTATAAAACTTTTATAGTCTGGTTCTATACAAGTAAGTTGGTTGCTATTGTATTCTACTATGTTTTTTAAAACCTCATTTTGTTCAAATGTATTTTGTGGCGATATATTGGCAGTAGCTATAATATACATTGCTTAAATTTTAGAAAAAATAAGAGATGAACAATTGCCCCCAAACCCAAATGAGTTAGATAATACATTTTTTACTTTTACATTTTTAGCAAAAATGGTTTCGGGTACAAAAGGTAAATCTTTCATTGGTGTTTGCAAACGCAATGTTGGATAAATAATTTGATGTTGTAACGCCAAAATAGAAAACACAGCTTCTAACCCACCACATGCACCAAGTGTATGCCCAGTATATGCTTTAGTAGAACTCATTTTTGGAAAACTAGGTTCAAACAATCTTTTGATAGCAGTACCTTCGGCAATATCGTTATTATTTGTACCTGTACCATGCAAGTTTATGTAATCAATATCTTGTGGTAGTAAGCCACTTTTTTTTAATGCACCGCTCATAGCTAAATACGAGCCATTACCATCAGGCGAAGATGCTGTTTGGTGATAGGCATCGTTGGCATTACAGTAACCACTCAAAATAATATTTGGGTTATTTTTAAGTGTAGCTGCTACTTTTTCTGATACTAAAACAATATAGCCTGCTCCTTCGCCAAGATTAAGCCCACGGCGATTTTCATCAAAAGGTTGGCAAGGTTTATTATCCAAAATCATTAGCGTATTAAATCCATTGAGCGTAAATTTAGTAAGCGCATCTGCACCACCTGCTACTACTACATCTAACACATTGTTTTTTATTAGCCTTGCTGCATAAAAAATAGCATTAGCAGATGATGAGCATGCTGTACTAATTGTAGAAATATAATTTTTAATCCCTAATTTATCTGCCACCAATTCGGTTACGCTTCCGCATTCATGATTTATTATATTTCTTAATTTGCCTTTAGTATTATTTTGTAAAAATTCGGTAAAAAAGTTTTCGGTTTTATCCATTCCTCCTACTGAGTTTGCCGAAATAAAACCTGCGCGAAGGCTGTTGAAATTTTCGATTGCAGCATGGTTTAATGCTTCTTTTGCAGCAATTAAACTTAGCAATGCTGTGCGACTTTTTGTACCTGATAAGCCTGCTATTTTTGCCAACTCATTGTTAGATAATTTTACCTCAGCTACCGGTATTTTATCTTTATGTACTGATTGTAAATACTGCATTTTGCCAATACCCGATTGCTCATTTTGCAACGCTGCAAGACATTCGGCAACATTATTACCAATTGCCGATATGGCTCCTAAGCCAGCTATAAAAACTTTATTGCTCATTATATATATTAGCTATTGGTAGCTTGGTGTGCAGTAATGTACTCAGCCATTGTACGTACAGTTTTAAAAACTGCTGGTCCTTCATCGGCATTGGCAAGTTTTATTTTATATTGTTGTTGCAATAATACAATCAACTCCAAAGCGTCTATAGAATCTAACCCAAGTCCATCTACAAAAAGCGATTGGTCATCGCCAATATCTTCAGGTTTTAAGTCTTGTAAATTTAATTGAGCTATAATTTGCAATTTTAAATCGGTCATTAATTTATCCATATTATAAAGCGTATATTTTATTTAAATTTTCTGCAGTAAATTTTATATTATTTTGTTCTTTTTCTATTAAAAAAAGTGTGGCATTGTAATCTTCTTTTACAAGTTCTACCCAACCACAAATACATGCCTGCAAGTTATTATTAATAATTAGGTTCTGTACATAATTTTTTAAAAAAATAGGGTCAAACTTTTCGGAAATAAAAAAAGCATTTTCGCCTTTAAAATTGTGCTTAATACTTATTTCTCCAATAACAATATTTGGTAATGTATATACAAATAAGGCTGGGCTTGCAATATCTTTAATTGTTTCAAAATATTTTGTATCGGTATCTATACTTGCATTGGTGTTTGCTAAAATAATGGCTACCTCATCGGCTTTGTATTTTTGTGTATCAAAATTATTTTTAAGTAAAATTTCGGCGGCTAACCACCCAAGTTTACTTAGCATATCCATTTTATAAAATTTTGGATATTGCATTTCAAAATTTTTATAAATAGATACAAAAAAACTAGATAAAGTATCCTCAATATTTTCAAAAATTATTTTTTCATTTTTAAAAACTTTCCCATTTTTAATAGCGCAACTTGCTGTAATGTACGATTGTATATTTTCCATTTTTAAATTTCTTCTGCAAGTATTTTTTCTATTTCTATTAACCGTACAAGTTTTGTTACTGCTGCTTCATGGTCTTTTACAAATGGGTTATTGGTATCCCACACATAACCTGCTAGTACCGAACATATCTGGTTTTTCATTTCTATATTTGGGTTATCAGCAAAGAAAATTTTACCCAAGCCTCCATCGTACCATGCCATTACATAAGTTCTAAATGTATCTACACCTTGCATCATTGGTTCGGTATATTCTTTTTCCCAGTTTATATTTTCGCCTTTTAATTTTTTTACAACCAAATTGGCTGCAAGCTGGCTCGATACTGTTGCAAGCGTAACACCTGATGAAAAAACTGGGTCTAAAAACTCAGTAACATTCCCAGTAAGTACAAACCCTTCACCATAAAATTTATTGGTGCTTATTGAATACGATTCTAAAGTACGGGGTTCAAAAAGCATTTTGGCATTTCCAAATCGTTCTTTTAGGTGTGGTTCAGAATTTATTAATGTTCTTAATTGTTGCTCATTTGTTCCTTCGCAATTTTTATAAAAACTTGGTTCGCCTACAAACCCTACAGATGTTTTACCGTTTGAAAAAGGAATTACCCAAATCCAAATGCCGGGCTTGTGTACAATAATGGTAATCCGATTTGGCTCATCGGCCAAGGCTCTTTTGGTATCTTCAAAATGCGTAAAAAATGCTTTTCGTGGAGGTAAATTTGAAGGAACGTCCATATTAAATAAACGAGGAATAACCCTACCATATCCGCTACCATCTACAATAAATTTTGCATTTATTTCTGTTTTATTTCCTTCATTATCTTCTATGGTTGTGGTAGAATTGGTGCCATTGAAAACAATACCCGTTACTGTAGTTTCGTAACTTACTGGCACTCCCATTTCTTCTACTTTATCGGCAAGTATTTTATCAAATTCTTCTCTTGGCACTTGCCATGTCCAGTTATAGCCTTTGGTAAACTGGTTGGCAAATAAAAAATCACTTACTTTATCATCATCTACAAATTTTGCACCAAATTTTTCTTGAAAGCCTGCAGCTTTTACTGCATCTAAAAAACCTGCTTCTTCTAATGCCTCCATACACCTTGGCAATAAACTTTCGCCAATTACAAAACGAGGAAATTTTAACTTTTCTACAATTTTTACTTTATAACCAGCTTTGTTTATAATTGATGCTGCTACTGTACCCGACGGTCCAGCTCCTATTACAAGTACATCTACATTTTCTGTATTCATTATTTTATTTTTTTACATTTTAATATTGTTTGACTAATGCCAATATTATCTATTTGCTCTACAACTTCAAAACCTGCTTGCGTTACACATTTTAAAAAAGTTTCGGCACTGTACATTTGGCTATTGCCATTAGCTACTGCTGTAAAATAAAGCGATGTTTGTTGTAATACAAACGATGCTATTTCATACTTTTGGCAATCCCAAAAAGGCTCCATAATAATTACTTGCCCGTTTTCATCTAACGAATCGTAGCATCTTTTTAAAATAGAAACTATTTCTGGTTCCGAAAAACAATCTAAAAATTGGCTCATCCATATAGCGTCAAAACCTTTTTCAAGTTTTAGAGATTCATCTAAAAGGTTTGCTTCTAAAAAAGAAACCCTATCGTTCAAACCCAAATCGGCTATTTTTTGTTTTGCCACATTTAATTGCCCTGGCAAGTCCATAATGGTTACATGAATATCTGGGTTATAATTTGCAGATGCAATTGCCCATTTTCCGGTATTACCTCCTATTTCTAAAATATTTTTTACTCCATCTTTATATACCATTGGCAATACATCTTGAAAAGCATCGTCCGAAAAAAAGTGATCGAAATTAAACCAACTTTTTTGTACATGCTCAGGCAATTGCGAAAGTGCTTCATACACTGTATTCCATGTACCAAAAGTTTTTAATCCTTCTGGCTTACCTGTTTTTATACTTTCTTCTAAATGAAAAAGCCCTTGGTAATTTACATCATGCACAAAGTCCATGTTTACCTTTGTAAGAGCATCGGATAAAATAAAAAAGCCAACTTTGCCTAATGTATATTTTTTTTCGTTTAGTAACACCAATCCCATTCCTAAACCAGATTCCAACAATACCCTAACACCATAGGTTGATATTTTTACTTTCTCTACAATTTCTTCAATGGTTAAACCTTCTTTTCTGCTATCGCTTATTTCTTGCAAAATGCCCGAATTTCTCAATATTCTTGCTGCCTGAAATATAACAGGGCCAAAAGCTATCCACTGGGCAACTTCTCTTGAATCGAAAGCATTGTGTTTGTCCTTACTGTAAAAATTCATTTTGTGGGGGATTTTTGAAAGATTAAAATTTTTTATTTACTAAAAATTAAAGCAGCATTACAGCCTCCAAAACCAGAAGCTGTTTTTAAAAAATGACTTTTGTTTGTTTCTTTTATTTCGTTACAAATACTTATGGGCATTGTTACACCTATATTTTCAAAACCCAAAGTTGGTAAAATTATATTTTCTCTTAATGCATTTACAGATATTATAGATTCGATAATACCAGCTGCACCCAATGTATGCCCAAAATATCCTTTCAAACTATTTGTAGGCACATGCTGCAAGTTAGCTAATGTAATAGCTTTTGCCTCCATTTCGTCGTTAAAAATTGTGGCGGTACCATGTGCCGAAATAAAACCAATATCGCTTGCCAGCACATTTGCTTGTTTCATAGTTTTTGCTATTGCAATATGCAACTCTTCGCCAGTTCTTGATGGACCAGAAATATGATTTGCATCGTTACTTATTGATCCGCCAGCAATTTTTATATTATTACAGTACTTTTCATTGTTGCTTAATATTATTGTGCCTGCGGCTTCGCCTAAATTTATTCCGTTTCTTACAGCATCAAATGGCTTGCAAAAAGTATTGCTAACTGCATTAAATGATTGAAAGCCCGATAAAATAAATTTTGATATAATATCGGCACCAGCAACCACCACATTATTGTATTGCCCACTTTGTATAAGTCGCATACCAGTAAGTATGGCCAACATACCGGATATACAAGCATTGGAAATAATTATTGGTTGTGTAATAATTTTAAAATGTGCTGTAATTTTTTTTGCAGAGCTGTTTAATGATATTTTTTCTTGTAAGTCGGCGTTGTATGCTTCGGTTTCGAGCAGGGCAATGTTTCCTTTGGTAGAAGAAATTATTAAAGCAGTTTTTTCATCGGCAATATTTATATCGCTATTGGCTAAAGCATTTGTAATAGATGCTACTAATATTTGTTCAAATTTGGTAAAACTATCTTGCCCATTTTGAGCAAAATAGTTTGTATTTTCATTAAATAAAGATGCATAAAAACTTGTGGGCGACAAAGCAATATTTTGATGTTGCTTTATACCACTTATGCCTTTTTTTATGCTGCTAAAATTTTCACTTGTAGTTATACCATTTGGCGAAAAAACATTATCTGCTACAATATAAACATTGCTCATTTTTTTAATTATATCAGGTTATTTGCTTTTTTCCAATTTTCGAAAAATGTTGGGTTTGTAAGTTGTAATTCCAATTTTTCTTTTTCCAAAAAAACTTGTGTAGAGCTTCCTGTGGCGACTAGTTCATTAGTTTTTGAATTAAACAAGCGGTATTTAAAAATTAATTTGGCTGCTTCGCATGGCACAAAAGTAGTTTCCACTATTACAATATCGCCATATCTTAATGATCGTTTAAAATCGCATTGTACGTTAACTATTGGAGTTACAAAACCTTCTCTAAATACATCTAAATATCCAAAACCGTGTAAGCTACCAAAAGATTCTCTTCCACTTTCAAAATACTGAATGTAATGACCATGCCATACAATACCCAAAGGATCGGCTTCGTTAAATCTTACTTGTACCTCTGTTCTATTACTCAAACTGTTTATCATAATTCAGTGTTATCAATTACCATATTTGCTTTGTAAAATTGCATATTTTTACAATTATTCTTAATTTAATTTGAGTACTGTACCATCCGCACAACAAGCCCATCCATGTGCAGCATCGGTAAAATGTATTTCAATTATTGATGTATTACCTAATGCTATTATTACGTTCCAAGTATTACCTGCATTGTTTGTTTTATAAACTCTGTTGCCTACACTTATGTATCCTGTATTGGAATCTATAAAGTGTATATCCGAAAAGCCATTAGTTACTCCTAGTTTTGTTAAAAAGGTAAAGGTATTTCCACCATCTACAGATTTAAATAAATAACCCGAATAACTGCAGGTATATACTACCGAAGTGCTAGTAGCAAAAATTGATATTAACCCAATATTTGAAATTACATTTGGTACACTATCTAATTTAAAAGAAGATAAATTGCCGTTTGAATGATAAATTTTGTTTCCGTAACATACCCAAGCATTTGAATTGCCTAACATAAATATTGTAGAGAAAAGGTTTGAATTTATTTCGGGCAATGCAGAAATGTTGTTCCAACTATTTCCACCATTTGTGGTTAAAAATAATCCAGCAGTAGAAGTGGAGCTTAGCCCAGTATTATTGTCGCCAAAAAAAACATCCGAAACACCAATACCCCCAAAGGGGTATTCGGTTATAGTTGTACCAAAATCTATTGTTTTAAAAATTGCACTCGAATTGCAAAAAAAAGTTTTTCCATCGTTAGTAGCTGCAATATTTATGGCATTTAGTTTATCGCCATTTGCCTTGTAAATCTGATTCCAAGTATTGCCCCCATCAACCGATTTAAAAGTTCCATTACTACTGGTAGAAAAATACCCAGTAGTGTTTGATGTAAAAAATACATCGGAGCTGCTTAAAAGAGATTCGTTTACTTTTATTTTACTCCACCCACTTGACAGGGTATCGGGTTTTGGCGGCTCAGGTGTAATAAGTGCTGGCTCATTGGTTTTTGGTTTAGTACAACTTGTTATTTGTATAAATACAAGTATAGTTAAAAACACTTTCGATAAATTATTCATTATTTTCTTTTGAAATTTTTATTGGGTTGTAATAGTTTATCAACTACCATGCTTGCTTTTCCACTCAGCAAATTTATTTTTTTCTATTTCTTTCAAAACTTTTTTTATGCCCGATGCCCAAAAATTTCTAAACCCAAATCCTGCTGGTATTACTTCCATTCTTTCGGTAAGCAATACTTTTTTTGTTTTCATATCCACAAATGTTGCCCATATTGCAGCGGTACTTTTTTTGTCAATTTTACGCATAGCTTCATATACAAATAAAAAGCCTACACCACTTTTTCCACTTAGGTCTAATCCTTTTACAACCGAGGCTATATCCGATTCTTTTAGGCGGTTGTAATCATCTTGGTTGGTAGATAAAATGTCGTTAATATTTATTTTTGCATTACTCTTTTTTACAGCACTTAAATCGTTATCAACTTTGCTTTTGTGAAAAGCTCCCATAAAGTCGTAATTTTTTGGTTCGTTTACTGTAAGGTCGTTTATGCTTCCGTATATTCTATTTCTAATATCATCGGGGTTGCCAATATCTAATAATTTGTTTTTTGTAAAATCTATCCCCAAATAGGTTAATGGGCTTTCGCTATCGGTAAATACACTTTTTAAGCTTTGCGAAAAAGTAGCAGTGGCACTACACAAAAAGAAAAGTGCAACAAACAACCATTGTAATTTTTGTGAATGTTTCATGATGTTTTTTTTATGTTTTATTAATAAATATTTTCATCTGACATTGTGCAATAAGTGAATCATTACAAGTTATTTTGCCAGATATTATTGACACATCAAATATATTATTTTCTATTATAATTTCGGTAAAAAGAGTATCCCCTATTTGGGGTAGAGCAAAAATTTTTGTATTTTTTATAGCTCCAATATAACCTACCATTACTGGCTCATTATTTTCTTTAGCAGTAAAGCCTGCTCTTGCAGCAGCAGATTGTGCTATATTTTCGATAAGTGCAGGCTCTTTTAAGTAGCCATTTTCTACAAAAATATTATCGGCATTTACTCTAAAAGATGTATTAGTTGTAGTATCGTTAGAAGATATAATTTTATCTACCATTACAAATGGGTAACGTTGCGGTATGTACGAAACAATGTTTTCTAACTGCATATAATTCAATTTGGCAATTATTTTAATAATTTAAAGCTAATTGGCAACAAAATTACAAAACAGTTACTGGTTTTTAATACTATTTTCCAACTTTGTTAATTGACCTAAAACGCAAAGCACTCCATGTATCGCTAATAGAAATTGCAGTAACAGTAGTAATACCATATTTTTCACCAGTAATTCGAATAGTATCTCTATTAATATCTGTCTTAATTTTTGATGTACCTTTTGGATATGCAAACCATAAAACACTATCAAATTCTATATTTTTTAATTCATTGTTCAAAAAATCTACAAACTGCTTATTGTTATCTATAAACACTAAAGTATTGCAGCTTTTTTTGTTTCTGCTAATTTTTGTACCAAACCCAAGTTCTATAAAATCATTTATTAAACTAATAGGCGAATTAAGAATAATTGCTTTGTTCTTAAATTTTAGTTTTTTAATTGTTTCTTGCATAATTTTCTTATTTGTACTATTGAATATAAAATTATTTACCTTCAAGTTATAGTGATAACTATGTAGCATAAAAAAACGAAACTACCAGAGTTTCGTTTTTTTATGAAAATTATGTTGGTTTATTTTTTTACAATTTTTATATTTTGTATTTCGTTTTGATTAGTTGTAATTTGAACAAAATAAATAGCCGCAGGTAATGAGTTAATGCTATATTGCTGTTGTGGTTGAAACTCCTTTATAAGCTTGCCGTTTTGGTCTAAAAGTTTTACTTTTTTAACTTCATTATTTTGCGATAAAGTAAAATAATCTGAAACTGGATTTGGTAATACATTTATTTTATCAGTCTTTGTTACAGCAATTTTTATTATATTACTAAAATCTATTTTTCCATTTTTATCTACTTGCTTTATACGATACAAATAATTGCCTCCAGCTAAATAATTGTCAATAGTTTGATAATGTTGTTTTGTATTGCTGTTGCCATTTCCATTAGCTTTTATTGTTGTTATTTTATCGAATGTATTGTTGTTTGGTGTACTACGTTGCACCTCAAAATAATCGTTATCTATTTCTGTTTCGGTAGTAAAATTTATTTGTACATTTTTATTTGGCAATGCAGTTGCTTTTAAATTAAGCCCTGTAATTGGCAAAACAGTACTGCTTATTACAAAATCAAAAACACCTCTACCATAGGTTGCAAAGCGAACCGTATTACTGCTCCTTATATATTCAACAGACCTATATACTTGTAGTGGAGTGTTTGCTCCAATCATTGGATACCATTGATCATTAGCAACAATATAAACATACGGACCAGCATCTGTAGCTGCAAACAACATAGACTCATCGTTATTAGCTGCTAATTCGTTTATTAAGGTAGATGGCAAGCCCGTATTTATAGCTGTAAATGTAGTGCCGCCATTAGTGCTTTTATATACACCTGGAGTGCCATACCCTGAACCACCATACCATACTAAACCACTAGTTTGTTTACTTGCCAAAATAGATTGACCATACAACCAATAACCTGTGAGCCCAGTAAAAGTGGTTGATTTAACCCAAGTTATACCATTATCATTGCTATAAAAAAAAGTGCCATCTTCTGCAGCTACATACAATTTATTGGCATCTATTAATGATACCTCTAAGGCAGATATTGAACTAGTTGTACTATTACTATTTGCTCTAAAATCATAAGCAAATTGTGTAGCAGTTATGGCAGTTGTTGTAGGGTCGCCTGTAAGTTTCAATAAATAAGAACCTCCACCACCACTCGTATTTCCACCACCTACATATACAAAATTATTGGCTTTATTAGCCGATGCTTCTATAGGTAGCATCCATCCTACATTTCCTAAATTAGTACCAGGTACAGTGTAATTGCTTACACTAGCGCCAGATGCAATAGCTGTAGAAGGGTTATTGCAATAATATACATTGCCTGGATACATAGACCACAAACGAGAATTATTTTTTGTAAGTGTTAAATACCCCCAGTCGCCACTAATAATTTGTATAGATGTTTGTTTGCCAGCAGTAGTAGCTGCATCTATTCTTTGCAAACCCTGATCTTGCGAACCATCGTACAAAATACTAGGAGTAATGGTATCTGTTAAAATATCGTACGATTGCGAATTGTTTAAATTTAGCATAGATAAATTGGTTACTGTAGTTATATTATCTGTACTTGAATAAACACCACCATCGCAATTTATTGTTTGCACAATGCTATTATCAGCTTTTTTAAAATGCTTCATTTCAAAAATATCGGCATGCAATTGTGTAGCAGGTGCACCATAGTAAGAAGCCCATCCATTTATAATTGTAAAAGATGAACCTCCATTTGTACTTTTGTATGCATCTACACCTCCAAAATATACATTATTAGCTACAGTAGTGCTAACATCTAAAACGTTATTAGCATTTATTGGTGTTGTGCTTCTCAATGTCCAATCTGCCCATACACCTGTTGAGGTATTTTTAGTTCTACGATAAAGTTTATTGTTATTTACCAAGCAGTAAAGCGTAAGTGTAGTACCTACTACTGTGCCTGCAAGTGGAGATTGCCCACCATTGACAATAGCTGTAGCACCTGCTGCAACTGTTGTTACCGTACTTCCTGTAATTTCATAAAGCGATATTCTGTTTGCCACAATATTGCTCACATCTGTTACATACACCAAATTAGAGTTGTATGGGTTATTTAAACATACTTCATTATCTGCCCCCGAATTAAATACTTTTACAACCGAAAAGCTAACCCCCTGATCGGTACTTATATAAAGTGTATGTCTAGCATTCCAATCGGCAGCTATATTGTTCCAATTGCGAGCAAGTGCATAAATAGTTTTGCTTGCATCATTAAGCACAATAATTTTCGAAAAATAATTACCTCCCCAACCAATAGGAGTTACAGGACCAGTACTCATGGTAAATGTAGCACCCTCATCGTCGCTCCAATATAATTTTTCGGCAAAACTTACCATTAACCTACGACCACCACTTGTTTTATTAAAAACACTTATAGCTCTATTGCCAAATACAATATCATCATTCAATATTGTCCAGTTATTAGCCACAAGTGTTCCTTTCCAAAGTACACCTCCATCGCTAATATTATAAATGGTATTTGTAGGAGAATCGAATGAGCTGGCTACCATTCTACCAGCATTATTGTTTGGTCCTTTTTCTTCCCAAGTTCCTGTTAGTAGCCCAGCAGCAAATGTTTCGGAAGTTACTCTGCTACTATACAATTTTCTTTCTTGCTTTATAGCTAATGCATTTATTTTATTGGTAGCTTCAATGGTTTTCCAGTTGGTGCCAGGTGCTGCTCGGTGCATATTTTCGAACCAGCGCTCTCTAGCTTCTTTATTTGCTTCTTCATCATCGCCCATAGGTTTAGGCTCGGTATTAAAATTGCTACAACCACTTAAAAATAAAATGACAACGCAAATTTTTAAAAATAATTTCATGGTTTTTTGAATTTGGAATACAACTATAACGAAAATTTTGCTTAATTTATTATAAACAATGAATTAATTCTTTGAATATAAGGTTTAATTTATTCTTTAATAAAGTAAATAAAGAAACCTTTAATACTGTTTTTAAAATACAAATAAGCAAAATTATTTATGTAAATTTTAAAATGATTATAGAAAACTTTTTTATTGTTAAATATTTTTATACAAAGAGGCTATCTCAAAGTTTTGAGATAGCCTCTTTGTATTTAGTAAAATGACAGAAAAAATTTCAAAATCATTTCAAAGTGCATTGAAATGCCCACCTTATTCTTTATCAGTACTATTTTACAATAAAAGACACTGTTGTTTTTTTGCCATTTGCATCTTGCAAGCTAATTTGATAATTGCCCAAAGCTATATTGTGTAAATCGATAATTTTTAATGCATTACGATCTGTAATTTCTGTAGTTAATTTTTTAATTATCTGACCAAGATTATTGGTAACTTTTATGGCGTATTTACCCGTATTTTGATTAGTAAATTGTATATTAATTTTATTATTAGTTACTATAGTTGGATAAATATTTATACTGTTTTCTGCAACTTCTGTAGCATCTATAATTTTGCTTACCATAGCTATACTTGTGTATTTTACATTACCTGTAATATTTGTATATTTTACTCTGTACCAGTTTGCAGCTTTGCTTGCGGTAGCATCTATAATACTATAGTTGGCATTTCCACCATTATTTGCTGTAGGCGTTTGTGTTTTTATTTGTGCAAAATTGCTTCCATCGTTGCTTTGCTCTATGCTATAATTATTTATGTTTGCTTCGGTTTGTACACCCCAATTTATGGTTACTGTAT
>JABFQZ010000006.1 GCA_013141435.1 Ferruginibacter sp.
CGTACAACGTTTTCGGGCTTGGCGAAGGTGGCGATTTTCACCACAAATTTTGATGCGGAGAACCAATGTTTGATAACCGCAAATGCGTCTGCGGAATACTGAACCGCCACTTTTGCCAAACCCGTGTTAGCCGTTCGTTGTTTTTCTGTCCACTTATTTACTTTTTAGATTGCCAAAATCTGTCTTTGCCGTCTGTTATCCATTCCAAAGATTGGTCAATTCTCTTTTGCCGAGTTTCGTCTGTTTTAGCGTCTGCAAGCCAAATGATATAGTTCTTGCGGAATGAAGGCGATTTGCTCTCAAAAATTTCAGTTGCTTTTTTGTTTTTCTTTAATGCGTCAATAAATTCTTTGGGTGCAACAACTTCAATAGTTGATTTCTCTTTCACAGGTTTTGGTTTAGCTGTTCCATTTGCATTAAGTTCCATTGCTTCCTTAATGTATGCAACTAAAATTTTCTTGTTTGGCAATTCGACAATGTCCTTAACCTTGTCCATATAACCAAATTTTTTTCCCGCTTTTACACTTGCTTGAATTTCCTTGTCCTTCATAAGTTCTGCTTTGTAAAGGCTAAAAGAACAATGTTGTTTAAAGCCACCCATCATAACTAAATGGTCGCCTTTGTATGAATAATGTGGCGTTCCCCACTTAATACTTTCTTCAACTTCGGGACAGGTAGCGAATATAATTTCTCTCAAATGGTTGAGGATTGGTTTTGCAAAATCAGCCATTTTTGCAATGTATGCTGTAACTTCTGTATTATAGTTTTTCATTTTTTGACGAATTTAATTTGTGAGAATAAATATAAGAAACTGCAAGGATTCCTAAGAAAGCCAAAGGCATAATCATATAACCAATGTTTTTGTCCACACAAGTATGACTTATGAATGCAAAAATGAGTGTAAAGGAAAGTCCTGCATAAGCCCATTCTTTTATTGTGATTGAGGTTTTAGGATAAGTAATTGCAACTACACCTAAAACTTTTGCTATTACCAATGAATAAGCAAAATAATCAGGATATGATAATGCTTTTGTTCCAAAGGTCATATACTCTGGTGCAAAAATCCAAGTTCCAATTGGCATAACTGCTTCCATTAATGCGATAATTATAGTCGCAGTCCAAAATATAATTTTATTTTTTTTCATCGTTTTATTTTTTAAAGGTTAATAATAGTTCATCTAATTTTTCAAGTGTGGACATCATTCCTTCCTGCATACCCATATTGATTATTGTTTCAAGGTCTGTTAACGAATTATAAAAAACAATTGTCTCAACAATAGCGTTCTCTCCTTTATCAGAAAATGTTACTTCCCATTTTGCTCTTGGTAATGCAGGATTAAGTGTTGCATTTTCATCACAAAAACCATCAAGAGCTTCATAGAAGTCAATTGGATTAATTTTAGTATAGTCCATTATGTTCCAATAGTGGTTTCCGTCCTGGTCTATCATTGCATAGTGCCAATTTCCGCCATCTTTAAAATCCATTGATTTTGTTTTGGTAGTAAATGGTTTAGGTGCAAACCATTTGTCAAGTAATTCTTGTTTTGTGTAACAGTCCCAAACTAATTGTCGTTCAGCGTTAAATTCTCTTCTTATTGTAAGAGTGTTGTTGTCCTTATTTGCAAGGAAGTCAAATTGTAAATTATTCATTTTTTTACTTTTTTAATTGTTGTTAATAAATTGTCTAATTGATTGAATTTGGTTTCCCAAATCTTTTTGAATTGTTCTAACCATTTGTCTATTTCTTTCATTTTTTCAATTTCAAGAGAGTAGTAAATTTCTCTACCCTTTTGTTCTTGTTTTATGAGTTCACATTCGGTCAAAATGCGTAAATGTTTTGACACTGCTTGTCGTGTCGTATTGATGTTGTCGGCAATGGCGTTAGGTGTCATTGCCTGTAATGCAATTAAGACGATTATGGCTCGTCTTGTTGGGTCTGCAACTGCTTGAAAAATGTCTCTACGCATTTGTCTATTTGTTTTAATGAAACTTTTCGGTTGCAAATATATGTGCAACTTTTCGGTTTCGCAATTTTTTTTTTCAATTTTTTTTCAGAAAATTATATTTTAAGTCGGAACTGTCGGTTGGTAGGGTGTCGCTTTACAATGACGGCTAACACAATATTACACGCAACTAATTAATTTTCCAAATATATAATTTAGTGAATATCAGTTGAATATTGATTGTAATTTTGTATTGCTATTTTTATTAGTAAAATATTTTTTGGAAAAAATACAATTTTTTTAATGTATTGTTAAATTGCTGTAAACCAAAGGTTTAATATGTGTATTTTACAATTGTAAAATGTTAGTTATTTGTAGTTATAAAGCTCATCTATTGGGCTGGGTATGTTTATTAATGTTTCTCTACGTACATGTAAGTATCGTTCGGTTGTTTTAATATTAAAATGACCAAGTATGTCTTTTATGAATATTACATCTACTCCTTTTTCTAATAAATGTGTGGCAAAACTGTGGCGCAAACTATGAAAACTAAGGGTTTTTATAATGCCAGCAGACCTTTTAGCATCGTTAAATATTTGTTGTGCACTTCGTATGGAGTAAGGCTGGCCTTTTTCTATTCCTTCAAATAAGTAGTTTGTTGGCTTATTGTAGCTTAGTTTGTAGTACTGTTCTAATACATCTAACACTAATGGGCTAAGCATTACATATCTATCTTTTTTTCCTTTGCTACAGTATATAAATATTTGTTTTCGCTCTCTATCTATATCTTGTAACCGCAAATTTATTACTTCGCTTACTCTTAGTCCTGCACTGTATGCTATAAATAATATGGCTTTGTGTTTTAGGTTTTTGGGTGCGTTAAATAGTCTTCTTAATTCTTGCTCGCCTAAAACTTTTGGTAGTTGTAAGTGTTTTTTGGGTCTAGGTATTTCTACAAAAAACTTTTGATGACCTAATACTTGCTCGTACATATATTTTAATGCATTTAACCTGCTATGTACAGTGTTTTCGCTAAGGTTTAGTTTGGTAATACAATAGTGTATATATCTTCTAAGGTCTTCGGAGGTTAATGTGTTGGCTTTATGGTTTTTTAGGGTTTGAAGAAATGAGGCTATTTCGTTTTTATAGGTACGAATGGTTGATGGACTGTATGCTTTTAATTTTAAATGCTCTTCGGTACGTACGAGTATTTGCAAATTGTGTGCGCTTATGGCAAAAATTTTATCGTATATGGTTATATTGGTTTGGTTTGGCTGGGGATTGTTGTTTTTTTTTGCTTTTATACTTTTTAAATATGCTGATAATTTTGTGGTATTAAGTTGTGCGGTATCTGCTATGGTAGCAATGGCATTGCTTAAATTATGATATGCTATTTTATTGCATGGCAGATACCAACATTTATTGGAGTTGCTATATTTAATATTGTTTAGTTGTATTATTTTATTGTTGATGGTTTCGTTAAACTTAAAATAAATACCAATAAATAGTTTATTGGTTTTGGTTGTTATTGGTTTTAAAAGTATTTCGGTTTTTGTATTTTTTATTTCGTTTATTGGGGATAATGTAGCAAGGCTTTTATTGTGTGCGATATTGAATTTGTTGTTTGTTTCGCTGTTGTTTTCTACTGGTATTCCGTACTCTAGTCTATGGTTTTGGGTGTCTGCTATATGCCATGCTTTCATGGTTTGGCTCCATGTTATATCTGTTTTTTTGCGAAATTCTTTTATTATTTGTGAGTTGTAGGTAAATTGTAATAGTATCCTTTTTTTGCTGCGATGTATTACTGGTTTGTATATTATGTTTACCATATTTGTTGGGGTGTTTGTATGGCTTCGCCGTTACTGAGTCACAGTAAATTTGATTACTATAATGTAATAGTTTTGAAATACTAAGTTAGGGGTTTGATTTTACAAAACGAAACAAAGATTACAAAGTGCACAACAATAACTTTTTTTTAATGTTTATGACTCTATTTTTAAAAAATGTTGCTAAATGTGATGCTGTTGGGCATAATAGGGATAGTATCGGAAATACTTTTTTGAGGTACAAAAAAAATTGTAGCGTATAGCCCTGTGCAAATACTCATTATTATTGACTGCTGATGCTTCAATTTTTTTATATTTATAATCTCTTAGGAACATCTAAAAACACAAAAACAAATTTTACTGCAAAGAGCACAAAGAAATACTACTCATAGTGGCTTTTGTGGTTTCTAAACTTAATTTTTTAGAGATGCCCTTTTTTTTGTATTATTCTACTTTGTCGTACAGTTCTTTTTTATCTACTACTTTTACTTCTTTACCATTTTTGAGGGTTTTGCTTACTACGTCGTATGGCCCTGTTATTACGGTTTCGCCTGTTTTTAAGCCTTCGGTAATTTCGATATAGTTTATATCTTGTATGCCTGTTTTTACTACTTTTTTTGATACTTTATTTGTAGAATCTTTAATGAAAACTACTACTTCTATTTCTTCTGCGGTATTTGTATTTGTGTTTTCTTCGTCTGTTTTATCTTTTTTTATTTCGCCTTTTATGTTGGTGTTTGTAGTGTCGTTTTTGTCTCTGGTGGTAACGGCGTTTATGGGTACACTTATTACGTTTGTTTGTGTTTTGGTTTGTATATCGGCATTGGCACTCATGCCTGGTCTAAATGGAAAATTGCCTTTGCCCAATAAATCGGCATAGCTTTCTTTTATTATGCGCACATATACTTTGTATTGTGTAACATCGCTTGTAGCTGCGCCGCTAAGCTGGCTTGATGCGCCGTTATTGCTGCTTGCTATTTGTGTTACTAAGCCTTTAAATTTTCGATCGCTGTAGGCATCTACGGTTATTAATGCACTATCGCCAAGTTTTACTTTTGGCACATCGTTTTCGCCTACATCTACTCTTACTTCTATTTTATCCATATCGGCTATGCGAAGCATTTCGGTGCCTACGTTAAAGCTATTGCCTGCTACTTTTTCGCCTTTTTTTACGTTTAGTAAACTTACCACACCGTCGCTTGGTGCTACTATAATGGTACGCCCCAAGTCTTTGGTGGCTTTGTGTAAATTGGCTTGTGCGCTTTGCTGGTTTGCTCTTGCACTTTGTACGCTTGCTTGTCCGCCTTTTATGCCTTGTACTGCTGCATTGTAATTGGCTTTTGCGGTTTTATAGTTGGCATCGGACACATTAAATTCGCTTGCGCTTATTACTTTTTCGTCGTACAATTTTTTTTGCATTGTGTATGTTCTTTCGGCTTGCTCTTGCTGCGCTTTTAGTGCATTTAATGCTGCTTGCGAATTGTTTACTTGTGCTTGCGAAATGCTTACTTGTGCTTGGCTTTGGGCTACGCCACTTGCGGCTTGGGAACGTTGTATATCGTACACATCGGCATATATTCGTGCCAGTATTTGCCCTCTTTTTACGGTATCGCCTTCGGCTACGTTTAGTTCGGTTATTTCGCCACTTATATCGGGGCTTACTTTTACTTCTATTTCTGGATATATTTTTCCACTGGCATTTACTACTTCTATAATGGTACGTTTTTGTACTTTTTCGGCTGTTACTTTTAGACCTTGGGCTTTGCCAAATACTCCGGTTTTAGATAGTATTATTAGTAGTACTATTAAAATTGCTAAACTGATTAATATCCATTTTGTTTTTTTGTTCATGATATTTTAGTATTTAGATATGAGAATCAAGAATCAAGTATCAAGAGAATTGATATGGAATCTTTTTCCTGTTTTTTATATATTTTTTGTTTCTTTTATTATAAAATTTATTTTAATTGTTATTAAAATTGATGCCATACCTCAATACTAATATCTCAATACTAAAGTTTTAATCCCATTCCTTTATAAAACTCTAATACTTTCATTTTAAATACATAATCGAATTGGTTTTGTGTATATTGTAATTTTGCTCTTAATAAATTATTTTGTGTTGTTATTAAATCAAACGTACCAAGCATGCCTACATTAAATCGTTTAGTGGCATAAGATAAATTTAGTTGGTTGATATCTACCATTTTTTTGCTTGCAGTAAATTTTTCGTAGGCTATTAATGCTGCGTTATATGCCTGATAAATATCTTGCTTTAGTTTTTGATTATCTTGTTCTTTTTGTAAAGTTATAGTAGCAATATTTAATTTGCTTCGTAGGTAATTACTCTTAAATGCTCCGCCATTTAATATAGGCACACTAATGGTTATACCAACCGATTGTTTAAAATTATCGGAAATTTGTTTGGTAAAATTTGCCGATTTTGTATAACCACTTTTTACAAAATCTGGCGAGGATACAAAATAATCAGTACCACTAATATTTACTTTTTGGCCGTTATATTGGTATCCACCAAAAATATATGCTGGCTGCTTGGCTGCTATATACGAAGAGCCTAAACTTGCGTATGTGCTAATAGTAGGGTACATACCTGCTTTGGTGGCTGCTTCATTTTTTTTGGCGGCTTTAAGTTTATAATCGTTGTATCGTTGTTGTGGTAAGTTTTTTACTGCTAGGTCGTACACATACTCTGGTTGTAGTGCTGCTATTGGCTCTACTGGTATTTTTTCTACTGGTGGTGTTTCTACCTCAAATGCTGCTGCAGCATCTATATTCAAATACGATTTTAATGTAAGTATTGCTTGTGTTGTATTGCCTTTGGCCGATATATAATTTACACTATCCTGTGCTAGTTGTGCCTCTAATTGTGTAGCGTTAAGCTCGGGCAATGCGCCTGCATTTACTTGCTTACGTGTATTGGTTAGTTGGGCTTGTGTTTGTTGTATTTGTACTGCCGTAATATTTTCTTGCTCTTTGCTTAATAATATTTGTAAATATGCGTTGGCTGCTGTAAGTGCTATATCATTTTTTATTTTTTCGGTAGATGCTTCTGCTGCTTTTAACTCCCACTGGTTAGATGCGATTGTATTTTGTTTGCTAAAAAAATTAAAAATATCGGCGCTTGTTTGTAATTGTAAGCCTGCCGATATGTAGGTTTGTGTAATTCTACTAAATGTAGTAGGATCTTGATTGCTACCAGAGTTTATGCCTGTATTGCTATTAAAATTTGCATTAGGGTATTGACCCAACTTGCTTTGTTTGTAGTTTATACTAGCCATTTTTGCTTGTACATCGCTCAATTTTACATTGATATTATTTGCCATAGCATGGTTTACGATAGTTTGCAAATTCCATTTTTGTTGTGCTATAGTACTAAATGTTGTTAATAAAAAAATGACAATGGTTATTATAAATTTCATTTGGTATGTTTTATTATTATTTTACACAAACAGCTACGAAAACAAAGTAAGCAAAAGGTTGCACTTGTTGTACTTTAAATTAAAATACATTGGTATTATACAAATCTTACACAAATTTATTGTTTGTAATTTACGAACAAAATGAAATTTTATAAACGGAAAAAATCAACGATAAGAAACAAAATTAAAGCTATAAAGAATTTTTTATTACCAAATGGTTGCTTGTTTTACGAAAATAAGTACTCCACATCTTGCTTGCTGAGTGCTTTTACAAAATTTGCATCGTCGGATATTAATTCTTTTGCCAATATTTTTTTGCGCTCTTGTAGTTGCAAAATTTTATCTTCTATGGTATCTATACATATCATACGATAGGCAAAAATGTTTTTTGTTTGTCCAATTCTATGTGTTCGATCTATTGCTTGTTGCTCTACTGCTGGGTTCCACCATGGATCTACAATATATACATAATCGGCAGCGGTAAGGTTTAACCCTACACCACCTGCTTTTAATGATATTAAAAATACTCTACACTCTGTATTATTTTGAAAATTTTGAATGGCTTTTTCTCTATCTACTGCCGATGTGCTACCATCGAAATACTCAAATGGAATATTGTTTTCTATTAACTTTTGTTTTATTAGTGCCAACATGCCTAAAAATTGTGAAAATATTAATGCTTTATGGTCGCCAATGTTTTCTGTAATTTCTCTTGTAAGTTCATCTAATTTTATGGAGTGATTAGGAAATCTTTCTTCTTCGTTTAATATGGCTGGGCTATCGCATATTTGCCTAAGTTTCATAAGGCCTTGCAAAATTGTAAGCTGCGATTTTCCTATGCCTTGCTGATCTATTGTGCCTAGTATTTTATCTCTATAACTATTGCGATAGGCTTCGTAAATTTTTCTTTGCTCCGTTTCCATTTCGCAAAAAAGTATTTGCTCTGTTTTTTCGGGCAAATCTTTTGCTACTTGCTCTTTTGTACGCCTTAGTATAAATGGGTATAAAAGTTTTCTTAAATGTTCTTTCGGCTCTTGATCGCCAAATTTATCTATTGGTGTAGCAAATTCGTTTCTAAAAAATTCCATTGTACCAAGCAAGCCAGGGTTCAAAAAATTCATTTGAGCAAATATATCGAAGGTGTTATTTTGCAATGGTGTACCACTCATACATACTCTATTGGTAGCATGTAGTAATGATGCTGCTTTGGTAACTTTTGATGATGGATTTTTTATAGCTTGGCTCTCATCTAAAACTATATAATCGAACTTTACTTTTAAAAGTGTTTGTATATCGCTTCGCAAAGTGCCATAGGTTGTAATAATAATATTGGCTGCTTTTAATTCTTCAACGTTTCGGGTACGGGTGCTGCCATGGTGTACGTGTAGCGTAAGCGAAGGTGTAAATTTTCGTATTTCGTTTTGCCAATTGTAAATTAGTGTTGTTGGGCAAATTACTATTGCTAAAAGCGATTCGTTTATTTTTTTATAATGATCTAGCATTGTAAGTGCTTGCACTGTTTTACCTAACCCCATATCATCGGCTAAAATGCCTCCCCAACCTACTTCATTTAAATAATTTAACCACTGATAACCTGCCAATTGGTATGGTCGTAAAATTGGTTGTAGTTGTTGTGGTGCTTCTATTTCTGGTATTTTTTGAAACTCTCTTATTCGTTCGTATTTTTCATCTAACGAAAAACTCATTTCTTCTTCATTCCGATTTTCGTACAAATCATCTATCACACTCATGTGAAAACGACTTAGGCGTAATTTATCTGTTTTACCATCGCCTACTTTAAAAAGCAACGAATATTTTTTTAGCCACTCATCGGGCAATATGCCTAATGTACCATCGGTAAGTTGTACAAACGAACGCTTGTCTGCTAGGGCTTGTTTTATTTCGGCAATGCCAACTCTTTGCTCTCCAAATTCTATTTCTACTTTTGCATCAAACCAATCTTGCCCGCTGGTAACGTGTATTTGTGTGGTAGGTTTTGCTGTATTAAATCTAAAGTTTTTTAGTGCTTCAAAACCAAACACTGGCACTTTCATTTCTTTCATTGCATCTACAAAAAGAAAAAACCAATTGTTGTGCAATACCTCAGCTCCTTTTAAAACTAAGCTAGCAGATTCTTGTTTTACTACAAAGCCCGAATGTAGGTTTTGTAGTTTTTTCTTAAATGCATCTTCTGCATCTTTGTTGCGGTGTATTTGCAAAATTTTATCGCCATCGGGTATTATTATTGTTTCGTTATCGTTTGGCTTTGTTTCAAACCCCTTATACGAAAACACTGGTTGAAAAACCAAATAATCTCCTTTTTCTTGTAACATTAATCTTATATCGGGTACCGAAACAGCTATATCTTTTACCAACGATTTATCAAACTCTACCTCATATTCTTTTGTGAGTGGAAGTATGATGCTTGTCATTTTTTCGGCCCAATTTTTTTTTGTAACCGTAATATTACCGTTGTTTACAAACTTTTCGGCCTGCATTACATCTTCGGTTTTTGCCCAAGTAAATAATACATCATCTAATAAAAAAAGCAGGCTGTTACCTGATTTGTTTTCGGAAAATGGCACACTTGTTCCATTCTTTTTAGCCATACACAAAATTTCGTATCCTGTTTTTTTAGGCATTACTTTAAAAATAGGCGATAAAAAAGAGTCGCTTATTTCTACTGGGTGTAAGCTTGTTGTTTTTGCTTTTTTAGAAAATGGCAAAATAAATACAAATGGATTGTGTACTTGATCGTAAAAAAGTTTTTTTAATTTTGGGTGCAAAAATTCTGCAATTAGCATTTTTGTTTCTTCGGGCAAATCGTTGCCTTCGGGCTGAATGATGTTTTCCCAAATGCCACTAAAGGGAGAGTTTCTGTTTAAGTATTTATTTATTTCGGCTTCTTGTAATTTTCTTATTTGTTGAAAAAGATTTTTATCATCTTCGGTTAAATGCTCTATATCTACAAATTTTGTAAGGTCTAATTTTTCTGCTTTTCCTATATATTTTTTATTGTCCTCGTCTGGTTCGCCAAGCCAAGCATCTACAGTAAAACCTGGGTAATTTTTTGTATTAAAATTTATAACTATGCCTAGTCTTAAGCTTTTTTGTTTTTTTACAGGAGCTTGTTTTATTGCAATAGCTGATATTGGTACAAATTTAGATGGGGTTTCTTTGAAAGATGGTGTTATAGTTGTGTTTATTGGAGTTTCTACTCTTTTTATTGTAGGATCTATTACTTTTAAAAAAGGTTTTCCTTCATTATATGTAAATTCAAATTTGCCAATAAGGTCGTCTTTTAAACTATAGCCATAAATAGCTAAAATTTTATTTTTTTCTTTATCCCAGTTTCTTATGGTATCAAAATAATCGGGACCATGGGTTTTTAATAGTTGTACAAATAACAACACTTTGTGTTCGCATAGCGGATGCATGCTTTCGGTACACATGCAAGATGTATCGAAATTTCGTTCGCTATTTTTTTGAACTACAAGCGGAAATGTTTGACCATTTATTTTTATTTCGGCTTCTACTCTTTCGTCGGCAGCTTTTAGTATGGTTGCACTTGTGGTAAGCATTAGCTCCTCAGCCTCATGGTAAATTGATTGAGAAGAAAGTAGCTTGATTGTTTTTAATTCTAACCTTTTCATTATAGCCACCGAATGCATTTGGTTGTATTGTATGGCACTATTTCGAAGTAAATTTCTATCTACCATATCCTGCAAACGAAGTAGAGATGCGGCTTTGTGTCTACAAATATCGCCAAGGTTGTATGTGCAATTGCATCGTAAATTTATCTCCTTTGCATCGCTATATTTATCTATATAAACTTTATAAAAAGAGTTGTAAATGTCATCTTTTACCCTAAATACAATACTGCTCATTAATTCATCATGCTCTATTAACTCTACGTTGTTTAGCGATTGAATTTTTTTTCCTCTTCGTATTACATCTTCGGAGCCATTGTTGTAAACGTATTTAATTAAATGTGGTAATGCCAAAACAAAATTTTAGTTATAAATGAATATATTATTTAGTATTTGAAAAATACGATTTATCAAATGCATTATGCAAGGTACGAAGGTATTGGGAGAGCACAAAGAAAACAGGTAAATTATAATATTGTGTTAACCTATAATAGCTTGTTTACTAATTTACCATTGCTGTAAAAAGGCAATGATGGGGCAGTATCGTTTGTAAGGCAATACCGTATATCTTTTTCTAAACCAAAATTTGTAAGGCGATGATAGTGGGTAGCATTACGCTCTTTCATGAAGTTGAATAAATCTTCTTTTGCTGTAAGGTAAAGGCTTTCGGCCATTTGCGAAAAATCGCATTCTAATAAAAAATGCTGTTTTATTCTATTTACAATGGCACCTGCAAAAAGTGTGTCTTCTATGTTTACTTTATCTTTCCAGGCGGCACAACCTAATATTACATTGGTGTTTTTTTGTATTAAGTATTTGCATACCGCCGATATATTTGGGAAAGAGCCTGTAATAATTTCTTTTGCACCTTTACTATGTGCCATGTGCAATAATTTTGTACCATTTGTTGTTGTTAGTACCATTGTTTTGTTGGCTATAAACTCTTTTGAATATTCAAAAGGAGAGTTGCCATATTGTAAGCCTTCGGCAACTTTTCCATCTCTTTCGCCAGCGGTAATACAACCTAATTCTTTGCCAATATGAATACAATCGGACACATTATCTACTGGTATTATTTCTTTTGCTCCATTGTGCAAAGCTGTAGCAATAGTACTTGTAGCTCGCAACACATCTATTATTACAACTATACTATTACTTACATCGAATAAGTGTAAAAGTGCAGGCGAAGGACAAGTGTTGAGGGAAGGTTTCATGAAAACAATAAATATATTTTAAACAAAAGGTACTTTTACAACTTCGGCTTTTACGGCTACATTTCTTATTTTTATAAAAATTTCGTTTCCAATACCTGCATGTGCAGTGTGCACATAACCCATGCCTATTGCCTTACCAAGAGATGGTGCTTGTGTGCCCGATGTTACTTTGCCAATTATATTTCCGGAAGTATCTGCAATTTCATAATCATGGCGTGCAATGCCTTTTTCTATCATTTCAAACCCTATGAGTTTTTGGTTTACTCCTTCTGCTTTTTGTTTTTCAAAAAAGGCTTTGTTGGTAAAGTTTTTTGTAAATTTTGTTATCCACCCAAGGCCAGCTTCAAGTGGAGATGTAGTGTCGTTAATATCCATACCATAAAGGCAAAATCCTTTTTCTAATCTTAAAGTATCTCTTGCGCCAAGCCCTATTGGTTTTATGTTTGCCGATGCTCCTGCTTCAAATATAGCATCCCAAATTTTATCGGCATCGTTATTTTTATCTTCAAAATAAATTTCTACACCGCCACTACCTGTATAACCTGTTGCGCTTATCAATACATTTTCTACACCTGCAAATATTCCTTTTGCAAATGTGTAATAAGTAAGGTTTAAAATATCAATATTAGTTAATGGTTGTAATACTTTTGTTGCAATTGGACCTTGTATTGCTAGCAAACAAGTTTTGTTGGATATGTTGTGTATTTCTACATTATTTATATTGTGTTTTACAACCCAATCCCAATCTTTATTAATATTACCAGCATTTACAACAAGCATGTACGCATTGTTTTCTTCTATACAATACACTAGTAAATCATCTACAATACCTCCATCGTTGTTAGGCATACAACTATATTGTGCTTTACCAGCAGTAAGTTTAGCTGCATCATTAGTTGTAATGCGTTGTATTAAATCTAAAGCATTTTCGCCTTTCAAAATAAATTCGCCCATGTGGCTTACGTCAAATACTCCTACACTATTGCGTACGGCTGCATGTTCATCATTTATACCAGTGTATGATATTGGCATATTAAAACCAGCAAACTCAGCCATTTTTGCACCAAGAGCTATATGTTTATGTGTAAATGGAGTGCTTTTCATATATTTATTTTAGAAGTGGCAAATGTAATTTAAAAATTACAATTATTAGATTAGGTATTATAATTCTCCCTTGCGCACAAGGAAACTTAAAAACGATATGTGATAAATTAATACAGAAAATTATGTTACAAAAACCAATACCTTATGCAAGAGTAGCAATTGAATGAGAAGAATCTTCCTAATCCAAAAATTTTATATTGCAGTTTATGCCAATTTTTTTAATGTTTGATTTTTTTATTAAATATAATATTTGCCAAAATAACTACCTAGTTTGGATAAACAAAAAAGAGTTGAAATAATAGTTAATACATTAAACAGTGCTATATTGCTTAATATATGCAATGAAGCTAAAAAGCGGAAGGATAGAAGCAAGTAGCCCACAGTGATGGAGGAACGACTGAGTGAGGACTACTGCGTATAGCCTTAACCAATGCAGATATATGTAAAAATGCATAGCGCACTAAAACTTATTAAAAATAAATAAAATTGATAGATAAAAAAAAGGCCATAAAGGTAGATGAAACCGCAGTGTTAGTAGGTTTAATACAAAATGACCAAACAGATGTACAGGTAAATGAATACTTAGACGAATTGGAGTTTTTGGCTGAAACAGCAGGCGTAAAAACACTTAAAAGATTTACACAAAGGCTCAAACACCCCGATGCAAGATCTTTTGTAGGCAAAGGAAAATTAGACGAAATACGCAAATATATTTTGGCAAAAAATATAACTATTGTAATTTTTGATGATGAGCTAACTGGCTCTCAAATACAAAATATAGAGAAAGAACTAAAGGTTAAAACTATAGATAGAAGTGATTTAATATTGGATATTTTTGCAAGCAGAGCTCAAACTGCGCAAGCAAGAACGCAAGTAGAGCTTGCGCAATACCAATATATTTTGCCTAGGCTAAAGGGTATGTGGACCCATTTAGAAAGGCAAGGAGGTGGTGTAGGTAGCCGTGGACCTGGCGAAACAGAAATTGAAACGGATAGACGGATAGTAAAGGATAAAATAACTGTGCTAAAAAAACGCTTAGAAGATTTTGACAGACAATCTTTTACTCAAAGAAAAGAAAGAGGAGAATTTATACGTGTAGCACTTGTAGGTTATACTAATGTAGGTAAAAGCACCATAATGAATGGGCTTAGCAAAAGCGATGTATTTGCCGAAAATAAATTATTTGCTACTTTAGACACTACAACAAGAAAATGTGTATTTGAACAAACGCCATTTTTACTTAGTGATACAGTAGGTTTTATACGAAAGCTACCACACCACTTGGTAGAAAGTTTTAAGAGTACTTTAGATGAGGTAAGAGAAGCTGATGTATTATTGCATGTGGTAGATATAAGCCACCCACAATACGAGGAGCAACTAACTGTAGTTACGAAAACCCTTGCCGAACTTGGCTGTGCAGATAAACTTACCATTACTATTTTTAATAAAATGGATAGATTTGAAAAAATAACTTTTGACCAATGGCTCGAAGATGATATAAAAAAACAGATACTAAAAGAGCTACAAGAAAGATGGGAAGAAAGTACAAAAGGTAATTGTGTTTTTGTATCTGCTATTGATAAAATAAATTTTGATGTATTGCGCCAAACAATTTTAAATAAGGTAAGAGATATGTATCAAATTAGATATCCTTACAAAGCTGAATATTTTTATTAATAATGAGCAAACAAATAATTTGGCACAAAATTGCCTCTTCGGCAAATGAAATTCCATTTTTAGAAAATGGTATGGTTGAAATAGAAATTGGTGGAAAAAAAGTATGTTTGGTATTAAGAGAAAATAATATTTATGCATGTGCTACAAAATGCCCCCATGCTGGTGGCAAAATGAGTGCTGGATATATAGATACCCTTGGAAATATTGTATGCCCTTTACATCGGTATAAATTTTCGATAATGAGTGGTAGAAACGTAAGTGGTGAGGGTTATTTTTTAAAAACTTATAAAATAGAACATAGGGAAAGTGGCGTATTTATTGGCTTTGAGAATGATGGTATGTTTTCTTGGCTAAAATAATTGCTTAAATATTTTTTTTTGCCATAAAATTCTTTATTTTTGCATCCCATTAAGAAATTAATAGGAGATTCCTACTTAGCTCAGTTGGTTAGAGCATCTGACTGTTAATCAGAGGGTCACTGGTTCAAGTCCAGTAGTGGGAGCTTAAAAATCAAGCACTTACAAGTTTTTACTTGTAGGTGCTTTTTTTATTTGATACATTATTTGATACATAAAAGAATAATATGACAACATTAACATTTGAAGTAGAAAACCCAATTATATATTTTAAAGGATTTTTTGAATTTGAATTCGCAGAAAAAATTCCTGAACATGCTTACGACAAAAGATATTTGCAAGCAGATACTTTTTCTAAAATAGTATTGCCCTCTAATTATTTTAAAAATATATTTATGGAAGCCGGTTGGATTAAAACAGGTTTTCCAATACCAATTGAGCATGAATGGGGAGTTGATAATAAAATAAAATTCGAAGCATTTCTAAGAGAACCACATTATGCTTATTTCCTTTTTAATTTTCGTGAAAATTTGTATGTAGATACAAATGGGAAAGCATTAACTATACAAGACCATTTTCTTTTGGTCGCTCATTTTGCAAAAGGGTATTTAAAAGGTTATCATGAATTGGGTAAGATTCTGAATGACAGAAATGTTCAAACAAATTTACAGTTGGCACATGAAATTTTAGATATGAAGTGTATGGCATTAGAAATAAATAAAGACATATTTAATTTTGATTTTATGATTGATAATGACAGTTTTTATATGAAAGGGAGGGCTCTTGGATTAAATTATAGAATGAACAAAGAACTTACAAAGATACCATTTTCAGATCTTCCTAAAATTATTGATGAGATTGAATTGAAAATGAAAAGAAAGTTTTATTTGGACAGTAATTTTGTTCATAAAAGTGTTAGTCTTACGTTTCAATTCAATACTAACGTTGCAATAAAGTCACAACAAAATATTGTAAATAAAATGCCTTTAAATGAGGTATATAATTTTTTTAGTAAAAATATAAGTGATACTGTTTTATCAAAAGATAATTTACGGATGTTTTTTTTGAAAGCTTTTGTAGGATACCTTTATCCAAAAACATTTTTTAACATCAAGAGTGAGAGGGATGGCACCAAAAAAGAAATATATAAAATATTTTATTCTTTTTACCAAACCTGTATTTATGACCAAAAGTTTGAAAAAGAAGTTAGTTGTAAAGAAAAATATGTAAGATTATTGTGCGATAATTTTGAAGGATTTGAATTTTATACAGTTAAAAATAACTTTCGCTCTTAGAAGCTAAACACATATTTTTTTTGCTAAGCACACAGAAAATATGTGCTTAGCTTTTTCTCTCATTTTTGCTAATAATAAATAACAATTAAAATTTAGCAAAAATGAATAATCCATTCGAAACAATTATCAACAAATTAGATGCAATTGAAATAACTGTAAATTCATTTGTATCTAGCGAAAGTAAAAAAACTAATTCTGAAGGACAAAATTCAGAAAATGATTTTATTGACCTTGCTGCAGCATGTGTATTTCTTAAAATGCCAGTCTCAACTTTACACTTTCATAAGAAGCACCATGCCTTACCATTTTTAAAACCTGGCAAGCGCCTTGTTTTTAAAAAATCTTCTCTTCTAAAGTGGATGGAAAATTTTAATGTCGAGGGTTTTCCTGCAACATTAAATACACTATCTCCCATACTACAAAATAGAAAACGTTACGCTAAATAATAAACCCCAGCTACAACTGAGGTTTATTAAAAATTTTAAATTAAAAGTATATGGGTACAAAGATACCAAAAAATGCCATTGATTTATTTAGTGGGGTTAAAATAGTTAGAGAAAAAAGCACTTTAAAATCTATTTCAGTTTTATGTAAAGAAGCCAAAGAGTTGGGAGAACTGAAAGAAGTGTGGGGCAAATTTGTGGGGGAAGGGCAAGTAATTTTATTCGCTTCACCAAGAGGAGTAGGTAAGTCTTTATTGTTAATGCAGCTCTGTATATCTATTTCGTATGGTTCAGAAAATTTCTTAGGAGAAAAAATTGGACGATTTGGTAATACACTTTATATTAATTTAGAAATGGGAGAAAACATAATAAAGCGCAGAGTACATAAAATATTTGCTAATTGCCCTTTCGAAAAACAAAATAATTACGAGGCGCATATAAGAACTACGAGGCACTCACTTGATGAAGATGTAACAGAAATTATTGAATTTATAATGAGAGTAAAACCAATTTTAATTGTAATAGATAATTTAAGAATGTCGTTTTTAAATTTCGATTTTAATAGTGGTGCTAATGTTTCCGATTTCATGAAAAAGATTATCTACCTCAGAGATATTACTAAAAGTGCAATAATATTAGTTGATCATTTTAAAAAATATACTTCCAATTCTTTGATAGATGAGGACAGTTTTAGTGGATCGGGAGTTAAATTGGATTTAAGTGATGGAGCTTTCTTTTTTTTAAAATCTAACCAAGCTACAAATTTAAGGCTTTTAAAAAGAGGTAAATCCAGAGAATTTGAAGAAAGTGATAATGTGAAACTTATTGAATTTAATATAGAAACCTTATGGTTTTCTTTAAAAGAAGAAAGTGTAAATGAAGCCGATCATTTAGGGTTAAAAAAGTTGTCGGACAAACTTGAGCTCCTGGATAAAGCAAAAGAATTGAAGGAGGCAGGAAAAACATTGGATGAAATTGCTGCAATCTTAGGTAAGGGCAAAACTACCATTCATAGATGGTTGAGCAACTAATGTTTTGTTCCGTTCCGTTCCGAAACTTGGGAAATGGAACAAACTATGTTCCGTTTTTGGCGATATGGAACGGAACGGAACAAGCGAATAAAGAATTAATCCCTCAATTTTCAATCCCCTTCTGTTTTTAATTAATAAAGCATAAAACAAAATATAAAAACACCTCTACGCTTCTAAGCAAGTTATGCCGATGTCGGACAAACTTGCTATTGACTGCCCGATGGTTGCTAATAGGAATAAAGAAAATGACTAATAATAAAACCCATAAAGTAACCATTCGATTTACAAATGAAGAATTTGAAAAACTGCAAGCACAATCAAAAAATGCAGGAATGCTAAAATCTGAATTTATTCGTTCCGCAATTTTTAGCGTAAACGTTATCGCTAAAATGACAGATGAAGAGCGAAAGATTTTACGAACATTATTTGGTGTAGCTACAAACCTCAACCAAATAGCGCATAAGGCAAATGCGCAAGTAGAATTTTTAACACTATCAATAGAGTTACAAAATACCCGACGGGAAATAGATGCTATCATAGAAAAATTCAATAAAAAATGATTTGTAAAATTACTCAAGGAAGCGGTTTTGGTGGAGCAGTAAATTATGTAATGGGTAAAGATGAAGCCGAGCTACTTGACTCCAATGGGGTAAGAAGTTATGATAAACTTTTGGTTACAAAAGATTTTGAAATGATAAGTAAACAGAATGAAAGAGTAAAAAGACCAGTATTAAATATCTCAGTAAGTTTTCATAAAAACGATAAAGAAAAAATTACCAACGAAAAAATGAAAGCCATTGCAAAAAAAATATTAACCGGAATGGGATTTGCCAATGCCCAATACATTGTTGTACGACATCATGATGCTGGGCATCCACATTTTCACATAGTAACATCGAGGGTAGATATGGATTTGAAAACAATATCCGACAAGCATAATTTTTTAAGGTTAAATAATATTCGCAAAGCAATAGAAAATACTTACCCCGAATTAACCAGTGCAAATGGCAAAAATGTTTCCCAGTCAAACCCTTTAAAACTAAAAGGAAAAGATGCGGTTAAATACAAAATATATAATGCTATAAAAATAGAAATACAGAAATCTATAAATATAGAAACGCTCATAAAAAATCTGGAGAAAAATCATGCAATAATAACAGAATTAAAATACAGGCGTGGAAGTATAAATGTAGTAGATGGAATAAAATTCCACTCAGACAACACTTGGCTATCGGGCAGTAAAATTGATAAAAATTGTAGTTACCTAAATTTATTAAAACAAATAGAAGGGAATAAATTAGAAACCAAAATTGGACTGCAAGAAACAAAACCAAATAGAGCTGAAAATAAAATTGATGCAGCAGCAAACCTTGTAAAAAATATAATTCAGCAAAATGAAACGCATAATGGGGTAAAGAAAAAACGCAGCTGGGCAGAAGATGATAACGAATTAGAAAGATAGAAAACTGTAAATACATAACTACATAAATACATATTATGGCTGCAATATCGAACAAAGACTTAGAACAATTTGGCGGAGTAATTAATACACTTATAAACCAAATAAAAAAGCAGGATGAAAGTATAAAAGAAAGCAATAGTAAAAATATTGACACTACAATAAAGTATTATCATGTAATGCAAAAAAATCAAAACCAATTTATAGAAGGTTTTGAGTATTTAAGAAAAGTAGTGGAAAAAACACAAATACCACCACCAAGTGTTTCTATAGATTTTAAGAAAGATTTTGAATTGAAAGTAACTAATGTATTAGAAGAAATGAAGGAAAGTGTGTTAAAACAAAATAAGAAAACACCCTTTCAAAAATACTTTATAATGTCTTTGACTTTGATAACAATAATAACAATATCTCTTTTATTGTATAGAATAGGAAGTAATACAAAACAAACAAAAATTGACGCTATAAAATATAGGTTGAAGATTAAGTTGGCAAGAGGAGTATCAAAGAAAAATCATTTATCATGGGATTCTACAGCAAACATGTTTTCCTTATCAGAGTTAGAAGAAAAATTATTTAAAACAGAAGGGAAATAAAAAGTACAAGATTATAGAAATATAGATTTCTATAACTACATAAAACTAAACCAAAATAATATGCCACAAATAATAACCATTGCCCATCAAAAAGGCGGAGTAGGAAAATCAACACTAAGTTTTAACCTGGCACATGTTTTTAAAAATGGACTTAAAGTTGGGTTATGCGATACCGATTTACAAGGCAGTTTAAGCAATTTGCAATTAGAAGTAGATGGAATAGAAATACTACCAATACCCAATGAAATATCTACATTGAAATTATTCGACCATGAAATTATCATCATTGATACACCACCATATTTGAGCAATAAACTATCAGATTTATTTGCCATTAGCAATTTTATTTTGATACCTACAAAGGCTGGATTTTTAGATTATATGGCTATAAAATCTACCATCGTTTTGCTCAAAGAAAGTATGCAAAAATCGCCTACTGTAAAAGCTGGCATAGTATTTAATATGATAAAACAACAAGCAACCATCAAAGCTGAAGTTGAAAAACTATTGGAAGACTCGGCAATTGATATTATGCAAACATTTATTACAGATAGGGTAAGTTATACACGGTCAGTAATTACAGGTGGCATTTTAAAATCAACCGATGAGAAAGCAAAGAAGGAAATAATATCGTTAGCCGATGAAATTTTGAATAGAATAGGAATTTAATTTTAACCATAAAAAACAAAGCAATGGGCGAATACGACGAAAAACTAAACAGTTTTAAAAATAGGGTAAATGCAGCACCAGCAAAAACACCAATACAAGAGGTGCGCCAAGTAGAAATAAAAATTAAAACCGAAGTACAATTAAATGTATGGATACCAAAAGATTTGCTGCAAGCAGTAAAACTAAAAGCAGTAAACGAAAACAAAAGCATAAAACAGATTGTGCAGCAAGCTGTAGAAAATTATTTGGCATTAGTGCCATAATTTTTTAAAGTATTATAAAAAGTGATATCCCAATAAATTATTGCAATGAGAGCATATTAGTATAAATTTTATAGCAATGCTGAAATACCTTTTTTGAATTTGTGGCAGTTCAAATGGCACGACTGGATTATAAGCAAAGGTTCATTAAGGATTTGGAAATGAAAATAATTCGGTAACCTTTACATTCAAAGCATTTGCCAAGGCATAAGCAATAGAAATAGTTGGATTACTCAACCCCCTTTCTATTTTGGCAATCTGTGAATATTCAATATCGGCTTCAAAGGCAAGGTTTAGCATGGTAAGTTGCTTTTTTTGTCGGATTTTTCTCAAATTTTCGCCAAAAGCTTTTATATACTTGATATTGCGTGTTTTATTCAAGCAAGCAATGTGGCTAAAAAGCCATAAAAGCACTATGGTATAAATGCCATAATTTATTTGGTAGTTACTTTTATTTATTTTAACATTACATAATTATATATTTATGTAAATATGTAAGCATTTGAAAATTGCCAATTCGATTATCCTACAGAAGTTAATCATTTTTAATGAAGTTAATTTCTAATAAATCATAACTAACAAAAGCTTTAATATTTGAGATTTGCAAGGCTTACCATACTGCTAACACTACACTCCGCCCTTTGCTACGGACAGCAGCAAAATATCATCAACTCCACATTCAACAATACCACATTCCTACAAACAGATTCAGGAATAATAATAAATACCTACACAAGAATATCCTGCAAGTCTTATTCAATTACAAGTGAATTTATCCCTAGTCCTAGAGAAGCCGTAAAGTATGTAGAACGTAAAACAATAGAACAAGCTGCCATTCAAAAACCCAAGCTGATTACGATTCATGGTAATATTTCCTATGACTATTTTTACCGCAGTAAAATAGATACACCAATAAATCAGCAAAATTTCCAGCAACACACAGAAAGGGTTTATTTGGATATAATGGTAAAAGAAAAATATCCACTAAAAGTAAATTTTGCAAGCAGACAAAGTAACTCACCATATTTCCGAAATTTCTTTGATGTTAATTTCAATTTTGATAGATATACTTATAACAGAAATATTAAACAACAAATATTAGATAAATTAAAAGCGCAAGTCCCACAATACCAATATCCCGATTTGGCCAAAGCAGAAGCGGAATTAAAAAAGTATAAAGACGAATATAGAACAACAAAATCTTGGTTGGAAAGCCCTGCCACATTGCAAAAAATAATTGAAGAAAGGGAAAGAGCTTATTACCAAAAATTTAAAGCAGCAGAAGATTCCTTAAATGCCATTGCAAATCAACATACAGTTTTGGATAGCATCAATAAAATAAAAGATAAAGGTTTAGCATTAGAAGATAAGGCAAAAGAAAAGCAACATGAAATAACAGATTCCTTGCAATCATTAAAAGCGGGTATTGTAAATAAGAAAGACAGTTTAGTAAGCAATGCAAAAAACAGGATTGATAGCATTGCAGACCCCTACACAAAATTGTATGAAAAAAAGAAAGCAGAATTAGACTCTTTAGAAAAACGAATTACCGCTTATAAAAGCAAAACAGATAGTATTAGAAATGCCATACAAAAAGATGTTGCAGGGATAAAGCAAAAAATATATAAAACCACAAGTGAAAAAGAATTGCGCAAATTGGCAAATGATAATGGTATTGATGTAGATAAAAAAAGTAAACTAGAAAAACAATTAGCTGCTATAAAAACATTGAGTATTGGTAGAAGTGTACTGAATTATACAGAGCTTACTGCGCAAAACATTACTGTTACAGGAGTTAATATTGAATATAATCCTTCATACTATGTTGCTTTTGCAGCAGGTAAAATTGATTATAGGTTTAGGGATTTTTTTAATAAAGGAACACAGCATAATAATCAATATGTAACAATAGGGAGGTTAGGCATTGGTGATAAAGAACACAAGGCAATAATCTTTTCGTATTTTACGGGTAGGAAAAGCAATTCCAATTATGGGTTTTCGGACAGCATACAAAATACGGTAAACCTAATGGGTTATTCCGTAGAAGCTATTTACAAGAAGGATGAAAATACTTTTTTAAGTGCGGAGTTTGCAAAATCTACAAAACCCGTAACAGGCAATTTGCAGACCAATAAACAAACTGGCTCATTGGTAAAATTCAATGACCAAAGCAATATGGGTATAAATATAAAAGCCCAAACCATCATACCCGAAACAAATACCAAGCTAAGCGGTTTTTTCAGAAAGACAGGAGAGGATTTTCAATCTTTTAGTTTGTTTAGTTACCATACCGACCAAACTTCATGGTTGGCTAGAGCCGACCAATCTTTCCTTAAAAATAAAATAGCATTAACGGGAATGCTTAGACGTAATGATTTCAGCAATCCCTTTACAGATAAAACATACAAGACAAGCACTATTTTTAAAAGTATTTTGGTAAATGTTCGTTTTCCAAAATATCCATCCGTAAGTGTAGGTTATTATCCTGGTACCCAGTTGTACATGATAGATAATGAAAAAATAAGAGAGAGTGCTTATTATATTTTGAATGGTTCTGTTGTGTATAGTTATTTTTTCAAAGGTTTAGCAATGAATAGTTCAGTGGTTTATAACAAATATACCAGTGAAGCTACCGATTCTGGATTTGTAGCTTATAAGGGAATAAATTATTATGCATCGCAGTCAGTTTTTTTGAAAAAGTTACAATTACAAGGTGGTTATGCATATACTAAGCAACCTATTTTAGAATATTATACATTAGAGACATCGGGAGATTATGCAATACGGAACTGGTTAAAAATAGGTGTAAGTGCAAAATACAATAATGTGAGTGGAGGTAATAATTATTGGGGACAGAGTATTCAACTAAGAACAGATTTTAAACAATTTGGAGGTGTTCAATTGCAATATGAAAAATCTTATTTACCATCAATAAATCAAACATTATATCCTGTAGAAATTGGCAGGCTGTCATACTATAAAAACTTTTAATTATGCTAAAAAAACTTTTTGCTATTGCATTGTTTGCATTTCCAATAATTGGTCATGCACAGGTAACACTCAATGCACAACTACCCCAAGCAGGCTTTGTACAAAAAGAACAATTGTGGAATTTGATTTTGGTGAATAACAATGCCGATGTCTTAGATGTAAGCATTCAAATGAATCTGCAAGATGCAATTACAGGGCAAGTAGTATTAACAGCAACTACAGGAAATTTATTGTTAAGTAAAGGGGTTAAAATGATAAAATCGGGAGACATACAACCCATTACTTATAATTATACTGCTTCAGATTTATCTAAAAATTATTTACCAATGGGAGCTTATGTAGCCTGTTATCAAATAATAAACAATACAAGCAGAAAAGAAACGCCATTAGCAGAAGAATGTATTCGTATTAATATTGACCCATTAAGCCCACCAATGCTAAATAGCCCTTCCGATAAATCAGAAATTGAAAGCCCATACCCACAATTTACCTGGATGCCGCCAACACCTTTTGATATGTTTAGTAGCCTTAGTTATGAATTATTGGTAACCGAAGTATTGCAAGGGCAGACCCCAATAGAAGCCATTCAATACAATACAGCTATATACAGTAAAGGTAATATCAACCAAGCTTATGAAAGTTATGCAAGCAGTTTTTATAAGCTAGATACTGGTAAATTATATGCATGGCAGGTGATTGCAAAAAATGGGATGAACTATGCTGCTAAAACAGAAGTGTGGACATTTAAAGTTGCTCAACCTTCTTGGGTTAAACAATTGATTGAGCAAACTCCCTTTATCAAAATGAAAAGAGATAACCCTGAAAAAGGAATTGCGCCAAATGGCATTTTAAAATTATCGTATAACAATGAAACAACTGATACTACTATAACTATACATTTAATAGATTTAAGTGCAGCTAAAAAGCAGGATTTGAAACTTGAGATAAAGGTTTCAGGAGGAGAAAATTTGATTCAGAAAGATGTACAAAAAATATTACATACAAAAGCAGATAAAATTTATGAAGCCTATATCATTAATTCAAGAAATGAAAAATGGAGGATGCTTTTTGAAGTACATGAATACAAAGACAAAAAAGTAGAAAGAAATTAATATCTATTGGATTTTAAAAACCTTACATGTGTTACATGTTGGAGATACTAAAACGGAATAAACCATTCAAAATATGTTGAACAAATTATCGAACCATTACCAAAAAGAGATTGCATTAAGTTTTATTGGGGTGTTTTTCTTGTCTGGGTTAAGTAGCTTAAAGGCACAAATGTATTATGATGCTAATATCGCTTATGTAAATATGCCAAGCTATAATACCAGTTCATATAAACAAAATGCGAATAGTTTTACTAATAGCAAGAATGCTGTTTATGAAAATAAAACGAAAGCAAATACATTATTTAATGATGATAAAAATCGGAGTAAAGATAAAGGGAAGAAGGTTGCCAATTCGCCTACAAATAGGCATCACAATTTTAGTGTTTTAAATGGTAAAGCAAAATTAAACCACCCATTTATAGGAGGCCCTAGCCAACCAGAAATGGCAGGATTTAAATCTGTAGGTACTGATAATATGGTATCCCCTTTTACAGGCGATTTTTCATATAATATTCCATTGTTTGATGTAGGAGGCTATCCTATTAATATGTTTTATAATAGTGGTATTTCAATGGATCAAGAATCTAGTTGGTTGGGACTTGGTTGGAATATAAACCCTGGTACAATTACTAGGAACATGCGTGGTTTGCCTGATGATTTTAATGGTGCAGATAAAGTAGTAAAGACACAGAGTTTTAGAGATGATAAAACTTATGGTATTACAACAGGTGCCAATATAAAAATTGCTGGGTTTAAAATATTAAATGTTGGAGCAAGTTGGGGTTTAGCATGGAATAATAAATTAGGTATTTCGGCTGAAGCTGGTATAAATGCAGCTTTGAGTATTGGAGGAAAAAATGGAGACACAAAAACAGCCCCTTTAAAATTAAGTGCATCTTTGAATGGTAGTTCTCGGAATGGAGCTAGCTTTTCGCCTACAATTCAATTAATGGCAAATTCAACTGGAAACTATAATGCTACAATTGGTGTAGGATACACATATAATTCTCGGCGTGGATTGACAGATATGCATGTTAGTACAAATGCATCTTTAGGTAATAATAATTTGTATCAAGGAACATCGTCTTTATCATTTGCATACCCGTCGATTATGCCATCTATAAGTAAACCATTTACACGTGCTAATTATAGTTTAGATTTTTCAATGGGTTTTGAAATGTTTTCTGTTGAACCACATTTCAAATTCCATGGTTATTATAGCAAAATGTATTTAGCAAATTCAGATAAAAAAACTGAACATAAGGCTTATGGAATGTTAAATTTGCAAAAAGCCGAAGGAAATGATGACGCATTGTTAGATTTTAATAGAGCTAATGATGGAGTTTATACACCAAATTCGCCAACAATTGCATTACCTGTTTACACTTACGATGTATTCAATATTAGTGGGGAAGGTACAGGTGGTTCTTTTCGAGCATACAGAGGAGATGTTGGGCACATGAGAGACGCAAAAGTAAAAACAAAAGAAAATGCTTATGGTATTGGCGTAGATTTAGGATTTGCTTCGACAACACATGTAGGGGCAGATTTAAGTTATGTTCACACACCAACCGAGGCTGGTGACTGGTCTACAAATAATATGGCAAAATCTACATTTGCTTTTCAAAATAATGATGGTACATATCAAGCCGCTTATTTTAAAAACCCGAATGAAAAAACTGTTCCTGATCCCACATTTCAAAACGCTGTAGCTAACGAAGATTTGGTTCGGTTGAAAATGACAAATACAGCCTCTGCAAACCCAATGCTCTTGTCAAAATTAATTCGTTATGATGCTAATAAAAACTTTTTGGGGGAAAAATCAATTTCAACCAATGATACAAAAAAAGTAAGTAGAGATAAACGTACGCAAGTTATAAGCTTTTTAACTGCCGAAGAAAGTGAAAGAATTGGTATGAATAAAAAAATATACTCCTACAATACACAAGGAATAAATGAAAACCATACTATTTTTAGTGTTAATTGCAATAAAGCAGGCATTGATTCTTTTTATAGAAACCAAGAAGCTGAACGTAGCACTAACCCTCCTGACCTTACAAGCACAGAAGATGGTGGAGTATTTCGTAAGGCTCATCATATTTCTGAAATAGATGTACTTGGCAGTGATGGAAAAAAATATGTGTATGGGTTGCCTGTTTATAATAAGAAACAGTACAATGTAACTTTTAATATTGACCAAAGCCAGAAAAAAAGCGATTCAAAAGCATTGTATGCAAATGGAGAAGATAATACAACGGGCAACACAAAAGGTAGGGATTGGTTCATGGAAAAAGAAGAAATGCCAGCTTATACCCATTCGTATTTATTAACGGAATTGACTTCGCCCAACTATGTGGATGTTACAGGAAATGGCATCACAGAAGACGATATGGGTGATGCAGTAAAGTTTAATTACTCAAAAGCGGATGATTATAAATGGCGTACTCCAGTAGGAAAAGATGGTGATGAAGTAGGCACTGGTAGTTATAGTTCAGGACTAAAGACAGATGAAAAAGATGATAAGGCACATTACATTTATGGAGAAAGGGAAGCGTGGTATATGTACTCAATTGAATCTAAAAATATGGTAGCACGCTTTTATTTGAAAAGCGATAGAAAAGATGGACGACCTGTTACGGGTGAAAGTGGCGCATTGGATTTAAGTGCAAACAAGGGAATGAAAAGATTGGATAAAATTTCATTATTTTCAAAAGGAGATTTGGCAAAATTGGGAGATGCTGCAAAACCAATAAAAACGGTTCGTTTCTTTCAAAGTTATAAGCTTTGTAAAAATGTACCTGCTGCAAATGATTTGGGAAGTAATATCGAATACGGACAAGGAAAACTTACTTTAGATAGTTTATGGGTTACCTACAATGGAAACCAACGCAAACCTAAAAGCAGGTACGTATTTTATTACCCGGACAATACCAATAACCCAAATTATAATTTTGACCAAAGCGATAGGTGGAGTAGTTATAAACCAAAAACTGACAATCCCAATAGTCTTTCCAACGAAGAGTATCCTTATAGCATACAAAACCAAACCAAAGCAGATAAAAATGTAGCAGCTTGGACGATGAATAAAATATTAATGCCATCAGGAGGCGTAATAAATATTGATTACGAATCGGATACTTATGCTTACGTACAAAATAAAAAGGCTGCAAGTATGTGTCAAGTACTTGGTTTTGGTACTAGTGGGATAGCATTGCCAAGTATTACAGAGTTGCCTAAAATATATGATAACGGAGGTGTAGAAAATGACTATGTATATATTCAATTGCCATACAGTATTACTGCAACAGGTGCTAATGGCAGAGAGGAATTTGCAGCTCGCTATTTGAAAGATGTAAAACAGTTGTATTTAAAATTAGCCGTAACGATGCCGATGGGTTCAGGATTATCTGGTTTAGATGGTAGTGAAACCATACCAGTTTATGCAGATATTGCTGATTATGGTTTAATATCCTCTAGTATTGCATGGGTAAAAGTTGGAAATGTTACTTCAGGACATACTCCAATGGTACAGGGAGCTTTACAATTTTTAACGCAACAATTACCTGGAAAAGCTTATAAAGGATACGATTTAAGTGAAGAAAGTGGGATGAAATCGGTAATAATGGCTATGGGTGGAATGCTTACTTCTATTGGAACCATGTTTAGTGGTGAACTAAATAAACTAAAATCTGATTTGAAATGTCAACAAGTAGTATTGGAAAAATCGTTTGCAAAACTTACACATCCTACACGAAATAAATTTGGAGGAGGGTTAAGGGTAAAGCGTATAACAATAAACGATAATTGGGCTAAAATGACCAATCAATTAAAATCTACATATGGGCAAGAATATAAATACACAACAACAGAATTGATAAATGATAAATTGGAAACCATTAGTAGTGGAGTTGCATCTTGGGAGCCAAATATTGGTGCAGATGAAAATCCGCATAGAGAAATAATGCGTTACATGGATCACAATAGAGGTGGTCCGTATGATTTTGGAGCAATTGAAATGCCACTTGGAGAAATGTTTTACCCCGCTGCAAGTGTAGGTTATAGTAAAGTAGAAGTATTATCAATACATAGAGATACTGTTAAAAATTTACCAACAAGAGAGGTTACAGAATTTTACACGAATAAAGATTTTCCTTATAAATCTTCTTGTACAGATTTAACTGGTGATGCCAACTCAAAATATGAGCCAAGTAAAATAATGCAGATATTAAAAATTGATTGTATGAAAGGTGTAGCACAATCGCAGGGCTTTTTGGTAGAAACTAACGATATGAATGGAAAGGAAAAAAGCAAATCTACTTATACTGCTACAGACCTTTTAAATCCTGTTTCTTATGTGCAAAATTTTTACAATATTAAACAAGCTACTGACAATTCTTTTGCATTTGAGCATAATTTCCCTACCATTAGCAAGGCAGATGGTAAAGTTACTTCTGGTTTAATAGGTAGAGATATTGAATTAATGACCGATTTTAGACAACATAGGTCAGAAACATTTACCACTAATATAAGTATTAATTTTGATATGTTTATGATAGCTGCATTTCCAGTTCCTTTATTCAACTTGTTGCAACCTGTAGTAAGAGAAGGCACTACTTATAGCTCTGCTGCCGTATTAAAAGTAGTGAACCATTATGGCATGTTGGATAGTGTGGTAAGCATTGATAAAGGAAGTATGGTAAGTACCAAAAACTTGGTGTATGATGCCGAAACGGGAAATCCCTTACTTACACGCACACAAAACGAACACAACAAGCCAGTGTATAATTTTAATTATCCAGCGCATTGGGCTTATAGCGGCATGGGTGCTGCTTACAAAAATATAGATGCCAAATATTCAGCTATTACTTTTGTACACGGTATTTGGAGAGATGCTACAAATGAGTTTTTAGATACTACTTTCGAAAGTGGAGATGAAATATATGTAGTAGCAATGAATAGAGATTCTACCCAACCTGTATTACCCTGCGATGACCCATTAGGTTATACGCCTAGCAATTTTCCATGGGCTACACTTGCAAAAAATGGAGCAAATCGTATATGGGCAGTAAATACGGCTAAAGCTGGAGATGCCAACCCTCACCCTCGTTGGGTATTTATGGATGCTAATGGATACCCTTTTAATGCGGTAAATGCCTCTATACGCATTGTGAGGAGTGGCAGACGCAATATGCTTGACCAATCGGTAGCGGCTATTACCAGTTTAAACAACCCAATAATTAATGACCAGCTTTTATTTAACGAAGCAACCAATATCATACAAACCACAGCTGCCACTTTTAAAGACAACTGGAGAGTGGATAATAGTTTTTATAGAAAAATAGAACAAGTGGATTCTAGTGTGTATGCGAGGGTGCACAGAGCGGATTTGATACCAACGGGTTTTGCTAGTGTTGTTTGGGACAAATATAGCACATTTAATAGTACTGCTGGTATTAATCACGGAAATCACAGTAGTAATTATACATTTGATAATGGTGATTATATGACTATGTATAAGCATTCAAATCGTGAATGGGTATGTAGGAATACTGGGCCGTTTGGGTCTCAGTGTTGTAAGGAGGTATGTGGAAGTTATACCCAAATGAGAGATTTACGAAAAAATATTTTTTTACAATTTACAGGGATTCCGCCAGGTACACGCCTCTATAAATCTATGTTAAGCTTGTATTCACATTCCAATAGCACAGTTTCAAATGAAGCTGATGCTACACATTCTGGATTACATGGGGCTTCAACCCCACAAGGAACAAGTACAATGTGGGGAGAAGTCTTTGCGTTAAATAGAGGTTGGCTTTCCACAAGTTCAGCCCCCCAAGCTTGGACAACCACTTATTTTAATAGTAGCAATGTTACAGCAAGTAAGGGTATAATATCACCATCAAACCTAGGGTGGAATAATTATTTTTTAAATCAAAACACAGATACAAGGGTAAATGTTAGTTTACCAATGAGAACAAGAGATACTGGTCCTTTATCGATGGGGGCTGGGCAGGTTGGCTTTAAGTTGAGCCTAGCAAATGATCAAGTAATGCCGGAAAGTTGGGGAGGTCCAGGTACCTACTCGGATTTCCGTTGTTTTTGGTCTAAAAATGTACTAAATGGGGGTAAGACTGCTTATGTTAAACCAATACTTTCCTATTACTACTACACTTGCGGAGATGTTACACCTGCTAATCTCTATTCCGAAATCGATCCATCCGTAAACACCCTCGTAACCTGTATAAGAAACATAATAACGGGCAGTTTCTGCCGCTCCAAATTTGAGCGCAAGGGTATGAATCCTTACGTAGAGGGAGTGTTAGGCAATTGGCGGTTAGATAGCACTTATGCATATTATGGAGCTAGAAAAGAAATAGACCCTGCAGTAACCGTAGATACAAGAACAGCAGGCACCATAAAAGCATATAAAACCTTTTGGGATTTTGCCAGTACGGGTAGCGCTTTACCAATTACAAGAAACCAACAAGCCACCGATGTGTGGGTATGGAACAGTGCTATTACACAGTACAACAGAAAAGGTTATGAAATAGAAAATACCGATCCTTTGGGTAGGTTCAATGCTGGCTTATATGGCTATAATCAGCAACTACCAATAGGAGTAGCCAACAATGCACGAGTAAGAGAAGTAATGTACGATGGTTTTGAAGATTACGATTATCAAACAAGTGCAGGCTGTATAGATTGCAAGCCACACCGCCAGTTTAACTATACCACCAGCATTGCGAGCAATATAGATGCCACACAAAAACATACTGGCAGGTATAGCCTTAGGGTAAATGCCAACAGCAGCATAAAACTGCAAGCACCTATTACTAGCCTTGCGGAGTCTGACAGGCCTTATGGCTTAACCATAAAGGGTAGTACTTTTAATTATACAAATACTAGTTTAAGTGGTGGGGGCACTAATGTGCATGGACTAAAAGCGAATTGGTTTACTTTTCCATCTAATGGTGCCCATCCACCTTTAGAACCACCAATAAGTAATACTTTGCCACCAGTATATACAGAAAATACAACTGATATTAGAGTTTCTGGTTCGGGAAGCCCAAAACCTCAAATTACACAAGAGTATTTTAGTGTAAGGTGGTCAGGCCAAATACAATGCCCTGCAAATGGTAATTATAGATTTCGTTCTCAAATGCTAGATGATGGGTATAAAATAAAAATAAATGGTACTACGCTGAGTCACCCTAATCAGTGGGCAGATGGGAATACGCCTAGAGCTGATAGCGACCCTTATGCAATGGTAGTAGGGCAGGTATATACCATAGAAATATGTTATTATAATTGGACAGGGCCTTATGGCTTTAATTTACAATGGAATAGAGATGGGGGAGGATTTACTTCAATCCCACCAGTAAACCTATATCTCCCAACAGCCACTCAATTTCAAACAGTTACTACTGCTCAGCTGGCCTGCAATAGGTTAGATAGTAGTCAAGTAAAAGGCAATGCCCTTACCGATACCTTCTCTCTATTACAAGGTCAAAAAATGCTCTTAAGCGCATGGGTAAAAGTTGGTATAGAAAATTGTTGTTTTCCTGCTACTTATGACGATGGTACAAACAATATAAGTATAACTTTTACCAACCCAGATGGCAGTATGAATACACTTCCAGGGGCTGATCATCCATTTAAACCTAGTGGTGCTATAATAGAGGGCTGGCAGCGATACGAAGCAAAATTTGAAGTGCCAAATACTGCTATAAGCATTGCTACAGAACTCAAAAATACCAACAGCAGCAAGTCCGTTTTCTTCGACGATCTGCGAATACAACCATGCAATGCCAATATGAAAACATTTGTTTATCACAGCAGTAATCTTAGGTTAATGGCAGAGTTAGATGAAAATAATTATGCTAGTTTTTATGAGTATGATGATGATGGTACATTAACGAGGGTAAAAAAAGAAGCACAACGTGGTGTAAAAACTATTACAGAAACAAGAAGTGCAACACAGAAGAAAATAATAAACGAATAAACTCAAATATCTAAATCTAGTAAAAGATTTTTTAAAAGAAATCAAGGTTGAAATTTAAAAACGTATAAATGAAAAAATATAAAATTATAATACTTGCAATCGTCATGTGTTGTAGCATCAAAATACAAGCACAAAATACTTCTGCGACTGCTGCTATAACGCAGACTATGCAAAGCATTTATCAAAACTATGATAGTATTAAATATCTAAGCTTTGATGTAAAGTTTAATTATGGGAGTGATACACTATTAGGCAAATTCGATATAGAACAAATGGATGGTAGTTATACGATGGCTGGAAAAAGAGCCAAATATCGTTTGGGCGATATAGATTTTATGCAAAACGATTCTTTTTTTATTGCTGTGTATAATAAGGATAAATTGATATTAGTTGATGAACCAAAGACAATTAATATTGGTAGTCAATTACCATTACGTCAACAAATGGACAGCCTCATGTTAAGCTATGCAAACCAATATACGTTTAGCAATTTTAGCCAAAACACAGATACAGGAGTGATTCAATTATTACGTGCCGATAGTTCTGCACAATTTGATAGGTTTAGTATATCATACGATAATAGGACAAAGATGTTGTATAGTGTGTCTTATGAATATGCAGAGCCCGCAGAATTAGATAGTGTCGTAATAAACAGAATGATGGCAAGTTCAGTTTCAACAACTCCTCCGATGCAAAAAAAGCGTTTAACAATTTCATTTCTTAATTACAGATTTGATAACTACGATAAAGCTGTTTATGACGAAAACAATTATATCTGGTTTGAAAATGGCGTTTGTAAGCCGACAGCCAAATACGATAATTTTAAAATATACTATTCAAAACCTGTGACTAACTATATAGAACAACCCTAGTAAAGAATGTATAGAATATGAAGAAAGTAAATGTTTTGTAGTTAAGATAGTGCCCCTTAAATGGGTAAACAACAGCAATGGAAATTAGCCATTGAAAATAAATTAAACCCCGTTTGAAGTAAAAAATAGTTGTACCATAAAATAAATGTTTATGCGTTTTATTAGTAAAAAATTGTTTCGTTTTTTATTCGCTGTGTTGCTTGCCAATACTGTATTGCCAGCAAGTGCTGCTACTGACCCTGTAGTAACTAAGCCATTATTAGGGAGTGAGAATAAAGTGATTTTAAATGCGGAAAGTTATGCAAGGGATACAAAGTATTTTGCCTTATCTCAAGCCAATAAAGACAGTGTAAAGAATAACAGTATTGTTAATATGGTAGGAGTAGGTATTGAGGAACAAAGTAACTTTTACATTCGTAGTAATTTTACAGTACAAATAACTTTACAAATTATTAGTTACGATAAAAACGATGTAGTAACTGGTACAAAAAATAAGCTCTTTACTATTAATTATGATACAGCAAGCGGGGCAAAGTATAGAAGTTTTGATGATACTACTTTTCAGAATGCTTACTCTGTAAGGGTTAAAATTCTTAGTATTGATAGTGGTACTGTTAACTGGCCAGTAAGCAAAGTAATAAAAGTAGAAAATCAATTAACAGCAACGAGGGATTATTATTTTAACTGTAATCTTGCCATAATAGGATTAAATGATTCTTTGTTTGTAGCCAATAATGAATTAAGTGCATTTTGGCTTCAATCATCTGATAATACCAATGCAGGAATTACAGAGTATGATTTAGAATGGGCATGGGTTGATGAAGGCTCAGTTGATGGCTTTAAAAATGGCAGCAATTATATTCAAGAGTCCATATTTGCAAACAATGCCACAAGGGTAAGTATTTCGAGCTCTATTGCTTACTATAATATTCCTTTGTTGTATGATGATACAGGAAGAATATTTATTAGGGTAAGACCAGTACAATTAAGAACAGATGGGCAAAGAGTAGAAGGAAAATGGAGTTGGATTACAAACGACCCGAACCAACCAGACCAAAGTGCCACCCCATTATTTTATACCTACTACGGACACGAGGATAATTTAAACTGGCAAGCAAGTACAAGTTTTGCTGAAGAAGGAAAACGTAAATCTGTAGTACAATATTTTGATGGTAGTCTTCGTAATAGACAAACAGTAACCAAAGACAATACAAGCAATACAACCGTAGTTGCAGAATCTTTTTATGACTATCAAGGTAGGGCAGTAATACAAGTATTACCAGCACCAACTTTAAATACTGCTATTGGTTATGCTCGTAATTTTAATAGAGGCATTGGCGAACAAGAGTACCCAAAAACGCTATATGATAAATTAGACATTGGTGCAAGTGTATGTAGTAGTCCTGCTAAACCATTTAATACAGTTTTTGGTACAGCCAATTATTATTCTGCTAAAAACCCAATGTTACTTACTGATGCTTCGAGTAAATATATACCCGATGCTACAGATAATAATCCTAACGAGGCGTATGCTTTTACCGAAACTAGGCTTAATCCTGATGGTAGAGTAGCCGCACAAGGAGGCGTAGGCGTTACCCATCAAATCGGCAGTGGTCACGAAACGAAATATTTTTACGAATCTCCAGCACAACAGGAATTAGATGCTTTGTTTGGCACAGATGTAGGTATTGCAAGTCATTATTTTAAAAATATTGTGCAAGATGCCAATGGTCAATTTAGTGTAAGTTATGCAGACATGCATGGTCGTACAGTAGCAACAGCTCTTGCAGGAGAAACGCCCAAAAATGCAGATGGCACACCCATGTTAGATGCATTAAGCAGCCAAAATGAAACGCAGTTTACTAAACAATTATTAGACAATGAAACAAATCGTGTAATTGGCAAAAGTATTGTAAGTAGTAAGCCTTTTGTGGTGCTAAAAGACAATAGCACCTATTTTTTTGATTACAGTCTTGCTGCTAAACAATTGAGTTTACTAAGTTGTAACAGCCAACCTATTTGTTATGATTGTTTGTATAAATTAAAATTTACTATTAGTTCTGATTGTGACAAGCAATTGATTTATGAAGATAGCAGTACAAATTTTACAATAGGTCAATACATCAATCAATGTAATAATGGAAACGCTAACCAAGGTTTCGTAAAACATTTTAATAAAACTTTAAACAAGGGAAGTTATACAGTTACCAAAGTGCTAACCCTAAGCACAGAAGCCCAAAATAAATATAGGGATGTATTTTTACTCAACGATACTTGTAAAAAATTCATTGACTTTTATAACCAAGAATTAGCAGTATTAACTGCAAATAGCAATTGTAACATGACCTGCGAAAGCTGCAAAGCTGCTATTGGAGCAGATTTTGCAGGTTTTAGAGCAAAGTTTGTAGCTGCATCAGGCATACCCGAACCATTGTCCGCATCAATGGTTATACAGTTACAGGCAGCTTTTAACGAAGCCTATGCAAACTGCGATAGAATGTGTAATAACAACGACGGATTAGATTTGGTAAGAAGCATTAAAGAAATGATGTTGCAAGATGTAACACCACCTTATGGACAATATGCAAAACTGAATGACAATGACCTAACCCCGCCAGTATTATATCAAGAAAAAAGTTATAATATTTTTAAAGAGTTTGATTTATCCAATAGAGATGAAGTTTACCATATCCCTTTTTCTTTTTTAACACCTCCATCGTTAAGTGTAAAAACAGACTATAAAATGCCTATTAAATACGATGAAAATAATAGTGCACTTCTGGACAGATTACATTATTACAACGAATTTGACCAAGCAGAAACTATAGACCCAACATTACTTACTCCAAAACAATTTGTGGATAGTTTTAAAACTGAATGGGCAAATCAGTTATTGCCACATCACCCCGAATTTTCAAAATTACGTCTTACTGAAATCACATTAAAACCAACACATCAATTTGAAGCACTTTTAGAAAAAGATACTACATGGGCCCAAGCTGCATTGCATGGCTACATTGAAACTATTGTTAATAAAGACCCGTTCTTTACTAAAATCGAAAATGGAATTAATAAAGCAGCAGGAGCTATTTATAAAAATAAAATGCTCTATGGAAATTATATTTGGCAAAATCAACCACCAGCAAACACTAATCTTGATATTGATCCAGTAGTACATGGAGTAATAAATTATATGATTCCACATACATCATCTGCTTGTACTCCACCTCAATGGGATGACTCATTTACATCTATGTGGCAACTTGCTTTGGCTACTGTGTATTGTAGAGACAAATCTGATGGTACAATCCCTTGTTCTATTGACTATTCCGACCCAAATACAAAACTTGGCTGTATGATGACCCCTGCTTATGCCCAACCATTAAATATATTTAACGAAGGTTGTGCTACTGATAGAGATTGGGCATGGAAAGTATTTAAAAATTTATATCTATCCGAGCGCAGAAAATTAATTTCAGCATACTTAAATTTTAACGCCCCAACTTTTTCTACAGCTTTCTCAAATACTAATACCCCACCATATCAGGTAAGATTCATTAATCATGCTAACCCCACAAGTACTTTTATTAATTTGGGCATTTTTGATGCTGGCAATGTTGGAGCTATTATTAATACTTTAGGTAACGATATTAATCTTGGTCTTAGCCAAGCGCATGATTTAGAACAAAAACAATACGACTCCACTTGCCTTAGTTATGCTAATACATGGATAGCTCAATTAAAATCTTGCCCGCAAATAAATCAAATATACATTAACTCTTTATCCGAAACAATTACCCCTACTACTTGGCAAAAAGATTCTGCTTGGTTAGTTTCTCGCCTTTGGTCTATATGCAAAACTGGTGCCGACGAAAACCATTTTTTGGGTTCCTCTAGCATAAAGCCAGGTGCACCGCCAATTCAAATTGATAGTGTGGCATTCTCCGAATTTCCTGATGTTATTAAAGAATATTTCAGAATTAAATTATCTCCTGCTATAATCGCACCTTTTAATGCGCAATGCTATCCTTGGTTAATAACGGTACCAGCCCCTTACGATAGGCAAACACCAATTTCAAATAGTTTTGTTGTTGCCAAACCTTCCGATTGTGAGTGTCAACGTATAAAAGATTTGCAATTAGAATATACTACAACTACTGGGTTTGTAGGTAATTTTTCTGCTTATTTGTTATATATGCACGGCTCTACAATAAGCCAAAATCAATTAGATGCATTATTAAGCCTTTGTAACAATCCAAGTACTTACGCATGTAAAATGCTCGAAACGCCCATAGCATTGCCTCCTGCATTGCAATGCCGTGGCACAGGTGCAATAGCCCCAAAAACTTGTATTTCTTGTCAGGATTATAGAACTTACAAAGCAGACTACTTTAATATTTTTGCACAAAATGCTCCATTTACTAATCCACAAAATGAACTACAAGTACATTACAATAATCAATTTGCTACTTATTTAAATTATCGTACAGGGTTTCACAAAAGCTGGGTAGAATATCTTGCTTTTCAAAACACATGTGGTACAGCAAATCCAAGTATTACATGTAGTAGTTTGGATAGCACTTTAATTGCTTTTTATTTAACGCCAGATTATTTGCAAAACCCTGTAGGTGCTAGTTGTCAACAAAGTTTTGTAAATTATTTTAATAGTGTTTATGGTGTTTTATATAGCTTTAACCAGTGGATGGAGAAATTTGCAGAATGTGGCAGCACCCCATCTGTATGCAAATTTAAACTAGATTGTACAAACTATAAAAATCTAATTCAGGATTTTTATACTCAAAATGGAGTAAATGTTTATCAAAACTCAAATTGCCAAGCCTTATTTGTAAGCTATATAAATACTCGTCTTAATAGTAATTACAATTATGCACAACTTAGTGCTTTTTACAATTATGTATGTAAAGATGGTTGTGGTTTAGATGTTTGTAGTTTTCCAAATCATTTTTTACTCACAAGAGTATATAATGCATTTAAAATAGCTAACCCTACACCTTGGAATCTTCCAAATTGTCAGCAAGCATTTGTAGATTTTTTTAATACCTATTTTGGCCTTTCGCCAGCAGTTAATTACATTACTATTTTAAACTATTATACTGGCCTATCTGGTGATAGATTATGTGCTCCCGATATTTCTAACCTCTGTGTGCCACCATACAAATGCGATGAATTAAACGCTATTATAGAAGCATTTATTCAAGAGTTTTCACCAGTTAGTCAATTGCCTAATTGCCAACAAGCATTTGCCGATTTTTTTAATGCAAAATTTGGTACAAATTATACATACCAGCAAATACAAGGTATATATCATTTAGTATGTGATAAAGTACCTTTTATTGTATGCGAAATAAAAACTGATTGTAAAACTATAATAACATTTGCTCAAAATTACACGCCAGTAACTAATGTGGATTGTACAATTGCGCAAAGTATTTTTACCAATGCCTTTAATAATCATTTTGGTACTAATTATAACTATATCGACTTGGGGGAGCTTTATAAAAATTGCAATTTTGCTTTAAACCTTTGCAGTATTATAAAAAAGGATATTATTGTAAGCCCAGAAAGTTTAAACCTGTTTTTAACAAATTTTACAGCTAAATATCCCGATCCCAGCACGCAGTTAGGAAATGATTGTCAAGCATACTTTGCTGCATTATTTAACGAGCAATTTGGCTCGCAATTAACCTATAGCGAATTAGCTTATTATTACTTACAACAAACCAAAATTGTAATAGATGTTTGTAATAACCAGTGTACAACAATTGCAGCATTTGTAAATGCTTTTAATACCAAATATGTTGGGCTAAAATTGCCAATTGCAGCTAAAGAAGATTTATTTACTTTCGAATACAATAAAACATATTTAAAAAATGCTGAAAATACAAACAATAATAAATTGTTACAAGCTACAGCCAATAATAAGTTTGTACTTGTAGATTTAAATACAGCACTAGACCCAAAAATATTTAACCCTATTGTGAGTTTTTCTACTATCGAAAAAACTATATTTAATTGTGGGTTAAGCAACTTTAGCCTTGCTACTAGTGTTACCACAGCTTTAAATGATGCACAAGTTTTATTAAGTTTAAAACAAGTATATTACATCTTACATCCAAACGGAGTTCCAAACGACTGTAAAACAGATTTTCAAAGCTGGTTTAACAGCGTTATGAAAACACAGTTTGAATACGAAAAAATATTTACCATATATAATACAGTTTGTGGTAGCAATGCAGGTTATATTTGCAATGCAGTATCTTCTAATACTATTAGCAAAGCCGAAATTGTAGTAACACCAGTAGGTGGGTTATTAGGCCCAAGCACCACTGTATATTTACCACCAATGCTTTGTGGTTTAAATAATGCCGCAAATACACCTGCAATATATACCGATAGCGTCTGCAAAAATTTACCAAAAATCGCCTACCATTTTGCACAAGAAAAATACGAATTATACATGGATAGCTTACGCAATGTGTTTGATACGGCATATCACAATAAGTGTATGGGTGCAAAAGATTTAGAAAGCTTTACCATGACTTTTAATAAAAGTGAGTATCATTATACGCTTTATTACTACGACCAAGCAGGTAATTTAGTAAAAACTGTGCCGCCTGCGGGGGTAAATAGACTTACAGATGCTGAAATGATTAATGTAAAAAATGCAAGAGCCACAGGTGCAAAATACCCAGTAAACGAGCAGCACAATTTAGTAACCGAATACCGCTACAACACCCTAAACCAAGTAGTGGCGCAAAAAACACCTGATGCAGGATTGAGCAACTTTTTTTACGACAGGTTAGGAAGATTAGCGGTGAGCCAAAATGCTAAACAACAAACCACCAACAATTATAGCTATACCCTGTATGATGAGCTAGGTAGAATAAACGAAGTAGGGCAAGTAGCCCCAAGCGTAACCATTACACAGGCTATAACCCGTAACCCGCAACTATTAACCAGCAACCTAACCAACAAACCAGCCGACCAAATAACAAGAACCTTTTACGATAAAACCTATTTTGATGGAGCAGGTACGCTATGCCCCGATGTGCTCTGCCAAAAGAACCTACGCAACCGTGTAAGCTACACAGCCGTGTATGCTACAGGTGTGCCAGGCCTAGCCGTTATAGGCGCACACAAGGCAGCTACTTTTTACTCTTACGATATATATGGCAATGTAGATACTTTGGTACAAGATTACGGAAATAGCAGCGGCTCACCCAACGCCATGAACACTACAGGCAATAGGTTTAAGAAAATAATTTATGAGTTTGATTTAATTAGTGGAAAAGTAAATGCAGTAAATTATCAGCCTAGCCAAGCAGACGCATTTTATCACAGATATAGTTATGATGCAGAGAATCGTTTGGTTGATGTAGAAACCAGCAACGATAAAATAGTATGGGAACGGGATGCAAGATATAGTTACTACAGGCATGGAGCATTAGCAAGAACGGTATTAGGGCAAAACCAAGTTCAGGGTATTGATTATGCTTACACCTTGCAAGGGCAATTAAAAGGTATCAACAGCACCAGCGTAGGCGATGGAATTTTTGACATGGGGCAAGATGGAAAAATAGGAAGCCCTAACAGCAACATTGCAAGAGATGCTTATGGTATAAGCCTGAATTATTTTACAGGCGATTACAAACCGATAAACAATACTGTTACACCATTTGCAAGTATAAGTGTGGATAACGATTTATTTAATGGCAACATAAAAAATCAAGTAGTAAACATACCAAAGCTTGGCGACCCATTAATTTATGGTTTTAAATACGACCAGTTAAACAGGTTAGTTGCAATGGATGCTTACAATGGTTTATACAATGCAACAAATATATTTACCCCAATAACAATAAACGACTACAAAGAGCGGTTAACTTACGACCCCAACGGAAATATTAAAACCTATTTACGCAATGGCACAGGGGCTACAATCAATTTAAATAATTACAGCTACACATACACCGCAGGCACAAACAAACTTGCAAGCATAACCAACAGTGTAAATGCACAAACAAAAAATTATGGGTACGACCCAATAGGAAATACCACCACAGACGGAATGCAAAACATGACCAATGCCGTTTGGAATGTGTACGGCAAAATGCAAAGTGCAACAAACAAAGATGGAGCAAGTGTAACCTATACATATAGTGCAAGCGGGCAACGCATAAGCAAGAAAGTGGGAACAAAAGAAGAATGGTATGTAAAAGATGCAACAGGTAATACCATGGCAACATACAGCAAAGACCCTGCAATAAACAGCAACCATTTAAGCACTACAGAATTTTATAAATACGGCAGCAGTTTGTTGAGTATTAAAAACCATGTGGTAGATATGGAAGTACTTGCTACAAATAATGGTGCAAGCACAATTACAAGAGGTGAAGACAATTACATTTTAACCGATGCCAATGGTAACACAAGAGTAGTAGTAACAGATAAAAGAATACAAGTTGCTAACCCTGCAAACACTACCGTAGTTTTATATTACACCGCCAATGTAAGCACTGCCACATTTAGCAGCACTTATGGTGCAAATGCTAAAACGTTTAATGGAGGTTTTGAAGCAGTTAATTTTAATGGACAGCGTAAGAGTTTAGAGATTGGAGTAGATGCACAAACAGCAGAGTTTTGGGAATACAATGGGGATGTGGGGAGAAGAGCAAATGTTGATGTCAAGCCAAATATTAGCATTAGTCCTTATGCTGCCTTTGAGAATAATCCAATATGGAATATTGACCCATTTGGTGATAGCATTGTTGACCCAAATAGAACTAAGGCTTACAATGTTTATGTTGTAGGTAAAAATCGAGACGGGAATAATAATATGTCTGCAAAAAGATTGCAAAAACTTGCCGATAAAAATAAAGAGAATTCAATTTTTATAGAGTCTGACAAGCTAGATGAAAAAACAGCTACAGATATTATAACGAAATTAGGTAAAGACGGCTATGTAGGTACGTTGGTGTTAGATTATCACAGAGGTGATTATGATAAAAATATGCCTGATAAAGAAGATTTTTATTCTACTTTAATTGGTGGCTATGCAGGGCAACCAACCAAAGCACTTCTCGGTATGTGTTGGTCAGGCGGCGGTGTACAGGTTGATGATGATAAGCATCCCAATATCACAAAACCAATATCAGCGTCACTTGATGGCGCTAGAGTTTATGGATTAAAAACTGAAGCAGCTAACTTGCCATTTAGATTATTTGGTAATTATGGTTCTTTAAGTCCTGATGTTATTGGCCCAGGTAAAGTAGCAAAATGGGAGCGAAAATATAGAACCACATGGACTGTAACATCTTATAATCCTCAATTAAAACAGGTTTCCCATATTGCTATTAAAGCAAAGGTAAAGCTCTCTTCCGATGGAACGATTGATGTTAAAATAAAAAAGGAGGTGAAAGATGCAGAAAATCAATAGAACCTTTATTTTTCTTTTAATTCTTTTATGCTTAACCTCATGCGGCGGTGGATTTAAGTATACTCAAATTTTCAAAGAAAAAAATCTTAAAATTTCTTATATCAATTCAAAAAAAATTGGAGAAAGGATTAATTCGGTTTTGATAATAGATAGCCAAATCTTTAGGTACAATATTTATTTAGGATACAAGGGAATACCATTGCACTTAATCAGATACGCTCCACAAAACATAGAAGTCAAAAATAAAACGCTTTTAGACACCTATCGAGAGATGGAATTTTTAGTTACAGATACGTCAAAGAATTATCCTAATTATTTAAACAATAGGACTAATATTAACGATTATTACGACCCAAGTTTTTTTAGAGGAAGATATGATGTTGAAAAATTGAAAAAGATAATAAGCCCTGTATCTGCTAAAGAATATGCGATGTTCCAAAAGATTAAAGATGTATTAACTGCTAAACAGGTTGAATTTTCCCCAATAGATTCTTTAAAAGTAATAGGTTGGTTTAAATATGAATTTTAAAATTATTTCATTTCAGTTTTTTATGAGTATTTGCCAATTTTTTCCCCTACAAATTCCTCACCATCATTTTAAGTTCTTTATCAGAGATATTGTCCAGTTCGGACTTATCATAAATGGTGAGGAGGAAAACTGCGGTATCATCAACTACCACGTAGGTTATAGATGCGTTTCCACGGACACTCCACGCTAAAAAGTCCGAATATTCGTATATAGTGCAAAATTATGTTTTGCAACACTTAAAAGTGTTATTACTTTCTTTTCTTTTTTTGTAAGCCAAAGCAAAACTGGTGGTAAAACTATTTTTGTTTGGTATAGCACCTTCCCAAACCTCTTGTGGAGAGAAACCATAAAGGCTGCTATGGTATTGGTTATTGTATCTCTCAATGAGAGCAGGTAAAGCAGCAACTAGTTCAGCATGGTTTTCAAAACAGTAATCTCTTAAAAATTCATTTTTAAACTTTTTATGCAATGCTTCCACTACGTTATTAGCAAGAGGTATATCTATCCTTGCAATAATTTTTGTAACCAATTTAGCATCCGTTTTTAAAAACATGTCTAAAAATCCTTTATTTTCTGAGCCATCATCTACAATTAGTTTTAGTGGCATTGTTGCAAGGTTGTATTTGTTCAAAACAGTTTCAATATTATTTTTTAAAAATAATGAATCAGGCTTTTCAGTAGCTTGCCCTAGTAAAATACATTTAGAAAAATTATCTTCTACAAAAGATAAGTAACTTGTTTTGCCATCTTTTGTCTTTATATAGGTAATATCTGTATGCAATATTTCAGCAACCTTTGTAGCTTTTATACCTTCTTTGTTTTTCTTACATTTATCATTTACAGTCCTCTTACCAAAGCCAAGTAGCTTACAATATTTGTAAAAGCATGATATAGAAAATGCGCCGCCTCCATCTCTAATAATTTTCCAATATACTGTAGCCCAGCTTAGTTGTTCATATTCTTTATTGCATAAATATTCCTTTATGATTGTTACATCTTTGTCCGTTAATTGCGTAGCAAAACGTTTCCTACAAAGTTTTAAAAGGCTTGCAGTACAATCAATATTATTTTTCCATGCATAATATTGTTGTGTACTTATTGTAAGGTACTCACAAGCTTTTTGAATCCCCATATTCTCCTTAGCTTTATCTATAGTTTCTATAACAAGCTTTTTATTAGCAAAAAGTATTTCTTTCTTTGTGTTTACAATAATTTTCTGAAAGCCTTGTAATAGCCCAATCAAAATATTGGAAAATATAATTGCTTTTTCTTTTTCGACGATGAGTTCTGCATATTCAAGCGTATCTTTTTCAAAAATAGCAAGTACATCATTGTCTGCTTTATTTGTTAGTTTTTTTTGCCAACTGTGTTTTGTAGAGCTGGGTATGTTTTTTAAAATATCTTTTGGCAGTGTGCCTTTTTGAAAGCAGTATTTTGTAAAAGTAGAATAGGTTTTCTTTTTTCTGTTTTTTGGGATTGTAGTTATGCTCATAATTGAATGTACAATCGGATTTTTAATTAGCAACACCCATTCATTTGATAACTACAACTCAATACACTCCGTATTGCTTATAAAATTCTCTGTAAAATATAGTATAAAGTTGCTCATCATTTCTTTAGAGGCTACAAAGTTATTATTGGTCATACAAAATAAAACCGCTTGAAAAAAGCGTCCATGTCCAACAATAATAATGTTTCTTTCTTTTTTTGCTTCTAATATTTTTACAAAATTTTCTACACGGCGAATAAAAGTTACAAAGCTTTCTGCTCCTTCTCCATCTATATAATTTGGGTCACACAAATTCCAATAATTTTCTACAAATGGCTTGCGCTCCACTCCAGTCATATTTTCACAATTTTGCGGAGCCAAATTATTCATTTCGTGTATCAAAAACAGCTCTTCTACTGGTACATTTTCAAAAGCATTTATTAATGGTTTGGCAGTTTCTCTAGCTCTTAAAAAGGGTGAAACAATTATTAAGTCTGGTGGTATATTTATTTTGTTTGGCAAATTTGCAGCTTGCAAATAACCCAAGTCTGTTAATGGAATTGTTGCATGGTCAGATGTAGCTAAGCCAGCATTGGCAGCACTTTGAGCATGGCGTATGAGAGTTATTTTTTTATGCATATTAAAAAGCGATAAAATAAATGGAATAAATGTAGTGTTATTTTGTAGGCTCAAGCCGTGTAATTTGTTCTTGTATTTTTTCTTCAACTTTCTTCAAATCAAGTTCATCATGCTTATCAATAAGTATTCTTTTTATCCAAGCTTTATACTTTTCTGTTTTCAGGTCATCTATTAGATTTTTTAAATTATCTAGTTGTTTATCTAATGTTTTCTGTAGGCCAAATATTAATTTATGGAGTAAGGTTCGTGATGGCTCTCCACAGCTTGGTAGTTTAAACTTAAACTCAATGAGTATTTTTTTTGTGAAGTCTCCTTTTTTTGAAGAAGGAATTTTTTCTCCTAAAATAAACCGAGTTAATAAACCAATATTGGTTTCAGTTGGATTTTCTTCTGATTTTTTTCTGTTTGTATCGTTACTTGTAGGGTCGATTACTTCTTCTAACTTTTTAACTTTTATATTTAATTCTAAATAATCTAAGCCTTGCAATAAAGCAAATTCATGCCCTTTTCCTATAAAATTTTTTCTCAAAAAAATTTCAAGATAATAAAGTAAAGTGTTTCTGAATTCGTTAACATTATTATTGAACAATTTTTTAATTTGATAGGTTAAAAAATCTCTTCTAAAAAAAACTGTGTATGCCCTGTAACTTAAAATAAAAAACAACCAAAAATCGGTTTCAAATTCTGATTCATTGCAAGCATCTTTTATCCTACTACTTTTCTCATAAAATCTTTTTGTTATAAAAATACTACCATAGGGCTCTTTTCCTCCCCCAGTAATAGCATAAATAGTTTTATACTTATCAAATGTATTTATTACGCCTTTTTCAGCTATTATTAAATACGGTTTATAGTAATCGAATTCGTTATTTTCGTCTTCGTAAAACTTTATGTAACCTTCATAGGGTTGTATTTCCATACTATCGCAAGGGTAGGAAATTTTAACAATATGCTTTTTCATTAAATCATAAAAAACTTTTGTATATTTTTCATAAGGATATTCCTCTATTGTTTTATTTAATGCTGCCCTTACATCTAAATTAAAAATTGAACTTGCTAAATCTTTAGCACTACCACATGTTGGAATTTTTTCTGATGTTGTAGGATTGTCCTCATCATCAAAATAACTTTCTATTTCTTTAGGTGAAATAATTATTTTTTCGGATTCCTTGTTTAGCTCCATATCAAATCGAGTTGTTTTTTTATATCATTATCACTAAATTTTACATATCGTTCAAATGACTTGTAGTTTTTGTGTCCTGTAATGCTCATTATCATTTGTGCTCCCATTCCTTTCGATAAACAATAGGTTATAAATGTTCTTCGTCCATCATGCGTACTAATTATATCACAACGCCTCTCTGTAAATTGCTCTCTAGTTATACCCTTTTCTCTATTATAAATAACTAAATGAGTTAGCCCCAAATCTTCAGCCATTATCTTTAAATACCTGTTGGCTACTTGATTGTTTATTATTGGAAGCAGTTGTCCTTCTAAATGTAAATGCTTGTATTTTTCAATAATAGCAAGCGTTTTCTTTGTTAGTGGAATCGTCAAATCCGATCCAGTTTTTTTTGCTCTAAATTTTGTGATAAAGTTAGTTTTCTTATTTACGTGCAATGGGTTCAATCTTTGTGTATCGGATATTCTTAATCCTGTATAAATTTGAAATAAAAATACATTCCTTATATCTTCTTTAAGACCAGTAAAGCTTGCATTTTCAAAAATAGTTATCTCTTCTTCGGTAAGTGGAAATATATCTGCCTCTTCTCTATAAATAGCAAATTTTTTATACTCATTAAAAGTATTGTACCCTTTTTCAGAGCTCCACTTCAAAAACACTTTTAAGTTTTTTATATAGCTACCTAGTCCATTATTATATACTTTTCTATCAACTAAAAAATACTTTTCAAACTGAATAATAAATTTTTCATTCATATTCTTAAAAGAAATTTGAGCATTATATTTTTCTGAAAAATCTTTTAAGGCTTTCTTAAGGTAAACATACTTTTGAATAGTACTTGGCGCAAATTTGCTTTGCCTTTCTTCTAAAAACTCCTCGTAATAAGAATAGAGGGTTTTTGAACTTGTGATTGCAGATTCTAATTCGGAATGTATTAAAACATTTTCCTTGTTAACTGGTATTTGTAATTTTATTAACTTTTCTACTGCCGCTTCTATTTGAAATTTTTTATTCCTAAGCTCAGTATTTAGTAACGATGCATTGTATCCAGCTTTTTTCTTTACTTCTTGCTTTTCATGGTTCCACATATCGATCTGTAATAATAAGCCAGTTGTAAAATAAAACCGTGTCTTTTGATATGTTATATCAAATATTAGTGGAGCCTCATTTCTTTTGTTAACTTTGTTACTCAAGCGAGCTTTAAATCGAATCATTGTTTTGTTTTAAATGCACTAACATAATAACTAACATTTTTTTCTTAAATAGATTTAAACTATTTTAAATTAAATGCACGTAAATATATTGTTTTCAAATCATTAAATAAATTTTATTTAACACAATTTAAGATGGTTCAATTATTTCAAGTCCAGTAGTGGGAGCAATTAAAACCTTACTTTTATGTAAGGTTTTTTTATGCATCAAAGTTTCCAAGCCCTTGCCTAATAACTACCCATTCGTTTGTGGTACAATCTACAATTGTGCTAGGCACTATTCCTCCTATGCTTCCACCGTCAATTACAAAATCTACCTGATGTTTAAATTTTTCGTATATAATTTCTGGGTCAGTATAATCTTCTACAACGCTGCTTGGTAATGATGCACTTAATATTGGATGATCTAAAACTTCGCCAATAGCCATGCAAATTTTATTGTTGGGTACACGTAAGCCAATTGTAGATTTTTTGCTAAGCAATATTTTGGGTACTTGCTTACTTGCTGGCAAAATAAATGTAAACGGTCCTGGCAAGTGCGCTTTAAGCATTCTATATAAAGGTGTATCTATATTTTTTGTATAGTCACTAAGGTGACTAAGGTCTTTACAAATAAATGATAGTTGAGCTTTTTGAGGATCTACTTCTTTAATTCTACAAATTTTTTCTATAGCTTTTGGTTGGTTTATTGAGCACCCAATACCATAAATTGTATCTGTGGGGTAAATAATTATACCACCATCTAATAAACATTCGGCTAATTGTTTTAATAGCCTTGGTTGTGGGTTGTCGGGGTGTAAGTGTAGTAACATAGTATTGAGATATGAGTATTTAGTATTGGGGTTAGTACTTCAAATATTTTAACATCCTGAAAATAAAACAGATTGTGTGAAAAAATATTATTCATTATTATTTATTCATTATTATCTCTATTTTTGCAACGTTTTTAATTTACAAAACTACAACTATAAAATTTATGTCGTTAATTACTGTTGGTACTATGGCTTTTGATGCTATTGAAACTCCATTTGGCAAAGTAGATAAAATAATAGGTGGCTCTGCAACCTATGTAGCCTATGCTGCTGCTAATTTTATTCAGCCCATACAACAAATATCTATTGTGGGTAATGATTTTCCGCAGGCCGAAATGGATGAGCTTGTAAAACGTGGAGTTGAACTAGATGGTGTAGAGATAGTAAAAGACAAAAAGTCGTTTTTTTGGAGTGGAAAATATCATTTAGATATGAACACCAGAGATACACTAGTAACTGACCTAAATGTGTTAGAAGATTTTAACCCTATTGTGCCAGATAGCTACCAAGGAGCAGAGTTTTTAATGCTAGGCAACCTTATGCCAAAACTGCAACTGAGTGTTATTAATCAATTAAAAATACGCCCAAAACTTATTGTAATGGACACAATGAATTTTTGGATGGATATAGCTTTAGATGATTTAAAAGAAGTGCTTAAAAAAGTAGATGTTTTGCTCGTAAATGATGGCGAAGCTAGGCAGCTTAGTGGCGAATTATCGTTAGTAAAAGCTGCAAAGAAAATAATGGAAATGGGGCCAAAATTTTTGATAATAAAAAAAGGAGAGCATGGTGCATTATTGTTTCATGGTAATCAAGTGTTTTTTGCACCAGCATTACCTTTAGAAGAAGTATTTGACCCTACAGGTGCAGGTGATACTTTTGCTGGTGGCTTTATTGGGCACCTTGCAAAAACAAAAGATATAAGTTTCGACAATATGAAAACCGCCATAATTGTAGGTAGTGCTATGGCAAGTTTTTGTGTAGAAAAGTTTGGCCCTGAGCGGTTAAAAGAAATTACAAAAGCCGATATTGATGATCGTATTGGAGAGTTTGTACAATTGGTAAATTTTGATATTGATTTGGTATAAAATATTGTATTGTTAAAAAAAATATTTTACGCTTTGGATATATTAATATTAGTTTTTTTGGTAATTAAAATTGGGAAATTAGCCTTGCAAAAAGGGTTAAATACAAAAAAGTGGAAATGGAACTTAATACTTGCTTGGATAGCAGGCGAACTAATAGGTATGCTAATAGGTGTAGCTTTTTTTGGGAAAGAAAATATATTTAGCTGTGTTTTATTAGCTTGGGGGTTTGCTCTTACTGCTTACTTTATGTTATTAAATTATTTGAACAAATTGCCAGATGTATAATGAAAACTATAAAGTAATTAAAAAAAACCGATGCTATCATCGGTTTTTTTTGCATAATAAATGCTGGTAAATGGTATAATGCCCAAGGGCTGCCCGATAGAAGTGAAAATACTTTTTTGTGCCTTTAACAAAAAAGATTGTAACGAATAGCGGGGGCAAATGCTCAAAAACACTTTGCTAATGATAGCCCAAAATTGCTTTTTTGTTTAAAATATAAAAACCGTAAATTCGTACCACAAAAAAATAAAGTAATTATGAAAAAATTTATTGTTTCGCTTGTACTTATATCAAGCTTATTACAAGCCCGTGCCGATGAAGGCATGTGGTTGCCAATGTTGCTTGGTCAACAAGTATATAACGACATGGTAAAGCGTGGGTTAAAACTTACCAAAGAGCAATTGTTTTCGGTAAATAAATCATCGCTTAAAGATGCAATTTTAATTTTTGGAGGTGGCTGCACTGGCGAAATTGTAAGTGATAAAGGGTTAATTTTTACCAACCATCATTGTGGCTACGATGCAATAGCCACAGCTAGTTCGGTAGAGCATAATTACCTCAAAGATGGTTTTTATGCATATAATATGGGGCAAGAAATTAAAAGTAAATTAACGGTACAATTTTTAGATAAAATTGTAGATGTAACCAAAGAGATAGAAGATGCAGTAAAAGGCTTGAGCTGGGCAGATAGAACTAAAAAAATGCCTGATGTGTACAAAACAATTACCGACAAAGTATTGGATAAGGAAAACGGTAGGGCAGGTAGAGTGTATAGTATGTTTAAAGGAAACCAATATTTAATGTATGTATATCAAACATTCAGAGATGTGAGATTGGTAGGTACACCTCCAGAAAGTGTGGGGAAATTTGGTGGCGATACCGATAACTGGGAGTGGCCAAGGCATACTGGTGATTTTTCAATTTTTAGAGTATATGGTAATAAAGATGGTAAGCCTGCCGATTTTAGTGCAGATAATGTGCCGCTTAAACCAAAACATTTTTTGCCTGTAAGTATTAAAGGTATTAAAGATGGAGATTATGCTATGATTTATGGATACCCAGGAGGTACAAACCGTTATGAAACCAGTTATGGTATAAAATTAAAAAATGAAATAGAAAACCCATCGCTTGTAGGTTTGAGAGATATGCGCTTAAAATATATGCATGAGCAAATGATAAAAGACCCTGCAGTAAAATTAAAACTAGCAAGCAACTATGCCGGTGTAGCAAACTATTGGAAATTTTTTGATGGAGAAACAAAACAACTTACAAAATTTAAAACCTATGAGCAAAAGCAAGCTTACGAAAATGGCTTTGCAAAATGGGCAATTGGTAAAACTGAGTATGCAAACATATTATCAGATTATGCTGCCAATTATGCTGCATGGACACCTTATTCAAAACAGCGCCAATATTTGAACGAAGGTATATTTGGCTCTCCAATTACTGCTTTTGCAGCTCAATTGCAAGGTATAGAAGCCGCACTTACAAAAGTAGGCACTACCGATGCCGATTTAAAAAAAGCAGTAGCTGGTGCAGAAGCTGGCAGAAAAGCTTATTTGGAAGCTGCTGATAGAGCAAGTGATGAAAAAATTGTAGCTGCTGCTGCTATGATGTATTACAATGATGTAGATAAAAACCAACACCCTGTAGGTTTTTTTGATAAAATAAAAGCAGAGTTTGGCGATTTGAAAGATGAAGCAACTTTTAAAAAATGGGCAAAAAATTTGTTCGACAAAACCTTGATTTTAGATGATAATAAATGGGCAGCTTTTATAGCAAAGCCTGATGCAAATATTCTACAAGCCGATCCAGCGTTTGACTATGGAGCATCGTTTGCAAAAAATTATACAACAAAGTATGCGCCATTGTTTACTACATTTACTACAAAAAATAACGAACTTGGTAGAGCTTATTTAAAAGGTATTTTAGAAAAAGACCCAGTGGCTGCTGCTAAAATGTACCCCGATGCTAATTTTAGCATGCGTGTAAGTTTTGGTAATGTAAAAAGCTATGCACCAAGAGATGCAGTAAAGTATGATTTTGTAACTACAAGTAAAGGATTGTTAGAAAAATATGTAGCTAACGATTACGAATTTGATTTGCCTGCAAAACAAATTGAATTATTAAAGAAAAAAGATTTTGGACAATATATTGATAAAAGTAGAAACGATTTGATTGTTGGTTTTATTACCACCAACGATATTACTGGAGGCAACTCTGGCTCGCCTGTAATAGATGCTAACGGCAACTTAATTGGACTTGCTTTTGATGGCAACTACGAAGCTTTGAGTCATAAAATTGCTTTTGATAAAGATCTTAACCGTACAATATGTGTTGATGTACGCTATGTATTGTGGTGTGTAGATAAACTTGGCGGGGCAAAAAACATTATAAACGAATTGAAATTGGTAAAGTAATTGTTGGGATTAGCGATATTAAAAAGGCTGCTTAAAATAAGCAGCCTTTTTAATATAATTTATTTTTTTTCATTGCTTTAAATTAATTTTTATTGTGAAAATACTTTATATTTATATCTCACTAAAAACTATTAATGTATGAAAAAGATTTTTTTACTATTTGTTGTTTTAGGTTTTTCTTTACTGGGAAATACATTATTTGCACAGGATAATTATTCTCAACTTTTTAATAATGCTTATAATACTTACCCAAAAATTCCAAAAAACTCTTTAGAGGTTTTGGCTTATGTACAATCACGTATTTCCAATCTTGTGCCACCAAAAGAAATGGACCATCATCATGGACCAAATAGATATGGACTATTTGCACTAATAGAAAATGGAGAAAATTATTTTAAAAATACACTTGAAGTTTTAAGTGCAAGTTCAAAAATTTCTACAACAAAATTAAAAAATGATGCACAAAGCCAAATCTTAGCGGTTGCAAAAAACATGAATGAATATTGTGAAGCAAATAATGTAACAACAATAGAAGGAATGGCAATTTTTTTTAAAGCATTTAGTGAAATACCTGATAAAACAATTGTAGATGCTTTTGCAAAAGACCAGTTTTTATATGATGTTTATTTAACCTTACAAAAAGGAGTAGTAGAAAATGGAGTAGAAATTACACAAACAATTTTTAAAGCTTCGGAATGGTTTTCTGAAAGTACTTATAAATTAGTAAGTGCTCAAAATATTACTATTGCCAATGATAAAATTACTAATGGTAAAGATGTTTATGATAATCAAAATAGATTAAATGCTAACACTACTGCTGCCGCAGTTGTTGTAACTGATTATCCGCCGGCATTATGGGTGGCAAGTCCTAATTATTCAACAAGGGGCACATCTGCTATTACTGCTGTTGCAGTACATACTATGCAAGGATCTTATTCTGGCTCTATTTCATGGTTTCAAAATGCAGCTTCAAACGTATCTGCTCATTACTGTATCCGTTCATCTGACGGGCAAGTAACACAAATGGTAAGAGAAAGCAGTAAAGCATGGCATATTGGCTCAGAAAACCCTTATACTATTGGCTTAGAGCATGAAGGCTATGTTGCTAATGCAAGTTGGTACACTACAGCTATGTATAACTCATCTGCAGCATTAGTAATAGACATTTGTAATGACAATAATATTAATAAAACCACTTGTTTTAGCGGTGCTGCTACAGTTGGTGTAAATGTACTTTCTACCGCAATAAAAATAAAAGGGCACCAGCATTTTACTGGTCAAACGCATGTAGATCCAGGTGTAAATTGGAATTGGGCATTATATTACAATTTAATAAACCCAGTAGCGCCTTGTGCTACTCCATCCAATTTAACAAGCAGTGGAGTTACTACAAGCAGCGCTAACTTAAATTGGAGTGCTGTTGCTGGTGTAGCAAGTTATTCGTTGGAATACAAATTAAGCACAAGCACTACATATACAGTTGTAAACGGTATCACTACCAATAGTTTTGTATTATCTGGCTTAATAGGTACAAATACTTACAACTGGCGTGTAAGAAGTAATTGTACCAGCAGTAGTTCGGCTTTTTCTACAGCAGTAAGTTTTACAACACTTACACCTTGTGGTATTACAACAGTTTTAAACGAAAGCTATGTTGGCACTGTTTCGGTTAATTTAAATTGGGCTGCTGTAAGTGGCGCTACTGGCTATATTTTAGAAGGCAAAGCAGCTACTTCAACCTCATGGACTACATATAATTCTACAAATAATTATTATACAATAACAGGGTTACTACCAAGTACAATTTACAATTGGCGTATAAAAACAGTTTGTAGTAGCGGTACAGGGTTAGCTAGCACTACACAAACTTTTACAACAAATAGTTTGTGTTATGATGCTTACGAAAATAACAATGTATACACAGCTCCTACAATTTACCCATCATTGAATGGCGGATACGTATATGCAAAAATATGCTCAGCTGGAGATGTGGATTTTTATAAAGTAACTACTACCGCCACAAGTAATATAAATTTTACTTTAGCAAACTTGCCACAAAATTATAATATTGAAACTTTTACTGCTACAGGAGCTTTTTTAAAAGGCAGTTATAATGTTGGCACAACCGATGAAGCAGTTGTGCTAAACAACAAGCCAGCTGGCTCTTATTTATTTAAAGTATATGGAGTTACAAATACAACTGCCGATTCATACAACGACTATAGACTTCTAGTAACTACAAGCGCCCCAACTATTGCAAGAATTGCCGACGAACCATTTCCATCAAATACAGAGCTAAACATTACTCCAAATCCTGCAAATACAGAAACAGTAGTAAGCTTTTATTCAGATAATAATGAAAAAGTAATGATTTTAATAAAAGATATGTATGGTAATATTAAACAAAAAGAAACTAAAACACTTTTTGGTGGAATCCAAAAAGTTGTTTTAAATGTTCAAACATTAAAACAAGGAGTTTATCTGGTTCAAATAATAAATAATGCTGGTATAACTAAAAGTGGCCAGCTAATTATTTCTAAATAACAAATATTATTTAGGTATAAAATAATAAAAAGAGGTTGCATTTAAATAATGGCAGCCTCTTTTTATTTGTTGCATATTTTTTATATTATATTTTATTTACTCTCGAAGCGTGCCTACCACCTTCAAAAGCAGTATTTATAAATGTATCTAGCATTTTTTTTGCCACATCTAAATTAACAAATCTTGCAGGTATACAAAGTATGTTTGCATTGTTATGAAGCCTAGCAAGTTGGGCAATTTCATTTTCCCAACATATTGCTGCTCTTATATGTGCATGTTTATTGGCTGTAATAGCAACCCCATTGGCACTACCACAAAGTAAAATACCAAAACTATATTCACCACTTTCTACAGCATTAGCTACTGGGTGTGCAAAATCCGGATAATCTACCGAAGCCTCGCTGTATGTTCCAAAATCTCTTAAGGCAATACCTTTTTCATCTCTCAAGTAGGCAATAAGTTTTGCTTTGTATTCAAAGCCAGCATGGTCGGAGCCAATGGCTAGTGGTTTTGATAAATCGAAAATCATAATTGTATTTTTTTATTTTCAAACAAAGTAACGAAGAAAAAAAAGCACACATAAAAATATTAATACCTTTAAAATAAATGCCGAAAAATGTACTACTGATGAACGGCTGAGGATAGAAGCGAAAATCCTTTTTTGCCAGCCTTTGTGGCAAAAAAGATTGTAGAGCATAGCCTCAAACAACTGCTGCTACATGCTTTTAGCTAATAGCCCCACATTTTCTATAGCTGTAGTTTTATGGCATAATCAAATTTGTTAACTCCATTCTTTTTCTTCTTTTATTTTTTGCTTATCTATTTTAGCACAAATAAATACACTTATTTCGTACAAAAGTAATAATGGTATAGATACTATTATTTGGCTTGTCCAGTCGGGCGAAGGAGTTATTATTGCTGCCAAAATAAGGATAACTATAAATGCATATTTGCGATATTTTCGTAAAAAATCGGCACTTATTATACCTATTTTACCAAGTACATAAGCCATTACGGGCAGCTCAAATGCAATACCACAGCCTAGTATAATATTGGTGAGTGTATCGGTATAATCATCTAAAGTGGGGCGGTAAATATATGCTTTGGTAGTACCAAGTGTAAAATTGCCCAAAAAATTAAAGGTAAATGGTGCCAATAAATAATACCCAAAAGCTCCGCCAATAAAGAAACACAGCGATACCCAAAAAATACTACCACGACTATATTTTATTTCTTTTGGTGAAAGTGCTGGTTTTATAAATTTCCAAAGCTCCCAAAACAGGTAAGGAAAAGCTAATACCAAACCACCAGTAATGGCTATTGAAATTGCCGACATAAATGGGCCACTTATGGTATTGCCTTGCAACTCTATATTTATTGGTGGCATACATAAGGCTTCGCCCAAATGTAGCTTGTGGCTAAAACTACACAATGCAGTATAACTTATAAAATTGGATTTTGCTGGTGCATAAATTACATTATCAAAAACCCAATCTATTTTTATAAAAATGGCAATTACTGCTGCAAGCCATACCAATACTGCCCTTACCAAATGCCAACGTAACGCTTCCAAATGATCTATAAAGCTCATTTCTTTACCATTTGCATTTTCGTTTCTGTTAAGGGTAGAGGATAATTTATCTAATAATAAAGCCACTTAGTTTTTGTTTTTTTTAAGTTGTGCGAAGATAATAATAACCTATCTTTTTCCCCAAAAAAGAAACCCCCGTAGAAACGGGGGTTGTTTACCAAAACTAACTGCTTATGAGAATCTTTAAATTATTTCATTGTTATAATTATATAATTGCAAATACAATGCCAAGATTTTTTAAAGGACGTTAAATATTTGTGAATACCTATAATAAATATGCTTTCCCCATAAAAAAAATCCGCAAAATGCGGATTTTTTTTATGGGATATCTTTTTCTTTTACTGTTGGTTAGTAAGTTTTTCGGCATTTTCGGCAAATTGTAAGGCTTCTATAAATTCTCCTACTTCGCCATTTAGTACAGCATCTAAATTATACACCGTCATACCAATACGGTGGTCGGTTACTCTCCCCTGTGGAAAATTATAGGTGCGTATTTTTGCACTTCTATCGCCAGTGCTTACAAGGCTTTTGCGTAAGTGAGATGTAGCTTCTTCTACTTTCTTTACCTCATCTTCGTACAACCTTGTGCGTAGCATTTCCATGGCTTTAAGCCTATTTCCAAGCTGGCTTCTATCTGTTTGGCACATTACTACAATACCGGTTGGCTTATGAGTTAAAAACACTTTAGTTTCTACTTTGTTTACATTTTGCCCACCAGCACCACCACTACGAGCTGTCTCCATTTTTACATCACTCTCTTTCAAATCCACATCTACTTCTTCGGCTTCGGGCATAACAGCTACAGTAACGGCACTAGTATGCACTCTGCCACTAGCCTCAGTATCGGGCACTCTTTGCACCCTGTGTACACCACTTTCAAATTTTAGCAAGCCATATACATCATCGCCAGTTACTTCTACTTGCACTTCTTTATAACCTCCTACAGTGCCTTCGCTTTCGCTTAGCAGGGTTGCTTTCCAGCCTTTTTTCTCAAAGTATTTTAAATACATACGTAGCAAGTCGCCACTAAATAGCGAAGCTTCGTCGCCACCTGTACCTGCACGTATTTCCAAAATAGCATTTTTTTCATCAAACGGGTCTTTGGGTATTAGCATGTTTCGCAAACCCTTTTCTTGTGTTTCTTTCAACTCCTCTAGTGGTTGTAACTCTAGTTTTGCCATTTCACGCATTTCGGCATCATCACTACCAAGTACTTCTTTATTAAACGATATGTCATCTAAAGTTTTTATATAGGCATTTCTTGCAAGCACCACTTTTTCCAACCCTCGGTATTCTTTGCTCAAAGCACTAAAACGCTTGTTATCACTCACAATTTCGGGGTTTGTAAGCGATACACTAAGGTTATCAAACTTTGCTTTTATAGCATCTAATTTATCCAGCATATTATTGTATTGAGTATTGAGTAGTTAGTATTGCGATTAGTACAGAATACTTTCTAACTTTAATTATTTTTCTTGTTTTTTTACAAAAACTACGTTTTTTGTGCCATCTAAAACACAGCAATTGGCAGCTTCATTGGCGTCGCACATTTCATCTGCATATCTATTAGCGTCATTTTTTTTGCTTACTAAAACCAAACAATTCTTTGTGTTCTTTATTTTCTTAGCGTTCTTTGTAAAAAATAAAATGCAAAATTACGTTTTATCATGGCATATAGGAAAATAAAAGCTAATAAAATATTTGATGGCTATACATTTTTAGAAACCAACAAAGTGCTTATAACACAAGCCAATGGTATAATAGAAACAATTGTAGATGTAAAAGATGCTGGAGACGATATACAAAATTTTAATGGAATAATTTGCCCAGGGTTTATAAATGCACACTGCCATATAGAACTTAGCCATTTAAAAAATAAAATACCACAACAAACTGGCTTAGTAGAATTTATTTTGCAAATATTAAAATATAGAAATGCTGATGAAGATATAAAACAACATGCAATGCAACTTGCTGACCAGGAATTGTACAATACAGGCACAGTAGCTGTTGGCGATATTTGCAACACAAACGACTCTTTATCATTAAAAAAACATAGTAAAATACATTGGCACAATTTTATAGAAGTAAGTGGTTTTAACAACGATATTGCCGAAACTAGATTTGAAATTGCAAAAAACATTTATGAACAATTTTGCAAGTTATCTTTGAGCAACTCTATAGTACCACATGCGCCATACTCAGTTTCTACCAAGCTATTTAATTTAATAAACCAAAGTGCAATTGGCAAAACCTTATGCATACATAATCAAGAAACACTAACAGAAAATGAGTTTTTTCAAGATAAAATAGGCGGTTTTTTGCACCTATACGAAAGTTTGGGTGTAGATATAACTAGCTTTTTACCATTGCAAAAAACTAGTTTGCAATACTGGTTACCTCAATTAAAAAATGCAAAAAAAATAATAGCTGTACACAATACTTTTACAACACAAGCCGACATAAACTTTGTAAAAAATAAAAAAACTGAGCAAGAAATGTATTTTTGCCTTTGCCCCAATGCCAATTTATATATCGAAAATACTGTGCCAGCAATAGATTTATTAATAAAAAATCAAGTAAATATTGTGCTCGGTACCGATAGTTATGCAAGCAATACTCAATTGAATATATTTGAAGAAATAAAAACCATTCAAAAATATTTTCCTAATATACCCTTACAAAATATACTAAAATGGGCCACCATTAATGGTGCAAAGGCTTTAGAAATAAACGATAAGTTTGGAAGTTTTGAAAAAGGAAAAATACCTGGGATAGTATTAATAAATAATGAAAAGGCAACAAGAATTTTATAAAAATAACTTACTCTTATTTTTTTGTTATTTGGTTAACCTAAAACCTCTTGCATTACAAATAAAGTTTTCATTTGTCCAAAATCTTGTATATGCAAAGCATAATAATCCATATACTTTGCTAAAAGTTCCCTCCTTTTTAAGTGGTTAAGTTTTATTTGTCCCATTTCGGTAGGGTTTCTAATTTTTAAAAAATCTGATGTAATTATTGCATTTTCTCCATGTAAAAAATAAGCATGATTTGGTGCTGCGGGTTCAAAATAACCTTCTTGTAAATTTAAAAAACAATTGCTTTCCGAAAAATTATCGTCAATTTTAAAACCAAAAAAATGGCTAAGCTGTAGCGAAAAAAACAAAGGGAAATTTGCTGAAACATTGTTAGTGGCGCTATCTAAGTGTATTAACACATCTTCACAAAAATAAAACAAATCACTATTTTGCTCAGGTTGTTTTAAAAGTTTATGTAAAAGCTCCATCATAAAAACAGCAATACTATTTTTAACAACATTGGTAAGTACATTTGCAAATAAAAAAGAGTTGTTGCACTCTCGTATGCGGTGCATGGTGCTTTTTTCGTTGTGATACACTTCCATATCTACCAACGATGCAGGCTGATACAAGGCGGCTTTTAAGCCAGTTTTTTTTGATGTACGCACACCATTTACCATATATGTTTGCACGCCAAAAAGCTCTGTAAATGCAGTAACAACTAGGCTGGTTTCGCCATACTTAGTAGTTCGTAATATTATAGCTTTGGTTTTAAACATTTTTTTCTATGCTCTTTTTTGTGTATAATTTTTATACAAGTTTAATTTGTTTTGCATTAATATTTTTTGTGCTTTCTTTGCAGCAATTATAAAATTTAATTTTCAAAAATATGTGGAAACATCTTGCAAAGTTTGTAATAAAAAACCGTATTGTTTTTTTAATATTTTTAGCCTTATCTACAGCAATAATGGGCTATTTTGCTAGCAAAGTAAAATTAAGTTACGAATTTACAAAAGCTATACCTACCAATAATACTAAATACCAAGACTACCAAAATTTCAAACAGAAATTTGGTGATGATGGAAACGTAATAGTAATAGGCATTACAACCCAAAAATTATTTGATTTAAATAATTTTAAGGCTTACCAACTTCTTTACAAAAACCTAAAGAAAATAGCTCCGGTAGAAGATGTGCTTAGCATACCAAGTGCATTTAATTTGGTAAAAAATATTGAAACTGAAAAGTTAAGCACAGTAAAAGTTTTTGCTGATAAAATAAATACACAAACACAATTAGACAGTTTAAAAAACAATTTTTATAATTTACCATTTTATAAAAACAGATTATATAATACAGCTACCAATAGTTTTTTAATGGCAGTACGTGTAAATAAAAATGTTTTTTTAACCAAGGAGCGGTCAGCAGTTATTGAGCAAGTAAATAAAGAAATAGCTGCATTTGAAAGCAATACAAAAATAGAAACTCATGTAAGTGGTTTGCCATTAATACGTACTATGGTTGCAGATCGTATTCAAAAAGAAATGAAACTTTTTTTATTTGCATCACTTGGGCTTAGTGTTTTAATTTTGTTTATCTTTTTTAGATCTTTTAGCACAACTTTATTATCGCTTGTGGTTGTTATTATTGGTGTAGTATGGTCTGTAGGTACAATATATTTATGTGGTTTTCAAATAACATTGCTTACCGCACTTATACCTACTTTGGTAGTAGTTATTGGTATTCCTAATTGTATATATTTTATAAACAAGTACCATACATCGTTTGTAAATGATGAAACGAGCATTACAGCAACACAAAAAAAACACAATGCATTGGTGGCAATGGTAAGCAAAATGGGTGTTGTAACATTGTTTTGTAATATTACTGCTGCTATTGGCTTTGCAGTATTTGCTTTTACAAAAAGTGCTATACTAAACGAATTTGGTTTAGTGGCAGGCATTAGTATTATGCTCATATTTTTTGTATCGTTTATTTTGTTGCCATCTGCACTAAGTTTGTTGGCTATTCCCAATAAAACCCAATTAAAATATTTAAACAATAAATTTATATCCTCTGCTTTAGTTGTTTTAGAAAACTGGGTTTTTAATTACAAAAAACAAGTGTTGGGTTTTACTGCAATAGTTCTATTAATTTCAATTGCAGGTATTTTAAAATTAAAAACTGTAGCACATATTGTTGATGATTTGCCAAAAAAAGATAAAATATTTACCGATTTAAAATACTTTGAACAAAATTTTAAAGGTGTAATGCCTTTAGAAATAGTTATTGACACTAAAAAGCGACGTGGGCTAACAGGCATGAAAGCTCTTGCTATATTCGAAAAAGTTGATTCACTTTCGCAATTTATTTCAGCTCAAAAAGAAATGAATACACCGCTAAGTGTAGCCGAAGGTTTAAAATTTGCAAAGCAAGGTTTTTACGAAGGCGACTCTGCAAATTATTTATTGCCCAATGGTTTTGATGGAACTTTTGTAGGCGAATATTTACGACCTACAAAAGATAGCGGTAATACACAAAGCAATTTTACAAAAACCTTGCGTTCTTTTATAGATAGTAATTCGCAAAGTACACGTATAAGTGTGAGTATGGCCGATGTAGGCACACAAGAGCTACCAATAATTTTAAGTAAAATACAAAATCGCAGCAATGAGCTATTCGATACATCGTACAATGTTACTTACACAGGCAGTAGTATTACCTTTTTAGAAGGCAGTAAATTTATTATTAATGGCTTAAAAGAAAGTATTTTTTGGGCTTTTTTGCTCATAGCAGCTTGTATGCTTTTTTTGTTTAAAAGTATTAGAATATTGCTTTGCTCACTTATACCAAACATTATACCATTAGTTGTTACAGCTGGCATTATGGGCTGGGTAGGTGTTCCATTAAAACCATCTACTGTATTGGTTTTTAGTGTAGCATTAGGTATTGCAATAGATATTACTATACGATTTTTAGTAAATTACAAACAAGTACTTCCCGAAAATAATTTCGATGTTGCAACTTCAATTAAGCAAACAATACAGCAAACAGGTTTGAGTATTATTTACACCTCTTTGGTACTTACTGCTGGCTTTATAATTTTTTGTGCTAGTAGTTTTGGTGGCACATTTGCTTTAGGGTGGCTAACATCTATTACCCTACTGGTGGCTACAATTACCAATTTGGTTTTGCTACCTGTATTGCTACTTTTTATTACAAAAAAATAGTTTTGGTTTTATACTATTTATTTTTTTTAAAGTTGAATAACTAACAACTCTATGCAGCAGTTTTTATTAAAAGATTGTCTAAACTTTAACAAGTTAGCTTGTACTTAATTATATTTGTTGGTATAAATTAAAATTAAACCATGAGAAAAGCAATTTTAACCTTGCTTGTAGTATTTGGCTTTGTGCTAATTGCTACTGCGCAAGAGCGTTCCATTAACGGTATTGTAACAAACGATAAAGGAACTCCAATAGAAGGTGTTTCAGTAACTTCATCAGATAATAAAAAAGGTACAAAAACCGATAAAAATGGTAGCTATACCATTACAGTAATAACCAATGCAAAATCTTTGTTGTATAGTAGTGTAGGTTTTGAAACACAACGAAAAAACATTTCTAATTTAAATACTATCAATTTAGCTTTAAAAGCTACAGATAGCAGACTAGATGAAATTGTTGTTGTTGCTTATGGAACAGTAAAAAAAGATAATTTTACAGGGAGTGCTGCAAAAATTGCTGGAAATGAATTTGATAAAAGAACATTAACAAGTGTTACTAACGCTTTAACTGGTTCGGTAGCAGGTCTTTCAACTACATCTAGTTCCGGACAACCAGGGTCTACTCCTGCTATCAGAGTACGAGGATTTGGTTCTATATCAGCTTCTAACGAACCATTAATAGTTGTTGATGGTATTCCTGCAACTTCAGCATTATCAAATATAAACATGGACGATGTAGAGAGTTTAACTGTTTTGAAAGATGCAGCTACTACATCTTTATATGGCTCTAGAGCTGCTAATGGTGTAGTGATGGTAACAACAAAAAAAGGGAAAAAAGGTAAATCTGTTATTAATTTTAAATATAATTATAGCTTAACTAGCAGAGGAATACCCAATTACGATAGGGTTTCGGCCGAAGAATATATGCCACTAATGTGGGAAAGTTATAGAAATTCTTTAGCTTACAGAGCATCTACTCCTTTGCCACTTGCAACTGCTAGCAATCAAGCATCGGGCTTAGTAGCAGGGCAAAATGGTATTATTGACTTATTAGGATATAATGCATTCAATTTGCCAAAAGCTCAAGTAATGTTGCCAAACGGCACACTAAACCCAAGTGCTAGCTTGGTATATAAAAGAGAAGATTTAGATTGGTTTGACCCAATAACAAGAAATGGCACAAGAAATGAATACAGTTTAAATTATGGCGGTGGCGAGGGAAAAACTGACTATTTTGTATCTGGTGCGTATACTAAAGAAAATGGTTATATCAAAAGATCTGATTTTGAAAGAGCAAATGCTCGAATAAATGTGAACTCTCAATTAAAAGATTGGGTTAAAATTGGGTTAAACTTTGGTTATATAAACTCTAAAGGAAATTTTGCATCTACAGATGGCAGTAACTCTATTGTAAATCCATTCTTTTTTGCTGCCAAAATAGGTCCAATTTTTCCTTATTATGCTTACGACCCAGCTAACCCAGGCTCTTATAAGTTTGACGCCAATGGCAATAAGCAATACGATTTTGGCAACTCCACTATTGCGGGCTTACCAACAAGGCCATCAGGGGCTTATGGCGGTAGGCATACCATTGCAGAAAATGAATTGAGTTCAGAATTTTTTAAAAGAAATGTATTTAACGGTAGAGCTTATGCTGAAATAAAATTATTAAATGGATTAAAATTTACAACAAATATTGGAGCAGATATAACCAATAGATTAGATGTGAATTTTGCAAACAAAGTAATTGGCGATGGTGCGCCAGCAGGTAGAGTTACCAGAGAAAATACCAATAACTCTGGTTTAACATTTAATCAATTATTGAATTACAATAAAAAAGCACGCAAGCACAACTTTGATGTACTAGCTGGTCATGAAAGCTATCAATTTAAAGAAAACTATTTAGCAACTACTAGGCAAGGACAAATTGTAGATAATAATTTAGAATTGATCAATTTTACAACCACCACTAATGCTACTTCGAAAGAAGATAATTATAATTTAGAGAGTTATTTTGGTAATTTTAGATATGATTACAACAACAAATATTTTTTTACACTTGGAGGTCGTACCGATGGAAATAGTAAGTATAGTAAAAAATTCAGATGGGGTAAATTTTGGAGCATAAGTGCTGCGTGGGTTTTAACCAAAGAAAATTTTTTTAACAATAGCAAATATTTAAGTTTATTAAAACTGCGTACTTCTTATGGTACTACAGGAAATGATGCTGGTATTGGATATTATGCATCTAAAAATTTATATACACTAGGTAGAAACAATGGCCTTACGCCAGGCATTTATCAGTACACGGTTGGTTTTGATGGCTTACTTTGGGAATCTAATAAACAATTTGATTTAGCACTTGATTTTGGTATTTTAAAAAATAGAATTACTGGCTCAATAGAATACTATAAAAGAGAATCTGATAATTTATTATTTGATATTCCATTACCAAATTCTAGTGGATTCTCTACAATCCTAAAAAATATTGGTTCAATGAATAACAAAGGAATAGAAATATCGATAAATGCAGACGTAGTACGTTATAAAGATTTTACTTGGAATATTGCAGTAAATGCATCTTCTTTTAAGAATAACATTACCAAACTGCCTCAAGCAGAAATAATTACAGGAACAAAAAAACTAATGGTTGGTCATTCTTTATACGATTATTGGCTGCGTCAATGGTATGGTGTAGATCCTGCCGATGGTGTTGCATTGTACAGAGCGGCAAATACTTCGGCTGCTGATGTGCGTACATCTGCCAAAGGCGATTTTGTAACTCCAAATATCAATAATGCTTTGTACGATTATTCAGGCTCTGCAATACCAGATTGGTATGGAGGTATTACCAGTACATTTAATTACAAAGGATTTTCTTTGTCAATTTTAGCCAATTGGCAAAAAGGTGGTTTAACCTACGATGATACCTATGCAGCATTTATGCACTCTGGCACTTATGGTGCATCGTTGCATAGAGATATGCTTACCAGATGGCAAAAACCTGGCGATATTACCAATGTACCAAGAATGGATAACGGACAAACTGGTAATTTTGGAGCTGTAAGCACAAGGTGGTTAACAGATGCATCTTATTTTAATATTCAAAATATAACACTTGGCTATGATTTTAAAAACACCAATTTTTTCAATATTAAAAACATAAATAGTGCTCGTTTTTATATAGCCATAGAAAATGTAAAAATGTTTTCTAAAAGACAAGGCATGAATCCTAGTCAATCTTTTACAGGTCTTACTTCTATAGGTTATTTACCTGCCAAAGTTTTTAATGTAGGATTAAATTTCAATTTTTAATTTATAAAATAATTACAATGAAAATATTTAATAAAATCTCAGTTTCTTTTTTACTTGTTTTTTTAATTACTACAACAGCATGTAAGAAAAACTTTTTAGAAACAAAACCAACAAATCAAGTAGATGCTGCAAGCGTACTTTCTACTATAGATAATGCTACTGCAGCTTTAAATGGAATACACAGAAATATGTTTACCAGAATAAATAACCAAGGCGAATTTGGTTTTGGTACCATAATGATGTTTAATGATTGTATGGGCGAAGATTTTGTTTTTACAGCACAATCAAATGGGTGGTTTGTACCAACCTATCGTTGGACAATGCACAGAAGTGCCACCAATACTGATACAGAGTTTCCCTACAAATATTTGTACAGTATGATAGCTAATGCAAATGTACTTATTAATGGTGTAGATGGGATTGCTGGAGCACCCATAGCACAAAAAAATAATGTTAAAGGGCAAGCACTTGCATATAGAGCTTGGGCATATTTTAATATTGTACAACTTTATGCAAAAAGGTTTGATAAAACTACTACCAATACCAACCCTGGCGTGCCATTGGTTTTAACAAGCACTTTATTACCTCAGCCAAGAGCTACAGTAAACGAAGTGTATACTCAAATTAACACCGATTTAAACGCTGCCGAAATATTACTTACAGCAACTGCAAGAACTGACAAATCTCAATTAAATTTGAATGTAGTTAATGGTTTACAAGCAAGGGTTGCACTTACTCAGCAAGACTGGGCAAGGGCAGCCACTAAAGCGGCAGCAGCTAGAGCTGGCTTTGCATTAATGAGTGCTACAGAACAATTACTTGGGTACAACGATTACTCCAATACTGAGTGGATGTGGGGTAGCCGCCAAATAGACGACCAAACAGAATCTTTTACTGCTTATTTTGCTTACATCAGCTACAATTTTAATTCTACCAACATTAGAGGCAATCCTAAATGCATAAGTCAAACTTTATACAATACAATGGCAGCAACCGATGTTAGAAGAGCACTTTGGGTACCTGTGCCAACTGCTGCAAATTCTGTTACCCCTCCAGGTGGTAGCAGAAACCCATACATGAACCAAAAATTTAAAGCAAAAGATTTTGCAAACTCCGTTGGCGATAATGCATATATGAGGTCGGCCGAAATGTATTTAATTGAGGCAGAAGCAAGAGCAAGAAATGGTCAAGATGGATTGGCACAAACTGCTTTATTTGGTTTAATGACCAATAGAGTACCAGGTTCTATACAATCTACAAACACAGGCGCTGCATTAATTACCGAAATAATGAATAGCCGTAGAGTAGAGCTTTGGGGTGAAGGCTTTAGATTTTTAGATTTGAAAAGATTAGATTTACCATTAGATAGAACTGGCTCTAATCACAACTCTGCAGTAGCACTTAATTTTAATGTACCAGCTGGCGATCTTACTTGGCAATATGTAATTCCACAAAGTGAAATTAACGCAAACCCATTGTGCACACAAAATCCATAAGTTTTTCTATTTTAGAATTTCATAAAAAAAGAGCCAGAATTTATTAATAAATTCTGGCTCTTTTTTATTCTTCAATAAGCAACCTCATCATTTCCTCCATTTAAAAGTTGCTATTAAATGATCTATATCTTTTTGTAAAAAATCTACCACAGGTTTTACAGAGTCGGCATTTGGTGATGCATAAAAATACAAAGCTCCACGTATAAAGTTTTTAGTAGTATCTGTCATAAAAAATTGGCGTTGTGTTGCTGCATTGCCACCAAGTTTAAATAGTAAACCTCCAATATTATTTGCAGTAGTAAATAAACTGTCTTTTTTAGATGTGGCTACATCTTCATTTTTATTGGTAAGTTTAAATGCATCGTTTATCATTTTATCATATACATTTATTCCTACTGAGTCTTTATAAAAACCATTGTGCATTTTTATTTTGTAAAGAGCTTTTCCGCCAACTTTTTTGTAGCTTAAAAATATTTTTGCATTTAAGCCTACAAAATCAATGTTGCGCCAATAATCATTTTCTGGATTTGTGTCAAAGTAAGTGCTATCTTTTATTATTTTAGCATAGGCTGGATATTCAAAGCTGTAAGGCATTGTAGGTTCGTCGAAAAGTAAATATTTTTTTTCGGGTAACTCAATATTAAAATACCCTGTTTTTTTTGATGTGTAAGTACTATTGCATGCAAGCAAAATATACAAAATACAAAGGCAACAAAAATGTAAAAATTTCATTATTGTAAATTAAAATATGGCTGTTAAAAATACTTACATTAATTAATAGAAGAAAATTATTTTACTATTGAGGCAAGTTTTTCATTGTAGTTTCATTTTGTGAAATCTTAAATAGTAATAATATTATTTAATCAAAATTTTTACTTTATCTATTCTATTCTTGTTAATTTCTAAAGGTATAAAAACAAAATTTCCACTTTCCAGTTTTGTATCTATCTGTGGAAATTCGCCAGCAATTTCTAAAATTAAACCTGCTACAGAGTCGCTTTCACCTCTCAATTTATCAAAAGTATCTACAGGTAAACCCATTGCTTTGCAAGCATCATTTATCATCAACTTACCTTCAAAAATGTACGTATTATCATCTATTTTTTTGTTTATACTTTCCTCATCATCAAACTCATCTTTTATTTCGCCTATTATTTCTTCCATAATATCTTCTAAAGTTACAATGCCCGATGTGCCACCAAACTCATCTACAACTATAGCAAAATGTACCCTCTTTGTTCTAAACTCTTGTAATAAATCTTTTATCAATTTTTTTTCATGTACAAAAATTGAAGTTCTTATATGCTTTTGCCAATTATAATCTTCAGCTTCATCTATAAATTGTATCAAATCTTTTGTGTGCAATACTCCAATAATTTCATCTAAGTTATTGTTATATACAGGCAGTCTCGAATAATGAAATTCTTCTACAGTACTTATTAATTTTTTAAAGCTAGTTTTTTGTTCAATACCATGTACATCTAACCTTGTGCGCATTATTTGTTTTACAGGAGTATCGCCAAATTTTCTTATACCTTTTAGCAATTGTTTTTCTTCTAAAGTAGCTTTATTTTCTGGCAACAAATCAATTTCATTATCCAAATCAGTTGCATTATCAGCATTGCTTTTTTTAGGAGCGAACTTGTTTTCTATTTGTTGGCTAAATACTATTGATCTTTTACTTATCCCAAAAAACAAACTATTGAAGATTTCTACCACCAAGGAAGAAAATGCTGCAAATTGAATTTTATTATTAATTGCCCATAATTTTGGTAGCACTTTTGTGGTTAATATTAGCAAAAAAGAAATAGCAATTGCTTTTATTAAAATGGTTGGCCAAAAGCTAAAATTATAGCCAATTAGCCAATTATTTAGCAAAATATTAAAAACTAAAATTATACCTAAACTTACCAAAATATTGGTAATAATTAACGAAGTAAGTAAAGTTTTTGGGCTTTCGAGTAGTGTAACTATTCTTTTAAAAGATGGGTTATGCTTAGTTTTAAGCACATTAATATCTTTTTGAGAAAGCGAAAAAAATGCTATTTCACTACCTGATATTAAAAATGAAATTATTAGTAATACTATTGCAGTAAAAATTAAAATACCTGTAACTGCAGGTACAATTGTAAGAAAATTTATAGGCAAAATTTTTGCCAATACCGAATGGTAATCCAAAACAAATAATTTTAATTAATAATTTTGTGAATTCTAAAAAGGCAAACGTTCGTTGCCGTTTTCATCTATTGGCGGTATATTTTCGTCGGTATAATTTGGTGTTTCTTCAGAATCTAATGCAGAGCCATCGTTTCTTTTATCAAGCATTATTAAGTTGTCGCCAATTATTTCTGTAGCAAATTTTTTGTTTCCTTCTTTATCCTCCCAGCTTCTAGTTTTTAATCGGCCTTCTACAAATACCGAGCTGCCTTTGTGCAAGTACTTTTGTGCAAGCTCTGCTAAGCCACGCCACAACACTATTGTGTGCCATTCTGTTTGAGCTATCAATCTTCCATTTCTATCCTTATAAGATTCGGTTGTAGCCAACGAAAATTTTGCTACTGCAATATTCCCTTCCAAAAATTGCATATCGGGATCTTTACCTAAATTACCAATTAGCGTTACTCTATTTATACCTCTCATAAATTTTGCATTTGTTTTGTAGCTTTATTTAAAGTTGTTTTCAATTTTAAAGATACATTTTTTTTTAAAACGATATTCAATTTTCATATTAAGCTTTACATACTAGCAAATTGATAACTTTGTATTTTAAATTTGTCATTTTAAGCCTCAAAATATTTAGTAATAAAACGAGGAAAAGCAACTTGCTTTATTTCATTTTTGCTCAAAGCAATATAACCGCTATTTTTTATTGGCGAATTAAGTATTAGGTGTATAAAAACTCCTTCTATTGTTTGATGTGTAAGTTGTTGTTTGTAAAATTTTGAAATTGAACAAATTTTATAATCATCTCCTATTTCATTTTTAAAATCTTTAGAAATAAATATTTCTTTTGCCTCAATTTTATTTTCTTTTTCAAATAAGATAAACTCCCATAAATTTTGCCATATATCTTTTTCTGTTCTCTTTTGTACATATATATTACTGTTATACTCGGCAATTAGGTAATAAAAAAAACGTAACTTTTTTGTAATTTTATTTTGTTTTACAGGCAATGCAGTTACTGTTTTTGAATAAAAAGCTTTGCAATTTTGCTGCATAATGCAATTGGTACACAAAGGTTGTTTTGGCTTACAAATTGTGGCACCAAAATCCATAATTGCTTGGTTGTATATAGCGGATTTTTCTTTGTTCAGCAAATCGTTGGCCAATACAGCAAAATTATTTTTGCCTTCAGCCGAATCAATAGGTGTATTTATTTCAAAATATCTAGCAAGTACTCTTAAAACATTTCCATCTACAACAGCATGTGGTAAATTATAAGCAAACGAAGCAATTGCCGATGCTGTATATGGACCAATTCCTTTAAGTTTTAGTAAATCTAGATATTTGGTTGGAAAAACACCACCCAATTCAAAAGAAATAAACTGTGCAGTAGCTATTAGGTTTTTGCACCGAGAGTAATAACCAAGCCCTTCCCAAAGTTTAAAAACATCATTTTCGTTAGCCTGAGCTAATTCATGAATTGTAGCAAATTTGTCAATAAATTTATAGTAGTAATCTTTACCTTGCTCTACTCTAGTTTGTTGCAATATAATTTCGCTTAGCCAAATTTTGTATGGATCATTTTCGCCTTTCCAAGGCATTAATCTATTATTCTCATTTTTATGCCACAATAATAAATTTTCAGTAAATACATTTTTTTTGTTACCTTTAGCCATAGATAGTACAAATATCTGATTAATCTATGCTTCTACGAAAACTAAAATTGTATTTTGCAAAAGCAAAATATTATTATGTATAAATAAAAACAACTATACAAAAATGAGAAAAGTAGATTTAATTAACAAAATATCTGATAAAACAGGTATTTCAAAAGTAGATGTATTGGTTACTTTAGAGACAATGTTTAAAGAGGTAAAAGCAACTTTAGCATCTGGCGAAAATCTTTATGTTAGAGGGTTTGGTAGTTTTATTGTTAAAAAAAGAGCAGCTAAAATTGGAAGAAATATTAAAAAAAATGTAGCTGTACATATTCCTGAACATTTTATACCTGCGTTTAAGCCAGCTAAAGAATTTATGAAGGATGTAAAAGAGGCTAAAATAAAAGTTGCACCAAAAGTAGAGGAAGATAACGATGACTAACGTAACTTTGTATTTCAAATTATAGTATTGAAAAAGCAAATTTTTCTTATTTCGGGTAGTGTATTCATAGCAATGGCACTTTTTTTCTTTGGAAAAACAACTTCAATTAAAAAAAATGACAAACCAAATGCACAAGAAAACGCACAAAAAAAATTGTTTGATGTACAATCTTTTTTAACAACTTCAAAAGCCAATCTTTCTCCAGAAAATGCTATTTTAGTATCAAAATTAGAGAATAATATTAGCCGAGGCGATTTACTCCCACAAAAAATTAAGGCCAACGAAGCACTTGCTAACTTTTGGAAAGACAGTGCAAAATCCTTTGAATTATTTGCATTTTACACTTCCGAAACATCAAAGTTGGTAAATTCAGAAAAAAACCTCACCTTTGCAGCCCAATTATTTTTAGATAACATAAGAGGAGAAAAAGACGAAGCTAAACTTAATTGGGAAACAACAACAGCAATTGACTTATTTGAAAGAGCAATAAAGCTAAATCCAAATAACGATGATTTAAAAATAGGGCTGGGTAGTTGTTATATTTTTGGCAAAGGCCGAAATGGAAACCCAGAAGAAACAATGCAAGGAATACAAGAGCTTTTAGCAGTAGTAAGAAAAGACTCTACTAATATGAAAGCACATATGGTATTAGGTATTGGTGGATTAATATCGGGCCAGTACGATAAAGCTATTACTAGACTTAATAAAGTAGTGACAGCTCAACCTAGCAATGCTGAGGCAATAGCGTATTTGGCCGATGCTTATGCAGCTACTGGCAATAAAACAGAAGCGGTAAAATGGTACATCAAAAGCAAAGAAATTGTAAATGATGAGCATTATACACAAGAAGTAAATGAAAGAATAAAAGCATTAAAGTAATTATTTTTTCTAATTAAAATTGAAATAACGAACTGTAGAAATACAATATATTATTTATAAAAATTATTTATTAAACACAAAAAAGATCAGATATGCCTTGTGGTAAAAAGAGAAAACGTCATAAAATAGCTACTCACAAGCGTAAAAAACGTTTAAGAAAAAACCGTCATAAGAAAAAATAATTTTTTTCTAGATAGTTAATAGTGTATTTTACACTAAACAATTCACTATAAACAATACAGCAGTATATTGTTACTGCTGTATTTGTTTTAATTTACGCTTTATTTTTTGTAGGGTATTAAAAATATACTTTTGTGTGTTAGCAAAAGTGTTTTTTTATATCTGTCAAATTTTAAATATTGTGTCTGTTTAATAAATATCTTAAACGTGTAAAGTCTTTTAAAACTTTTACACAAAGTGACCAAAGAACTAATCATTAATGCTGTGCCTGGTGGTACAGAAATAGCCTTATTGGAAAATAAGAAGCTAGTAGAATTTCACAACCAAAAATCTGAAACCAATTTTGCAGCAGGTGATATTTATCTTGGTAAAGTAAAAAAACTTATACCTGGGCTTAATGCTGCCTTTGTAGATGTGGGTTTTGAAAAAGATGCATTTCTTCACTACACCGATCTGAGTCCTTATGTGCACTCATTACTAAAATTTACACACTTAGCAATACACGACACAAGCGAAAAAGGATTTAATTTTGGCACTTTTAAAGTAGAGCCAGAAATTATAAAGACTGGTAAAATAAACGAAGTATTTAATAGTAAACCCAATGTGCTTGTACAGGTTTTAAAAGAACCAATAGCTCAAAAAGGGCCAAGACTTACTTGCGAAATATCGCTACCAGGTAGATACGTTGTTGTAACTCCTTTTACAAATATTGTAGCGGTGTCACGCAAAATTCACTCTTCAGAAGAAAGAAAACGACTACAAAAAATTATTGAAGCAGTAAAACCCCAAAATTTGGGTGTAATTGTACGTACTGCTGCCGAAGGTATGCAAACAGCAGACTTACACCAAGATTTATTGAGCCTTGAAGCTACATGGAAATCAATTCAAACAAACTTAAAAGGTGCAGTACCACCACAAAAAATATTGAGTGAGCAAGGCAAAACTAATAGTATGCTAAGAGATTTGTTAAATGAAGATTTTAATAAAATTGTGGTAAACAATAAAGAAATTTTTGCTGATACTAAAAATTATATACAACGTATTGCTCCACAAAAAATAGATATTGTTACACATCACAGCAACGATATTCCAATTTTTGACCAATATGGTATAACCAAACAAATAAAAGCATCGTTTGGTAAAACTGTAAACCTGCCAAGTGGAGCATATTTGATAATAGAACATACCGAAGCCCTACATGTAATAGATGTAAATAGTGGCTATAAAAGCGTAAGTAATAACCAAGAGCAAAATGCATTGGAAACAAACTTAGAGGCAGCTGAGGAAATTGCACGCCAACTACGCTTGAGAGATTTGGGAGGTATAATTGTTATAGATTTCATAGATATGAAGCTTATGGATAACAAAAAAAAGTTATCCGACGAAATGGATAAATTTATGCAAGGAGATAGGGCAAAACATGCAGTGCTACCTTTATCTAAATTTGGTTTAATGCAGGTTACACGCCAGCGGATGAAGCCAGAGCTTAAAATAAATACTAGCGAAGTATGCCCAAGTTGTACAGGTACTGGCAAAATATCATCGGCACTTATATTGGAAGATGAAATAGCCAAAAACCTGAATTATTTAATAATGCAAAAGCACAAAGGTTTAACAATAGAAGTACACCCAATTATTTATACTTATTTAACTGCAGGTTTTCCTAGTAGGCGTATGAAATGGAGTTGGAAATACAAACAAAAAGTAACTGTAAAAGCTAATTCAAATAAAAACCTTACCGATTTTACTTTTTTTGAAAATTCGGGTGAAGAGATAAAGTTATAAACATTAAAAAAGGTATAATACTGAAAAATAGTTGGTAAAATCCTCTAGAACTCAATGTTTTTATCAGTCTTGAAAGAAGTTTAGTGAAAGTCGTTTCACTAAACTTCTTTTGTATATGAAAAAGATAAAAAAAAGC
>JABFQZ010000009.1 GCA_013141435.1 Ferruginibacter sp.
AAACGACGAATGAACCTCTGGCGTACAGAGGCAATTTTTAGGTGGCTACTCCTCTACAAATATTTTTTAGAGGTTTGTAAGAATTTTTATGCCCTGAAATTAAAAACGACTTTTTGAGGGACGACTAACTAATGGAAAATTAATAAAATAGAATTGGTACAACTTGTTTCCAATTATTCTTAAAAAAAGTAATGATACTAATTGTACAAACAACTAGAAAAATATTTGTTTAGCATTTAGAAATGTTTTTTGTAAAATCTTTTGAATTTGATAATCTGATAACCAAAATTAAACTCTTGCATTTAAGTAAAACAAAAAAAATATCTTTACACTTTACTCATGCTTTTCTCCCATTCCCAAGCCGATAGCATCATATCATCTAAATCAAATTTTGTATGCCAATGTAATTCGTTTTTTGCTTTATCGTTATTAGCGTAAATAGCAATTACATCGCCTTCTCTCCTGTTGGACAAAGTATAATTTAATAAAATGCCACTTACTTTTTCAAAAGTTTTAATAACTTCTAATACACTGTAACCATTGCCTGTACCAAGGTTAAATACATCGCAATTTGTTTTATTGGTTTTGTTTTCTAAATTTTTTATTGCCAATGTGTGTGCATGTGCAATGTCGCATACATGTATAAAATCTCTTACACAAGTGCCATCTTTGGTATCGTAATCGCTACCCCATACTTTCATTTGAAGTAGCTTGCCTATAGCAGTTTGTGTAATTGCTGGTACTAAATTTTGAGGTTTGCCTATTGGTAATTCGCCAATAGCAATAGAAGGGTGAGCACCAACAGGGTTAAAATAACGCAGCAAAACGGCTTCTAAATTTATACAACTTTTTACAGTATCTCTTACAATTTCTTCGCCCATTTGCTTAGTAGCACCATACGGAGATGCGGCTGTTAAAAATGGAGATTCCTCAGTAACGGGTATTATATCTGGGTTTCCGTACACTGTGCAAGATGATGAGAATACAAAATGAGGTACTTTAAATTCGGTAGCACAACGCAAAATATTTATAAGAGAGTTTACATTATTATCGTAATAAGCCAAAGGGTTTTCTACAGATTCACTTACAGCTTTATAGGCAGCAAAATGTATAATGCCAGATATATTTTCGTTTTCTTGAAAAATGGCATGGGTTTCATCAAAATTACATAGGTTTACTTTATAGTTTTTTACATCTACACCTGTAATTTTTTTTACGCCTTTTAAAATATCTGCGTTACTTCTGCTGTTATTGTCTATAGAAATTACATGATAACCATTTTCTATTAAATCTACCAAGGTATGTGAGCCTATATAACCACAGCCACCAGTAACTATAATTGTTTTCATAAACTATTAGTCAGTTTTTAAAAAAGATAATACAAATTTAACCAAAAAGGTTGCCAACTACATAAAGTTGACAACCTTTTTACGTTATTTAAAAATAAAAATTTTTAGCCATGCCCCAAGAAAAAATGTACAATATAATACACCAATGCAGCAATAGCAGCGCTTACAGGTATGGTAAGCACCCATGCCCAAATAAGGCTTACTGTAATACCCCAACGTACAGCACTTAATCTTTTGGTAGCACCTACGCCAATTATAGCACCAGTAATAGTATGAGTAGTACTTACCGGAATACCCATTTGCTCTGTTACAAATAAAGTAAAAGCACCTGCAGTTTCGGCGGCTACACCTTCTAATGGGGTAACTTTAGTTATTTTTGTACCCATTGTCTTTACAATTTTCATACCACCACTCATAGTACCAATGCCTATTGCAGTATAGCATGCAATTGGTATCCATGTTACTTCCTTTAGCACTGCACCAGCATCGGCATATACTGCTACTCCATAATAGGCTACATAAGCTGCACCAATAATACCCATAACTTTTTGTGCATCATTGCCGCCATGCCCTATGCTAAATGCTGCTGACGAAAACAACTGCAATTTTTTAAACATTTTTGCAGTACGATATGCATTTGGAGATTTTACTTTTTCGGAATATATATAAGCTACAATAAATACAAACACTAAAAAGAAAATTACACTTAATTGTATTCTATTATCAGCTTTTTTTATTGCTTTTTCAATTTGTGATACATCGGCAAAAGGGTTAACAGCAATAATTTCCGCCGCTACTTTTTTCTCATTAATATTACCATACTTTGGTATCAATGACATTGCAATTGTAGTATTTTTAATAGCAGCATCTAATTCTATTTGTTTTGAAGGGTTGGTTTTTACCTCTTTTGTCAAATCCTTTATTTTGTAATACTTTCCTATATTTTCTTCAACTTTATTGTATTTGTATGTTTGAAAAAGTACCCAAGTGCCAAAAGTTGCAAGCAATATTATTCCTATTTTTAACCAAGTATTGCGCATTATTGTTACCACAGTAATAAAAATAGACACAGCCATACCAACAAGTGGTGCTAAGAAAATAAAAAATATTATTTTTATTATGTATTCCATTTCTAAAATAATATTGAGATTAGCAGTGCCCTTAGCCATAAAAGCATGGGTAATAGCAGCACCAGCAAAACCACCTATTAAGGTATGCGACGAAGACGATGGTATGCCATACCACCAAGTAAGTAAGTTCCAAAGTATGGCAGCAATTAAGCCAGATAAAATTACAGGCAATGTTATATACTCTACATGTACCGATTTTGCAATAGTGTTGGCTACAGCATGGTCTTTAAAAATAAAATATGCAATAAAATTAAAAAATGCTGCCCATACTACTGCCTGAAAAGGTGTAAGCACTTTTGTAGAAACTATTGTAGCAATAGAGTTTGCCGCATCATGAAAACCATTAATGAAATCGAAAATTAGGGCTAAAATTATTATTGTTATAAAAAGAGTCATAATAAAATATAAATGTGGGAACGTAAAAAATTACAAATTTAAAATGCGTTGGCTTTAAATTTGCAAATTTTTACATTTGCAAATTTTCACATTGTTATGCGTACTTTACTATAATACTTTCTATTACGTTTGAAGCATCTTCGCATTTATCTGTTACAATTTCCATTACTTGATATATTTCTTTTTTCTTTATTAATTCTTTTACATTATCCTCTGTTGCAAAAAGTCGTTCAATACTCATATCGTAAATATCGTCGGCTTGGTTTTCGATACTATTTATGATTACTAAGGCATCGGTAATTTTACGCATATTTTTCATATTACGCAATTCGCTTACTGCATTATGCACTGCTACACAAGCTTGTTGTATAATATCTCCAAATTTTTGTATGCCAATATCATCTGGGTTTACTTTATAAAAGTTTATTTTTTTTGCCGAAGCATAAATGTAATCAGCAATATCATCTAGTGCAGTGGCTAAATAATGTACATCTTCTCTATCAAACGGTGTTATAAAATTTTTGCCAAGCTCAGTAAAAATTTGATGTGTATAATCATCATTTACATGCTCCATGTCTTCTAACTCTTTTATTAGTTTTGCTCGGCTATCAAAATCAGCTTCGTTTACTACTTCTTTTAACTTATCGCCCATTTTTACTAGCTCGGCCGATACGCTTTCAAATAAATTGTAAAATACCCTGTCTTTAGGTAAAAAAATACTTAGAATAGAATTGAAACTCATAATTGATAAAATTTTGAAGCAAAAGTATAATGAACCGTTAATAATTTAGTTTAAAAAAAATTGATAATAATTTGGTAATATACCATTAATTATAAAATATAATTTTTTAAGAATATAAAAATAAGATATACCTAGTAAACAGTAGTTTTTCTTTTTCAATTTATACTAATTTATTGACAATCAGCAACAAATAGAAAATTTGTTTGGATAAAATTTTGAGGGGCTATTGTAAAAAAAATAGTATTGGATTAAATTTTTGATTACAAATATTGACATAATTAGACCATTAGTTGATAAAATATAACATAGTACTAAAAAAATTATACAGAAAATTGAAAAATTTCTAGAGTTATCTGATATATCAAAATCATTTTGAAACATTACTATGTTTATAATTTGAGAAAATTGATGAAATATTAAAAATGTGTATTTACTTTTTAATATTCAATTTCTTGTTTAACTATTGATAACAATAAAGTAATATAAAGCTAACTATTCGTTAACCTTATATTCACATTCAGTTAATACCAAAGTTGTCTATTTGCATTACAAATAAACAACTCATGAAGATTACAATTATAGTACTAAATTTTTTATTTATTTCCCTGTTTACTTTTGCTCAAAATGGGGTTTTGGAAGGGAGAGTTATAGATTCAAAAACAAATAGTAGCATTTCATCTGCAACCATACAAGTTTTAAATGAGAACCTCAGTAAAGCTTCAAATGTAGATGGGCAATTTACTATTTCATTATTTACAACAAAAAAATACAGTTTACAAATATCGGCTATTGGTTATAAAACCAAAATAGTAGATGATGTAATGGTAGAAGCAGGCAAAACAACAACTTTAAATATAAGTTTAGAATTAGCTAATAAAAATGAAAGCGAAGTAATTGTAAAATCATCTTCAAAAAAGGAAAGTACCGTTTCGTTAATTGCTTTTCAAAAAAACACTACAGTTGTGGCGTCAGTAATAAGTGCCGAAGCTATACGCCGTAGCCCCGATAAAAATACTGGCGAAGTTTTAAAGAGAGTTCCTGGCACTTCCATTCAAGAAGGAAAATACTTAATTGTAAGAGGATTGGCAGATAGGTATAACCAAGCAATGATGAATGGCATTTTGTTGAGTAGTACAGAGCCTGACAGAAAAACATTTAGTTTTGATATTATACCATCTTCTATGGTAGATAATATTGTAATAAATAAAACATTTATACCTGAGTTGCCTGGCGAATGGGCAGGTGGATTAATACAAGTAAATACCAAAGATGTACCAAGCAAAAATTTTTTGAACATACAAATTGGCACTGGATTTAATACACAAACAATAGGCAAAGATTTTTATGGTTATAAAGGTAGTAGTACCGATTTTTTAGGATACGATAATGGTGAAAGATCATTACCTGCTAGCTTTCCTGTAAAAACAGTGTTTGCAAGCGAAACCTTTAATGAAGCACAAAAAGCTACTTTAGGTGCTACTTTAAAAAACAATTGGGTAGCCAATAAAACAAACAATACACTTAATGAATCGGTTTTAATAAATGGTGGATTTAATAAAAAAATATTTGGCAATAATAAAATTGCAGCTGTGCTTGGATTTAATTACAACAAAAGCAATAAAAGAATACAATCACAAAATAGAATAATTCGATTTCAAAACAATGTACCCGATTTATACTTTGATTACGATAATTCTAAATACAGTAAAGATGTGTTAGCTGGAGCTATAGCTAACATTACTTTACAACTTGGTAATAACAGTAAAATTTCGATAAAAAATATTTTAAATGTAAACACCACAAATTATGCTACACTTAGAAATGGGTTGGATTATGAAGGGCGATTTGCTGGTGTTGCCGATAAAATTAAAGCCACCGAACTAGGCTTTAAAGCCAATACATTTTTCAATACACAACTATCGATAGATAATAATTTGCCGAAATACAAAACCAAATTACATTGGTATGGTAGTTTTAATATTTTAGACCAATATGTGCCTGATCAAAGACGTGTGCAATATGTACAAGAAAACCCCTCAATAGCCAATTCGCCTTACATAATTTATATACCAATAGCTAAAACATCGCAAAAAAACGGAAGTCGCTATTTTGGATTTTTAAACGATTATGTTTACACTGCTGGGGCAGATATTAGCAAAACATTTATAACAAAAAGTTTATCGCAAACTATAAAAGGAGGATATTTTTTTCAGGTAAAAGATAGATTGTTTGACGCTAGAGCTTTTTCAATTTACAATCCATCGGGCAGTAATCAATTTCAAACATTACCTCAAGACAAAGTTTTTTCGGCAGAAAATTTTACAACCGGAAGCGATAATAAATTACATTTTAATGAATTAGCAGGCAGCAGTTATAGATACATTGCTAATTCTATTTTAAATGCAGGTTATCTTCAATTCGATAATCAGATAACATTGAAATTACGTGCAGTTTGGGGAGTAAGGGTTGAAGATTTTGACCAAGTTATTGGAAGTCTTAAAAAAAGCGATCCTCGTCATGTTTACAACAAGATAACTGATTTTTTGCCTGGCATAAATATTACCTACAAAGTAAATGATAAAACTAATTTTAGAATTTCTGGTTCTCAAACTGTGGTAAGACCCGAATTTAGAGAGCTTAGTACTTTTCAGTTTTATGATTTTGATTTGAGTGCTACAGTTGCAGGAAATACAGGTTTGGAAAGAACAAAAGTTAGCAATTTCGATTTGAGATACGAAGCATACCCAAGGGCTGGTGAGTTATTTACTTTAGGAGCATTTTACAAATATTTTAAAAAGCCATTAGAAGCATACATAAACCCAGCATCTGGCGATGGAAGTACATACAATTTATTAAATGCCGATGAAGCGAATGGTTTTGGAGCAGAATTTGAATTTAGAAAAAAATTAGATTTTAATGCCGCACTAAAAAACTTTACTGTGCAAGGCAACTTATCGTACATTTTTAACAGGGTAAAATCTTTAGATAGAGCCATGCAAGGTCAAAGCCCTTATTTAATAAATGCAAGTGTACAATACGATTTAGAAAAATATGGATTTACAACTACCTTATTGTTTAACGAAATTGGAAGACGCATAGCATTAGTTGGTGGTGGAGACCAACCTCCAGTTTGGGAAAATCCACGACCAATATTAGATTTTCAAATTGCAAAAAAAGTATTACAAAAAAAAGCAGAACTAAAATTAAATATTGCTGATATTATTAATAAAGAAGCTATTTTTTACACTGATGTAAATAACAATAATAAATACGATAAAAATATTGACTCATTCATCATTAAAAGAAAATATGGCACCAATGTAAGTTTCTCATTTAGCTACAATTTTTAAACAAAAAAATTATTTTACAAAAACAAAAAAAACATGAAAAAATTATTTATTTACACATCTTTAATTGCACTATCGGCAATAAGCTGTAGAAAAATTGAAGTAGATGGCACTACAATTGTTACTCCTCCTGCAACTGGAGGCACTTCGGAAAATGTGATACTAGAAGGTAGAATAACTAGTAGTAGAACATTACATGCGCAATACACATACAAACTACGTGGGCTTGTATATGTAACAAATGGTGCTATACTTACTATAGAGCCTGGTACAAAAATAGTTGGAGAATTAAATAAACAAGGCGGACTAATTATTACCCGTAGTTGCAAAATTATTGCAGATGGCACAGCAGATAAACCAATTGTATTTACATCTGAAGCAACATCTCCTAAAAGAGGCGATTGGGCTGGACTTGTATTGCTTGGTAATGCACCCACAAACTCATCGTTTAACGGGGTACAAGGTATAGGAGAAATAGAAGGTGGTATTAACAATAGTGATGGTTTAGGTTTATATGGTACACCAAGCACTCAAGCTCAAAACCCTGCAGATAATAGTGGAATTTTACGCTATGTTAGGGTAGAGTATGCAGGTTATGCCTTTTTGCCCGATAAAGAAATAAATGGTATAACTTTTGGCGGTGTAGGTAATGGTACTATTGTAGATTATGTACAAGTATCTTACGCTAACGACGATTCTTTTGAGTGGTTTGGTGGTACTGTAAATTGCAAACATATTATTGCGTACAGAGGCTTGGACGATGATTTTGATACCGATAATGGCTATACAGGAAAAGTACAATTTGGTATTGCATTAAGAGATTCGGCAGTTGCTGATATTTCTAAAAGCGAAGCCTTTGAAAGTGATAATGATGCAAATGGCAGTTCATTATTGCCACAAACTGCGGCAGTATTTTCTAACATGACGGTAATGGGACCAAAGGCTACTTTAACAAATACTGGCAATAGTTTATTTGTATGGGGAGCTCAAATAAGAAGAAATTCGAGCATGTCTATTTTCAATTCTATTATATTGGGTTATCAGAATGGATTATATATAGATGCTACAAAAGGAGTACCAACGGATAACAATATCCCTACATCTTTATTTGTACAAAATACAATAATAGCAGGCTGCCCTACACCAGTTTTATACAGCATTGCAGGCAATACCAATGTACCACTTACTGTTAATACTAATGCTACTATTGCAAACTGGTTAAATACAGTTGCCTACAACAATAGCAGTTTAACAAATAATAGTGATGCTGGTATAATAGCACCGTTTAATTATTTAATACCCGATTTTAATCCTGCATCTGCTTCATCGGCAGCAGCAGCAGGCGCAAGTTTTACACATGCAAAAGTATCTACAGGGTTTACATCTGTAGCCTATAAAGGTGCTTGTGCTGTAGGAGATACTTGGTGGAAAGTTTGGACAAAATATATGTAATACAAATTAATATTTAAATTAAAAAAAGCAGCACTGTTAGTGCTGCTTTTTTTAATTTAACAACATGAAGAAAAAAATATTTTATATTGCCGTATCAGCTGTATTAATTTTATTTTTTGCTTGCAATAATCAAAATGAGAATAATAATGTATTGAATAAATATGTAGATATGAGTTGGTTAGATTCTATTGTAAAAAATAGTGATACTAGTTATTCAAAAAATTATAAACGAACCGATTTTGTAAGTGCAAATTATTATATTGCCTATAAAGACTCTACCACTTGCTAAGTTATGAAAGATAGCCCAAAACATGTGCGACAAATTATTATTGCAAAAAAATGATAAGCGTATTTTCTTTGCTGAATATTATGCCAATGGGCAACAATGATTGATGTAAAACTTGATAGTTTTGGTAAATATAATGACGCTGCATTTGAATATTATGAAAATGGCGCATTAAAAACCAAGGGGAAATATAACCATGGGTTTAGAATTGGACAATGGAAAGAATGCGATAAAAAAGGAAATATAAATGCAATAGTAAATTACGATAGCAATGGGTAAGAAAAAATTAGGTAATATTTCAATTCGGTTTTTACTTTTTAATTATAGAAGGACGTATTGTACTAATACTAAATTTTGTTTAGTCTTACAAAATAATATAATTCTCAACTAAAAGAAGCGTTATAAAAGTACTTACTTATTAAAGAAGAGAAAAATTATTCAAAACCAAGCTGCCCCAAATTATATTGAGGAATTTTATTTATTTCACTTGCATATTCCATCATAGTGTCTACAATTGCTTCAGTATTTTTTGTGTAATGAACAATTTTTTGTTGATAATTGTTTATCCAATTAGAGAAAGTAGTTGCAAAATTATTATCTAATAATTTTATGGTTTGTACTCCTAGTTTTTCTAAAGCAGCGGCATTACATGATTGTTCATAGTGACCACTTACTGGCATTACTAGTATTTTTTTTTGCAAGTACAATGCCTCTGCTGGTGTTTCAAAACCAGCGCCTGTTATAATGCCATGGCAGTTTATAAGGCTTTTGTTAAACTCATTTTTATCTATAGGGATAAAAGTTATATTTCCTATGCAGGTTTTTTGGTTTACTTCTTTAGAAAAAACTTCAAACTGAAAATCTTTTAGTGGAGATAAAGATTTTGTAATGCTGGTATCGGTATATGATAATAAATACACTGTAATATGACCATAGTTTTTGGGTGTGGCAGCCCAAATGTCATTTTTAATAATAGGAGGCAAAATAAAATCATCGTATTGCTCAAAATGCAATCCTACATATTTACTTGCTCTTGCATAATTTTTTAAAACAAGTTCGCCAATAATATTTTTTCTTTTTGGTCTTGGTGTATTATTGCTCATAAAACTTGCTTGGTGACCAAAATTTATACTTTTTACTTTTTTGTATGCACAAGCCATAGCAGTAATACTTTCAAAATCGTTTATAACCAAATCGTATTTTTCTACAGGTAGGTTTTTTACTTCGTTAAATATTCGTCTTGGTTGTAATGCCTTCATTGTATCAAAATAACTAAGTCCACCATTGCCACTATAAAATAAGCTTAATCCTTTGCTTCGGTATTGTACATTAGCATTAACTGGCAAATTGCTATTATTGCCACTGAGAAACAAATCTACAGAACCATACTGCTCTAGGTAAGGGAGTATTTCCATTGCACGACTTATGTGTCCATTGCCAGTAGCTTGTACTGCATAAAATATTTTCATGGTCGGTATTTTTACTTTTACAAAATTTGATTTAAGAATATTGCCAAGTGATATATTAAAAAAATAATTTTTTTTTAAATAATAAAATCCTGATATTGTTAGAGAGTAAAAATGAGCTTGTTGTAGCTGGTCTGATTAAATAAACCACCTTCGACAAACTCAGACTGTCACTACAATAATTATGGTTTTTTTATATAAAATTCCTCATTTCATCGTAAACCATTAAGGAGTTTATATAGTAATTTATTTCTTCCGATACTACATTAAGCTCTGGCATTACATCATGTATAACCCTTACTGGTTGCTGCTTTTCATTATAGTAATAAATATTCCATTCTTTATTAGTGTATTCTAGAGCAGATAAATTCTCTATCCAATCGCCTGAGTTGAGGTAAGTAACTTTTCCTTTCTCGGTTTCTATAACTCTTTTTTCAGGATGATGTATGTGCCCACAAATAACGTAGTCGTATTTCTTTTCGATGGCAATTTCTGCAACTGTGTTTTCAAAATTATTGATAAATGCCAGCGCTTTTTTTACACTATTCTTTACCTTTTTAGAGAAAGAAATTTTTTCACCACCAAAAGATTTAGAAACAAAATTTACAAAGCGATTTAAAAGAATAAGTAAGTCGTAACCTTTACCACCAAGCTTTGCTAAAATTTTTGCACTGCCTTTTGTACTATTATCAAATACATCTCCATGAAAAACCCAAATCGATTTTCCATCAATTTCCAACAAAAACTTATCGGCTAAAATAAAACTGCCCATGCTTAAACCTGAGTAAAGGCGAAGCATCTCATCAAGATTGCCAGTTATGTAAATTACCCTTGTACCATTGGTAATAAAGTTTAAAATTTCTTTTATTACTAGTAAGTGTGATGATGGGAAATATCTTTTGCTAAACTGCCATCCATCTACAATATCGCCATTGAGTATTAAAATTTGTGGAGAAATACTTTGAAGATAAGTTAACAACTCATTGGCGTGGCAGCCGAACGTTCCAAGATGTACATCGGAAATTACAACTATATCTATTGCTCTACGTTTCATAAATTCTGTTTTGCAAAACTTAATAAACAGTATAACCAAACAGTAAAGTTATTGTTAAGAAAATATTAGTAAAGTATAAGTAAATTATAAACTTGTAAGAAATTTATTAAAGTTTCAATAACATTATTTTCACTTTTTGGTAATATAAGAGTTGTTAATTGCTTTAAATTATCAATAATGAAAAAAGCACCTTCCATTCCTACTGTTATTTTAATCTTAGCAACATTTATAGCTCTTATTATTACCATATACGTAGGAGGCTTTAATAAAAATAGTTTTACATTTTATTTTAATACTATCCTTATAAATATCACTTTTATGGGAGATGCTTTTTTTGCATTTGGTATTGTATTCTTCTTACTATTTTTCTTTAATAAAAAACATGCTGCTTTGAAACTTTTAATAACAGTACTAATATCGTTATCAATAACGCAGGCTATAAAAATTATTTTTAGTGGGTTACCTCCGCAGCTTTTTTTTGAAGAAGGAGTTTTGCAAAGTTCAGGTAAGGTTTTTTCTTATAGAAATATAATTTCTTCTCATACGTCAATTGCATTTACGTTGGCTAGTTTCTTTTTGTTTTACACTAAAAATATGATGAAAAAAGTATTGTTTATTGTGCTTGCAATTATTGTGGCTTTTACACGAATGAAATTGGCTGGAGATTCTTCAATAGCTTTAGTGTTAGGCATATTACCTGCAATAGCCGCTTCCTTTTATTTATACAAAATAAAACAAAAAAGTAAAACAAGCAAGTATGCTTACTACTATAATGGCAGAAAAGAAAGTAAGAGGAGTGTTGGTAAACAATTCTTACGGGTGTAACGCTTTTTTTGCTGGCAAAGTAAATCCAAAACTGCTACCTACATCTAACTTGCTACGTACATGTATATTTTGGTTATGAGCTTCTACAATATGCTTACATATAGCAAGCCCAAGTCCGCTACCACCTACTTTTCGGCTGCGTGCAGTATCAGTTCTATAAAAGCGTTCAAATATTCTTGGTAAATGTTCTTCAGCAATTCCATCGCCATTATCGCTTATTTCTATTAATACATTTTTGCCATCTACATTATAAAAACTTGCTTCAATAATACCATTTCTTTTTCCATATTTAATTCCATTTTCTACAAAATTTGTAAATACTTGTCGTATTTTTTCTTTGTCGGCATACACAGTAAATTCAAACTCACTATCTTTTTTTATTAATTGTTTTATGTTTTTTTCTTTCGCTTTGTTTTCCAATGTTTCAAAAACCTCTTTCATCAAATCTTGAATTACAAATTGTTCAAGTAGCATTATCATTTCGCCACTTTCTAACTTTGTTATTTCATCTAAATCTTTCAATAAGCTTGCAAGTCGGGTAACATTTTTAGATGTATTTATTAAAAACTTTTCGTTTACTTCATTGTTATGCAAAGCTCCATCTAACAAGGTTTCTACATATCCTTGTATGGCAAAAATGGGTGTTTTTAATTCGTGGCTTAAGTTTTGCAAAAACTCTTTTCTAAAAGTTTCGTTTTGCTGTAGGGTTTCTATTTCTTTTTTTCTTTGCTCTGCCCAAGTTTCTACATCTTCTCTTACTTCATCTATTCCTTTTTGTGGTAAAATATTATCGTAATAAAACTCTTCCCTTTTGGTAGCTTTTGTTTGGTATATAAGTTTATAAATGAGTTTTATTTTTCGATAAATAAATTTTTGAAGTGTAAATAAAATGAGTGCATAACTACCAATAAAAATTACAGTTAATGAAACTAATGCTACTATCCAGTTTTTGCTAATTATTAAAATACCTAAGCAAATTGGAATTGATAAAATAATAGCCGTAAGTGCCGATAGTTGTTTTGGAGATAGGTGATTGGTAGTGGGCATTTTTACTATAATATATAGGCAAGATACAAAAAGCAGTTGGCAGTTGAAAATTGAAAAAATTATTTCGATACACAAGTTCTGTTTTCTTTATCAATACTCAATACTAAAATCTCAACTCTAATCTATCTCAAATTTATAACCAACACCTTTTACTGTACTAATACAATCTTCATTTAGTTTTTGTCTTATTTTTCTTACATGTACATCTATTGTTCTATCACCTACTATTACATCTGTACCCCAAATTCTATTTAGTATTTCGTTTCTTAAAAAAACCTTACCGGGTTTTGAGGCTAATAAAGCTACCAACTCAAACTCTTTACGAGCTAGCGATATTTCTTCATTTTTATAATGCACTACAAATTTTTCTCTGTCTATTTCAAAATCGCCTACTTTATTTATAGCTACACCATCTTTTTTTATTCGCCTAAATAATGCATTTATTTTACTTACCAATACTTTTGGACTTATTGGTTTTGTTAAGTAATCATCTGCTCCATTTTCCAAGCCTTTTATTTCTATATTTTCATCATTTAAAGCTGTTAAAAATACTATAAGTGTACTAACAAACTGTGGTAGAGTACGTAATATGCTACAAACTTCTATACCACTTTTGTAAGGCATCATTACATCTAAAATTATAAGGTCGGGCTTATACTGTTTTGCTTTTTCTATAGCTTCATCGCCGTTTTTAGCAGTTAATATTTCGTAACCTTCGTTTTTTAAATTAAACGAAAGTATTTCCAAAATGTCTGGCTCATCGTCTGCTATTAAAATTTTTTTTGCTATGCTCATAATTAGTTTATAAACGTAAAAGTAACACAAGCAAAGCAAAGCATGGCAAGGTTATTGTATTATTAAATTGTTAAGCTACTTGCAACTATGTTAGTATCTTAACAGTCTATATAGTAATTATGTAAAAAAATGCAAGATATTTGCATAATTGAAAAGGCTCATACAAATGAGCTTCCAATAAAGTTGATAATGCAAACCCTATTTAGTAACTAAAGCAGGTTGCAAAAAATAAAAAAGAACAGATGAAATATTTATACATCATTTTATTATCCATATTTTTTTCTAAAATAACTTTTGCCTTTTCGGACACTACCAATATACCACTTGGTAGGCAGAGCCGACACGACGATATAAAAAAAGAAATATCTCTTTGCGATTTGTTAGATAAAAAACAAGATGCTTTTTTAAAAGTTGGCAACAATGATGCCGTAAATACGCAGGTAACAGATGCTTTGTATAGGATACCTAACGAATTAAGGCAATGGATAGAAAAAAATGACACTCAGTTGGTTTCTAATAACGATAAGGTAAGGTATTTAAAATATGTTGCCGATGTGTTGTTGATGTACAGAATAAGTGTGAAAGAAAAAAATTTAAAGTTGGTAGATTTACCAGAGCTTTTGCAAATGTTTGAAAAAGCAATATTTGCAAAAGCAGCTAATCAAACAATAATACCTTTTTTACAAGAATCTAACTATGGTATAGCCAAAATACTTAATCAAATATTTTCGGAGGCAAGTACAAAAAATATAGGTGATGGTATAGTTTATTTAAAATATACCACTCTTTACCCATCAAAAATTTTGGAAAGTATTGCTTCTTTTGCTCAAGAGCCATTTGCCGATAGCCTTATACAACTTGCTTGCAAAAACGACCCTGTAAAAATGTACAGTTTTGCACAATCTAAAAACTCAATAGTAGGTAAATTAATACATCGCAATAATAATAACATGGTAAAGCAAATTGCTTTGTTAAGTCAAACACCTAATGCTTTATTTTACTTTCCGTTTTTAGATGATATTATGCATGAAAAGCAAAGTATAGAAAGCATACAAAAATATGTAGGCGATGGCGAAAATGGGTATGATAGTGTAGGGTATTATAAACTACTGGTGCAAACAGCTATTGCCTATTCGAAAAGAATGGGTAAACCATTTTTTGATACGGCTATTGCTTATAATGGTACAAATGGGTTATTAGAAACTTTGGCAAAAAAAGCCAAACAACATTTTGTAGATCAGATAAACATGCTCCACGACCAAGCCAACCTTGCTATACGCATGAAAGCCATACAACCACTAGCGCCAGCAGATATTTATTATATGATGGTAATGTGCGAAAGCGATATTTATACAAGCAGTTACAAGCATAGTTTTGCAAGGTTATTGCAACTTATGGGTACAAAGCCACGGGGCGACTCTTTATTACTTTCTGTAAATTTTGACCATTTTAGAAAGTTTATAAAAATGGCTGCAAATTATAACAAGTTAGATACTTTTTTGAAAACAATGCCTGCAACAAGATCTGAATTAATTATGGATTCGTTTGTGGCTAATTTAGATAAATCTAATTTAGAAGATGCGGTAGATGTGGCAGACTCTTATACAAGTATTACAAATGCAATTTTGCTAAAAAGCATGTTGCAAAATGTTATAAAATTTGAAACAAAATCTAATTCTGAAAAAAACAAAAAAGGAATTGTAATTTATGGGTTGCTTAAAACAATTTTTCTTTCGTTAAAAGACTCCACCATAAACCTTACAAAAGAAATAGGCATACCACCAATATACGATGTAGCCAATAAATACATGCAAAACGAAAAAGGCGGTATTATAGAGCAAGTGTTTTTTTATGGCGATAAAGATGGAAAAACATTTTATCCTGCTTTTAGAAACTCATTTGCACCAAAAGATTGGAAAGTAACCGACAAAAAAGAATGGATGGAAGCTGTATCTATAAAAGGAAATGTACTGGTTTTTGCAAATAAACCTTTAGATAATGATGCTAATTTAGATGATACGGCTCAAATACACTTAGCCAATTATTTGATAGAAAAAGGGCTAAAACCTAATATGATTGTACACCGTGGGCACAGTTATTGGCTTCCCCGTACTATGGATCGTATGCCTGGCGATGCAAAAATAGTTTTGTTGGGTTCTTGTGGTGGTTACCAAAACTTAAATAAAATATTGGAAATAAACCCCGATGCACATATAATATCTACAAAAGAAATAGGAGCAGGTGATATTAATAGACCAATACTTACTTATATGAACCAAGTTTTTGCCACTGGTGCAGATTTAAACTGGAAAAAAATGTGGCAATCGCTTTCAAAATCGTTTACTACTGACCCTAGCAAAGCCGTAAGAGATAGCTGGGAAAGTTATGTACCACCATACAAAAATTTGGGCGCTATATTTTTAAAAGCTTATGCTAAAAAAATGGAGCAAGAGTAGTGAGGTTTTATAAAAAAAATTGCTTTATTTGTTTTAAGTTTTCTTGTAAAAAATGTTGACTAATGATTAGCTGCTGATTTTAGCCCAGATTGTAGCGTATATCCTTTTTGTGTTTGGCTTTTGCCAACACAAAAAGATAGGAGTGTAAAGCTGGATACAAATGTGGAAAATAGTTTTTCTGATGATGCTTTAAAAATACAATAAAATTAGATTAGAGGAGGTTACTTTTTTCTTTTTTTACTGATTGTAAAATCAAAAAATTATCTTTGCAAAAATTTTACAAATGCTACCTAAATACAAACGTATTCTTTTAAAACTATCTGGCGAATCTTTAATGGGAAATAAAAACTTTGGATTAGACTCTGAAGTTATTACAAGGTATGCTCAAGAAATAAAGCAAGTGACTGATATGGGTGTACAAGTGGCTATTGTAATTGGTGGTGGCAATATTTATAGAGGTATGAATGAGGCCGAAACTGGCATTGAAAGAGCACATGGCGATTATATGGGAATGCTAGCAACGGTAATAAATGGTATGGCTTTGCAAAGTGGTTTAGAAAAAGCTGGTGTGGTAACTAGGTTGCAAAGTGCTATAAAAATGGAGCAAATAGCCGAGCCTTATATTCGTAGAAGAGCTATGAGGCATTTGGAAAAAGGAAGGGTTGTTATTTTTGGTGCTGGCACTGGTAATCCTTATTTTACTACCGATACTGCTGGTTCTTTGAGAGCTGTAGAAATAAAGGCTGATATTATTTTGAAAGGTACAAGAGTAGATGGCATTTACTCTGCCGACCCCGAAAAAGACCCTACTGCTACTAAGTTTGGTAGAATATCGTTTGCTGATTGTATTTCTAAAAATTTGAAAGTAATGGATATGACTGCTTTTACTTTGTGTATGGAAAACAACTTACCTATTGTAGTTTTTGATATGAATAAACCTGGTAATTTGATGAGTGTTGTAATTGGAGATAAAACTGGCACTTTGGTAAGTTAATTTAATACCGATTTGGCTGATTTCATAAAATTAAAAACCTGTTTCTAGCTTTAAGTACATCTCTAAAAACTCAGTTTACAAACCTCAAATAACACAAAGAGGAGTATTTCTTTGTGTTATTTGAATGAATTTTCTTATTGCTCTTTGTAGTAAAATTTATCTTTGTGTTTTAAAAATCTAACCGCAAACCTAATCGTACACCTGCTGTATGGTATTTTTGTTTTAAACTAATTTCGGGCTTGGTTATAGATGATAGGCTGTACCTAAAATACGGCTCAGCTAAAAAGTGCATATTTTTATTTAACTTATAATAAAACCCTACACTTGCCATAAAACTAATACCTACATTGGTTTTGTATTGGTAAATATTGGCTTTTTTGTCTGACGAAATATCAACTATGTTTCCTTTTTCATCTATTACATTTCCCTTTTTTTTGCTTAGTATATTTACCAAAACGCCTGCACTTATATTGGTATGTAGTTTTTTATTGCCAAGTTCATAACCTAACAGTATAGGCACATCTACATTGCGATATATATTGGTGTTTGTTTTGTTTTTTGCTATGGTATTTATATAGCTGCCAATTGTATCGCCTATATTACTTATTACGTAAACTCTCTCTACCAAATAGCCATCTTTAGCTATAAAGTTTTCGTTTATTTGGCTATAATTTATACCGGTTTTAAAGCTAACCCCATTGCCAAAAACTTTGGTATATCTTACTCCTGCACTATAGGCATAGTGTATGCCTGTACTTGCTTTTCGTTGTTTTAAATAATTAGAATTGGAAGTGTCTTCAAAGCTTCTTAAAATATAATCTGGTCCGCCGTACATTTCTACATATCGTTTGTTTCCTGCGGTGTTTTTTTCTGCTTCTGGGCATGGTATTGTTGTTGTATTTGGCAGGTTATTTTTAGCAAGTTTTGGCACAAATTTTTGTGGCGATGTATAAATTATTGCACCAATAATACTATTTGCAAGTATGCTTGTTGAAGTTAGACTTTCTTTATCTGTTACTTGCTTTGTTGTTTCTAAATCTAAATAACCTTCTTTTATTGTAATATTTGTTTTTGATTTAATTTTTTGCTTTTTAAAATTTGGTATTGTTTGATCCAAGTTATTTTCGGTAGTGTGTAAAGTGTTATTATTTGTAGATTTGTTATTTTTTTGAATGTTTATGGCCAAATTTTTGGCTGAATCCAACTCATTGTAAATAGTATTGTTTGATATTTCATTTTCTGTTTCTAAATGTATTTTATTTAATTTTTGTAGCTTTTGAAAAGCTGTAATTTTTGTATTTTTATTGGTATCATATTTGTTTTTTTGAACATAGGCGTAGTAAGTACTACTTAATATAATTGTTGCAATTGCAAATACTGCAATTTTTTTTGAATGTAAGTTGAACCAAATACCTAAAGGTTTTTTATTTTCTTTTTGTTTTGCAATATTTTCCCAAATATGCAAGGGCACTTCTGGCTTATAATTACCAAATTCACCTTTCACAAAATCGTCAAATAATTTATTTTTCATTTTATATATTTTCTGTTTTTTAAACAGCTTTATTTTAATTTTTTTAAACAGCTTTTACAATAACTCTTTGGCGAAGCAAAATTTCTTTTTGCAATAAATTTCGGGCTTTTACCAATTGGCTTCTACTTGTGCCCGATTGTATATTTAGCATTGTAGCAATTTCGTCGTGCTGGTAGCCTTCTATCACAAATAGGTTAAAAACTAGCCTGTAACCATCGGGTAAATTATTTATAAGTATAAGTAAATCTTTTTCGTTGAGATGGCTGTATGCAGGCTCATCGTTATTGTCAATTTTTAATTTTTCGGAAAAATCATCTGTAGATATTTCTTTGTCAAACCTTAATCTGGTATATTTTTTAAGTGCAGTATTTACAACTACTCTTCGTAGCCAGCCTTCAAATGAGCCATTGCCTTTGTATTGTTGTATTTTTCCAAATATTTTTACAAATGCATCTTGCAAAATATCTTCGGCATCTTCTTTATTTCGGGCATATCTATTACTCACACCCAAAAGAGTGCTTGCATATCGATTAAAAAGATACTTTTGGTAAGCAGCATCTTTATTAATACAGCCTTTAATTAGTTCGGCATCTGTCAATATTGTGCTTTTAAATACCTTCAAATTATTATAATAGATACTTTTTATAACGTATTCGTTGCCTATATAAATGTACAATATTTTTTATAGTATTTTGCACAAACAAATTCATATTTTTATACTCATGGATTACGAAAAAAAGATACGAATACTACTTTCGGAAAATGAATTTTTGCAAGAGCAACTAGAAGAGTTGAATGCCGAAGTGCAAAAAAAAGATAATGAAATTTCACTTTTAGGCGAAATATCTGAAAGCGAAGGCTCTTTGAGAAGTAAAATTGATTGTAATTTATTGGAAATAGAACAGCTTAAATATGATAATGATGAAGCATCAAAAAAACATTTGGCATTAGAAACTTTAAAAGACGAATTGGAAATAGAATTGGTATCGGAAATAAAAAGTAGGCAAAAAGAACAAGTATTATTAAAAGAACTAAATTCGGTACATACCAATAACGAAATTTTAAATAATGAGCTTACCGAAGCTGCGTTATTATACAAAAAAGTACAAACTTTAAAAATGGAATTGAGCGAAGCAAAAAGCAATGCGGAACTTGCCATGTTGGAAAATGAAGAACTAAAAGCAGAAAGAGATGAGCTGCAAAATTTGATGAAAGAATTAAGAATAAGAAATGCAACCAAGTAAATTTATATAAATTTTTCAATCATAATAATTGGTATTACCTCAATCATTAATAAATAAAATCAAAGAAACTAGAACAGTTTATATTTCAGCTTCAATAATAATTTTTTCTGCTTTTTTTACCGAATAATTTACTAAATAAACTCCTACAAGAGTTACCAATGCACCAATTGCAATATTGCTACTCATTTTTTCGTTTAATACAAATACCCCAAATACCATTGCCACTAGCGGATTTATGTATGCATATAAAGAAGATATAGCAGCTGGAAGTTTTTTTAAACTATAAATAAAAGCTACAAAAGCCATAATAGAGCCAAATACAATTAAGTAAACAATTACCCACCAAGTTTTGGAAGAAATATCTTTAAATGGTACAACAGGCAATGTGCTTTCCGAAACAATAAATAATATTATACTGCTTATAAGCATTTGCCAACCTACACCATAATATGGGTTTATTTCTACTTTATTGCGGGCAATAAAAATAGTGCCCAAACTCCATGATAGTACTGCCACAAGCGATAAAAAAATACCTAGCAAAAAAGATGTACCTGCATGGTGAAATGCATTTTCGTAAAACACAATAGCAATACCACAAATGCCTAAAAATAATCCAAAAAATGTTAAGGCAGTCATACGCTTGCTCTTAAAAAATATTTTTTCTAAAACTACCACACACAACGGGTACAATGCACCTATAAGTGCACCCAACCCAGCAGGTATATATTGAATACCCCAAGTGCTTAACCCATTGGCCGATACAAAAACAATTATAGCCATTACAAATAACCAGCGAAATTGTTTTATCGTAGGTAATGGTAATTTTTTATAAAATACAAAAAAAGAAATAAATATTGTACCACCAATAAATTGACGAATATATGCCATTTGCAAAGCAGGTATTTCTGATACGCCAATTTTACTTGCTACCCAAGTAGTGCCCCATACTATGCTTGTAATAAAAAGTGCAAAATATCCTTTTGCTTTATCTGATTGTAACAAAATATTTTTTTTAATGTTTAAAATGCCTTGTGCTAGTTATAACCATTGCAAGGTTATTTACTTTACAATACGCTATGCTATCGTTATCTCTTACCGAGCCGCCAGGTTGTATAAATGCTTCAATACCGGCTGTGTGCGCTATTCGTACACAATCATCAAAAGGGAAAAATGCATCGCTTGATAGTACAGCACCTGTTGTATCTGCACCAAATTGTTTTGCTTTATCTATGGCATTTCTTAGTGCATCTATTCGGCTTGTTTGGCCACAACCTTTACCAATAAGTTGGTTGTTTTTTACTAAAGCAATGGCATTACTTTTTAAGTGCTTGCACAAAATATTTGCAAATGCTAAATTAGATTTTTCTACAATTGTAGTTTCCCTTCCTCCTACTTCCTTCCACTCTGCAAAATTAGTTTCGTCTGTTTGTTGTATTAAAACTCCATTTAGCAATGTCTTTGTTTGCATTTTTTGTGGAGAAAACTTTTTTGCTTCTAATAAAATTCTATTTTTCTTTTGTTTTAATATTTGCAAAGCATCACTACTAAAAGATGGTGCAATTAAAACCTCAAAAAATATTTCATTAATAGCGCTTGCAGTAGGTTCATCAATTTCGGCATTGCAAACCAATACACCTCCAAAAGCACTTTCGGGGTCGCCTGCAAGTGCAGCTTTCCACGACATTACTACGTTTTCTCTAATGGCTGCTCCGCAAACATTAGTGTGCTTAATAATAGCAAAAACAGGTTTTTTTTCGGAATTAAACTCAACCATTAATTGCATTGCCGCATCTACATCTACCAAATTATTATAGGATAACTCTTTGCCATGTAACTGGGTAAATATCTCCGTTAAATTGCCATGAAAACTTGCTGTTTGATGAGGGTTTTCGCCATATCGCAACGGGTTTTTATCTTTATTAAAAGCTGTGCTTATTTCCAAATTATTAAAGTACGAAGATACAGCATTGTCGTAATGGGTACATACATCAAATGCTTTAATAGCAAAGGTTTTACGCTGTTCTAAAGTTGTTTCGCCTTGCTGTTCTTTCAATAAATTATTTAACAAAGCATAATCTTTTTTTGCAGCCACTACAACTACATCTATATGATTTTTTGCAGCTGCTCTTATCATACTTGGACCGCCAATGTCTATTTTTTCAATTATCAGTTTTTCATCTTTTGTTGTTGCAACAGTTTCTTCAAAAGGGTATAAATCTACAATTACCAAATCTATTTCGGGTATATCATGAGCTGCCATTTCTGCTAGGTGAGCTGCATCATTTCTTTTGCCTAAAATACCACCAAATACTTTTGGATGCAAGGTTTTTACCCTTCCTCCAAGTATAGATGGGTAATTTGTAAGCAATTCTACTGCAACACATGGCACTCCCAAATTTTCTATAAACTCTTGTGTACCACCTGTACTATAAATGGTAATTCCTAGTTTTTTTAGAAGCTTCACTGTTTCTTCTAACCCATCTTTATAAAAAACAGAAATAAGTGCAGATTGTATTTTTTTTTGCATGCTCAATATTTAAAATAGAGTGAAAGGGTTTAAAAAAAATATTTCTTTAAAGCCCAAACCATTAGTAAAATTTATTCTACATTCAACACAAAAGCCCCTTGCTCGGTAGTAATAAAGTATGGCAAATGTAGTTCTTCACATTCTTTTTTCCATTGAGCAATTTTCCACATACTGTTAGAACCGTCAAACACAACAGTATTAGGCTTTACAGCTGTAACAATATCTGCAATGTGTACTTTAGGGTTTTTGTAAATAAGCAAAACATCTATTTTAATTTTATTTATCAATGGTAAAAATTTTGTGATTGTGTCAATCATTATAATTTTTTTTTGATAAAATTGCCAAATCATTTTAGTTTTCTTAATCTCATCTAATGTATCTAAACGCTCTTCTACTTGCATTTGTACTCTTGCAGGTTTCAAATTAAAATTTTGCAAAGCGCCATCTATTTTAAATTCATTATCGCCAAAAAACCAATATTTATTTTTACTCACAAAATCTATGGCAGTATGTTTGCTAACGTTATATACAATAAATTTTTGCTGTTGTGTAAGTTTTATTTTACCAAAACCCCATACGCAAGTAAACAGTAAAAAAATGGCAATTGCCAGCTTGAAAAAAAATTTATTTTTTTCTAATAAAGCTGCACCCATTACCAATACAAACACATATAATAGCCAAGTGGTGAGCGGTGTGGCGTAAATTTTATCTATAAGCGATAATGGCATATCGTTAAAACCACTTATTAAAAAATTCATAAGCCATGTAAGTACATAAATAAATTTTCCAATTATAGTTGCTACAAATGGTACTGATGCAAAACACATTAAAGCAATTTCGGCAAAAAGTATTGTTGTAGATAGTGGCACACAAATTAGGTTAGTAAATAAAAATGTAGTTGGTATTTGATGAAAATAATAAATGCACATTGGTAAAGATAAAATTTGTGCAGCAATAGTAATAGAGCTCATTTCCCACAAATAACTAAGCGGTTTGTTTTTTGTGTAATACAAATTTTGAATAGGTTTTTGTAGCCAAATAATACCTACAACTGCAAAATAGCTAAGTTGAAAACCCACATCCCACAATAAAAAAGGATTGTAGCATAATAATAAAAATGCCGATGATGCAAGCGAATTGTAAACATTAGCTTGTTTAAAAAATTCTTTCCCAATAATAATACAAGTAAACATTACTGCACTTCGTAGCACTGATGCAGATGCTCCAGTTATAAGGCTAAACAACCATAGGCAAGTTAATATTAATACAACTCTGGCTATTGCCGAATTTTTTATGTATGGTATTTGAGAAAACAACCACACCAAACCTACATATATTAAACCCAAATGCATACCCGATATGGCAATAATATGTACCACTCCAGTATTGCTGTATGCTTGCACTACATCTTTATCTAAATCTTCCTTATATCCAATTAGTAAAGCCTCTGCAATACCTGTAACCTTTGTATTGCCTACAATATATTTTTGAAGTGTAGATATTACTGCATTTCTGGCAAAATATATGAATGAAAATATTTTGTTTTCGTTTCTGTTTTTAAGAATAATAAATTTATCTTTTTTTAAATAAACTTGATGAAGTGTTTGCTGAAAAGCCATGTACCTGCTATAATTAAACCCACCAGGATTACCTGCATTTTTTATATTTTGAAGCCCGCCATTAATTAATATTTTATCGCCATATTTTGGCACTCTTATACTATCTTCTTTAGAAAAATAAATTAATAGTTTGCCATTAGTGTTTTTTTGTTTGCCATTTATTATTATCGATTCTATAAGCCCATCTACTTTATACGATTTATCTTTTTCTATTGGCGGCTCGTTTATTTTTATTATTAAAAATGTAGTGTTGGAGTAATAATTTCCAAACCAATTGCTATCGTTTCTTATATCTTTTTGCCAACATAAAAATATACCAATGCAAAAAATTATTGTATTTACAAATAATCCTTGTACATATTGAAACTTATACCTTTTTTCTATAGATAAAAAATGGAAGCTAAATAAAAGTGCAACTAAAATAAAAAAAATACTTGCGCTTATTACAAATGGCACTTGCACATACCACTGAAAAATTATGCCTGCTATTAATGGCAATAATAACCTAATAAATGGCGATGATTTCCAAAATGGGATATTGTATTTTTTAGCCATTTATTGGTTTTGGTAAATAAAAGTACAAAGACAATTCTATAAACTAAAATTAATTACAAGCGATATCACCACTATAATTTAATAAACTAAAAAACTTTTCGCCATCTATTTCTTTTACAGCACCAGGCTCAATATCGCCTAAATTAATATTACTAATATTTAACCTTATAAGCCTTAAACAACGGTGCTTTACAGCCATTACCATTTTGCGTACTTGTCTAAATTTGCCTTCGGTAAGTGTAATGAGCAGCCAAGTGTGTGGGTAAATTTCTCTTGGGTCGGTAGCATATTTATAAAGTAAAGTTGGTTTGGTTATTATTTTTACTGATTGGGGTTTTGCTAAATAAAACTCTGTATTGTTTATAGGTATATTTATGCCGGCTTGCAGTTTTAAAAAACTTTCTTGCGTCATTTTATGCTGCACCATTACCAAATAACTACGTGTATGTGCTTCTTTTGCTAAAAATAATTTTCTGGTTACGGTTTTATCTGTTGTTAAAATTAATAATCCTTCCGATGGGCTATCCAATCTGCCTATAGCATGTGTGCCTTCTGGAAAATCGAAATTTATATTGCCCAATAATGGCACTTTATGGCTGCTCACAAATTGCGAAACCATATTGTATGGTTTATTGAGTAAGAAGTAGCGGTTGTTTGAATTATTAATTTCATGCATTGGCACAAACGTATGTTTTTTTTGCAAAAAAATTATATTTCTAAAAATATTGTGTACAGTAATTACTCTCCCCCTAAAATTTAGAAACTTATTTTATTTATACAGCGTTTTCCTATTTTGTCTTAAAACAAAAGTGGGGGCTAAAAATTCAAGACTTCATAAAAATGCAGAATTTTATGATTTTAATTTCATTTACATATAATTAAAACATACTAATTTTTTATACTGCTCAATGAGGTTTTATGTTTCATACTTTTTGAGGGAAGACTAATTAATATTTTTCTTTTTTATGCCCAAAAAAGATATAAAGTTGATGGGCTGCGGGATGGACAGTAGTAGCTTTTGCTTATAAAATACTTTTTAGCAAAAATTACTTGCTTGCAAAACTACTACAAACAGCCCGAAATAATGGTTGGTATTGAACAAATGATAACAGCTCAAATTTTTATTACTTTTACAACAACACATATAATTATTACAATAACTTTGCATTATGCAGCACCGCATTAACCCCGATATTGATATTGTAAATTATGTACTTGAGCAAGTACTAAAAGCCAAACCCAACGATAGTTTTTGCAAGAGTATTCAAACCCAATACTTGGAAAGAGGCGGACTGAGCAAAAAACAACTTGAAGGCTTACATGGCAAGGCTTTGCGAATAAGCGGTATAAACACTGGCAAATTAGCAACTTTAGAAGCTATTATTAAAAAAATGCATGTTACACAACGATCTACTGTTACTATAAAAAACGTAGTGGAAGAAAAAGATGTAGAAGTAGAAAAAATGCTTTCAGAAATTTTAAAATTGTACCCAACACACAAAAGAGTATTGCTTTTTAATACTAAGTTTATAAAAGAAAATAAACTTATAACTGTAGAAAAAACTGAGTTAGAAAAATTTTATAAGCTCCTTATTAAAAAATAATTTTTTAATAATTTCAAAGAAAAAGACTTCAAAAAAAATATTTTCATTTATTACAAAAAATATACGTAGTATTGCATTGGAAAAGGCACTTTGCCCGTTTATATTGCATCTGCAAAATACGATTTCCATTATCAATGAACTAATTTTCAACTTCAATTTTACAACAGAATAACGCAGCTTTTAAAAATGCTTTTCTGAAAACTTTATGTACGATATAGCACAACTGAACGAATTACTTGTTCCCGAATTGCAAGACATTGCAGACCTGCAAAAATTAAAAACAAAAAAAAACGCCGATAAGCAAGAGCTTATGCAAGCAATATTAGATAATCAAGCCAACAAAATGAGTACCGAAGAAACTTCGCCTGCCGATAAACCAAAAAGAAAAAGAATTGTAAAACCTACAGACTTAGCACCTGTAGAAATTACAAAAACAGAACCAATAAAAGAACCTGAACCATTGGCGCCAATTGTTTCAAAACCTGCACCTGTATTAAAAAACAGAAAAGTAAGTAATGAAAAAAAGCCATTTAAAAAAGAAGCGGAGCACAAGCAGCCTATAGGCAACCAAGCTAACGAGGAGTTACAACCAATAACAAACGAACAATCTACTATACCAGCGGCTATAGCTCAAATGTTGCAACAAGAAGATGAGCAACAACCACAAGAAGAAAATATAGTGGAACAAACACCTCAATTACAACCCAAGCCACACCATAAGCCCAAAGAGCAACCTGTATTTAATATAGAGTTTGATGGTATTATACAAGGCGAAGGTGTGTTGGAAATGATGCCTGATGGATATGGGTTTTTAAGGAGTAGTGATTACAATTACCTATCATCGCCAGATGATATTTATGTATCGCCATCTCAAATAAAATTATTTGGCTTAAAAACTGGCGATACCGTTTTTGGTAGTGTACGCCCACCTAAGGAAGGCGAAAAATATTTTGCATTATTAAAAGTAAATACCATCAATGGTAAATCGCCTGAAGAGGTTAGGGATAGAGTACCATTTGATTATTTAACACCATTGTTTCCGTTTGAAAAACTAAACCTTTGTACAAGTGCCGATAATTACAGCACAAGAATAATGGATTTGTTTACCCCAATTGGTAAAGGCCAGCGTGGACTTATTGTGGCCCAACCAAAAACTGGTAAAACAATGTTGCTTAAAGAATTGGCAAATGCAATTGCAGAAAACCACCCTGAGTGTTATTTAATGATAGTGCTTGTAGATGAGCGACCAGAAGAGGTTACAGATATGGAGCGTAGTGTACGTGCAGAAGTAATAGCATCTACATTTGATGAACCAGCAGAAAAGCATGTAAAGGTTTCTACGATTGCACTCAATAAAGCAAAACGCTTGGTAGAGTGTGGGCATGATGTGGTTATTTTGTTAGACTCTATAACCAGATTGGCAAGAGCACACAATACCACAGCACCTAGTAGTGGTAAAGTTTTAAGTGGTGGTGTAGAGGCTAACGCTATGCAAAAGCCAAAACAGTTTTTTGGTGCAGCTCGTAAAATAGAAAACGGAGGGTCGCTTACAATTATAGCTACAGCACTTGTAGATACTGGTAGTAAAATGGACGAAGTAATTTTTGAAGAATTTAAAGGTACTGGTAATATGGAGTTGCAATTGGAACGTAAATTAAGCAATAGACGCATTTATCCTGCTATCGATATTGTTTCATCATCTACCCGTAGAGATGATTTATTACTTGATAAAGATACCTTTAAACGCATGTGGGTATTGCGCAAACATATGGCCGATATGAACCCCGAAGAAGCTTTAAATACATTGCTAAAAAATATGAAAGGCACAAAAGATAATGCCGAATTTTTGATGAGCATGAACGGATAAAACTGTAAAATTAAAATTGAGGAAGTCTCAAAACCAAAATTAAGGCCCTGAGAATCGCTTAAACGAAAACTTTCTCCATCACCTTACCTAATAAAAAGAGGCTGTCTCGTACTTTTGAGACAGCCTCTTTTATAATTTATAGATGGGGAAGACACTAAACTATAAGAAAATAAAAATTATTTACCTTCTAATGCTATTTTAATACGTTGTGCTATATCTAGTAAATGCAATTTGCTCATTTTATCGGCATAGCCAACGGCACTACTTTTAGCAAGGCTTTGTATTGTATTTAATTGCCCAAGTACTACTGAGCCTACATCTGTTTTTTTAATATCAGGCAATACAACATTGCCAAAACTAATAGAGAATGATGGAGTGTTTCCATTAATACTATTATAAATTTCTATCAATTTATCTACATAAGTTTTTTGCAAACTACGGCGGTAAATATCAATGTCTTTTTTTGTAGCCAACTCACTCCAAATTCCTTTTTGCAAATCGGTAAACATTTCATCTAACCCATAAGCATTTACATCTCTATTGCTACTATAAGCAAGTCTTACAAGCTTATCGCTGTTTATTATATTGCTAAGTAAACGCTGCTGTACGCTCATTATTGGGTCGGTGCCAGGTATTGTTATTTTATCCCATACTTTTTTATCCATAAGCCACGTAGGGGTTTCAAATACTTGTTTTTGCATCCAAGCCAATGCATCTTTTTGGGTAGTTTTTGGAGTGATTTCATATACACTTCCACTTTCTTCTACACTCTTAAATGTTTCATAAAAACCACCAATGTTTTTACTTACATGACTAGCATACCTGCTATATTGATTTACCAATTGCGAATATATTTCATTTAAGTTTTCGTATCTGTCGCCTTCTTCTTTTGTCCACTCCAAAATGTTTGTCATCAATCTTTTCAAATTTTTAATGCCATACTCACCTGCCTTCATATTATTATCGCTTAGGTCTTCGGTTTGTGCTCTTGGGTCGTTGCCTCTGCCTTCGCCACCAAACCACAATCTTGGGTTTTTTACTTTTTCTACGATAATATTATTGCTCCATTTTTTTTCACCTTCTGCATCAAAATCATTCCACCTATAACCCCATTCTATAGCCCACAAATCGTATTCGCCTATACGAGGAAATAAGCCAGCTTGGCTAATATTATCTTCGGGCTGTGCTACATAATTAAACCGAGCATAATCCATTATAGATGCTGTGTGCCCATTGGCTTCTACCCATTTTTTATCTCTAAGTTTTTCTACTGGAGTACGGTTGCTGCTACCCATATTATGTCTTAGCCCAAGTGTGTGCCCTACTTCGTGGCTGCTTACAAAGCGTATAAGTTGCGACATTAATTCATCATCAAATTTCATTTTACGAGCTTTTGGATCTACTGCTGCACATTGTATCATATACCAATTTTGCAAAAGCTTCATTACATTATGATACCAACCAATGTGACTTTCTAAAATTTCGCCACTTCGAGGGTCAACTTCGCTTGGCCCATAAGCGTTTTCTATATCGCTTGCAAAATAACGTAGTACACTAAACCTAGCATCTTCTAAACTCATGGTACTATCGTTTTCTGGCCACTCTTTGCCTACTATTGCATTTTTAAATCCGGCTTTTTCAAATGCAAATTGCCAATCGTTTATTCCTTGTATTAATGCTGCTCTCCATTTTTTTGGAGTAGCAGGGTCAATGTAATACACAATTTGTTTTTTGGGCTCTACCAATTCGCCCTTTTTGTATTTTTCTTTGTCTTCGTCTTTCGGTTCTAATCTCCATCTCGATGCAAATGTTTCTTTTTCTACCCTTTGGCTTCCTTCTTCGAATGTAGTTACATTACTTGCAAAATACCCTACTCTTGAATCGAACATTCTTTTGGCAATTGGATTTTTTGGAAGCTCAATAAACGATGTATTAAGCTCTACTGTAACGGCTCCAGCTTCGTTGGCAGCAGGTAAAGTAATTGTAGGGAAAGGTGAAGGGCTTAATGTAAAACCTCCAGTATTTGGTGCTGATATAAAGGTTTTTACTGTACGTACTTCAGTATTTATCGGAAAAGATTTTATCCCATCTATATACGACCTATCGGTAGCAATATTATTAAGCCCTAAGTTTTTTTTACTTCTTGCATTTATGGATACTACTAAATTATCTCCTTTAAAAAAATCGGTTACATCTATTACTGCATTTTCGGTTTTACTCACACTGTCTTTTTTATAGGCTTTTACATCAAAAGCTTGCGCAATTGGGTCAACGTTGGAATTGGCAACTGCTCTAAACATTGGTTGTGTACTATCTGGGCTTTGTATTATATTTAAAACCGTACGTACAAATATTTTATGATCAGGTGCTTTTTCAAACTTAAGTACAACTTCGTTTGCAATTTCGCCACCATAAGTAGCACCTCCTACAGGTGTTTTACTGTATCGGGTTATACATAATATTTCTTTATTTAAAAGCGTAGATGGAATTTCAAAAAAATATTTATCTTCTACTTTGTGTACAATAAATAAACCTAGTTGGGTTTTGGTTTTATCTGTTATTATTTCTTTATAAGGTTTGGGTCCTGTTTTTGGAGGAGTTGCAGGAGCTCCGTTTGCTGTAGGCACTGTTGGTGTACTGCTGCTGACAATTACTTGCGCATTTGCAACTTGGCTAATGGCTATTATTGCAAAAAAAAAGCTAAAGGTGGTTAATTTCATAATCTATTTTAAGTTTTATTTTTTAACATTATACAATCTTAAACTGGCATTGGTTTTATCACACAACAATTAGTTATCAAATATATACTTTTGGTATCAAAATTCCATGTTTTACAAGTTGAATTAATTTTGTGAAAATAATATGGTTGTTTATTTTAATTAATACTACCAATTAATATTATTTTAATTGAATTAAGAAGAAAGGTAATAATATATACAGCAATAATTATACCCATCATCTTATACGTAAATAATATTGGTTATTTTTGTTTTGCTTTATAAATTAAATTTATGAGTATGACCTTATAGCAAGATTCGTATAAAATTAATGTAAATAGTATTTTTATGAAGCATTAACTACAATAAATATCATCGTATGAAAAAATTATTATTTTTATTTTTTATATTTTTTTGTTGCAAAAATATCATTGCACAAAACACTGCTGAAGTTTTCATAAAAAATGCCATGACAGAGCAACTAAATGCTTGGAATGCTGGGGATATTGATAGATACATGGAAACATATTGGCACAGCGATTCGCTGATTTTTATTGGTAGTAAAGGCCCAACTTATGGTTGGGAAAAGACAAAAGCTAATTATAAAAAAAGTTACCCTGATACTGCAACAATGGGTAAACTAGATTTTGAAATAATAAGTACCAAACTCTTATCGGTAATGTATTACAGTGTAGTTGGCAAATGGCATCTTACTCGTAGTGTAGGTAATATTGGTGGCTCATTTACACTTATCTTTAAAAAAATAAAAAAGAAATGGGTAATAATACAAGACCATAGTAGTTAAAAAAAATCAAGTATAACAAAAGAAAATATGATTCTTAAATTAAAAGATTTATCAGCTGCTGATGTGCAAAATTATTTGCAACATGCTGTAGCTCCACGTCCCATAGCATTGGCATCTACAATAGATAATATTGGTAACGTAAATTTATCTCCTTTTAGTTTTTTTAATTTATTTAGTAGCAACCCTCCTATTGTAATTTTTTCGCCAGCAAGGCGTGTAAGAGATAATACTACAAAACATACTTTGCAAAATGTAATAGATGTACCAGAGGTTGTAATAAATATGGTGGATTTTGATATGGTACAACAAACATCTTTAACAAGTTGTGAATACGATTATGGAGTAAACGAATTTATAAAAGCTGGGTTTACGCAGCAAAAAGCTACTTTGGTAAACCCACCAATGGTGCTAGAGAGTAAAATAAAATTAGAGTGTAAAGTATTAGAAATAAAACCACTTGGCAATGAAGGCGGAGCAGGCAATTTGGTAATATGCGAAGTACTTTGTATGCATATAGATGAAAGCATATTAGATGAAAACAAAAAAATAGACCAAAAAAAATATGCTGCTGTAGCAAGACTTGGATCCGATTGGTATTGTAAGGTAGATGAAGCAAACCTTTTTGCCTTAGCTAAACCAAATGTAAAACTTGGTATTGGGTTTGACAATTTACCTACAGCTGTAAAAAATAGTAAGATACTTACTGGAAACCATTTAGGGCAACTTGCTAATGTGCATAATTTGCCAGTTATAAACCCAAATTTTGAAAATGAAATATTACAAAAAATAGTACAATACTATAACCTAAACCCATTAGAAATGGAAATAGAAACTCACAAACTTGCAGCAACACTTTTAAGCAATAATGCTGTAGATGATGCTTGGCAAGTACTTTTAGCTAACGATGTGGTGTAAAAAATTACCAATCTTTTTCTTGCTTATTGGGGTTAGTAATGTTTGCCTTATGCATTTTATCTTGTAGGTCTTTTTCTTTTTGCAAAAGGGCTTCTAACTCTTGCTCAGCGTCCTTTTGAGAAATATTACTTTTGTTTGGCTTTGGCTGTTGGTCTTCTTCGTCGTTTTTTTTCTTATCGTTTTTTTTATCTTTTTGTTCCTTATCTTTTTTATTATCTTTTTCTTCCTTTTTTTTATTTTGCTCTTGTTGTTTTTGTTGTTTCAAAGCAAGCTGTAAATTGTACCTTGCATCATCATTGTTAGGGTTGTTTTTTAATGCTTCCTTATAGGCAACAATACTTTCATCTAATTTTTTATTGCTTTGTAATACTACAGCTTTATTGTATTGTGCATTGCTTTTTTCTGAAGGTGTTTTTACAGCTAATGTTGCTCTTTCAAAAGCTTCTACGGCTTCATCTTTTTTATCTGTTTTATACAAAGCATTTCCTAAATTAAACTGTGCTATGCTATTATCTTTATTTGTTTGCACAGCTTCGTTATAGTTTTTTATGGCTGTTTCAAAATCATTTTTAAGATAAGCATTGTTTCCTTTTTTTATTATGCCATTTACATTTTGCGCAAATGTTGGCATGCAAAAAAATAATAAAATTACTGATGCAGAAAGTGTAGTTTTTTGAATAGCTTTTTTATTTATTTCCGAAATAAATAGCTCTACCAATAAAAATAGGAATGCTAATCCTAACAAATATTGAAACCAACTTTTATAATTTACTAAGCTTTCATCTTTAACTGTTTTGCTATCCAATGAAGAAAGTGTATTGTATAAATTTGTTACAACTGTGTTGGTATTTGAAAAAAGCAGGTAGTTCCCATTTCCTTTTTCGGCAATATCTGCCAATATTTTTTCGTTTAGTTTGGTTATTATAGTATTACCATTGTTATCTTTTTTTTCTTGTTTTGTAAATTCATCTAATATTATCGAACCTTCTACCGAGCCAATACCTATAGTGTTTATAACTACTCCCTCATTGGCCATTTTTTCTGAAATTTTTAATGCATTTTCGTCATGATCTTCGCCATCACTAATTAGTATTACCGATTTGTATTTTTTTTCATTGTTATTAAAAGCAGTATTACACATGTTTAAAGCATCGCTTATTACAGTTCCTTGCGTGGGTATTGTTTGCGGTGTTGCTGCACTCAAATACATTTTTGCAGCCGAATGGTCGGCAGTAAGTGGCATTTGTATATATGCTTTTCCTGCAAAAACAACAATTCCTATTCTATCATTATCTAGCTTATCAATTAGTTTCGCAAGTAAGTTTTTTGCTCTTTCTAATCTATTAGGTTTTACATCTTCTGCAAGCATACTTTTACTTACATCTAAAGCAATCATAACATCTATGCCTTTCCTGTTTACATTTTGTGTGCCAGTTTTAGTTCGTAAGTTGGCTATGCTAAATAGCAAGAGTGCAAGTGCTATAAATTTTAAAATAAATTTTTTAGGAAATGACTTTTTGTTGTACGATTTTGTAAGTTCTTTTACTAATGAATTATCTCCAATTTTTTTAAACACTTGTGCTTTTTTATTTTTTGCATAAAAATATATACATACCAAAATAGGTAGCAATAATAAAAGCCATAATAATTTTTTATACTGAAAAGCTAATGTCATTATGCACGCAAATTAATGTGTGGAATATTCTTTTAATGTTAAATAAATAGTAAAGTAATGTTATCTTTTTCCCTGAAAAAAGCCATAATGTTTCAAAATGTTTTTTGTTATTTCTAACCTTACTTTTTTCATATCATAATCTTTGTTTGTAGATTTTAGTAGTGTTGCAAAAAAATACACATGCCTATTTTCTTCTACCCAACCTACTATCCAACCTAAGCTGTTTTTGTTTTCGTCAAATCCCCAGCCAGTTTTGTAGCTTAATTTATATGCTGTATTGTCTTCTTGTAGCATCACATCTCTTACTTGCTGCTGCACACTTTTCCTAAATGGCAATTGATCAAAATACAAACGCTTTAGCAGTCCAATTTGCTCATCTGGCGATATTTTTAAATTATTATTTACCCAAAAAGAATCTATTGGCCCTTGTATATTTTTATTACCATAAGAAATGCTATCAATAAAAAGTTTCATACTATCTTTTCCTATACGCCGTGCTACTTCTTGATAATACGGTAATGAGCTTACTTTAAAGGCTTCTGCCATGGTTAAATCTTTGTTCCAATCTTCGTTCCATCGTTTTATACCATCCCATTTTATTGCCATTTTTTCGTTGGTTATTTTTCCGGTTTCTAAACCTATTAGTGAGTTTACTATTTTAAATGTAGATGCTGGTAATACTCTTGTAGTATCCATAGCCATATTATAAACTGTTATGCTGCCATTGCTATTATCCATCATGGTAAAACAGCCTTCTACATTTTTTTCTTCAAAATATTTTTTTAAATCATTATCAATTTTAGCTTTTTTTAAAGCACAAGCATTTAATAGAATTACACAACTACAAGCAAAAATTGCTATTCGTATTATTTTCATTTATTTGTTTTTATTGTGATTATAATTTCCGATAAATCGGTATTATTGACATAGGACTTTTTTGTTTACATCAACTTTTAGTTAAGATATAGGTTACTTATTTTTTCGATTTTATATGCTCCGCCGTAGCGTTTAAAGCATCGTAAAATTGTTCGCCAAATTTTCTAACCAATGGCTCTTTCAAAAATTTATATACGGGTACTTTTAGTTTTTTGCCTAGTGTACATGCAGCTTTGCAATGATCTTCTCTTGGTTGGTAATTTGCAAATTGTGTAATTCCATCATTGCTTTTTTTTACAATTATTGGAAATAAATGACAACTTATTGGTTTTTTCCAAGTTGTTTTACCATCTAAGTATGCTTGCTCTATTCCACATTTTACAATACCTTTTTCATCAAAAATGCCATATACACATATTTTACTATTTATAGTTGGTGTTACCCAACCAAATTCTTTGTCGTGTACATACCTACCTTGCCTATTTATTTCATCTATACCTTCTTTTCTTAAATAAGGCAACACTTCGTTAAAAACTTCATCAATATTTTTTAATTCTTTATTATCTAAAGGTGCTCCAGCATCTCCATCTACACAGCAAGCGCCCTTGCAACTTGTAAGGTCGCATACAAATTGGTCGTTAATAATTTGATCGCTTAATAATACATTTTCTATGGCTATCATTGCTGCAAAAATACGGGTAAAAAAATTGGGGTAAAATGAGAAATAATTAAGGTTTAAACTTCTTTGGGGTATTTAAAAAATAAAAAATCTTTTTCTGCGGTTATAAATTCCTTCCATGTTTTTACTGCTGCTTGTACAGCAAAAATACCGCAAGTAGGCATATTGTCTATTTGCACATTTTTACAAAGTTTATTTACAAAATTGGTAATGCCTGGGTTATGAGCAAAAATTGCTACAACATTATCTCCTTCTACTAAATTTTGTACAATTTCGGCAAAAACATATTCAGGCGCATTGTATAATTTTTCTACAAAAATTATATCTTCTTTTTTTGAGTTATAGGCATTTGCAAATATGCTGCAAGTGGTGCTTGTACGCTTTGCTGGGCTGCTTATAAATTTACTTACAGCAAAGTTATGTTGCAATAATCTTTTTGCCATTGCATTAGCATCTTTAAGCCCTCTTTCGTTTAAATTTCTATCAAAATCTAGTTGGCCAATGGTAGCCCAACTGCTTTTGGCATGGCGTATAAGTAGTAACGTTTTCAATTTTTATTGTGTATTATTTTTTATCGTAAAACCACATTACGTTTACATCTTTCACAATTGATTCGCAAGGAATTATTGCATTTTCACTTTCGGTATCTAACTTTATTGCACCTTCTTTTTTGCCTAGGTTTATAGTGTAAGGGTTTACTTTAATATCTAATGCAGTGCCATTTACTTCGGCACTTATTATTCTAAAAATAGCTACTGCCATTTGCTCTAATGTGTTCAAATTTTTGGCAACATGCACTAGTAAAGCATCTGGCTCGTAGGTTTCTTCAATTTTTTCCTGAAAATCTCTAAGTACTTCCAAATCAAATGGGTCGATATATTTATTTGAAAATATTTTATTTTCAAAAGGCAACCATTCTAAAAATAAATCTTGCATGGTTTTATTTAGCTTCCCAAATTTTCTGCCCAAGCTATTTTCTGATACAAAAAGAGCTTTTAAAGTTTTTAAATTGGTAAAAGCTTTGTTGGCAAATAAATGTGCAGGTATAGCCCAATAAGTAGCCCAATCCCAAAATATTTTTACAACCATTATTTGGGTATTGCCCATTAAGTTGTACTTGTTTTGATATACTGGCACCCAATTATCGAAAAGGGTTAGGCAAGCTTGCTCATATACATTTGCTCTACCACTTATATCTTCGCCATCGTAATCTCTTAAAATTAAATCGCTCAAAAAAGTATTGTTAATAGAAATAAGATCGGTGCCAGGAGAATAAAATGGGTCTAAAAAAAATCCGGCTTCACCAGTTACAGCCCACCTATCTTCGGAGTACAACCTTCCTGTATGATGTGCAAAATGTTTCAAAATTCTAAAATCCATTAGCCCATCACCTTCGCCAAGTGGTACAAGCATTTTATGTGCCAAAGGTTCATTTATCTTCATCCATTCTACTGCTTTTTCGTATGTATTAAAGGTTTCGAAAGGGTGAATGGCTGGATCGGCTACAATGCCTATGCTTGTGTTTTTTGTGCCTAATGGTATTACCCAAAGCCAGTACCCTTTATCTAAAAAATGTACAGTACTTAAGTACCTTAAACCTGGCTCTAAATGTTGCTGCCACTCTTTATTATCCGTCCAAGTATCTATATCTATTACACCTTTTAAGCGCCACCAAGCTGTATTTATAGCATGATCTAATGGTTTTATAAATTGTAATTTACGTTTAAGAATACTTGCCCTACCCGACGAATCTACTACCCATTTGCATCCTACTTTTTCTTCAATACCGTGTCTTAAATATGTTACTTTGTGCAAGCCGCCGCTAGTAGAAAGTTCTACATTTACAACTTTGGCTCCCAGTAAAAAATTTGTGCCAAGTTCGCTGGTGTGTTTTGCCATGTGGTTTTCCAAAGTACCTCTATCTAATTGGTGGCTTTTTACTGGCAATCTTAATCTTGGCCCTAATTCTACTCTACTTGCTATATCTTCTTTAGTATTATTTTTAAAGAAAAAACGAAGTCCATGTTTTGGCAATTCATGCTCTTCTAAATATTCTTTTAGGTTTAAAACTTCTCTTAAATAATGTGTGCCCAACTCTACAGTTGACTCTCCAACTTTATGTGCTGCTAAAGGCGCTTCTGTTTCTCTTCGTTCTAGTACTAGTATCGAAATATTTGGTTGAGTTTTTTTTAATTGAAGTGATAAGGTAAGTCCGGCTAAACCTCCTCCTAAAATTACTACATCGTATTTCTTTTGCATATTTTCGGTATTAAATTAAATGTATTTATCGCTTTTGTTTCTTTTTATTTCGGCTACATATTCTTTTATTTCTTGTTCTTTTTCTTTTTTACAAATGAGTAACACATCTTTTGTATCTACAACAATAAAATTGTCGAGCCCTTGCAATACTACAAGTTTATTATTGGGCACTTGTACCATATTTTTTGTGGCATCTATTATCATTACTTCGTTGCCACCTACAGCGTTTTCTAAATAATCTTTTTCAAAAGTATTGTATGCACTTGCCCAAGTGCCTAAGTCGCTCCAGCCAAAAGAAGATGGCAGTACATATACATTATCGGCCTTTTCCATAATGGCATAATCTATAGATATATTTGTGCAAAGTGGATATATTTTTTCAATAGCTTCTTGTTCTTTTTCGGTATTGAAATGTTCTTTTTCGGTATCAAAAACCTCATGCAACCCTGGCGAATATTTTTCAAATGCTTTAATTACATTTTTCACTTGCCATACAAATATGCCAGCATTCCACAAAAAATCGCCACTAGCTACAAATGTTTTAGCTAATTCAATATCGGGTTTTTCGGTAAAAAGTTTTACTTTAAAAATATTTTCGCCTGCAGCCAACGATTCGTATTGTATGTAACCATAGCCAGTATTAGGGTTTGTAGGTTTTATACCAAGTGTAAGCAAAGCTTTTATTTGGTTAGTAAATTGCAATGCTTTGTTGCAAATTTCTATAAACGAATGTGTTTCGGTAATAAGATGGTCGGCAGGGGCGCAAATTAAATTTGCCTCGTTATTTAATTGATATAGTTTATACGAAATATAAGCTATACAAGGTGCAGTGTTTTTTCTGCTTGGTTCACATAAAATATTTTGCTCTGGCAAATTTGGCAATTGCTTTTTTACAATTTCTTTGTACTGAGCCGATGTGACTACATAAATATTTTGTGCCGGTATAAATTGCTCAAACCTATCGTAAGTAGATTGTATAAGCGTACGGCCAATATTAAGAATATCTAAAAATTGTTTTGGCATTTCGGTACGACTCATTGGCCAAAACCTACTTCCTATTCCTCCAGCCATTATGGCTACATAATTATTTTTCTCCATTTTTGTGTATAACCTTTATTTTAAATTATTCCTTCTCTCATCAAATCGTGTACATGCAAAATGCCAACATATTGTTTATTTTCTAATACAATTAGTTGGCTAATATTGTTGTCTTTCATTATAGTAAAAGCATCAATGGCTAAAGTGTTTGAATTGATACATTTTGGATTTGTACTCATAATATCCTTTGCTACAATTTCTTTAAAATCAGTATATTTTTCAAACATTCTTCGTATATCTCCATCTGTAATTATACCAATAATAGAGTCATCATCTGCCAAAACTGTAGTAGCACCAAGCCTTTTTTTTGATATTTCTACAATTGCTTTTCGTATATCATCCTTCGCATAGGTTGTAGGCTTTTCGTGTAAAAAAATTAAATCTTTAGCTTTCAAATACATTTTTTTACCTAAAGCACCTCCAGGATGGTACTTAGCAAAGTCGCCAGTTTTAAATTTATTTGCATCCATCAAGCATATTGCTAAAACATCGCCCATTACCATTTGGGCTGTTGTACTTGTAGTAGGAGCCAAGTTATTAGGGCAAGCTTCTTTTTCTACCGTTGTGTTTAATACAATATTACTTTGCAAAGCTAAGTACGATTGCATATTACCAACCATACCTATAAGGATATTGCCAAAATTTTTTATAAGAGGTGCTAATACTTTAATTTCGGGGCTATCTCCACTTTTGCTAATAACCATTACCACATCATCTTGCTGTACCATGCCTAAATCGCCATGTATAGCATCGGCCGCATGCATAAATAACGATGGTGTACCTGTACTGTTGAGTGTAGCAACAATTTTTTGAGCAATTATGGCACTCTTACCAATACCACTTATTACCAATCTCCCTTTACAAGTTGCGATGGTATTTACTGCTTTTATTACAGATTCATCTACATATAAAGCTAAATTTTGGATAGAAGCTGCTTGTGAGGCAATAGTTTGCCTAGCGCTTTCAATTATATTGCCGTTGGTTTGATTTTGCACTTATACAAAATTATTTTAAATAGTTTAAATAACAAGATAAGTAAGAAATATTCATTAAATCATTTTATAGCCACAATTTTTATGTATCTTAAACAAGTTATAAATAGTTTTAATTTTTTTTAAAGTATTGGTGTATTTTAAATACATATAAAGTAACTTCGGTAACCAGTATTATTTCTAATTTAATTTTTATATTTTAGGAAAAAATACTTCACTAAAAATATGGCAACTTCAAAAACAAAAAAACAAGAGACAGAAAAACAAAAGAAAAAATTTTCGTCGGCAGATTTAAAAAAACACTTACATGAAAATTTTGGTTTTGATACATTCAAATTTCCGCAAGAAGATATAATAAATAGCCTTTTAACTGGCAATGACACTTTTGTAATAATGCCAACTGGAGGTGGAAAAAGTTTGTGTTATCAATTGCCTGCAATGATGAGCAAAGGTGTAGCATTAGTAGTGTCGCCACTTATAGCTCTTATGAAAAATCAGGTAGATTTAATGAGAGGCTTTAGTAGCAATGATAGCGTAGCACATTTTTTAAATAGTACGCTTAACAAAGGGCAAGTAAAAATAGTAAAAGATGATTTAATAAGTGGGCGTACCAAAATGTTGTATGTAGCTCCAGAAACAATGACAAAAGAAGAAAATGTAGAATTTTTTAAAACTTTAGATATATCTTTTTTTGCAGTAGATGAGGCACATTGCATATCCGAATGGGGGCATGATTTTAGACCAGAGTATCGCAGGCTAAAAGAAATGACAGAATTTATAAACCCTAATGTACCTATTATAGCATTGACTGCTACTGCTACACCAAAAGTACAAAGCGATATTGCAAAAAATTTGGGTTTGCGAAATCCAAATGTGTTTATTTCTTCATTTAACAGAGCCAATCTTTATTATGAAATACAACCAAAAATAAACTTAGAGCAAACCAATAAAAGCATTGTACGTTTTATACAAGCACATAAAAACAAAAGTGGTATTATTTATACACTTAATAGAAAAACTACAGAAGAGCTTGCAGCTATGCTTAATGCCAATGGCATATCGGCAGTGGCATACCATGCGGGGTTAGATGCTAAGCTTAGAGCCAAAAGGCAAGATGAATTTTTAAATGAAGATGTAAATGTAATAGTAGCCACTATTGCTTTTGGCATGGGTATAGACAAGCCCGATGTACGCTTTGTAATCCATTATAACATACCAAAATCTATAGAAAATTATTATCAAGAAACAGGTAGAGCAGGTAGAGATGGTATGGAAGGAAAATGCTTACTTTATTATTCGCATAAAGATGTGAGCAAGCTGGAGCATTTAATGAGAGATAAAAACCTAAGCGAAAGAGAAGTTGGAGCACAACTAATAAACGAAACAGTAGCCTACGCCGAAAGCAGTATTTGCAGACGTAAAACATTGTTGTACTATTTTGGCGAAGAGTTTGACGACTCAAAAAGCTGTGGCCATTGCGACAATTGCCTACACCCAAAAGAAAAGGTAGAAGCCAAAGAAGATGCAGTGAGTGTATTAAAAACGGTTGCAGCACTTGGCGAACAATTTGCTATAGAATATGTGTTATTAATATTGTTAGGTAAAGCTACACCAGCAGTAAAAATGTACAGGCACGAAGAACTGGCTGTATTTGCTTGTGGCAATGATAAAGAACCTCATTTGTGGAATAGCCTAATAAGGCAAATGCTGCTACAGGGTATTTTAGAAAAAGATATTGTGGAATATGGTCTTTTAAAAATTACAAAGAAGGGAAAAGCATTTTTGAAAAAACCTACTTCGTTTAAAATAGCACTTAATAACTTATTTGAAGATGCCAATGCCGATGATGAAGAAGGAGGAGTAGATGGAGAAATGGAAAGTGCTACAGATCAAAAATTATTGGTGTTACTAAAAGAGTTGCGCAAAAAAGTTTCGAAAGAGAAAAATTTACCCCCATTTGTGATTTTTTTAGAAAGCTCGTTGGAAGATATGGCAACAATGTACCCAACAACCTTGGAAGAGTTAGAAAAAATAAGTGGTGTAAGCAAAGGCAAATCGTTGCGTTATGGAAAGCCATTTTTAGATATTATTACAAAATATGTAGAAGAAAACGATATTATTAGGCCAGACGATTTTGTAATGAAAAGTGTTGTAAATAAAAACAACAACAAAATTTTTATTATACAAAACGTAGATAAAAAAATAAATTTAGAAACTATTGCAAAAAACAAAAGTTTAAAAATAGCTGAGTTGTTAGAAGAGATGGAAACAATTGTAGCAAGTGGAACAAAGCTTAACCTTGGTTATGCTATTGATGAAATGGTAGATGAGTATGAGCAAGAAGAAATTATGGATTATTTTAAAGGTTGCCAAACATCGGACCTTGCTGTGGCTCAAACAGAGCTTGCCGATAGCGATTTTAGTTTGGAGCAATTAAAGATAATGCGAATTAAATTTTTAAGCGAATATGGCAATTGATATTTTTAGAACGCCCAATAATTTAAAAAACTGGTTGGCTATTTTGCAATTTTAGCAAAATAGCCAATTTGGTAAAATGGCATTAATGATACTACAGCTTTTCAAAAAAAGAATATATCGGCTAGACCTTTGTGCAGGTTGGGAATTAGTATTCCGTCTGCCCGTAACCGCTGCTGAGTAAAGTTAATAAATGTTGATGATAAGAAATAATGTTGAATGTTGTTTGTCAAGCCAGAACAAAAGCGAAATAGAATTACAAATGCCGATTGTTATTCCTTCTGCCCAACTTGCACAAAAATCCAATGTTGGGCCAAGTGTTTTCTTGTTTTTGCGTTATTATTTGCAAATATGAGAATAAATGTCGATTATTGCAAATATAATTTCTTCATTATGATAGATTGGAACGATAAAGTTAAGCGACTATTAAAGTCTGAATTGATTAAAAGAGCTGTGTCAAATGCTGATTTGGCTCAATTATTAAGTGAGTCAGGTGTTGAAGAAACAAAGGCAAGTATCGACAGTAAAATTAGTAGAGGTACTTTTAGTGCTTCTTTCTTTATTCAATGTTTGTCAGTCATTGGATGCAGTAAAATTGAAATTGAAGAATACGAAACAAATCTCATGATGGTAGCTGAACCTATGACAGAATATAAAACTACTAAGAATGGAAAATAATATTGTAAAATTTATCGACTTATTTGCTGGTATTGGTGGTATAAGACTTGGCTTTGAAAATTCATTTAAAAAATTGGGTTTTAAAACTGAATGTGTTTTGACTTCGGAAATAAAACCCTATGCTTTAAAATGTCTTAAACATAATTTTAAAAATGACTTTTTTGCAGGTGATATTTTTGATATTAAAAATGAGTTCATTCCCGATTTCGATTTTCTTCTTGGCGGTTTTCCTTGTCAGCCATTTAGTGCTGGTGGAAAAAGGCAAGGATTTCTAGACACAAGAGGAACACTATTTTTTGAAATTGAAAGAATATTAAAAGAAAAACAACCTTATGGATTCATATTAGAAAATGTAGAAGGTCTTGTAAAACACGACTTAGTTAATAAAACCGATGAAGTAGGAAGAACTCTAGCTACAATTTTAGATAAACTACAAAATGAACTTGGTTATATTGTTTCTTGGAAAGTCTTTGATTCTTTAGAGTTTGGACTACCACAGTCAAGAAAACGAATTTTTATTGTTGGCACTAAAGATGAGTTAATAGACTTAAATGGAAATGAACCAAAATTTAATGCTTTAAAACACATACTTGAAAATGGTTTACCAACAATTCAATCTGATTTTGCAAATAAAATTTTAAATCACTTTGATTTAAAAGATTTGTATGGCAAATCGATTAAAGATAAAAGAGGTGGCGATAATAATATTCATAGTTGGGATATAGGGCTTAAAGGTGAAGTTACTAACGACCAATCTTTATTATTAAGTAAAATATTTAAAGCAAGGCGAAAAAAACAATGGGCTGAAGAGATTGGCATTGATTGGATGGATGGAATGCCCTTAACTTTAAATCAAATTAGCACCTTTGTAAACTATTCTGAAAGCAAATTACTTTCAATGTTAGAAGATTTAACGGCAAAAGGTTATCTAAAATTTGAGCACCCAAAAAAGTTAGTAAAAGAATTAAGTGGTGATTCATATAAAACTTATCGTATTTATGATGAGACAAAACCAATGGGTTATAACATTGTAACTGGTAAATTGAGTTTTGAAATAAATAAAATTTTAGACCCAAATGATATAGCACCAACTTTGGTCGCAACAGATGTATCTCGTTTAGCAGTTCCTGATAATAATGGGTTAAGAAAACTTACAATTAGAGAAGGTCTGCGACTGTTTGGCTATCCTGAATGGTATGAAATTCCAACAAAAGAAACGGAAGCATTTGATTTATTGGGTAACACAGTTGCAGTTCCTGTTGTAGAATTCGTTGCTGAAAAATTAGCCAAAGTATTTGTTGGAAATGAAGTCTTTATTTAATTTTTAAAGTTACACCTGTGTGTAGTTTGTAACTTTTAATTACATTGTTTAACCAATGACCATTTGTATGTCTTGTTTGAGGATATTGGTAACGAGTTTCATTTATAGCACATAAAAAGTCTTCTTTTGATTCAAATGTTTTAAACTTTGTCCTTTCCGAATACCAAGTTCCTGGTCTCAAATTGTAAATTACACTTTTCTTTTCTTGAACTTTTATCGGATAAGTTCCACTTGGACAAGCTAACTGCCAAATTTTTTTTATCCAAACATCTTTAATTGTTATAACGCTACCTTGCATTTGATAAGCAAAGATTAAGTAGTCAGAATCAACTCTGTAAGCGTTTTCTAAAAGTGAATTGCAATATGAGTCAAAGTTAGCCAAATCAAACCCAGGGCCTCTGTCCCAATCAAATGACTTAACTTCTAATAGGTTCTTTTTTCTGTCTTTTATGTCTAAATAAAAATCTGGGAAAATTTGTGAGTTCGTATTTTCTTCAAATTCAATATTTTCTTGCTTCATCCAAGCTTTCAGCCATTCTTGCAACAGGTTTCCAACTGTATCTTTGGTTTCAATTGAGATAGTCAAATCTTTAAGTGAAAAGTTAATCACTCCTTTCTCGCCAATTATTTTGTAGTCGTTTACAAGTTTATTATAGAGTTCTTGTCCTGTTAATTTCATTTAACTTTAAATTATTTCCAAAGATAGCCATTTTTATTTTCTGTTTCGATTTAGCAGGATGCCTCGTAATATTTCGACCAACGCTTTACTTGCTGCGAATAAAAAAGCAATTAACTCACTTGGGTTATATCGTTCTATCATCGAAAATGAAACCATATCTATTGACGAAAAAATAGAAATTAGAGAACTTTCGCACACTGTTTTCAAAAAGTCGTTCAACTTTTTGCAACTCAAAAATCCATTTACTTATTTTAGAATTTGTACTTTGGGCGGAGATTTTACCGAGCAGCAACAAATTAATTTTATGATTCGTTGAATTGTGTGAATGATTTTAAGGTGTAATTGATGGTTTTATTGCATAATAAATGCTAAAAAAAGATATGGAGTTGATGGGCTGCTGTGGACTGACCGATGTACTTATGTGTATGCATGCGCCTTTTGGCGGATATGCATACACATAAGTACGGTACAGTGAAGGAGACAGAACAAGTGCTGCCACATTTTATTGGTACAAAGCCCCCAAATTGTTTTGTACAATTATTAATACGTAAAAACAAAATTGTTAATTAAATTGCACAAAAAATAAATACTAATGTTGAGCAAAATAGAAGTTACTGGCAAAAAAGATACAAGGAGTGGTTTTGGCGATGGGATATTGGAAGCTGCTACCGTAAACGAAAATATTGTAGCGCTAACGGCTGATCTTGCAGGCTCTTTAAAATTGGGTGGCTTTATAAAAGCTTTTCCTGAAAGGTTTATACAGTGTGGTATTGCCGAAGCTAATATGATTGGTATTGCTGCAGGTTTAACAATTGGAGGTAAAATACCTTATACTACTACGTTTGCTAATTTTAGCACTGGTAGGGTTTATGATCAAATTAGGCAAAGTGTGGCGTATAGTGGCAAAAATGTAAAAATTTGTGCATCGCATGCTGGGCTTACACTTGGCGAAGATGGTGCTACACATCAAATATTAGAAGACATTGGCTTAATGAAAATGCTGCCTGGTATGACGGTAATTGTGCCCTGCGATTATAACCAAACTAAGGCTGCTACTAAGGCTATTGCAAAATACGATGGTCCAGTTTATCTTCGCTTTGGAAGACCAGTTTGGCCAATTTTTACTAAAGAAGAAGATTTTGTAATTGGCAAAGCGCAAATATTGAACGAAGGAAAAGATGTATCGATTTTTGCATGTGGGCACATGGTTTGGATAGCAGTAGAGGCTGCAAAAATATTGGAAGCAAAAGGTATTAGTGTGGATTTAATAAATATTCATACCATAAAACCTTTGGATGCTGAGGCTATTATTGCTTCTATTAAAAAAACAAAATGTGCGGTAACTGCCGAGGAGCATAATATTATTGGTGGGCTTGGCGATAGTGTAGCTCAGGTAGCTGTTAAAAATTTTCCGATACCTATTGAATTTGTGGGTACTAATGATACTTTTGGCGAAAGTGGAAAACCAGAAGAGCTATTGGTAAAGTATGGGTTAGATGCTGCACATATTATAGCTGCTGCCGAAAAAGCTATTGGTAGAAAATAATTAAAAAATATCTTAATTGTAAATGCATCGTTATCAATACGATGCATTTTTTTATTTATATATTAAAATATTGTAGAAACCTTTTGAAACATAATTTCGTCTATGATTTAAAGAAATTAATTTTCTTTAAAAATATTAAACCCCTATGTAACAAAAGCAACTTTTTACTTTTGTTCAAAGTACACAACTGAGTTTTTACTCGGTTGTTTTTGTTTGTAATAGCACTTAAGTAAATTATTGTTTTAAAAATATGTAATGCAGCGTTATTATTAAAATTGTTATCTTGCTGTTGTAATAAAATTTTAAAATTAGATGAAATCATTACTTACAATCATTATTTGCCTGGTAACTATAGTTGCTATAGCCCAACCAAATAGCAAACAAGCAGCAAAAGGTGTAAAGTATGGTGCTGCCACCACAGCTAATGGCGCCATAGAAGTAAATTTATTAGAAGAAAAATTGATAACTGCCGAAACATTTACTGGTAAAGTGAAAGGAACTGTAGCTACTGTATGCCAACAAAAAGGTTGTTGGATGACACTTGCACAAACCGATGGAGATGGTATTATGATTAAATTTAAAGATTATAAATACTTTATGCCACTAAATATTGTTGGCAAAGATGTAGTGTTACAAGGTGTAGCAAAAAAAACAATTACAAGTATTGAAAAATTAAAACATTATGCTGCAGATGCAGGAAAAAGCAAAGATGAAATAGAAAAAATAATTGAGCCAAAAATAGAGATTGAATTTATTGCATCTGGCGTATTGGTTGTAAGCTAAAAAATAATAATTAGATTTAAAATAGGCTTACTCAAAACTATGAGGCAGCCTATTTTTTATAGTATTAGTTTGAAACCCATTGTTGTACTGATTGCTCTGATTTCAAAATTTTAAAAACTGTTTCTAATACCAATGTGACTAAATATTTCACACAGCCAAAAAGCGATAACTGCGTACACATTAATTTTAATGGACCAATTTTAATTTTGCAATGGTATTAAAATTATATCCTTTGTAAGCTCAATAAGGTTTTTTGTTTCAGATTTTTTGTCGGACGATTATTTGGTAAATTATTCGGTAAAAAAGCCGAAAAATATTATTGAAGCTGAAAAATAAATTTTCTGTACAACTCACTCCAACCTTTAAATTGCTTGTCGGTGCCTAAAAAATTATTGTGAAAAATAGTTATTAATGTACCATTGGCATTTTTGCATTGTAAATAATAATGCATTATTTCTTTAAAAGATTCTTCTAAAGTTAGCTTTTGCTCGTAATAACAATTGGCATCCATAAAGCAAAAAGGATGAATACGAAGTGTTGTGGTTTTTTCATTTTTTAAATCGTACCACCAAAAAGATGAAGCTACCGATGCCCTAAAACCGTTGGTGCTGCCATATCCCATGCTGTAGTCGTTTTTTATATTTGCATCAATAAGGCGGTTGTATCCATTAGGCAAATTAAATTTAATATAATGCTGCCTAGAAGAATATATATTACTGTCACAAATGGTTTCTAAAATTTCTTTTTCTGCTTTTAAAATTTCAATGGCATCGTTACTCTTCCAAGATGGATGAATTGCTATATCATATTTTTCTTTATGGCTTTTGATAAGATCCTGCATTGCATCATTATCTGGCAAAATGTTTTTATCGTAAATGCCATTTTCTTTTGCCACTAAAAAAAAGTATAGTGGTTTTAAATTATATAATTGGTGTGTGCTATCTAAAAAATTATAGCTGTCAAAAGGGTCATCTTTTAAACCCAGCAAAGCTGTTAACCTACCAATAGATGGGCTTTTGATAAAACCAGCCGAATTTCTTAAAAATCCTTTTTGCTTATACGACCAAGCTATATCAATATCGTAAGTGGGCAAAAAACTGAAATTTGGAAACTGAAAATTAAAATTTTTAAAACTATTTTTGAGCACTTGCGCTAAGTCGTTTATCCAAATATTTATGAGAGGTAAATTTAAAAAACCTTCGGTATAAGCTAATGAGTTGGTGTGTGCATACCTACCATACATATCTTTGTGGTGTGGTAAATACTCTTCGTACCTAGTTATTAAATAAAAAGTAGCTGCAAATATATCAAAAGGATAATCTGAATTTTCTGATTTAAAAAATGTTTTACAATTATTGAAATTGAAACACTCAATTTTTTGTTGAGTTATTCCAGTTTCTAACAACAACCCTTGTGGTTTTATTTGAAAACTATTTTCAAAATATGAATTTGAATAGTTTATTTTATTGCCATCATGTTTGTTAAAATTAATATAATCGGTAGTGATGCTATAACTTTTATGTAATATTTCTTCAAAAATAAATTTGCAAATGTATTGAAGCCTTGTATTAGATTGTGGTGAGTAAATTAGCAGCATTAATTGTTCCTTTTATTTTTTATTCTTTTCCTTCCACATTTCATTGAATGTTTTTTTACTAAAATTCAAATCTCCTCTATGTTTTGTCCATCCTTTAAAAACATTATTTACAAATATATTTTTTACTGAGCCATTCCCTAAATTCATAAATCCTCTACGCATACTAGCAAATTTCCATAATTTCCAAGCTGCTTTTTCAGCCATGCTAGTTAAACCTTTTTCGGCTGCTTCTTTTCTATTATCTAATAAAAGTTCGTGTAAGTTTATTTTTACGGCACAAACCTCAGTACAATTTCCACAAAGAGATGAGGCATGGCTTAGGTGTTTAAAATTTTCCATGCCCTGCAAGTTTGGTGTAATTACACTTCCAATAGGTCCACTATATGTTGTGCCATAACTAAAGCCTCCAATATTTTTATACACTGGGCAAGCATTTAAGCAAGCACCACACCTAATACAGTATAAACTTTCTCTTTGTTTTGGGCTTGCTAAAATATTTGTGCGCCCATTATCTAACAAAATCACATACATTTCTTCGGGCCCATCTACTTCATTTGCCTGCCTTGGGCCAGCAATAATGCTATTGTAAACTGTTAGTTTTTGCCCAGTGCCAAATGTGCTAAGGAGTGGCCAAAATAAACCTAAATTGGTTACTGATGGTAGCATTTTTTCGATGCCTACAATTACAATATGAGTTTTAGGAAAAGCGCAACTTAGCCTAGCATTGCCTTCGTTTTCGGTAACAGCTACTGCACCAATATCGCTAATAATAAAGTTTGCCCCAGTTACACCTACCTCAGCTTCTACATATTTTTCTCTTAAAATTTCTCTTGCTTTTTGTGTAAGCTGTTCTGGTGTTAAATTTATTGGAGTTCCTAATTTTTCATGAAATAATTTTGCAACATCTTCTTTACTTTTGTGCATAGCAGGTGTTACAATATGATATGCCGTTTCTCCATCTAACTGTTGTATATATTCGCCAAGGTCTGTTTCTATACTTTCTATACCATGTTTTGCAAGGTTATCGTTCAAATGAATTTCTTCGGTAACCATACTTTTACTTTTTACCAAAGTTTTGCAATTTTTTTCTTTGCAAATTTTTATAATTTCATCCATAGCTTGTGCTGCGTTTTCGGCCCAAAGCACTTTTCCTCCCCTACAGGTAAATTGTTTTTCAAATTGCAGCAATTGTTTATCTAGTGTTTCTATTGCTTCCCACTTAATATTTTTTGCAAGCTCTCTTGCAGTATGTTCATTTACAAATTGTGTTTTGCCAATTGGTACTACAGCATTGTATTTACCAATGTTGAAATTTATTTTTTTTCGATGCTCTAAATCAATTGCTTTAGTCGCACTTTTTTCATTGAAAAGAATAGAATTTTCGGACATAGGTACTGTTTAAAAGTTTGCAAACTTTACTACAATTTTATAAATATTTAATGATAGTATTGCCCTGTAGGTACTTTAAATATTCTATCTTTTTGAAAAGATAAAAATGTATTATTTTCTACAGCATTTGTTTTTACCCAGTTTTGATATGAATTTATATTTTCGGTAATACCAAATAACCATTGGTTGTATGCTTCAAACATACCAGCTTTTAACAACTGTTGCTGATACTCGAAAAGTTTAAACGCAGGTGAGTCTTTTTCGGAAAACCAATCTAAAATAAATCTTGTACGAATCATGTATAATGTTTCGGCATTAATGCCAAACCCAGTAATAGAGGCTTGTTTTTTTAAAGTGGCTATAACCTTTGTAGCAAAACTATTGGTTGTTTTACTTGCATTTGCAAAATTATTTTCAGAAAAAAGTTGCTTATAATTTTCTATTATTATTTTTTTTATTTCTACAGATTTTGTGCTATTGGGTTCCATATTTACAAATGTTTCGCCATACAATATGCTCCAAATATTATCTTTATTAAAAAAATAAAACCTTGCTGCATTGTAATAATTTTTGCTATACGAAGGGTCTTTTTGTATTCCCTTTTCCCAGTTTTTTATGGCATCTTTATTACCAGTTAAAATTTGTATTTCGCCAAGTTCGTTGTATAATGGTCCGCTTTCTTCAAATTTTTTTATACCTTTTTTAAATACTTTTTCGCTTTCTTTTGGCTGCTCCAATTGTTTGTAAATATTACCTGCAATTAAAAAACATTGATCATCTGCATCATTACTTTCTAATACTGGTTTTATTGTTTCCAAAGCTTTGGCAATGTTTTGAATGTAATAATAACTAAGTGCCAAATCTTTGCCTACGCTAGTATTTGTAGGTTCTTTTTCGGCACATCTTGTAAGTACAATAACGGCATTTTCGTAATTACCTTGTCGCATAAAAGCTCTTGCATTTGTTTGCAATTCATTTACAGTTTGTGCATAAGAACTTAAATAAAATGCTATTTGCAAAAATAAAACTAAAAAAAATCTTTTTGTCATACTAAAAGTTATTTATGCTATTAAATGTGTTAGCAACCCATCTCTCAATTTAGGTTCAAACCATGTACTCTTTGGTGGCATTACATCGCCACTATCCGCTACAGCAAAAAGCTGTGCTATGCTTACTGGGTATAAGCTTATTGCTAAAGCCATTTCGCCACTATCTACTCTTTTTTCTAATGCATTTAAACCCCTAATGCCACCTACAAAATCTATTCGCTTATCGGTACGTTGGTCGGTAATGTTTAAAATTGGAGTAAGTATATTTTCTTGCATTATGTTTACATCTAATATGCCTAGCACATCTGTTTTTATAATATTTTGGTTAGCTACAAGTTTGTACCATTGCTTGTTTAAATATAACCCAAATTGATGCATTGCTTCGGGTTTGTAAGCTTCTACAACTTTTTCTATCGAAAAATTAGTTTTTATTTTGGTAATAAAATCTTCGTTGCTAAATCCATTCAAATCTTTTACTACACGGTTGTAATCCATAATGTGCAACTGATTAGCTGGAAAAAGGGTGGTAAGAAAAATATTGGCGTTTGTTGTAGCATTTGCGCCCAATGCTGCTCTTACTTTTGCTGCGGAGGCTGCTCTATGATGACCATCGGCAATATAAGTAGCTGGCACTTTTTGCTTAAATAATGTTGTAATTTGTTCAATAGTTTCTTCATCGTTTACTACCCAAATTTTATGGCTAATGCCATCATCGGCAAGTATGCTGTATTGTGGTGTTTTATCGGTTTTGCAGGTTTCTATTAGCAAATCTATTTCGGTTACATTTTGGTATGCAATAAACACATTTCCTGTTTGTGCAAGTGTGGTTTTTATATGTGTTATTCTATCTAATTCTTTTTCGGGTCTAGTAAATTCATGTTTTTTTATTAAGCCATTTTCGTAATCGTTTACCGAACTGCCACATACTAAACCTGTTTGTGTTTTTCCATTCATGGTAAGTTCGTATATATAGTAACATGGCTTATTTTCTACGAATAAAATATTTCTACTTATAAATGCGGTAAGGTTTTCTTTTGCCTTTTCGTAAACGGCTTGGCTATGTACATCTATATTGTCGGGCAAATCTATTTCGCTACGAGTTATATGTAAAAACGATTTTGAATTGCCTTGTGTTTCTATTTTAGCTTCGGCGGTACTCATTACATCGTATGGTCTTGATGCTACTTCTTTTGCATGCTCTACTTCTGGTCTTAATGCTGCAAATGGTGATATTGTAATCATGTATTTTTTATTAATAATTTTTAGGATAATTTAATTAATAATTATTAGTTATTAATTGATTCGAACTCTTGCATTAAACTTACCAAGTATGCTACACTACTTAATGGCATTGCATTGTACAGCGATGCTCTGAAACCACCTACACTTCTATGACCTTTAATGCCCATTATATTTTTTTGGGTTGCAAACTGTAAAAATGAGGCTTCTTTTGTGGGGTCGTTCATTACAAATGTTACATTCATTTTGCTTCTATCTTCTTTTTGTACTGTGCCTTTAAATAAGCTGTTTCTATCTATTTCTGCATATAGCATTTCGGCTTTTTGGTTATTTATTTTTTCTATTTCTTTTACTCCACCTTGCTTTTTTAACCAACGTAGTGTAAGCATACAGGTATATACCGCAAATACTGGTGGTGTATTTAGCATACTGCCATCGGCTATATGGTTGCGGTAATCCATCATTGTAGGTATGTAGCGTTTTATTTTTCCGAGTATGTTTTTATTTACTACTACTATTGTTACACCAGCAGCACCTATATTTTTTTGTGCTCCTGCATATATTAAATCGAAGGCATTAAAGTTTAATTCTCTACTCAAAATATCGCTACTCATATCGGCTACAATTGAGTTAGATGTAATGGGTATTTTTTGCCACTGTGTGCCATATATTGTATTGTTGGTAGTAATGTGTAAATACTTTGCATCGTTAGGTACTGCAAAATCTTTGGGTAAGTAGGTGTAGTTTTTTTCTTTAGATGAGCATACAATTTCTGCCTTGCCAAATAACTTTGCTTCATTTATTGCTTTTGCTGCCCATACGCCAGTATCGGTAAAGGCTGCAGTGTCTTTTATATCCAACAAGTTCATAGGCACTTGCATAAAATGTGTAGATGCGCCACCATGCAAAAAAAGCACTTCATGATCGTTATCTAAATTCATTAACTCTTTCATAAGCTGCCTTGCTTCTTGCATTATAGCTTCGAAGGCTGGGGTACGATGGCCGTACTCTAAAATAGAAAGCCCCGAATTGTTGTAGTTTAATACGGCTGCTGCTGCTGCTTCAAAAACTTCTTTGGGTAAAATAGATGGCCCTGCATTGAAATTATAAACCAAAATAAATGTATTAGAATGACTTGCAAAAGTATTGCTTTTTGAATAAATAAAAAGTTGAAATTTTGTGAAATTTTTGATATGTTTAGATACCGTAAAGTCTGTTGGTGTAAAATGATGGTAATTGTAATTTTGCTGAAAGGCTGCGGTGGACAGAGTGATGTATTTTTTGTATGTGTGCAGCCTTGTGCTGCATACGCATACAAAAAATACGGCACAACGAAGGAGACCGAACTAATGCCTATTGAAATACAAATGCACATAGCCCCAAATAATGAATAAAATAACTTTTCTGTTTTAATTTTGTTATAATTGCATAAGTATTATGAGCAAGTTTACCGATAAATTGAAGCAAATAAAATTTGTACGTGCTATAGTGTATGTAATTGTGGGTGCAGCTTCGTACCCTGGGCTCAATATCATAAATAAATTAAAAATTGAAGGAACTGAGCATCTTAAAAACTTGCCAAAAAAAAATGTTTTATTTATTAGCAATCATCAAACATATTTTGCTGAGGTTATTGCTTTTTTGCATATTTTTTGTGCTGTAAAATGGCGAAAAAATAATAGGCTGGGTGTGCCTTATTATTTGCTAAACCCTTTTACCAGCTTGTTTTTTGTATCGGCTGCTGAAACTATGAAAAAAAATTTTTTGACAAGGTTGTTTGAACTAGCTGGTTCTATTACTGTAAAAAGAACTTGGAACGAAGCTAGTACTGAGGTACGTAAAGGGCTTGACCCATCGGACACTCGAAAGCTTTTTAGGGCTTTGGAAAGTAGCTGGCTTATTAATTTTCCGCAGGGCACTACTACACCATTTGCCCCAGGCAGAAAAGGTACTGTACTACTTATAAAACAAAATAAACCTATTGTAATACCTATAAATATTGAGGGTTTTAACGTGGCTTTTGATAAAAAAGGATTGCGATTTAGAAAAAAAGGAACGCCACTTTTGGTAAGTTTTAAAGCGCCATTAAAAATAAATTACAATGATACTAATGACGAAATAATGGAGCAAGTAATGTTGGCTATTGGGCAAAGTAAAACGCAAATGGAAACTATTGCAAATTCTAAATAGGTAGGTATCTTCAATTTTTTTTGCAGCAATTTTTAAAGTATATTAATTGATAAAATATAGGATTCTCAAAATTATTAGGAAATAAAATTTGTTTTAAAACAGTATCTTCAAATCATTATTGATAAATTTTAGCATAAAACTAAATAAATTACTAAAATATACTAAATAAATTAGTGTCTATAAAAAATATTGTTGTAACTTTGTTATCTAATTAAAAATTTACACGTAAAACAGATACATCACTTAAAAAAAACAAACACATGAGCACTTCAGAAAAAATGGACAAAACAGAAAAATCGGAAAAATTTAAGGCCTTAAAACTTACTATGGATAAAATAGATAAGGATTATGGTAAGGGTTCGGTAATGATGATGGGCGACAAAGGTGTGGTGGAACAAGAGGTTATATCTACTGGTAGTATAGGGCTAGATGTGGCACTTGGTATTGGCGGATTGCCAAAAGGTAGGGTTATAGAAATATATGGCCCTGAATCGTCGGGCAAAACTACTTTGGCAATTCATGTAATTGCAGAGGCTCAAAAAAAAGGTGGTATGTGTGCGTTTATAGATGCTGAGCATGCATTTGATAGCGCTTATGCGCAAAAACTAGGTGTTGATATTGATAATTTATTAATATCACAACCAGATTATGGAGAGCAGGCTTTGGAAATAGCCGATAGGCTTATTTTATCGGGTGCACTTGATGTTGTAGTGATAGATTCGGTGGCTGCACTTGTACCAAAGAGCGAATTAGAAGGCGAAATGGGTGATAGTAAAATGGGACTTCATGCTAGATTAATGAGTCAAGCATTAAGAAAATTAACAGCAACTATAAGCAAAACTGGTACGGTATGTATTTTTATAAACCAGCTTAGAGAGAAAATAGGTGTAATGTTTGGCAACCCCGAAACTACTACTGGTGGTAATGCTTTAAAATTTTATGCATCGGTAAGGTTAGATATAAGAAGGGCTGCACAAATAAAAGATGGTGATGAAATTACGGGCAATCATATAAAAGTAAAAGTGGTAAAAAATAAAGTTGCACCACCATTTAGAATAGCTGAATTTGATATTATGTATGGAGAAGGTATATCTAAAATTGGCGAAATTGTAGATATGGGTGTAGAACTCGGTATTGTGCAAAAAAGTGGCAGCTGGTTTAGCTATAATGGTGATAAGCTTGGACAAGGTAGAGAATCGGTAAAACAATTAATGTTAGACAACCCTGCTATGGCAGATGAGTTGGAAAATAAGATTAGAGAAAAAATTAAAGAGAATAAAGGAGAATAACAATTTGACTTTGTTTTTATTTAATGTTGGGTTAGTAATGCAAAATCCGTATTGTAATGATACGGATTTTGTGTAAGTGGTAATATAGCGATTAGTATTAACCTGAATACGGGTTATAGTAATGTGATTTATAAACCATGACAATGTTTTGTAAATTATACGGTTGTAAAAAATCCAATGGTACAATATTGATACTGTTGTTTTTAATTGTATTATGGCACAGGGTTGTGCCCATGTCCACCCCAAGGGTTGCAGCTTATTATTCTTTTTGTTGTAAGCCACAGTCCTTTAAATGGACCATGTTTTTTAAAAGCTTCTAACCCATATTGTGAGCAAGTGGGTGTGTACCTGCATTTAGATTGGCCAAGCCAAGGCGAAATAATAATTTGGTAAATTTTTATTAGTAGTATAAAAGGGAAACTCAGTATTTTATTTAATAATTTCATTTTTTTACCCCTTAGTTTTTCTATTGTGTTTCTATGTGTCTACTGTGCCTATGTGTTTAGTTTATCACTACATAGCATCATAGGCACATAGAGTTTCACATAGTTTTTCTATTGTGTTTCTATGTGTCTACTGTGCCTATGTGTTTATGTGTTTAACTTTTCATCACACAGTTTTTTTATTTGTTTTAAAACCACACTCATTTTATCAAATACTAAATTATATTTTGGTACTTCTTTCCCAGTAAAAATAAAAAATACATTTATTGATTTATTCTGTTCTAAAGCTTGTGCTTGTAATTCATTTTTTTGCAGCCTGTACGCCTCTCTCATCAATCTTTTTATACGATTACGATCGGTAGCTTTTTTAAAATTTTTGCTACTAGCAGTAAACCCTGCTTTTAACCCAATATCATTTTCGGTAATAGCCCAAGTAACCCTAATAGGGAAATTAGTAAAACTTTTGCCTTTTGTAAACAACGAATCTATAGCCTTACGGCTTTTAAGTTTATCGTTTTTTTGGAGCTGGTATTTTGTTTTACTTATTAGCAAAAATCTAAAATTTATTGATTTAAAAAATTAAAATTATACTAAAATAATTAAGGCTACCAAAATTGGTAGCCCTAATTAAAAATTTAAACCATATATTATCTCTGAGCAAAACCACTTAGTGTTTTGGTACCAGTACTCATACCAGACAAAACAATACTAGACGCTCTTTTAAATGTAGTACTAAAACCATTAAACGAAGTTGCACTTGCAGGCGATGATGTTATTAAAGTAGAAGTTCCTGTTTGAAATATTCTAAACGTATCACTAGCTATTGATACATAAGGAATATAATCGGTAACTGTATTTTGAGCCACATTTGTAAATATATTCGATGCTTTTTTTACAGAGTAAACATCTACACCTGTTAATGGAGTAGTGTTATACAAAAAATTTGCAAACCTTAATAAACTTACTGTATCGCTAGGAAAAACAAAATTGTTCTTAATAGTTAATTGTTTTATTGCACTAAAATTGTTGTACATAAAAGTAGTATAAGAGCTATTAGCTTCAAAATTGTGGATAAATCCTAAAAAACTTTGTAAAGAACCTGCAGTGGTATCTCTAACTGCTAAATCATGAGAGCCACTAATCACTTCGTAGCCCATTGTATTAGTTGGCAATACGGTGTTGGTATTTAGTAATGTTTTATTTAATAATTTAGTGTCTATATAAACCAGGTTTTTTCCTGTACCCACAGCAGCATTAAAAAACTGTACGGTAGCTTTTCCTGTTGATGGAGTTATTATAGCTACTGGCTCAGCATATTTTTCGCAACTAATAAATAATATTACAGTTGCTAAAAAAAGAATGTTTTTTTTCATAATTTTAATTTTTGTTCTTCTAGTAAAAAAAATTTATGGTTCCATAAACCACATTGGCTTTGTGTGATAGTCTAGTGCCACAGCACCTATTCTATTTAATTCGTTTATATTCCAAATATACTCCGAGTTGTATCTTGGGCGTACTCTATAAACCATATTAGTTCCATTATTGATAAATAAAGTAGGTACTACAAAGCCTCTATAAACTTGTTGTCCAGCATCTGAATCGGTATAATGATACCTGCGCATATCTGTCCAAGTTTCTAAACAACCATACCCCCAAAGTGCAATGTATTTTTGCAACATTATATGCGAAAGTGTAAGCCCAGCTGCAGTAGCAGGTGTTACAGCAGCATTATTAATGTAAGCTAATTTCATAGCAGGTGTTATTACATTTGCAGCAGGTACATTTACTCCAAAAGTAGTAGTAAGCATATCAAAGCTAAAGTTAATCCCATTCAGATATGAGGCTAATGCAGCAGGTTTATCTCCTTTTTTGTATAATGCTTCGGCCTTCATAAAAGCGATTTCGGTTGCTGTCATTATAGGTGTTGGAGAGTTGTTTCTAAAAATATACCTACAATTCAAATCATTTGAAGGAGCAGAATTATTTGGGGTACTACTTGCTGCTTGGCTTATACCATGAAAATTTTCGGGTCTATCATTGGCAGTAATTCCACTTTGCCCTGCATTCATATCTACACCTATAATTGTTCCATTTACATTTCCTCTAAGTAAATACCAAGCTCTAGGATCTGCCAATGATGCAAAAAATGGGTTAGATCCATTCATTAAATTAGCACTATAGCTAGCTTGTCTAATTCCTGTTTCAGTTCCAATACTAGCACTGTTCAAATTGCCTCTTAATGGTCCAAAATAGTTATTAGTTCCGCTTACACTAGTAGCAGCATATTTTACCATAGCGTCTTCGGCTATATTGGTAATAGATAAGTCGCAATATTTTATCACAGAATCGGCACTATAACTAGATTTATTAGATAAATGGTTGTAACTACGAGCCAAAACGCCATATACAAATTTTTTCCATTTATTTACATCCCCTCCATAAAAATATTGATCGCCAATGGCCAAGTTAGCAGCTGTGCTTGCACCGTCGGTTCTGTTTAAATTTGCAATAGCTTCATAACACAATTGACGTACATAAGCATATACATCTGCTTGAGAGTCGTATTTAAAAGTAAGTTGGCTAGTGTTAAATGCCTCTTTAAGTATAACGTCACCATGCATATCGGTAAGGCTAAGCCAGCTCCAGGCTTGTATAGCTTTGCCTACACCTACATAATTCCATTTTTGCTCTTCTTCGGCCCATAGTACCATTTTTACCAAATTTTGTCCCAAATCGTAATAATGGGTTCTCCAAATAGATGCAGCATTATCACTTACACCTGTAGTGCCACCCATTTTATCGTATTGCCCTCCACTTGATGCAAATGCAAAATTTTGTATATATTTCCCTATAAATCTAAAATCGTTTAAAGTACCATGCCCAGCACCATTACCAGCCATAGTAGCAATAGCATTTGGCAATATTTGTTCTACTGGTACTTTTACATCCGCATTGGGATTTCTATACGAGTCATCTATTTTTTTTGAACAACTATTTAAACCCCCTAATGTTACTGTAGTAAGTAATATTAAGACTGTAATATGTATTTTTCTCATTTTTTTCTATTTATAATATTTAAAAACTTACTTTAAATCCTGCATTTATGGTAATTGGTGTAGCAGTATTTCCATAATCGAAACCCCAAGCGCCTACTCCCCTTGTACCAGCTGTATTGGCATTAGCCGCAGGGTCGGCACCCGAATAATTAGTAAACAATAATAAATCGTTGCCTGTTACAAAAGCGCTTAAGCCAGTTACTACTCTCAATTTTTTTACAAAATAATTAGAAAAATTGTAACGTATTGTAGCTTCCCTTAGCCTAACCCAGTTTACATCTTTTTCTATAAACTCTTCCTCTGGCATATTAGTAGTATAATAAGCCTGGTTAAAAGCAGGTATAACCGATATGGTATTTGCTGTAGGGTTTGCACTGTTTTCTAAGCCATCTTTTAGTACACCTTGCACTACCCTTGGGGTGTATCTATCATCAGTACGTTTGCTTAGCCCTTTTGTAGTTAAATACATTTCGGTTGCATTGAATATATCTCCACCTTTTTTCACATCCCATAAAAAACTAAAGGTTACTCTATTAAATTTAAAGCTATTTGTCCACCCCATTGTAAAATCAGGGTTCCTATCGCCATGTGGTCTAAATGTGGCATCAATTTCTGGTAAGCCAGTTAAAGCATTTATTAAAACATCTCCTTTATTATTTCTTGCATAACCTGCGCTTGTTATACTTGTAGTTTGACCTCCTTTAACAATCCCCCCTCTTGCACTACCGTAAACCCACGTGTCGGATATATAAAACTCAGGCACATTAGCTGGTAGTTCTAAAACTTCATTCCACATGTGGTTAAAGTTTATTTGCGATTTCCAAAGTAATTTTCTAGATTTTACTGGCGTAAAATCTAGCGTAATTTCAACCCCTTGGTTACGACCGGTGGCAGCATTTAATGTATTTAATACAAACCCAGTACCGTAGCTAGACCTAAAGCCTTCTACAATTTGTTTATAGTTTGTAGTGTTATAGTAAGAAAAATCTATGCCAACATTATCTTTAAATAATCTAACCTCAGTACCCACTTCGTAGGTTTTTTGAATTTCGGGCTCCATAAATTCATTGTTGTTATAGAAACCATAAAAAAAGCCTCCTCCGCTTGATAATGAATTACCAAATACCGATTGGTTCATATATGACGCTGGAGAACGAGCAGTATTGGCAAGCGATGCTCTTATTTTCCAATAATTTATTCCAAAATCTTTTATGTTCGGAAAAATTTTAGACATTATTAAACTTGCCCCACCTGCAGGGTAATTATATTTTCGAAAGTTTTTAGGAAATATAGAAGACTCTTCAAACCTTTGTGTGATATTAAAATAAACAGCTTCGTTATAATTAATACTAAATTCGCCCAAATAAGAAGATTGCCTACTTTGCACATAGTTAGGTTCGTTGTTAATTTTAGCCCTACTTAGTCTAAGTCTAGATGATGCTCTAGTAATACTACTATCGCCTTGCATACTTAAAATATCTTGCTGAGATACTATGACATTGTTTTTAACCATATAACCAGCACTATTTACTGAGTCAACAATGTTTGTACCATATACTGAGTACATGGTTCTTTTATTATCTTGCCAAGTAGTTCCTACCATTATCCTTGCTGAAAATTTACTTATTTTTTTTGTAGCCACAGCAGTTATAGTATGATTATAACCATTGTAATTAGTGTAATAATTATCTTGAGTGCCCCCTGTACCTTTTGTTAAAATATTGGAGAGTGGGTGGTAAAAAGACCAACCCTCTGCACCAAATTTATCGAGACCAAAAGAACCATTTATTGTTATCCATTTTGCAGGATTTATGGTAAGCCTCGATGTTAAAATAATACGTTTTGTAGCATCATAGCCTCTATTGTTTTGTACATTAAAAAACGGATTGTCTATTTCATCGTTTGGAGATGCAGAATACAATGTTTCTTTTCTACCATCTGCAGTTTCATACTCTCTTGCATCGTCGGTTACTGGCCAAGTTAATAAACTTATTAAGTAACCACCAGCACCTCTTTTTGGCTTATCGTTTAAGCTATTGGTAAGTGTTATAGAAGGAGCAAATACAATATATTTACTAATGTTTCTTGTATAATTTAGCCTCAACGACGATTTTTTATATTCGTTAAATGGCACAATGCCCGATTGTACTAAAAAATTTGCCGACCCTCTAAAAGAGTATTTCGTATTGCCGGTTTCAAAAGTTAAATTATGATTATGGGTAAAAGAGTTTTGAAAAAAGTTTCCAATATTATCGTAAGTAGGTATACTAGCATCTCTTTCTCTACCAAAGTAATCGAATCTTCCTGTATTTGCTCCATTTGTACCCGATGCCCACTTGGTACTAATTTCAGGAAAACGAGTAAGTTTAGACATTTTAAAAGAATTGTCGTAAGTCCAAGTTTTTTTGCCATCGGTACGACCTTTACGAGTAGTTATTATAATTGCGCCAGAACTTGCTTGGCTACCATATAAAGCCGAAGCTTCTGGTCCTTTCAATACAGTTAAGTTTTCAATATCGGCTGGGTTTATATCTGCTATTCTATTAGTATAATCTGTACTTCTATTTGCAGTTTGGTTTACATTGCGGCTCGACACTTCTACCAACCCTAATCCAGTGCCAGAATTGCTAGTTTCGTTTATTGTAGAGTTATCCATTATAATACCATCTACTACAAATAATGGCGAATTATCTAATGCTAATGAGTTAAAACCTCTAAGTACTATACTTGCCGATGCGCCAGCCATACCACTAGTAGAGTTTATGGTTAAACCTGCAACCCTACCATCTAAGGCATTTAAAAAATTTTCTCTCTGCGATTCTTGAATGGTTGGACCTCCTACTACTTGGGCGGAATGGGTAAGATCCCCTGCTTTTTTTCTTATACCTAATGCAGTGGTAACTAATACATCTTCTAGTTTTTCGTCGGCTTTAGCTATTTTTATATCATAATTTGTAGCAGCCCCTACATTTAACTTTTGAGGAGCATGGCCTACATGGGTTACTAACAATAAATCTCCTTTCTTGGCATCTATGGTAAAACGTCCGTTTGCATCGGTTTTAGTGCCATTTGTTTTGCCTTTTACAATTATGGAAGCCCCTGCTATAGCTTTACCATCTTCAGCATCTTTCACCACACCACTTACTGTTTGGCTAAATGCACTACTACTTACAAATAATAGCAGCAACCATAATACGCTTCGTATCAATTTTCTCATACCTTTTGTTTTTTTAATTATTGGTAATTTATGTTTTTTAACATTTTAATAACATACAAAGTAGTACATTTTTTTTTATTAGAAAAAAAATTTTTAAAAATTCGATTTCTTAATGCTTACAAAAACTCACTAAGTAGAAATTAAATGAAAAAATAACCTAAAAAATGCATTAAATTTTTATTTGTTTTAAAAAACAATACAGAACTTACATTTTTTAAACAAAAATTAAATTTGACAAAACAACCAATTATATTATTTGATGGTGTATGTAATCTTTGCAATGCTGCTGTGCAATTTGTATTGAGGTACGACAAAAAAGAAATTTTTGTATTCGCCTCCCTACAATCAAATGCTGGACAAACTTTATTACAAAAATTTAATTTACCGGCTACTGATTTTAATTCGTTTGTACTTATTGATAATGATAAATTATTTTTAAAATCATCGGCAGCATTGCATGTAGCAAAAAAAATGGGGGGAGCAATTTCATGGCTTTATGGTTTTATAATTACACCAATATTTATAAGAGATACTGTGTATAATATTATTGCAAAAAATAGATACAAGTGGTTTGGCAAAAAAGAAACATGTATGGTGCCAACTGCAGTATTGCAAAAAAGATTTTTAAAATAAAAAATGCAACGAAAAATAATTGTGCTTGGTGCTTCGGAAAATGTAGATAGGTATAGTAATATGGCTGTAAAAAAACTTGCTGCAAAAAAGTATAACATAATTGCTGTAGGTAACAAAATTGGTAAAATAGAAAATATCAAAATTGTAGAAGAACTACTACCAACGCATGGTGTAGATACTATAACACTGTATTTGAATGCACAAAATCAAAAAAAATATTATAGAAATATTATTGCAATTAATCCTCTCCGAATTATTTTTAACCCTGGTGCCGAAAATGTTGAATTAGAAGAACTTGCCTATAAAAATGGCATCAAAACTTTGCATGCCTGCACACTAGTTTTGCTATCGACAAACCAGTTTTAAAAATTTATTTCAAAAAAAAATATAATAAAATTTATTGCATTGCGTTTTAAATGTAGAATATCCAATTCTATTAATTTAAAAACCAACGAGATGAAATTACTTTTTAAAAGTATGCTTATCGTACTGCTATTTTTAGTTGCAGTTACGCATAGTTATGCTCAAAATACAAATACAAAACCTTATTTATTTGCAGCTTTACCTACAACAATAGCTATTGATAATTCAATTTTATCGAATGCAATTAATTATAGTATAAACGAATTAGTAACACTACAACTATCGCCAACATTTCGCTTTACTGGAATAGTAATAAGTAACCAACAAAAATACCATAACCTACAAACAGTAATGATTAGAGCTGAAGATAACAACAAAACTATTTTCCAAATATCAAAAATTACAAACAATGATTTAACTGTATCTTATGTAGGCAGAATAATAAATAGCGATGTGGCAGATGGTTTTGTTGTAAAAAATATTAATGGAGATTATGCATTACAAAAATTTGAAACCAACAATATTTTAGAACCATGCAATTTATAGATTTAATTAAGAAAGTCCCTAAACAATTCTAAATTATTACCACAAATAAATTTACCATGAAATTTTTTACTTCAAAAATATTTACAATAACATTAGTTTTACTATCACTTGCAGCAAAAAGTCAAGTGCCAAATTTAAGTAGTTTCACTACTGGTGCGCCTACTATTTTTTTAGATTTTGATGGTCAAAGAGTGCAGCATGCCGCATGGCAAAGTGGTGTGGCATTTGATTGTGCGCCAGCTGCATTATCAAATACACAAATTATCGAAATCTTTAACCGTGTAAGCGAAGATTATCGTCCATTTGCGGTAAACATAACTACCGATTCTACTGTGTTTTTAGCTGCTCCTGTTGCTAGAAGAATTAGGGTGATTGTTACACCTACAAGTGCATGGTATCCCAACGCTGGGGGCATTTCATATTTAGGATGTTTTAATTGGGGTGATGATGTGCCAGCTTTTGTTTTTTCAGATAAATTAAACAATAGTTCGAAAAATATTGGGGAGTGTTGCACACACGAAAGTGGTCATTCTGTTGGTCTTTCGCATCAATCCAGATACGATGCAAATTGTGCATTAGTAGAACATTATAATACAGGTATTGGAACTGGAGAAACTAGTTGGGCTCCAGTAATGGGTAATAGTTATTATAGAAACATGACAGGGTGGACAGATGGACCAACACCAAGTGGTTGTACATCTGCTCAAGATAATTTATCAATTATTACTACCCAAAATGGCTTTACGTATCGTACAGATGATTATACTGATGTAATGGATAGCATAACTACAACTATAAACCCTGCAAATTGCAATGTATCTGGTATTATTACAACCCCTACCGATAACGATGCATTCAAATTCATTATGCCACAAGATGGTACAATACATATAGAAGCTACGCCTTATAGTGTAGGTGCTAATGATAATGGAGCGAATTTAGATGTAATGATTTTATTGTACGATAATGCAAATACGTTATTAAAAACATACAATTCGCTTACTACTATGCAAGCTGTTATAGATACAACTTTAAACAGTGGAACCTATTATATATTAGTAAAAGGTGCTGGTAATAATAACGCTACCAACTATGGTAGCCTTGGCTCATATACCCTTACAAGCGCTTTGGGTGTTTTGGCAATACATAATGTAAGTTTGCAAGGTAGTAAAATTGGCCAATCGCATATGCTGCGTTGGAATATTGTAGCCGATGAACCTATTGTATCGCAAGTACTAGAAACCTCTGCAAATGGTATTCAATTTTCGCTACTTACAAATGTAGCAACAGCAATAAAAAATTATGAAAATGCCTCTTTAAAAACAGCAAATGTTTTTTACCGAATTAAAGCCACTACAACCATTGGCGAAAGTATGTACTCAAATATAATAGCATTAAAAGGTAATGATAAACTTTTTACAGTTTCTACTATTGCAAATCAAACAATACAAATAACAGCTACAGATAATTATAGCTACAAATTATTTGATGTAAACGCAAGGTTGGTAGCTTTTGGTAAAGAAAAAATAGGAGTTTCAAGTATAAACGTAGCTAAGTTTTCTAACGGTATGTACATATTACAAATTTTAAATAATAATACAATTCAAACAGAACGAATTATAAAACAGTAAGGTAGATTCATGTGTAAACAGAAGGGAGTCGACTTAGGGGTCGGCTCTCTTTCTTTAAATTACCGATGCCAATTTTTTAAAAAGTTGGCATCGGTAATTATTATTTTGTACTCTTATCCATTAACTCATCTGTAGTTTCACCAATAAAATCCAGCATTTTTAATTTTCCTGATTTTTTTACAGCGCTAGTAACAAAATGTTGTGGTAAAAACTGCCATGTTTTTTTCATAGCATTCAAAAAATCTTTTACATTTTTACTAACTATACGTTGATTTTCTTTATCACTTTTTGTAAAGGCTAAGCTAAAAGCTATGTTCCAAGTTTTAAGATTTTCCAAAAACTCTAAATCAATTTTTTGTGGGCTATGCCTTGCATCTATAAGCACAAACAGTTGTGTAAGGTTTTCACGCTTGCGCAAATAATTTTCTATCATTTGCTCCCATTTTCTTCGGCTGCTTATACTCACTTTTGCAAAACCATAACCTGGCAAATCTACTAGATACCACTTTTTATCTGGCACAATTTTTTTGCCATCTTGGCTATTGTTACTTACAATTTCAAAATGATTTATCATTTGTGTTTTGCCTGGCGAACCAGATGTTTTTGCTAGCTTATCGTTATTACAAAGCATATTTATAAGGCTCGATTTACCAACATTACTTCTGCCAATGAAGGCAAATTCTGGTCTATCGGGTGCAGGGCAACTTTCAAATTTAGGGCTACTTATTACGTAAACCGCTTTTTTAATATGCATTGTTAGGTTTTAATATACTGCAAATTTAACTTTATATACACAACAAAAACAGGTTTCCTTTTAAATGACTATATTAAAGCACTTATATTTGCAATAACGATGGCAAAATTTGAACATGATAATATAGTTCCCTACAAGGAATCGGAGTTGAGCAAAAAAACTCAAGTAGCAAATATGTTTGATAGCATTGCTCACCGATACGATTTTTTAAACCGTTTTTTAAGTGTAGGTATAGATGTAGGCTGGCGCAAAAAAGCAATTGCATATTTAAAAGCCGATAAGCCACAAAAAATACTTGATGTGGCTACAGGCACTGCAGATGTGGCAATATTAATGGAAAAAATATTGCACCCTCACAGTATAGTTGGAATAGATATAAGTGATGGAATGCTAGATGTGGGTAGAAAAAAAATTGAAGCGTCAGGGTTAAATAATACCATACAATTATTAAATGGCGATAGTGCAGCCTTACAGTTTAACGACAATACATTTGATGCTGTAACTGTTTCTTTTGGGGTGCGAAATTTTGAATTTTTAGAAAAGGGATTAACAGAAATTTTACGTGTGCTAAAACCAAATGGCAAACTAGTTGTTTTAGAATTTAGCAAACCAAAAAATATTTTTGTAAAAACTTTTTACAATTTATATATGAAAGTTATATCACCCAATATTGGACGTATATTTTCAAAAAACAAAACAGCTTATGCATATTTAGATAAGTCTATACAAAAATTTCCTGAAGGGAAAAACTTTATAGCAATTTTAGAAAGCGTAGGATTTAAAAACAATATTAGTAAACCATTGAGCTTAGGAATATGCAGTATTTATTGCGGTACAAAATAATTTTTATTACATTTTTTGGCTTCATGCCAAGTTTACTTTTTGCACAATTACGTGAGGGTGGTATTAATTCTCCCGATCATGATAATGATCGATTGAGATTTGGAATAAGTGTAGGTGTAAATAGGTCTCATTATAACATAGTACATAGCCCAAAGTTTATTCAATTTGATAGTGTAAATGTAATAGAAAGTATAAATAGCACAGGCTTAAACCTTGCAGGGTTAGTGAATTTACGCTTAAGTAATCATTTCGATTTGAGAGGATATCCGCTAGATTTAATTTTTACAGAAAAAGCATTTCAATATACCCTAAAAACACCTAACCTTATACAAAAAGAAGACACATTAACCTTTAAAAAAGTACAAGGTATTACACTTGCTTTTCCTGTGCAATTAAAATTTAGCAGTGATAGAATACAAAATTTTAAAGTTTATTTACTAGCAGGTGGAAGATTTGAATATGACTTAGCAGCAAATGCGGGCAAAAAAAATAACGACGAAGCGGTAGTTTTAAAAAAATTAGATTATACTTTAGAAGCTGCTATTGGCTTCCATTTTTATTTTCCGGTATTTGTACTTACACCCGAGCTTAAAATAAACTATGGTTTAAAAAATGTATTGGATAAAAGTAGCCCTTATAAATACACCAATACCATTGATCAAATAAACTCAAGGTCTATTACTTTTTCGCTAACGGTAGAATAAATGGGTGCATTTATATTTTAAAATTTAAAATGAACACAATCGCATTTTTACCTTCTCGGTGCGTCTTGTGGTGATAATCTATCTTCCCTATTTCTATTTTGTCGCATTTTTTTTAACCGCTCCATTATTTTTTTTCTAAACTCTTCGTCTTGTCTATAAAAATCATTGCTCCTTTCGGTGCCTAATATTTTTATAAAATTAGGTTGGTATTTTTTCTTTACATTAAGCATAGCTTGCTGCCTATCAAGCTCTGTAATACTTTCGATGCTGTGTGTAGCTCTCATTTCGGCGTCAAATTGAGCATGCACTGGCCAAAATTTTTGAGCCTCATCGGCACTTAAGTTTAATTGCTGTGTAATATATGCTACATATAAAGCTTTTATTTTTTCTTCTCTTTTTGGGTTAGGTTGCCTATCGCCAGGCATACCACCGCCAGGTGGTTGGGCATAAGTGGTATTTGCAAGCAAAATAAAAGTTAAGTATAGTAAAAGTTTTTTCATTTTTTAATTATTTAAATTGTTGTTTTTTAAAAAATCATCTAAAGTGTTTTCATCTTCCAAGTAATCAATAGCTTCGGGCAAAGCTGTATTGCTATCATTAATGGTAGTAGCTAAAAGTGCTGTATTTACATTTTCGCCATTTTGTAGTAAATAATTTTCCAAATCTTTATCAGAAATTTTTGCAAGTGTAGCATCAAAAGTATTGTTTACCAAAATTTCGTTTGCTTCTTTTAAAACAGCAGCCATACTTGCATTTTCGTTTGCTAATGTATTTTTATTTTGCAAAAAAGTAAATGCTCCAAATGCAACACCTGCAATAATTGCGGCAGCAGCTGCATATTTAAAAATAGAAAAATTTGAAAGCTTTATTATTTTTGCTTTAGGCAATAGAGCTATTTCTAATTCTTCAAAATAACCTTGTGGTATGGTATATACATTTTTGTTTCCAATGTTTTCAAGTAAAGTGGATTTAATTTCATCATCACCAAAACCTTGCTTTATTTTAGCAAAAATAGATAACGGTAAATTTTCAAAATAACCTACAGGAACTTCTGCTTTAGTTTTTAGTGTTTCAAAATTAGATGCTATTATATTTGCTTGCAAATCTGAACGTATGCCATCAAAATAATTAGCATGTACTTTATATACATTTACATTTGGCACACTTGCTACCAAAGTGCTTATGGTATTTAGTTCTAATAATATGGTTTCTTTGATCGTCATTTTTAATTTAGACTACAAATGTTTTTAATGGTTTAATTATTCAATATATATTCCTCAATTTTTTTTACCGCATGGTGATAACTTGCTTTTAAAGCCCCTTCACTGGTTTCTAATACAGAACTCATTTCGGCATAAGGCATTTCGTCGTAGTATCGTAGGTTAAAAACCACTTTTTGTTTTTCGGGTAATTTTTGTATTGCAAGTTGCAATTTCCATTCCAATTTGTTTCCATCAAAATTACTATCTGCACGTACGCTATTGCTCAAGCCATTTTCCTCAACACTAATAAATACTGAATTTCTCTTTTTTTGTTGTGCTAAAAAAGTAAGGCTTTCATTGGTAGCAATTCTGTATAGCCATGTGTATAATTGGCTATCTTCTCTAAAATTTTCTAGTCCTTTCCAAACTTTTACAAACATATTTTGTAATACATCGTTAGCATCTTCATGCTCTACCACCATTCTACGAATATGCCAATATATTTTTTCCTGATATTTTTTTAAAATAGCAGTAAAGGCACGCTCTTTTGAGGAGGAGTTTTTAAATTGTTCCAACAATTCTATATCACTAATTAGTTCTGCCATTTAACATTAAAAGTATTGCAATTTTTTAACTTAATAATATGACTAATTAATTTTACAAAAGTTTAATCTTGTTTTGTTTTTTTTGAACGCCAACATTGGTAACAATTTCAGCATATGCCCTGCTTTTCGTTTCAAGTCCTCGTACACCTTTAAATGTACTGTGGGCTTTCCTCTACAATCAGGCGTAGATTTTCGGTGCTATCTCTTTTTTCAACATTTGCTTATGAAAGCAAAATTAAAATACACATTTTTTTATACTTTTTTCTATAGTAAGTTTGTATTTATGCTTCAAAATATACAAGTACAAATTGCATCCCAATTAGATATAGACTCCGTATTGCAATTGCAAGAACTTTATTTGGTTACAAACTTATTAGACACCGAAAAAAAAGATGGATTTGTAACCACTCCATTTACCAAAGCACAATTACAATACGTAATTCAAAACCAAGGTTTATTTATTGCCAAAGATAAAAATGTAGTAATTGCATATATTTTTGCAGAGAGTTGGCTTTTTTTTAGCCAATATCCTATTTTCAAATATATGATTACCTTGTTACCCAGTATACAATTTTTGGAATATAATTTTACAACACAAAACAGTTTTCAGTATGGCCCAGTTTGTATTCATAAAAACTATCGGGGTATGGGTTTAATAAATGTACTTTTTGAGTTTATGCGTGCAAATATTTCAAAAAAATTTCCTTTAGGTTTAACTTTTATAAATAAAATTAATGTGCCATCCTTAATTGCACATACAAAAAAATTAAAATGGTGTGTTGTTGGCAATTTTCAATTTAATAATAACGAGTATTTTATTTTGGCGTATGATATGAATTCGTAAATACTCATTCTTAAATTATTATACTATTAGAAAGCAAAAAAATACAAATTTTAAGTTTACTTATTAAGGCTAATTTATTATTGCAATAAATTTACAGTACCCTTTGCCACTTTTTGAATATTATAGTAATCGGAATATTGTAAAAAATATACATAAGTACCGTTTGGTTGTAAAACCCCATCTTTTTTACCATCCCATCCTTTATTCTGAATATTGCTTTCAAATACTATTTGCCCCCATCTATTATAAACTACAAAATGATATTGTGTTACTGTTTCATTAATTATAGGTTTAAAATTATCATTAAGCCCATCATTATTTGGTGTAAATGCGTTGGGTATAGCAAAATCTATACATTCTTTTGTTGTAATTTTGATAGTATCTAATCCTATACAATTTCTAAAATCGGTTACTAATAATTTTATATCTTGAGCTCCTTTTATGGTTATTGTATTAATTGAATCTCCAGTACTCCATAAATAATTTTTAAAGCCTGCTACTTTTAATACTAAATGTTTGTTGCTACATAGCTCTTGGTCTTTAGGTAAAAAATTATTTGGTAAAGGATAATAACCCAATATTTTTACTGTGTCATATCCAAAACAACCATTTGCTCCTTCAACTTTTACATTATAGGTGCCAATATTTTTTGCAGCAAAACTTGCAAGCACACTCCCATTTTGCCATAAATAGCTGGCAAAAATGCCAGGTGAAAACGTTTTGGTGCTCGTATCGCAAATAAATATATCTAGCCCAAGGTTTGGTTTTGGTAAGGGCAGAATATTAAGATAAGTGCTATCTGCTACTTTACAACCAAAATTGTTTGTAGCTACTATTTTTACTTTAGTATTATTTTGCATAGGCCTTACATAAACCATATTAGATGTTGGATTGTAAATAGCGTTGGTTGTACTCCAAAGATAAGTAGCTGTGCTGCCACCAGCAATCAATAAAATACTATCATTTACACATAACTCACTTGCATGAGGTAAAATATTTACCGAAGGTAAAGGGTGTACAATAGTGTTTAAAATTGCTGAATTTTTGCAACCATTAGCATCGGTTACTTTAATAGTGTAGGTTGTATTAATAGATGGTGCTACATTTATTACTGCAGCATTTGTAATACTTGCACCTGAAGTTGGAGTCCATTCATACGAAACATTGCTACTTATTGCATTTAAAATTATGCTATCTCCTAAGCACTTTCCATTTGTAGTTATAAAAGCCGATAAACTTGGTAAGTTATTTACTTTTACTACAATTGGTACTCTTACACTTTCAAGCGGAGCTGTACCTTGACTAACATAATATGTAGTTGTACCAAACGTTGTTGTGTTTGGAATGGGTGCTGTAGAAGTAGGGATAGACCCTGTAGCAGAAGTGTACCAATTTAAATTAAGACCTACACTGGCAGTAGCTTGCAAACTTACTGCAGTTTCATTTATACAATAAGAAACAGGAGAAATTACAATAGGTGCAGAAGGTGGGACTAATGTAGGAATAACATTAAGTGTAATTGTTACAGGTAAATTTCCTCCAGTAATTGAACATGGACCAGAAGCAACAGGAGTTCCTATAGCAGTAAGTGTTTGATTAAGTAAAGTTGCTGTATTTACATAGCATTGGCTAGTAGCTCCCACAACTGCTACTCCATTTAAATACCATTGCCATGTAAAACCAGATGCATTATTTATACAAATATTTTGATTAGAATTGTATGGTTGGTTATAAGTAGAATTATCAGCGTATGATACAGAATTAATATCAAAACTATTTGAAGTTTGATTAAAAGCCTCATCTAAATCAATTGCATTTAAGACATAAGCATAAGCAAAGTTTACAGTTTCGCCTGGGGCAATATCTCCTAAATTAAATACTAAACCAATAGCAGCATCAACTGTATTACTCCCTGCAAAAATGTTATCTAAAGTTGCAGTTTTATTATGCAAAACATCTAAATTGTTTATAGGAAAAAGACCTGACTTTCTAGCAAAAGCTGTAGCTCTACAATCTTTAGTTCCTAAACCTAAATAGGCGTTAGGGTTAGTGGCGCCTTGTGCAGTTACCAATACTTTATTGGCAGCATTTGGTAATTGAAAAGCTATTATATTTTTGGTAGAAAAATTGTTTGTAATGGTTTGTTCGTTATCCGGATCTACAGTTCTTAAATAAAATACCTTTTGAGCTATTGAGGTCGAAATATTTTTGACCTTAATTTTCATTACAAAATAACTTTTTGAAATTAACAAACTGGTTTGTTGTTCAATTTCTAATTGGGTGGGGTTGCCAAAAGTACCTTTCCATTTAGATACAATATCGGTAGGGTTAATAGTATGGCTAATAATATTGCCAGCAAAATTTAAACCAGAGCTACTACCAGTTGAGCTTGTAAAACCTGTGCCTCCATTTATTGTATAACTATTTGTGTATGCATTGTGGCGTACTCCATTTACAGCAATTGCCCAGCCTTCTTGCACTGTGCCTGGCATAAAATAATCTCCAAAATAAGTTGGTGTTCCAACATTAAAACCGTTTAAATCCCAATCTGCTACAAACCCTAAAGCAGTATTTCTAGTTAGATATGTAGCGGTTGAAGGGTTGTACATTATTGGTGTGCCTGGTCTAGAATGATAGCCTGCTGGTGCATTCTCAGGTGTACCAAACCCTCCATTGGGTGCAATACCTACTTCTACAAAAGTTCCTTTTAAAAAAGAGCATCCATTTACTAATTGTGCTTTTGATGCACTAAAAGATAAATTTAAAATAAATAACAAATAAATAGAAAGTCTTTTCATAAAGTTAGCTTGGTTGTATTAAACTTCGAAAAGTAGAAAACTGTTTTGGTATAAATATTTGTTTCCACTGATTGTATTGCAAATTTTACAAAATTGTAATACAACTATAAATCGTTTAGCAATATATAACACTTTATCACATTATCAAATTATAATTTGTTAATTCTTTTTCTAATACGATATTAATTTTACAATATCAAAATTCATTTTTGAGCTTTCAATTTTGTAGTCTCAACATATATTAATAAAATAGAAATTGTATTACAGGAACTAATAAATTTTTACAGTGGTAAACAGTTATCTTTTTCATTCTTCAATTAGCTTTTTAAAAAAAAAACACCGTCTATTAAATTGTTAATTAAGTTTTTTTGTAAAACCCAAATAATTCATTAGTTTTAACTTGAAGTAAAGCTTCGTATATTATATTATTAACCATAAATTCAACTTAAAATGGCAGGAAAATTAACAGCTTATTGCATGAAAACGAAGGAGAAAAATGTAGAAATGCAAGATGCAGTGATCACTAAAACTAGTCGTGGTGGCTACATGGCACAAGGCAACGATGGTAAAGGCAATAAAATGACTACTATGCTTGGCGAAGCTAGAGCCTTAGAAGCAGTAAAAGATGGTGTTGCTAAAAAAGGATGGTAAACCAACATTATAAACATTAAAAAAGCAGCCTAAGAGCTGCTTTTTTAAGGTAATGTACTGAAAAATAGTTGGTGATTTTTTACTCAAAAACCCTTTTATTTGTTTTGTCAATTTGAAGAGGACGCAAGCTCTGCTGGAGAGCAACTTGCAAGCAATAAAATTGATGCTATTACG